>JAZKIS010000013.1:0-8650 GCA_040384725.1 Patescibacteria group bacterium | reverse complement strand
CAGAAGCATTCGACCGAAGCAAGCCGCACATGAACGTGGGTACCATCGGTCACGTGGACCACGGAAAGACCACGCTCACCGCCGGTATTCTCAATGTGCTCAACCTCAACACCGCCGCTGGCTACAAGGCCCGCGCGGAGAACGTCGATAACATCGACAACGCTCCAGAGGAGAAGGCTCGTGGTATTACCATCGCCCTTCACCACTCTGAGTATGAGTCGCCGAACCGCCACTACGCGCACATCGACGCGCCGGGCCACGCCGATTACATCAAGAACATGATCACCGGTGCTGCCCAGATGGACGGCGCAGTGCTCGTGGTTGCCGCGACCGACGGCGCAATGCCGCAGACCCGCGAGCACATCCTCCTTGCAAAGCAGGTTGGTGTTCCGAAGCTCATCGTCTTCCTCAACAAGGTTGATATGGTGGACGACTCGGACATGCTCGACCTCGTCGAGGAAGAGATGCGCGAGCTTCTCACCAAGCAGGGCTTCGACGGAGCGACAACGCCGGTTATCCGCGGTTCCGGTCTCAAGGCTCTTGAGGCAACGTCCGCAGACGACCAGTGGGCACTCAAGGTTAAGGAGCTCGTGGACACTATGGACACGTACTTCCCACAGCCTGAGCGCGAGCTCGACAAGCCGTTCCTCATGCCAATCGAGGACATCTTCTCGATCGAAGGACGCGGTACCGTTATCACCGGACGCATCGAGCGCGGTGTGATAAAGGTCGGCGAGGAAATCGAGATCGTTGGTCTCAAGGACACTGCCAAGACAACCGTCACCGGTATCGAGATGTTCAACAAGCAGCTCCAGGAGGGAATGGCTGGCGACAACGCTGGTATTCTCCTTCGCGGAACGAAGAAGGAGGACGTCCATCGCGGACAGGTTCTCGCGAAGGTTGGTTCCGTGAAGCCGCACACCGAGTTCGAGGCAGAGGTCTACATCCTCTCCAAGGACGAGGGAGGCCGTCACACGCCATTCTTCTCGGGCTACAAGCCTCAGTTCTACGTCCGTACCACCGACGTTACCGGCGAGGTAACGCTTCCGGAAGGAAAGGAGATGGTTATGCCGGGCGACACCGTTACCTTCAAGGTAAAGCTCACGGCGCCAATCGCGCTTGAGGACAACTTCCGATTCTCGGTTCGCGAGGGTGGCAAGACGGTGGGCGCAGGTGTGGTTACGAAGATCGTTGCCTAACCCGATCTAACTTCTTACTCGTATGGCTACAACCGCGAAGAAGACCGTAAAGAAGGAGGCAGCTCCAGCAGCTGAGCCGAAGCTCCGGATCCGCGTTCGTGCCTACGAGCACAAGATCCTGGATCTCTCGGTGAAGCAGATCATGGACACAGCTAACCGCTTCGACGCGCAGATCGTCGGCCCGGTTCCGCTTCCAACCGAGATCAAGCGCTGGACCGTGAACCGCTCGACGTTCGTCCACAAGGACGCGCGTGAGCAGTTCGAGATGCGCATCCACAAGCGCTTGATCGACATCCTGTCGCCGAACCCGAAGGTTATCGAGGCTCTCACGAACCTCACCCTGCCTTCCGGCGTCACGATCGACGTGAAGATGGTCTAACTCGAAAGGGTATAAAGCAAAGCCGCCCGAAAGGGCGGCTTTGCTTTATACTCTAGGAACAACATGGCTCCCTTCGAAACTGGTCCGCTACGGAATAAACTTCCCGAACTTCATACGGAACCGCAGATAGAGAAAGCGGTACAGAACGCTGCAGCAAAGGGAGAGCGAATCCCCAATACTCCCGAGGCGCGCATTGGCACATACCTGGATCGCTTGGATACTATCCTGACGTATCCGGACCAGAAGAAGCGAGAGCGTAACCTCATGCTGCTGAAGCCGTTCCTTTATGACGAGCTCGTTATCAAGGAGGAACAGTTTCCCGAATCCTACTTCGAGTTGCAAAAGCGCGTGTACCGAGAACGCGGCCAAGCCGTAGAGGAGTTCACTCCGGACCAAAGGAAGCAGATGATAGACATAGTCCGTCAGGATCAAGCTAAGAGCCTTGATGAGTGGGCTGAGTATTTCACGAGCGATGATGCCGTATACCCGACCTGGTTCAAGTATCTGGCGTTTAGGAGCATCACGAAGCTCTCGCAGTTCGATAAGGAACGGCAGGCATTCAAGAAACGCAGCAAAGATACGGTTGCGCCGTATCCAGAGATTCATCGTGAAGCGCTTGCCACCGTAGCGGACAAGCTCGAATGGCTCGCAAAAGGGGATACGGAGAAATTCGACACGGATGAGCATTACGAGCTCTATGCGGAGAGCAAGTTCTCGGATCTGTACGCCAACGCGATCGGTGAAGCGCAGGAAGGTCGGCTCGAGCGTGCGGATATCACTCGTGGCGAGTGGATCGTATACGAGAAGGGAAATATGGACGAGGCGAGCAAGCTCTACGAATCTCTTGAAGGAAAAGGAACCGGGTGGTGCACCGCTGGTAAATCAACCGCTGAAACGCAAGTGAGGCAAGGTGACTTCCATGTGTATTACACGTTCAAGGATGACGTCGCGGTAGTTCCGACCGAGCCACGCATAGCCGTTCGTATGCAGGAAGATCAGATTGCCGAGGTGCGTGGCGTGCTTTCGCAGCAAGGTGTCGAGCCGATCCTCCAAGAGATCGTGGATGAGAAGCTCGCGTCCTTCGGCGATAGGGCTGACTCCTTTAAGAAAAAGTCTGAGGACATGCGTCGTATGACCGCGATCGAGGCGAAGGCCAGTCAAGGAGAACCGCTTGCCGTGGATGATCTACGGTTCCTCTACGAGATAGACGAATCCATCGAAGGGTTCGGGTATGGGAAAGATCCGCGAGTGAACGAGCTCCGCCACAAGCGCATGGTAGAGGGGAGGGAGAACGAAGACCAAAAGGCCGTCCTGGGGGATATTTTAGGAGAAGCCTTGCCCGAGGACTCAAGCGAGATTAAAGGAGTGGCTTTTTCTGCTATTGCACAGGGTAACGGGGAGAAGATATTAAATGCATACATGCGGGCGCCAGGATTCTGGTCAGAGGTCCTGTCCAAAGAAGAACTCGCACAGCAGCTCTTACGTTCAGGAAAAGGAGGCCTGTTAACCCAAGGTCCCTTTATGAGCACCTACACGTATCAATATTCGACAGAGAGACTCTCTGCTGAGACGGCGCACCTGTTCGTGGAGCATGGAGAATCTTCGTTCCTTCTTGAGCACAGACATGCGTTCACTCAAGTTTCCGACGAGACCTTGACGCTCTTGGCTCAAAAGGCTCCTCCATTCGAACTGCTGCGCTCTTTGGGAAACAGAGGAGAACAGCTAAATCCAGAAGACGAGCGAATTCTCATCGACAGAATGACGCCCGGTGACATGACGGGGCTAGGATACTACATAAGCGTGCTGCATGAAGAGAACCATCCGAACGCCGCGGACGCCATACTGCGTACAGGGATGATGCGTGCTTTTAGGGGGACGCTCCACAGATTCAAGAATGTAGATCACAATGCGATTATCCGAGAAATTGCGCGCGCAGGAGAGCTCACAGATTTTATTCGCGAGTCGGACTGGCGCTCAGTTGATGACATCGATTTCGACTTTATTGCGAATGAGATACTTTCTGCGCGAGAAAATGGAATCCGTAACATTAGTAATGAATTCAACTTCTTCAAGACCCTTTCGCCAGATGTCTTAAGGAAGCTTCTTGCAGACAGTGCTTTCAAAGCTAATAGACTTACAGCGCGTCTCAATGCACGGAACGAAGACGATTCCTATGGTTCTTTTGTTAGAGAACACCGAGTGGAATACGGACCTATGGCTGAGACCATACTCAAGAATCCGGATATCCTCGAGTCGCTTATTCCAACGTTCAATGCGAATTCAAATCTAACTGAAGCTACCGCCGAAGCCCTTATTAGGATTGGGCGTGGAGACGTTGTCGCAGAGCATACCAATTACTTTGAGCCACTCTCAGAGGAAATTACTCAGCAGCTCCAACCCTACATGGATGGCTATTCGTATAGGAATCAAATGGCCGCATAAGCTGCAATAACCCTCACCCTGTTTTCAGGCGTCATGATTGACGAGAAGCCGTCCGAGAGGGCGGCTTTGCTTTTGTATTCCACGTATGAGATTGTCGGGACAGGAATCGAAGGAGATTGTTCCATGAATATCAAACGCTGGTGGAAGAGACGCCAGGTCCTCAAGCGCAAGTTCCTGATCAAGAAGCTGCGGGGATGTAACCGGATGCTCAACGACACGCTCGCGCGCAAGCATACGGTGCGTCGCAGTACGGGCGAAGACCCGAACCCTGAGATCGTTATCCTCGGAGTGACGGCAGTCGCTGCTCGCTCAGGGATCACGAGGCTCGCAGAGAAACTTGGTTTCTCGTGGGAAGAAGCCCGCAGGTACGCTTGATCGCTGGAAGACTGTTTGCTTCAAGGCCCCTATCGCATGCGCGGTAGGGGCTTTCGCACATGAGACATCTCCCGGAAGGACGCTTTTGCTTTTGCAGACGAACTGTTGCATAGTGCCGATAGAGCAGATTGAAAGAAGGAGAGCTCACGTGCTGGCCGACGAGAAACACTCAGACCTGCAAGCCGCGCTAGACGGCGCCCAATTCGCGGTTTTCGATCTTCTGTCCGAGTCGTCGCCGTTGGCGGCCGAACTCAATGCAGCGGGGAAGTTGGGAGGCTATTTCTGCCTCGCAAACTCCAAGGGGTTTCCGCTCCTGATCGCGTCCTGCGGCAATCCAGACGAGGAAAAGCTAGAACGATACCTGGCATTCTGTCAGGAGAAGGCACGCCGTCTCGGCTCGCATCCGGAGCATACGTTTAGCCTTCAGAGCCGGGACGAAGAGAAGGATCACTATGGTGGCGCAGTGCGCGCCGGCGACCACATCGCCTCTTTCTCGGGTTTCCCCGAGCGATTGGATGAAGTGGTGGCGGTCCTGGCGCTCTACTGGCTGGATGCCGTTGAATTCGAAGAGATCCGGCCCCTGCTCGCAGGGAATCCGTATCTCGAATTGCTCACCGACGAGTACCTGAAGCATCTCTGCGGACTGTAGAAGTCCTCGACCTGGAAGGGCCCTGTTGCGCATGCGCAACAGGGCCCTTGTTTTAGAGGAAGATGATACTTATTCCCAAGTACGCTATGCTAAGCGACTGTTCTTTGTTTGAAAGGTTACACAGATGGTTGACGGAATAAAGACCGTACCTACTGAAGAAAGAAAGCGTGAGTATAAAAAGGCGCATGGTGCATGGATGGGTCTCGTACCTGATCCAGAAGCAAGCATGGCGCGCGCAGTAGCCGAGCCCCTTGATGTGGATCATCGGGAAGGAGCCCCTCTTCCAGCCCTCAAGGAGAACTGGAAAAAGAGGATCCGGAAGGACGGTACTCGGCCCGAAGGGATCGAGTACGTCATGGTACGGCGGTGCCCGGTCACCGGCCAACTTACCAAGGGATCAAGGAAAACCCTGGGAAAGAATAAAAAGCGCCCTGCTTAGCGGGGCGTTTCTACATAATGAGAAGGCCCGGCGCACACGCGCCGGGCCCGGGACATGAGGGGCCGCATGCCGCCTCATGAGAAGGATCCACCTCCTTTCACGCAGTTTTCGTACTTACCTAGTAGTTACACCGCATGAGAAACCTCCGTTACTGCCATGCCGAATGCGTGGCTCCTTTAGTGTACCGAGTCTGCGCTCTATTGCTGGGATAAGGGGTGTGTATAGGAAAAGGCCCGGCGCATGCGCCGGGCCTCCATCGAGCTTCAGGCCGGAAGCTCAGTCGTCCTTGATGGGGAAGCAGGTCTTGGACCCGCCGTCACCGAGGCAACCGCCTCCACCGTCGCCGATGCAGCCCGTGCCGCCGTCGCCGACGTCCTGGGGCCAGTTTTTGATGTCTTCCATCGGAAGCAACTGTCCTTTCTGCCATCCAAACGATGACAAAGGAACTCTAGCACGGGATTTGCATCCCGAAAGAGAACCGTGTATAGTCCCTGAGTTGCTATGTACGGCGTCTTCGGACCCCGGACCAATGGCCGGGAGGCTCCGAGGGAGCTGAACGCGCTATTGAAGGCGCGCTTTATTTTTACCCATGAAATTCATCCTCGCTCGCAAAGGACGCATGACCCAGGTCTTCAATGACAAGGGCGAAGTGTTCGCCGGTACCGTGGTTAACGCGGGACCGATTGTTGTGACGCAGGTGAAGACCACGGATGGCGCCGACAAGTACTCGGCCGTTCAGGTCGCCTTTCAGGACCAGAAGGAAGCGCGCGTGAACAAGGCTCAGCTCGGACACACCAAGGGCAAGGCCTACAAGGTCATGAAGGAGTTCCGCGTCGACTCGACCGACCTCGAGGTCGGTTCCGAGATCAAGGCAGACACCTTCGCAGAGGGCGACGTGGTCGTTGTCGCGTCTACCTCGAAGGGTAAGGGCTTCGCGGGCGTGGTTAAGCGCCATGGCTTCCATGGAGGTCGCCGCTCGCACGGTCAGAAGCACTCGGAGCGCGAGGCAGGTTCGATCGGTGGTGGAGGTCGTGCAGGAGGCCGCGTTGCCAAGGGCATGCGCATGGCCGGTCGCATGGGTTCTGACCGCGTCACGGTCGAGAACCTCAAGGTGTTGAAGGTTAACGCCGCTACCGGCGAGATGATCATCTCGGGCGCTATCCCAGGAGCTCCTGGCGCGCTCGTCGAGATCCGTTCGATGTAATTTTAGTACTATGGCTACCCCCGCAAAGAAAACTGTCGCAAAGAAGGCTCCTGCCAAGAAGGTAGCGGCTGCCCCTATGCCGAAAAGCGCTCTTAAGGAGGTGTCTCTTGAGGCAACCGTCTGGAACGGAAAGGGTGAGAAGGCAGGTTCTGTCTCTCTTCCAGCTGAACTCTTTGGGGTTAAGTGGAACTCTGACCTCGTGCACCAGGTCGTTATCGGCATGCAGGCGAACGCTCGCCCGACAACCGCACACACCAAGTTCCGTGGTGAGGTTTCCGGAGGTGGTAAGAAGCCTTGGAAGCAGAAGGGAACAGGACGCGCGCGTCACGGCTCGACTCGCTCTCCTATCTGGAGGGGTGGAGGCGTAACCCATGGTCCACGCGCAGAGAAGGACTACACCGTTAAGATCAACAAGAAGATGCGCGTTGCGGCACTCGCAACCGTGCTCTCGCGCAAGCATCGCGACGGCCAGGTCCTCTTCGTGGACTCCTTCGCATTCGCGACACCAAAGACCGCAGACGCTATGGGTATGATCAAGGCGCTCGCAAAGGCATCAGGCGTCGCAGAGCTCGCAACCAAGCGCAAGAACGCAGCCGTCTTCGCCTTCGCGAAGAAGGATACGAACTCTGAGAAGTCCTACCGCAACATCGGCAGCCTTACGCTCGAGGAGGTGCGCAACCTGAACCCGGTCGACCTCGTGAACAAGAAGTTCCTCGTTATCGAGAATCCTTCCGAGTCCCTTCCGATCCTCGCGGCTCGCCTAACGAAGAAGGCATAACACTACTTGTATGGCACTTTTCTCTAACGACAAGAAGACAACGAAGGCAAAGAAGCCGAAGTCCGAGACCCGTAACTGGGGTCGTGGCATCTTGCCTTCCGACGACGCGCGCCTCGCGAACATCCTGAAGCGCCCGTGGTTCTCCGAGAAGGCACTCATCTCTTCGGAGAATGGCGTGTACGTCTTCGAGGTATCGCCATCGGCGACGAAGATTGACGTGGCTAACGCAATCATCGCCGCCTACAAGGTGACGCCGATGAAGGTCCGCATGGTAAACCTTCCGGCAAAGAAGGTGTCGCTCCGCACCCGCCGTGGTGTCGGTACCCGCGCACGCCGTCACAAGGCCTATGTGTACCTGAAGTCAGGAGACACCATCACCTTCGCATAACCTGATTACTATGAAGTCTTTCAAGCCAACATCCGCATCCCGCCGCAGCATGACCGTCGTCACGTACCGTGGCGTGCTTACGCCTGGCGTGAAGCCGCATAAGGCGCTCCTCTCTTCGAAGAAGAATCAGGCAGGCCGCAACAACGCGGGCCGCATCACGACGCGTCACCAGGGTGGCGGTCATAAGAAGCGCCTCCGCGACGTCGACTTTAAGTACAACAAGCACGACATCCCGGCGCGCGTCGAGACCATCGAGTACGACCCGTACCGCACGGCGTTCATCGCACTCGTGGTATTCGCAGACGGCGAGCGCCGCTACGTCACGGTCCCTAAGGACATGAAGGTGGGCGACACGTTCATCGTGTCTGAGAAGGCACCGATCAAGACGGGTAACCGCCTTCCGCTCGGCAAGATTCCTTCCGGAACCTTCATCTACAACGTTGAGCTTCGTCCGGGCGCTGGTGCGCGCATCGCACGCTCCGCGGGAAACTACGCCGAGATCGTCGCGCATGACGCTGGGTACGCGCAGATCAAGATGCCTTCAAGCGAGATCCGCAAGGTTATCGAGTCCGCGTGGGCATCTGTTGGTTCCGTTGGCAACGAGGAGCAGCGTCTTCAGAACTACGGAAAGGCAGGAAAGTCTCGCTGGAAGGGTATCCGCCCAACCGTCCGCGGTACTGCGATGAACCCGGTTGACCATCCTCATGGAGGTGGTGAGGGTAAGCAGGGACGTGGTCTCCGCCGCGCGAAGTCCATGTGGGGCAAGCCGACCGGCAAGGGACAGAAGACCCGTACGC
>JAZKIS010000012.1:0-28457 GCA_040384725.1 Patescibacteria group bacterium | reverse complement strand
CGCGCGAAGTCCATGTGGGGCAAGCCGACCGGCAAGGGACAGAAGACCCGTACGCCGAAGAAGTACTCGAACAAGTTCATCGTCTCTCGCCGAAAGGTTGGGAAGAAACGATAAGAAACGGCCCCGCGAAAGCGGGGCTTTTCTTTTTGATGCTAGGCTAGAGGATATGAAGCTCTATATCCTCGTTCCACTTATCGGTGCTGCGTTTCTCGCCGTATGTATCGGTGTCGTGTTCTTCGTAGGGCAGAAAGAGCCTGTCGTAGAAGACGTAGCTCTCGTCGCAGATGCCGCTGCAACGACGACCGAGCCCGCACCGGAGACCGTGGTCTTTACCGAAGAAGGAAGGCATCCGTCCGTAGCCGCAAACGCGCTCGCGAGTGCGCCGGAGTGCGATCGCGGCGTCGCGGACCGCACGGCGGACGAGGAGCGTATGAAGATGGGAGAGATCTCCGACTACACCAAGGAGTCCGTGATTCAAGCGATCCTCCGTAGGAACGCACTCTTTAAGACTGCGTCCGCAAGCTGCGTCAGGACCTATTTCCGCATCGGCATGCTGCATGACGACAAGGATCGGAAGGAGCTTGAAACGATGTCCGACGAGCGGCTCGAAGCGTTAGCTCGATTCATGGCCGTCATAAGCATGGAGGACGGGGAGACAGAGGCGGCGTTCCGTACGCGCATGCTCGGGAACGAGGCGGAGTGGATGTACGAAGGGCCTGAGATGAAGGTCGGCTTCGAAGAGCGAATGGAGAACGGTAGCGTCACCACCTACCAGACCGCATCCTTTGTGAACGGGTACTGGTACTAGGGCTGGTATTCAGGCTTAAGGATCTCTGCTACCTGCTCGAGCGGGATCGATACCTCCTGGCTGCCAGCCGCATACGGGGCAACCTGGTATGGGGGGAACAAAAGGACGAGGTTGTCGTTCTCTATAACGAAGCTTTGGAAGTTGAGCGCCTCGGGCTTGGTGCCTTGGCCGATGTACTCGACGTTCGCGAACTCGCCGAGAGACTTGGCGAGCTCGAACTGGGATATGGCCGAGAGACGGCGGAGATAATCGGAGCGGGGAACGAAGAGGCTCGCGATATCGAGCTCCATGCCCGTCTTAAGGTCGAAGGTGAAGGTGCGGTAGAAGGTGTTGGGATGCGCTCCGAGTGTATCCACGTAGAGCGTATAGACGTAGGAGACCGTATTCTCTCCCTTGATCTCCTCATACGCTATCTGGATGCTCTCCTTGCGGTCTTCGGAGAGTCCCATTATCTGGACGTCTTCGGCGGTTAGGTTCTCGAAGTTCCCCTGCTTCTTGAATTCGCTCACAGACTCCTCGACGAAGTCCTCCATGAGAGTAACCGCCTCTTGGTCCGCTTCGACGCCTAGAGCGGCCTTGAGGGCGGTCTCAGCAGGGTAGGAGACCTCGATGTCGTAGTACTGGCCGTGTTCCTCGACAACCTTCGGTGCGAGTACCTCTGGAGTGGTCGTCGCTACCTCCGGGATACCAGAGAACGGCTCCGGAGCCTTATGGGTAGCCATGTACCAGACGGTGAAGGCAAGTACGAGTCCTACGAGGATTACGACGCCAAGGATCTCCATCCGGCGGGCGTTCGGGGTGTTGAAGTCGATCATATACATAGGAGTATACCGGGTGCGGCGGCAATAATAGACATATGTCGTATAAGTGGTATACCGGAGATGGATCAGAGGAGAATCCAACGTGCAAAAGAAATCACTGTTTTGGGAGATCGTCGTTCAAGTCATCATCGGTCTCCGGAATACATACCGTTGGCTCCGCTGGAAAAAGCAATTCTGTTACTTCTATCTGAATCAGCGTACGCTAAGGGTATTCAATAAGCTTGCGGCCCGCAATTTCTGCATGAGTCCGAATGCTCGGCAGGCGAGCATAACGCTTATGTATCAGCCGGGAACCTGTAGTGTTGCGGAAGACCGTATTGTATGGGAAGCAGCAGCTGGCTTTGCGATTTGGGACGAGAAACTACCCTTGTTCGCTATGGCAATGGAGATCCGGAAAGGGTTCCTTTGCATCAGACAGCTTCAAGGTGTTCCTGACCGACCGACCCCTCCTGATTTGAGGGATTGGCCAAAGCGCTTCGTACAGGTGGCCATGCGGTTTGCTCGGCTTACCGGTCTCAAGGGTGTGCGACTCTATCGAGCTCATACCTGCCGATTCTATCGGTGGCCGTACTTCGCGGACTTGCCGGACATGGACGAAGCCGGGCTCACTGAATACCTGAAGGAGTACCGTCAACGGATGCGTCGCCGGTACGATGGCACAGCCCGTCAAATGGGCTTCACCATGAAGAAAGACTATGGGGAATGGCTCTGTCTTCCCCGAGCGCCCGGTCCCTCCTAGGATCGGGCGTTTCCAATGCTTAAAAAGCCAGTAAAGTTTGACACTTCCTCGCGTTTCCTATAGATTCTACTTATCCCGCTTGGCGGGCTTTCCATTGTCTATCTATGTCCCGCTCCCTTAAAAAAGGCCCATACGTCGATATCAAGCTCCTGAAGAAAGTTCAGGACAAGAAGCCGAGTTCAACACCGGCTATTAAGACGTGGGCACGGGCAAGCCAGATCGCTCCTGAGTTCATCGGGTTCACCTTCGGTGTCCATAACGGCCAGAAGCACGTA
The DNA here is from genome assembly GCA_040384725.1 of Patescibacteria group bacterium. Classification (GTDB taxonomy): domain Bacteria; phylum Patescibacteriota; class Minisyncoccia; order Phycocordibacterales; family Phycocordibacteraceae; genus C7867-001. The sequence goes on along the minus strand of JAZKIS010000012.1, from coordinate 25,814 downwards.
GACGTCCTCGTTACCGAGGAGATGGTAGGCCACCGCCTAGGAGAGTTCTCTTCGACCAAGAAGTTCACTCGTCACGGAGGAAAGATGCAGAAGCAGCTCGAGCAGAAGAAGCAGCAGGCTGAGATCGCTGCCGCTAAGGCTGCGAAGGCCGCTCCTGCTGCGCCTAAGAAGAAATAATCATGGCCTCTACCGGAACTCACAAGCAGCCCGCATCTATTCGCAAGGAGGAAGCCAAGAAGGCTATCCGCGCGTCTATCGACACGTACAACCAGTCGCCCCGCAAGGTGCGCCTCGTTACGGAGCTCGTGAAGGGAAAGAAGGTAGCGGACGCCGTAGCGGCGCTGACCTTCCTCCCGAAGCGCGCTGCGCTTCCTATAAAGAAGCTCATCGAGTCTGCAGCAGCGACAGCAAAGGCTCGTGGCGAGGACATGGACACCCTCAAGGTTACGGAGATCCGCGTGGACTCCGCAGGCATGATCGTCCGTGCTATGCCGCGCGCTATGGGCCGTTCAGCGCCTATCCGCCGCCGCCGTTCCCAGGTTTTCGTACGTCTTTCATCTGACCCCAAGTAATTACCATGACTCACACCGTCCATCCGTACGCGCATCGCCTTGGCATCATCCGTGACTGGAAGAGCCGCTGGTTCGCTGCAGACAAGAAGTCCTACCGCGAGAACATCGCGGTGGATGCCGCTATCCGTGGCTACTTCAAGAAGCGTGCGAAGGCTATGCACATCGCGGATATGGAGATTGAGCGTTCGCAGGGCGAGGTTCGCGTCATCCTCCACACCGCGCGCCCTGGCATCGTTATCGGCCGCTCGGGCGAGAACGCGACCAAGCTTCGTAACGAGGTAACCGCGCTCATTAACTCGAAGGCAACCGGCGCAAAGCGCGCTGTAAAGCTCGACATCATGGAGATCCGCCAGCCGGAGACCTCCGCATCCGTCGTGGGCTACATGGTGGCCGAGGGACTCGAGAAGCGCATGCCGTTCCGCCGTGTCCTCAAGCAGACGGTTGAAAAGGTCATGGCCGTTCGCGAGGTTATCGGTGTCCGCATCGTCCTTTCCGGACGCCTCGGTGGCGCTGACATGAGCCGCACCGAGCAGATCAAGCGCGGCCGTATCCCGCTTCAGACCTTCCGCGCGAACATCGACTACGCGCACGTAGAAGCCCTTCTCCCGTACGGTCTCCTTGGCATCAAGGTCTGGATCTACCTCGGCGAGACCTTCAACGCAGAGTCTGGTACCCGCCCGGCTTCCGAGCGCCCGACCACTAACGGCCCTCGCCGCTAATACCCACTACCATGCTATTCCCTAAGAAAGTTAAGCACCGCAAGTGGCAGACCGGACGAAAGTCCCCGGAGCGTCTCGCACGTCCTGATACCCGTGGTATCACCGTTGCCTTCGGTTCCTACGGCCTTCGCGCGACCACACCGTCCCGCGTTACCTCTAACCAGATCGAGGCAGCTCGTAAGGTGCTCACCCGCGTCACCGGAAAGGGAGGCAAGCTCTGGATCCGCATCTTCCCTGACCGTCCTATCACGAACAAGCCGGCTGAGGTGGGCATGGGTAAGGGTAAGGGAGATCCGAAGCACTTCGTGTTCGAGGTACGTCCAGGACGCATCCTCTTCGAGCTCGACGGTGTGGACGATGCGAAGGCTCGTGACGCGCTCCGCCGTGCCGGGTCGAAGCTTCCTTTGAAGACAACCGTCATCACCCGCTAATATCATGGCTAAGAAACTTTCATTCAAGGGCAAGAAGCCAGAGGAGATCATGAAGCTCCTCGGCGAGAAGCGCGAAGAGCTCCGCTCCCTTCGCTTCTCCGCCGCTGGCGGACGCGCAAAGGACGCCTCGCAGCTCTCTAAGGTCCGCAAGGACATCGCACGTCTCCTCACCGAGCAGACCGCGCAGAACAACGCATAAATTTATGGAAACTACACCAACCACCGTTAAGCCCCAGTCCTTCAAAGGAACCGTCGTAAAGACGGCCATGACGGACACGATCACCGTTGCGGTCTCTCGCTACGTGAAGCACCCGAAGTACAAGAAGTACCAGACCCGTACCAAGAAGTTCCTCGTGCATGACGAGGGCAACACTGCCAAGGTGGGGGACCAGGTCACTATCGTCGGCTGCGCACCGATGTCGAAGCGTAAGTCATTCACGCTCGTTAAGTAATTATTTATGGTACAGCCCCAGTCAATCGTAGCGGTCACAGACAACTCAGGCGGACGCGTCGCGCGCGTCTTCAAGGTGCTCGGCGGCTCGAAGAAGCGCTACGCTGAGATCGGCGACGTGGTGGTTGTATCCATCCAGTCCGCAGAGCCTCGCAAGGCGGTTAAGAAGAAGGACATCTACAAGGCCGTCGTTGTACGCCAGCGCAAGGCCTTCCGCCGCGCGTCCGGCATCTACGTCCGTTTCGATGACAACGCCGTTGTCCTCATCGAGAAGCAGGGCAAGGAGATGGGTCCGAAGGGTAACCGCGTGTTCGGTCCGGTTCCGCGCGACCTCGTTGATAAGGGCTGGCAGAACATCGCGTCTATCGCGCCTGAAGTCGTCTAACCTAATTACGTATGTCTAAGGCAACCCAAGGAAAGCAGACCGCTAAGTTCAAGCTCAAGAAGGGCGACACTGTCGTCGTTATCTCCGGCAAGGACAAGGGCAAGACCGGTACCGTCGAGCGAATCATCCGCGAGGATGCGAAGATCGTCGTCGAAGGCATCGGCCTCGTGAAGCGCCACAACCGTGGCGTGCGCGGCCAGACCGGTCGCATCGTCGAGAAGCCAGCGGCAATCGCTATCTCGAACGTCATGTTCTACGACCCGAAGGAGAAGAAGGGTACCCGCGTAAAGCGCGAGGCTAACAAGGACGGCAAGAACGTACGCATCGCCGTAAAGAGCGGTACCACCCTCGCATAACGATTTCAGTATGATCACCAAAGAAAAGCAGGCTAGCGCATTCGAGACTCTCAAGGAGACGTTCGGCTACACGAACGTAAACGCTTCCCCGAAGCTCCTCAAGATCACGGTATCGTCCGGCGTCGGAAAGGCAGACAAGGCGAAGAAGGCGCTCGTTGAGAACCGTCTCGCTCGCATCACGGGCCAGAAGGCATCCGCTCGTCCCGCTAAGCAGTCCATCGCACAGTTCAAGATGCGTGAAGGCGACATCGTGGGCTACCAGGTTACGCTTCGCGGCGCGCGCATGAATGAGTTCCTCGAGAAGCTCATCCACATCACGCTTCCTCGTACGCGCGACTTCCGCGGACTTAACGCGACCGCCATCGATGAGATGGGCAACCTCACCATCGGCATCAAGGATCACACGATCTTCCCTGAGACCGCTGAGGAGGACTTGAAGGACGTATTCGGCCTCGCGATCACTCTCGTTACCACCGCGAAGACCAAGGAGGAGGCAGACGCATTCTTCCGCCACCTCGGGATTCCGTTCAAGAAGGACGCTGAGTAGTCAGCTTTTAGCAAAGAAAAGGCCCGCATAAGCGGGCCTTTTCTTGTCATGGCATCCTTTGACGGAACCAGGGCGCTAGTGCACAGTGCCCATGGATACTGTATTCCACCGGGTAGTCACGTTTCAGGTATCCACGTGCGGGTATCCGGGGAGGGTTTGAAAATGCGAACGGTAGATGTGATTGAGCTCGAAGACCTCATGATTCCGGATCCGGAATCTGCGGACAGGATTTCCGCCGCGCTTAGCAAGCGCCGCGGAGTCAAGGAGCAGTCCTTGCTTCATACAGCCGTGCTGATCACTGAAAGCGAGGATCAGAGGCTTGGCCGACAACAAGGTAGGTCCTACTTGGCCCTACTCGAATTCTCCAACACAGAGCTCCATCGGCGCTTCGGCCTGCTGTGGTCCTGGGAGCAACGCTACCTGGTCAGGGCGCTCATTGGAAAGCTGAGCGGTTCCAGTAAGACGCAAGTTCGGCCGGTGCTCTCCAGCAGTGTTGAGGTAGGGTTTCCCTGGAGCCCGACGACTCGTCGGCGAATCTCCGTTGAAATGAAGGGAATCCAGCGAGTCAATGACGATGTCGAGCCCACATTCGGATACATACTACGAATCGGGCTCATCTAAGTCCCGGGCCCCGTCGAGCAATCGGCGGGCCCCTCTTCATTGGTTTGACAGCCTACTTCCTAGCTGATAGATTGTCTCTACGGCTCCCCGGAGCTATTTTTTCTTATGGCCAAAGCATCCCAACTCGCCCGCAATGAAAAGCGCATAAAGCTTGTCGCGAAGTACGCTGACAAGCGCGCTGCTCTTAAGGCTGCTGGCGACTGGGAGGGCCTTCAGAAGCTCCCGAAGAACTCGAGCCCGACCCGCGTGAAGAACCGCTGTGCGGTAACGGGGCGTGGACGTGGCTACATGCGCCCGTTCGGCCTCTCCCGCATCATGTTCCGCGAGCTCGCTCGCGAGGGTAAGATTCCGGGCGTTAAGAAGGCTTCCTGGTAATTTTCGTATGGTATCTGACCGCGTAGGAGATTTCATCATCCGCCTCAAGAATGCAGGCGCAATCAACAAGCCGACCGTGTCGGTGCCTTTCTCGAAGCATGTCGAGGAGATCGCGAACAAGCTGAAGTCCCTCGGCTACGTCGCAGGCGTCGAGAAGGGCAAGAAGCCGTACGAGTTCGAGGTTACTCTCGCGTACGACGAGCGCGGTGCACATAAGATCCATGGCGTTAAGCGTGTCAGCAAGCCAGGTCGTCGTCTCTACACCCCGTCAGCAGAAGCGCACAGCGTAAAGAACGGCATGGGAAACCGTCTCATCTCGACTCCTCGCGGTGTCCTTACGGACGCTGAGGCTCGCAAGGTCCGTGTCGGCGGCGAGAACCTCTTCGAGATCTGGTAATTCTATTTCAGTACTATGTCCCGTCTTGCAAAGAAGCCCATCGCTATCCCTTCGAAGGTAACCGTCACGACTGACGGCGGCGTTTTCACGGTGAAGGGATCGAACGCGACGCTCGCGATGCCGATCCACTCGGCTATCACCATGGACCTCACTCCTGAGGGGCTCCAGATCGCTCCCGCGAACTCCTCGAAGCTCGCTCGTGCTCTTACCGGAACGTTCGCCGCACACGCTCGCGCGATGATGTCAGGCGTAGAGACCCCGTTCAAGAAGGTCCTCATCATGAAGGGCGTGGGATTCAAGGTAGAGCTCCGCGGTCGCGACCTCGTCTTCAACGTCGGATTCTCGCATCAGGTCATCGTCCCGATTCCTGAGGGACTCGAGGCGAAGGTTGAGAAGCTCACCATCACCGTCGAAGGACCGGACAAGCAGAAGGTCGGACAGTTCGCCGCGGAGATCCGTGCGATCAAGCCACCGGAGCCATACCTCGGAAAGGGCATCGCCTACGAGGGTGAGGTTATCCGCCGCAAGCAGGGCAAGAAGGCCGTCTAATAATTACGTATGGCTACTCCAACTAAGAAGGAACTCCGCGATCGTCGCCACAACCGTGTGCGCGCGAAGATCAACGGCACTGCGGCGCGTCCTCGCCTCGCGGTCTATAAGTCGAACAAGTTCATCTCCGTCCAGGTCATCGACGATGAGACTGAGAAGACCTTGGCTTCCGCTCATGGGCGCACGTTCCCAGGCTCTCTCTCGGTGCAGGCACAAGCTGTCGGCAAGGCAGTCGCGGAGAACGCGAAGAAGGCTGGTATCGAGACCGTTGTCTTCGATCGCGGAGGCTTCGCGTACGAAGGCCAGATCAAGATGGTCGCTGATGCGGCGCGCGAGAACGGGCTTACTTTCTAATACATGACTGACACTACTACCCTCGACACGAATACCGACGCACCAGCAGTTGTCCCTGAAGCAGCGGTTGAGGCACAGGCTCCGGCAGTAGACGCTGCAGCAGCGCCAGCGCGTGGCGGTTTCCGCAGCGGTCCACAGCGCGGACGCGGAGGACCTGGCGGTGGACGTAGGGATTCCCGTGGTCCTCGCGCTCCTCGCGAGCGTTCTGAGTTCGAGCAGGCTACTCTTGAGGTTCGCCGTGTGGCTCGCGTTATGGCCGGTGGTCGTCGCTTCTCCTTCTCTGTAACGGTTGTTATCGGCGACAAGAAGGGACGTGTCGGTGTAGGACTCGGCAAGGGTGCTGACACCGCGCTCGCTATCGACAAGGCCGTTCGCGATGCGAAGAAGCACCTCATCACCGTTAAGCGCACTCCTGAGAACTCGATCGCACACGACGTGTCCGTTAAGTACTCGTCCTCGATCGTTACGATCATCCCTTCTCCAGGTCGCGGCGTGGTGGCAGGTAGCGCTATGCGTACCGTGCTCGAGCACGCAGGCGTCACAAACGTTATCGCGAAGATCCTGACGCGCACCAAGAACAAGCTCACCATCGCTCGTGCAACCGTAGCAGCGCTCGCTATGGCCGGCTCCCGCTAACCCTTATTTCTATGCAGTCCAACACTCTCGCTCCGAAGACCGCTCGCATAACAACGCCTCGCGTTGGTCGTGGCGGCAAGCGCGGCAAGACCTCGGGTCGCGGTACCAAGGGACAGAACGCACGCGCAGGACACAAGAAGCGTCCTGAGATGCGCGATCTCTTGAAGAAGCTCCCAAAGCGTCGCGGACACGGAAAGAACCGTGCACGCACCGTACGCGCGAAGCGCCATGAGTACGAGCCTATCAACCTCTCAACCCTCGAGGCGGCATTTGACGCAGGCGACACCGTAAACCCAGAGGTGCTCTACAAGAAGGGGCTCATCACCGCACGTGGCGGCAAGGTCTCATACGTAAAGATTCTCGGCACCGGTACGCTTACTAAGAAGCTCTCCATCTCCGCATGCTCCTTCTCAGAGGCTGCGAAGGTGGCAGTCGAGTCTGCAGGCGGTTCGCTACTCTCCTAGGCCTATGTTCGGCAAGGCGATTCACAAGGTACAGGTCATCTTCTCGGATCGGGTCATCAGGAACCGGATGCTTTTCATCCTGGGCGCGTTCGCCGTGTTCCGCTTCCTCGCGGCCGTGCCGATTCCGGGCGTCGATCGTATCGCGCTCGAGCAGTTCTTCACGAACAACCAGTTCCTCGGCCTTTTGAATATCTTCTCGGGAGGCGGCCTCTCGAATCTTTCCATCGTTATGCTCGGTGTGGGTCCGTATATCACGGCCTCCATCATCATGCAGCTCGCTACCGTGCTCATCCCGCAGGTAAAGGCGATGTACAGCGAGGAAGGCGAGGCAGGACGCACCAAATTCACCTCGATCTCCCGCGCGCTCACCATCCCGCTCGCCATTCTTCAGGGCGTCGCGTTCCTCTCGCTTCTCGAGAGCCAAGGCATCGTTCGCACCGTCACCCCGTTCGATTTCGCGGTTAACGTCTTCCTCATCGCGGCTGGCTCCATGCTCCTCATGTGGATCGGCGAGCTCATCACCGAGTTCGGTATCGGCAACGGCGTGTCGCTCATCATCTTCGCGGGTATCGTGGCTGCGCTTCCAGCAGGCCTCTCGCAGCTCTTGTTCACGGCTACCGCGGCAAACATCCCGGCGTACCTCGGATTCATCCTCCTCGGACTCCTCGTTATCTTCGCGGTGGTGCTCGTGTCTGAGGCAGAGCGCTCTATCCCGATCCATTATGCGCGTGCAGCCCGCGGCGGTGCTGCACCGACGTACCTTCCGATCCGTCTCCTTCAGGCCGGCGTGATGCCGATTATCTTCGCGCTCTCGCTCCTTCTCCTTCCGCAGATGATCCTTACGGGACTCTCCGCCATAGGTGTTGCGGGCATGAGTGCTGCACTCGCAGGGTACACGGCATTCGCCGCGAATCCGTTCGCCTACGGTGCGCTCTACTTCGCGCTCGTGGTTATGTTCACGTTCTTCTATACCTCGATCACCTTCGAGCCGAAGCGCGTGGCGGATAACCTCCAGAAGTCCGGCGCGTTCGTTCCAGGAGTACGTCCAGGACGCGAGACCGAGAACTTCATCGGTACCGTGGTTAATCGCGTGACGCTTCCGGGTGCCTTGTTCCTCGGCTTGGTTGCGGTTATCCCGTTCATCATCCAGGGCCTCACGGGCATCACGGCGATCTTGATCGGCGGTACCGCGCTCCTCATCGTGGTGAACGTGGTCCTCGACCTCATCCGCAAGATCGACGCGCAGGCATCGCTCCGCGAGTACTAGAGTAAAGAGCCCCTGCGGGGGCTCTTTACGTGTACAAGATGCTAGAGTAACAGCAATCATGGAAACACCGAAGACCGTCTTCTTCCTCGGGAAGCCCGGGAGCGGGAAGGGAACCCAGGCAAAGCGTCTGGCGGCGAAGACCGGGTGGCCCATGTTCGGCTCAGGAGACCAGTTCCGCGCGATCGCTGAGGAAGACACTCCGGCTGGCCGGAGGACGCGCCTCGAGATAGATCAGGGGCTCCTGTCGCCGCCGTGGTTCGTCGAGTATCTCTACTTGAAGACGCTGTTCGCCGTTCCTCACGATCAGCCGGCCATCTTCGATGGTTTCAATCGGAAGATCGAGGAAGCGAATCTTATAATCGCCGCCGCAGAGTTTCTCGATCGATCATTCGTTATTCTCAACATAGACGTTTCGAACGATGAGGTGCATCGCCGTCTCGATAGTCGCAAGAACGATTCGGGTCGCGCTGACGATCATTTCGTCCAGGTACGGCTCGAGGAGTACGCTCGCTATACCGAAAAGGCGCTCGAGGTATTCCGTAACGCTGGCGCCTGTATCGATATCGATGGAGAGCGCTCTCCCGAAGACGTGGCGGAGGACGTCGCAAAGGCGATCGGGCTCGCGTAGGTGCCGACTTATTTCATTACTGATACCATTCCTGTCATGCAGCAATCATCGATACTCACTGTCATCCTTACTGGCCGTCCAGGCTCAGGCAAGGGAACTCAGGCAAAGCGCCTAGCCGAGAAGCTAGGCTGGATCCATTTCTCCACCGGAGACCGCTTCAAGGCGCTTCGTGAGGGTGAGGGACCGCTCGCTACCCACGTGCGCGAGGCATACGACGCCGGTGAGCTCTTGCCGGACTGGTTCGCGAACCATCTCTTCGAGGGCGCGGTACTCGCGCTCCGGCCAGACCAGGGCATCGTCTGCGACGGCTACCCGCGCACGCGCGCGCAGGCGGAGCGCTTTGCGAGCGTCATGGACTGGGTCGAGCGCCCCTATATCGCACTCGATCTCGCGGTCTCTGAGGAAGAGGTCATGAGACGTATGCTCGAACGGGCCAAGGACGAGGATCGCCCTGACAGCTCTACGGAAGAGAAGATTCGAGCACGTCTTGCTGTCTACGACGCGCATACTGCCCCTGTGCTCGACTACTTCCGAGAGAAGGATCTCCTTGCCGTTCTTGACGGTGCCGGCACGCCTGAGGAGGTAGAAGCGGCTATTCACGCGGCGCTTATCTAATATGATCGTACGCACCCCAGAGGAGCGCGAGGGCATCATAGAGTCAGGACGACGCCTCGGGGTTATTCTCGAGGTGCTTGAGGGCATGGTTGCGCCCGGTGTGTCTACGCAAGAACTTGAGGATGTGGCACTCAAGATGATCCTCGACGGGGGAGACCTGCCAGCGTTCAAGGGCTATACGCCTGAGGGTGCCCAGCGTCCGTTCCCGGCTGCGCTTTGCGTATCGGTGAACGAAGAGGTGGTGCATGGCATCCCGAACGAGAAGCCTCGCATCCTCAAGACCGGCGACATCGTCTCGCTCGACTTCGGTATCGTTCACAAAGGACTCATCACGGATTCCGCGGTTACGGTTCCCGTGGGGAAGGTATCAAAGGAAGCGCAGGCACTCATTGCCGCGACCGAAGAAGCGCTCGAAGCGGGAATCGCTGCCGCGCGCCCCGGTGCCCGGATCGGCGACATTTCGCATGCAATCGAGAGCGTGTTCAAGGGAACGAAGTTTTCCATAGTGAAGGTGCTCGGGGGACACGCCGTGGGGCACAAGGTGCACGAGGAGCCCTATATCTCGAACTTCGGGCACGCGGGAACGGGCGAGGAGATAAAGGCGGGCATGGTGCTCGCGCTCGAGCCGATCGCGAACGCAGGCAAGGGCTCGGTTATCCTGGCACCCGACGGCTACACGTACCGGTCCCGTGACGGGTCGATCTCGTCCCATTCCGAGCATACGATCCTCGTTGAAGACGAGGGGACGACCGTGGTGACGAGGCGCCCGAACGAGCGGTAGCGAAAAGGCCGTCGCTGCGTTATAGTCTGTATATAAGCGCCTCAGGGCGATTTTTACTATCAAGAACCATTTATATGTCCACCCCCCATCCAAGTACCGAGCGCACGCTCGTCATCGTGAAGCCTGACGGAGTCCAGCGCGGCCTCATCGGCGAGGTTATCAAGCGCTACGAGCAGGTAGGTTTGAAGCTCGTTGCTATCAAGATCGGCGTGCCTGACGCCGAGAAGATCGAGCAGCACTACACGCTCGATCCTGAGTGGCGTCGCATCACCGGCGAGAAGACCATCGAGAGCTACCGTAAGAAGGACATGACCCCGCCGTCCGAGGATCCGCTCGAGATCACGGCGGTTATCCTTGCGAACCTGAAGACGTACATGACCGCAGGTCCTGTTATCTTCATGGTCTGGCAGGGAGCGCATGCGGTGAAGATCGTCAGGAAGATCACCGGCGGCACCGAGCCCCTTACGTCGGACGTCGGTACCATCCGCGGCGACTACGTCCTCGATTCGTACCAGATGTCGGATACCGATAATCGCGCGGTCCGTAACGTCATTCACGCTTCAGGCTCTCCTGAGGAGGCAGATGCTGAGATCAAGCATTGGTTCATCCCGAGCGAGCTCGTTGATTATCGTCTCGTGAACGAGCAGATCATCTACGACGCGAACCTCGACGGCATCCTCGACTAAGAGGACGTCAGATCGAGCAAAGAGCCGTTCCAGGAACGGCTCTTTGCTTTTGCTCGAGTATTCGAGGAACGATATACTGTTCCCGGAGCCGCTCCTAAAACGCAACTTGATTCTATCTCGGGAGCCTTATATCCCGCGTTTCTGCAGCGTCCCCGGACGCTCAATGTCGCGCGATGCGGGCACCCACGTGGCTTCAAAAAGTTGCCACGACGGGGCGGTTCCATGCAAAAGTCCTCGCCTCGTGCGAGGACTTTTGCATGCTACAGTTGAGGAATTATGCGTCTCGTCTGGCTCTTCTCAGCACTTATTCTCGCGGGTATACTCGCGTTCTTGCAGCACTACGCGCTCGCAAACCTGCTCTACTGGCATTACCCTTGGTTCGATACCATGATGCACTTCCTCGGCGGGCTTACGGTTGCGACGTTCGGTATCGTGCTTCTTGCAAAGCGCCGCGCACTCGTGTTTCTTGTTGCAATGTTTGGGATTGCGGTTGGTTGGGAGTTGTTCGAATTATTGATTAACGCAGAGCGAGAGGCGAATTTTGCCTTCGATACCTCACTTGATCTTCTTATGGATGCTCTTGGTATGACGGTTACGTATCTCACTGCACGACTTTCCATATGGCGTTACGTGTAACTTTTCACGGCGGGGCAGGAGCTGTTACGGGCTCTAACTTTCTTATAGAAGGGGAGAAGGGCAAGATCCTTATCGATGCCGGGCTCGAGCAGGGCCAGGACTTCTGCATGAAGTGCATGTACGAGCCGTTCCCGTACGATGTTGCGTCTATCGATGCGCTCGTTATCACCCATGCGCACCTCGACCACATCGGCCGCGCACCGAAGCTCGTACGCGAAGGCTTCAAGGGGAAGGCCTATATGACCGAAGCTACGCGCGATCTCATGGCGCTGATGCTTAGAGACAGCGTGAACCTGCTCACGCAAGAGGCGAAGCGTTATAGCCAGGAACCGCTGTACGCAGAAGCTGACGTTGAGCGTCTCCTCTCGCTCGTTGAGATCATTCCGTACCACGAAGAGCGCGAGATAGCGTCAGGGCTCTCTGTCTACCTCAGGGATACGGGGCACATCCTCGGTGCCGCATCGGTGCGCGTGAAGGACACGAGTGATGGTACGAGCCTCGTGGTTACCGGAGACATCGGCAACTCGCCCAACCCGTACCTCAACGACGCGGAAATGGTACCGGACGCTGATGCCGTTATCATGGAAGCCGTCTATGGAGACAGGGTGCACGAACACGTCGATCAGAGAGTACCGAACCTGAGGGATGCATTGAAGCGCGCGCTCGAGCGTGGCGGGACCATTCTCATGCCTGCGTTCTCTATGGAGCGCACGCAGCTCATGCTCTATGAGATCTCGAACCTCATGGCGTCCGGGGAGCTTCCTGAGTTCCCGGTGTTCCTCGATTCGCCACTCGCTATCGGTGTGACGGATCTCTATGAGAAGCACGCGGGAGAGTATTTCAACACGGCCGCTCAAGCGGAAACCAAGAAGGAAGGAAGCATCTTCAGGTTCCCGTTCCTGACCATGACGCAGTCCAGGGAGGACTCAGAGACTATCGCCGGCGAGCCGTCCCCGAAGCTCATCATCGCCGGGGCCGGCATGAGCCATGGAGGACGCATAGGGAAGTGGGAAGCGAAGTATCTTCCGGACCCAGCAACAACCCTTTTCATCGTTGGATATCAGGCGCCAGGTTCTCCGGGCCGCTTGCTCCAGGACGGTGCACCGAAGGTGAAGCTTGATGGACGCGAGGTGAAGGTTAAGGCAAAAGTAGAGAACCTCACGAGCTGGTCTGCGCACGCGGACCGCGAAGGACTTCTCAAGTTTGCTGCAGGAACGCTTCCGCGTGCCAAGGCGATATTCGTATCAATAGGGGAGCCAGCAGCCCAGCGCTTCCTTGCGCAGAGGATCCATGATTTCTTAGGTGCTAAGGCGATTGTCCCGAGCCAGGGGGAAGTGTGGGAAATAACGAAGGCGGGCGTAACGAAGCAGTGATCTAAAACACCCATATATGATTAAAGTACTTGCGCTCATACATGCCCTCCTGCCGATAGCAGCTATCATATTCTATCTAAAGGGAACATTCTTTCCTGATTGCCATTCCTCACAGTGTATTCGGGGTTTATCTGAGTTGGTTTACACAGGAATATCCTTGGGTTTATGGGCGTTGCTAACTTTAGTGCTTACCATCGTGTACTTGCTGCAACAGCGATCAGGTAAACGTAGCCCCTATGCTTGGATAGCGTATGCCTCAGCGTTACTGATTGGCATAGGAATTATCGTGGCTCCTTTTACGTAGAAACAAAGACACCTACAAGTAAAATGAGAAAAGCCCCGCATGTGCGGGGCTTTTCTCTTGTGAAAGTGGGCTTAGCCCTGAATCTTTGCGGCGACACGCGCGAATACCTCTGGCTCCTGTGCGGCAAGCGTTGCGAGAACCTTACGGTCGAGCTCGATACCAGCCTTTGCCTTTGCAGCGATGAAAGTGCTGTAGGACTTGTAGCCGAGATCGCGGATAGCAGCGTTCAAGCGAACGATCCAGAGCTGGCGGAAGTCTGTCTTCTTGTCACGGCGGTGGTTGAACGCGTTCTTGCCAGCGTGGACGAGGGACTCCTTTGCGAGGCGAACTTTCGTTGAACGGCCATGGCGATAGCCCTTGGCGCGAACCAATATGTTTCGGCGGCGCTTAGCCGATGCGACTCCTCCTTTTACTCGTGCCATACGTTAATGATTACTGAAATTACTTGCTCGTCTTGCTGAGGAACTGGCGGACGATACGCTTCGGAAGCGTGAGGATGTTCGCGCGTCCCTTGAGGCCCTTAGTGCGTCCGCGCTCCTTCGCGTTGAAGTGGTCCTGACCCGGCTTACGCGCAACAAGCGTCCCATTCTTGGTTACGCGGATACGCTTCGTGTATGACTTGTTGGTTTTCATGCTGGGGTTGTTTCTGTTTCAGGACTGTCTGGCTTCTTTGCGGGAGCCGCCGCTTTCGCGTCGCGCTCGATGATGGCGGCGAATCCTTTCGGAGCGCGCGTCACGGGCTCGGCGATCTTGTAGGCGTACGGGATCATGAGCATGAATTTCTCGAGGCGAGTCTTGAGGAACGCCTCGTCCATGCCCTTGTACCGCCCCTTGAGGAAGAGCTCCATGCGAACCCGGTGTCCGTCAGCGAGCCATTCGGCCGCCTTCTTCGCCTTGAGACGCATATCGTTCTCTCCCGTACCTACTTTGATCTGCACTTCCTTGGTCTCTGAGACCTTCACCTTGCTGCGCGCGGCACTCTCTTTCTTGCTTCGCTCGTACTCGAATTTACCATAATCCATGATTTTCGCAACGGGAGGCACCGCGTTCGGAGAGATTTCAATGAGGTCCAGACCTAGGTTCTGGGCCACTTTAAGGGCCTCGTCCGTGTCGAGGACGCCGAGGTTTTCTCCCTCGGCGCCTATAACTCGGAGTTTCGGAGCCCTAATCTCCCGGTTTATGCGGATTCTATCGGTGTTCGTGCTCAAGGTTTCTTGGTGTATACGGATTCTAGCACGTAAATAGGCCGTAAACAAGGCAAGAGAGAGGCTTTTGATGCTATGCTTGAGTCAATGGACGTCATTCAGTCTGAGCTGGTGCGCATGTTCCTCGGCACCCAGCCGCCCCTCTTTCTCCTTGAGGTGGTATTCCGGACCGTGGTCATGTACAGCTACATGCTGTTCGCGGCCCGATTCCTCGGAAAGCGAGGCACCGGCCAGCTCACGGTCTTCGATTTCATCGTTGTTATTCTCCTCGGTTCGGCCGTCGGGGACCCGATGTTCTATGACGACGTGCCGCTCCTGCACGGCATTATCGTCATTACGATCGTGGTACTCGTCGAGCGCGCCCTGAACCACTTCACGAACCGGAACGTGAAGCTCGAAGAATTCATCGAGAGTACGCCAGCCTTGCTCGTTAAGGACGGCGTCATTCTCCACGAGGCTCTGGCCAAGGAGGCGATCTCGCTCCCCGAGCTCATGATGGAACTGCGCGATAAGGGGATACGGAACACCGGCGAGGTAGAGTGCGCGTATCTCGAGCCGTCAGGCCGCATGAGCGTGTTTACGGTCGCCGAAGGAAAAGAGACGTTCGGAGAACCTACCTTTCCGAAAGAATAAGCTTGCATGTCTTTCGTAGAGATACTCATACTGGCCGTGAGCCTTTCCTTGGACGCCGCGGTCGTTGCGGTTGGTGCCGGGGCGCTCGCGCGAATACAGCCGCTTGCCGCGTTCAAGATCGCGCTCCTGTTCAGTTCGTTCCATGTGCTCATGCCCATACTCGGACTCCTGCTTGGCTTCGGATTCAGGGACTACTTCTCCTCATACGGCCATATGGTTGGCGGGGGACTCCTTCTTCTCGTGGGCATGCAGATGCTCTGGGAGAGCTTTCAGAAGGAAGACATAGGGCGCGAGAGGGACATACTCCGCGCTCGCACGCTCCTTGTACTTGCAGTTGCAACCAGTATCGATGCGTTCGTCGTGGGCGTCACGTTTAATTTCATACCGGTGAACGTGCCGCTCGCTATCGGTATGATCAGCGCGAGTGCGTTCCTCATGTCCTTGATCGGCGTGTATCTCGGCAGGAGAGGGAAGCGGCTACTCGGGAATCGTATCGAGCTTGTCGGCGCGGCGGTTATCATCCTGCTTGCGGCGAAAATTATATTCGGCGTGTAAGGTGATAGCCTCCCTGTTTCCAGGGAGGCTATACATAGAGCGGAATCTCTTCCATTTCGGCCGGCAGAAGGTATCCTCGGCCGCTCACGCTCAGGTCGAACGCGATGACACCGTCAACGAGCTCTTCGGTGCAGGTGTCTTCCACAAACACGAAAGACGAAGTGTCTAGGTGCTGTGTGTTCCAGGAACGGGTGTCCGTATCCCAGGTCATCACGCACGCGTCGCTCACGAAAAAGCGAAGGACCTTTTTGTACTCGACCAGGGTAACGAGCGAGCGGGTGAGGCCGTCATCGTCCTGTATTAGCTGTTTTCCGACGATCTTCCCTTGCTCATGGAGCATGCGGAGAGTCGGTCGCGATTGGATATCCATGTAACCCTCCAAGGTTCAATCCTGTGTGAGTATAGGCTCTCGACGCAAGGAGACAAGAGTTGAGCGCATCCTTAATGAAGCGTTCATCATGGTAGGAGTACGGTGCGCAGATACTTCTAATCGAATACGTACATGGCAACCATCGTAAACAACCCTAACTCAGGCAATGAAGGAGGCTCGGGTGGGTGGATCATCGCAGGCGTCCTCATTATCGCTATCGTGCTCATCGCGATCTTCGTGTGGCCCGGCTTCGGGAACGGTGGGGGAGCAGCTGCTCCTACGCAGGTGAACGTAGAGATTCCAACGCCCGACATGGGAGGCGGAGAGGCAGCGCAGTAAGGAAGTGACACAGAAGAAAGGCCCGGATATCCGGGCCTTTCTTCTTCGTATACTTTTCCTTATTCTCCAGCGCTCTCGACACGGACGTCAGCGGAGAAGCGTCCGATGAGGCGCGTGAGGACATCGAGGAAGTTACTCGTACCCTCGCGTGCCGATGCCTCGAACGCATCGAAGTCAGCGCTAATCTCCGTCCATTCCTCAGCGGCTTCGCCCTCGACGTTCTCGTAGGCGGCTGCGAGGTTGGTGCGCACCTCAGCGAACTCGTCCTTGAGCGAATCATAGGTCTCGCCTGCAACGACACGGGCCTGGAGCGCCGTGAGGTCAGCCGCTGCCTCTGCACGTGCTGCCGTGCGGTCAACGGCCTGAACGGTAGAGGTGGCCGTCTGGTCCATAGACTCGTCTACTTGGGCGGGGCTCTTAAAGGCGAGTACGAGAAGGATGCCGAGGACGAGAAGTCCGAGAACGACCCAAATTGAAGCTGCTCTGTTCATAGGTATTGGTTATTGCTTGTGTGCAGGAACCATACGCCCTAGCGTCTGAGGCTTTCATGAAGAAAGCCGTGCACCGAGAACGAGCTACTTCCAAAGAAGGCTCCGTACCATGGCGCTAAATTCAGGTGCGGGCAGCGAGGCGTTCTCAGAGATTTCTTCGAGGGACGGGGCTAAGTCGGCATCGGCCTGGTCTGTGGGTTGTATGTACCCCTCACGCATCAGGTAGCGTACGGAAAGTCCGGTGAGATTCCATGAAATGTCATAAGGGAGCGTGCCGGGATAGTGCGTATTCGTCATCTTCGCGAGCAGGTTCGTGCAGTTCGCGACGAGCGTATGGTAGAAGCGGGGCTCTGCGTTAAGTGCATTCGTCTCCTCTGCGAAGCTTCGGAAGAGCGCCTGCGAGTCCTCGGGAGAGATGTCGAGGCGATACATCTCGAGCGGCTGCCGGCGATAGACGATCCGTTCGGTAATGAAGTCGCGCTCCATGCCCCACAGGTACTGGAGCTCATACTGGCGCAGGAAGCCTCCTATGAACGTGTAGTCCTCTGATGCTTCTCTACGGGCCTCGATAGAGAAGGCAATGGTCGAGCCGTCCTTGAGGCTGAATGATATGAAGGTGTGGCCGACCTGCTCGAATGCAGAGAACGAATTGAGATAGAACCAGGCATCGGTGATATCACGCGGGTCGATAGTCACGCTCTTCCACTCTCTCTGTACCTGCTCGGTGCTTTCATAGGTGAAATCGCGCACCTCATGGAAGGTCATGACGCCCTCGGGACCGGTCTCTATCGTGACAAGGCGCGAGAATCCTTCGTCCCAGGCCCTGTCGTTTCGGGGCTGTTCCATGAGAAGGAGTGCCAGTCCTATACCAATGGCAAGCAGCAAAGTGATCGCTGCCGCGGTCACGGCCTTCTTCAGGGTAGCGTTCATGTCTCTATGGTACCTCAGTACGAGTCACATTTCTGAGTCTTCCATGCACTATACTTACGGGATATGCGCACACAGAAGAAGGCCGCTCTCGTGCTGATACCCGTGTTGCTGGTCGTCGGGCTTGCGGTGTATCTCGTAAAGAGCACCTTCTTCGCGGGTCCGTTGTTGAAGAAGGCGGAGCGCGGCGTCGTTGATGATGTGAGCCGACTGAACGCGACGAAGGTTGCGCGCGTGGTTGCGCCGGAGAATCTCGAATCGATACAGCAGGCACTCAGCCTCGCGCGCGAGGAAGGGCTTTCGGTATCGATCGCCGGCATGCGGCACAGCATGGGCGGCCATACGCTCTCGCCGGGCGGGCTTCTTCTTGATATGACGTCCTTTAACGAGGTTATCGCCATAGACGAGGAAGCAAAGACTGTGCGCGTAGAGAGCGGCGCGACCTGGAACGACGTCATACGCGCGGTGAACCCGTACGGACTTTCCGTGCCAGTGCTCCAGGACTACTCGACCTTCACCGTAGGCGGCTCGCTCAGCGTGAACATCCATCAGAGCGATCCAAACTACGGATCCATCATGGAGACGGTGCGATCCTTCCGGCTGTTCACTCCTTCGGGCGAAGTGCTCGAAGTGAGCCGTACGCAGCGTCCCGAGCTCTTCGACCTCGTTATCGGCGGATACGGTCTCTTCGGCATCGTTCTCGACGTCGATCTCGACCTTACGGACAACCATCTCTACCAGAAGCACGAAGAGGCGCTCGATTACGCCGAATACGAGGAGTACTTCACGACCTTACGCTCGGACACCGCGATCGAGAACGTCTTCGCGCGGCTCTCCATCGTTCCGGACGAGACACTCCTTAAGGAGATGGTCGTCACGACGTACGCGGTCGCAGGGGAAGGAGCCGTCAAGACAGAGCTCGAGGAAGATCGGGTATGGCTCAAGAAGCTTTTCTTTGATCTGTCACGCTCGTCCGAGGCAGGGAAGCGGTTGCGTTGGTACGTACAGAAGAACCATAGCGTCGGGGCTGAGCCTCTGACCGTAACGCGAAACAATCTCGACTATAACGACGCGTCGTTCCTCGAGTACCACTCGAACGAGGACACTGATATTTTGCAGGAGTATTTCTTCCCGAAGGAAGCACTCGTGCCGTTTCTTGATTCTCTGCGCGAGGTTGTCGTGCGGGAGAATATAAACCTCCTGAGCGCTACCGTGCGCTACATACCGCCCCGCAGCGAAGGGTTCATCACGTATGCGAGCCCTACGGAAGAACGGTTCGGCGTCGTGCTGTACCTGAACGTGGGCCGCTCTCCTGAAGCACAAGAGAAAGTCACTGCATGGACACGGGAACTGATCGACACGTCGACAGAACTTGGGGGTACGTACTATCTTCCGTACGAGCTCTATGCGACGAAAGCGCAGCTGAAAGCGGCGTATCCGCGCATCGACGAGTTCTTCGCCAAGAAAACTGCCTATGATCCTGAGGAGATCCTTATGAACAAGTTCTACAGGCGGTACGCGAAAGGGGAGAACGAGTAAGCTATGCTTCTTATATGACACCTCCAGACCTTCGCGTGCTTCGTCCCATCGCGTTCGTGTTTGCCATAGGGTTCTTTATCATCGCGTCGCTCGCGTATATCCCCGGCGTGGTTGACGAGCACGGCCTCACCTTCGGGCTCTACCACCTCGACCTGCACGACGACATCCTGCATGCCTTGTCAGGCGTGTGGGCACTTGTCGCGGCTCTCGTCTCGGCACGCCAGTGCCTGTGGTTCTTCCGCATCTTCGGTACCATCTACTTCCTCGACGGGGCGATCGGCCTTCTCACAGGAAAGAACGTCTTGAACTTCCATATCTTCACGAGCGATCCGGCGATTACCGGCATGAAGCTCATCGGCGTGAACGCGCCGCATATCCTCATCGGCGGAGGCGCTATGCTTATCGGCTTCGTACTCGTCGCCCTCCTGAGAAAGGCTCGCTAGAAAGGAGAGAACACCCGCTGCCGGTACTCGGCGTATCCAGGAAGTCCGGTGAGAAGATGCTCTTCTCTTCGGGCTTTCATGCGTAAGGTGTACCAGTACACAATCGTGAGGATGACGAGCGGAGACGCGAACATGAGCATCACGCCCATGAAGAAAAGAATCCTCCCTGCGTAGATAGGATGGCGCAGGTAGCGAAAGATGCCGGACGTGAGGAGCACGTCGGGCTTCCCGGGATTCGTCACGGGGCGCCAGTGCTTCCGTAGCGTGAGGCGACCGATGAGCGCGAGGACGAGGCCCGCAAGCGCGAGTAGAGATCCTGGAGCTGCGAGAGACGGGGAGAGCGCCGCATCGGGAAAGAAGAAGAGGGTGTAGAAGAGAATCGCATACAGCATGAGGAATATCAGAGTCTCAAGGGCTGCAGTACCGTTCTTGAAGAAGTCTCTGAGGGGTGACGCCACCCGGTGCTTCATGCGAGGAAGGTAGATCGCGACTATGAATATAACGAAGGAAATTACTGCGATGAGGCTCACAAGGTCGCGGAGGTAGTCTGTTGGCATAGGCCTCACTCTACACGGACTTCAACGTATAGGGGCCACTGTCCCCACGCATAAGGACACCAACACATTCCCTGGTAGACTAGTTTCATTACTCTCAAACGTACTCATCCATGACCAACCTTCACTACGCAACGCAGATCAACGCTCCTCGCGAGAAAGTATGGGACGTGATGCTTGATGACGCGACGTACCGCGAATGGGCAGCCGTATTCATGCCTGGTTCCTACTATCAGGGTGACTGGAGCGAAGGATCGAAGATGCTATTTCTCGGTCCTGGTGCGAACGGGGAGAAGGAGGGAGGCATGGCGGCAGTAGTAAAGGAGAATCGTCCGGGAGAATTCCTTTCTCTCTCGTATCACGCCGAGATACGAGACGGTGTTGAGGTGCCTATGCAGGGGAATGGTCTTGAGAACTACACGCTGAGCGATGCCGATGGAGGTACCGAGGTATCCGTAGATCTGCTCAACCTGCCGGACGAGTACGCCGATATGTTTAACGATTCTTGGCCGAAGGCGCTTGAGACCCTCAAAGGGCTCGTAGAAAACTAAGAGGAACCTATGAAATTATTTACACTCGCTTCACTTCTTGCGTTCAGCCTCATCGCTCTGCCGTCGCTTGCGAGCGCGCAGACTCCAGAACCGGTGCGGGACGCGTACGAAGCGCTCTATAGCGATCGCGCGTATAAAACTACCTTTACCAGCGATTCATCGATGGAGATCATCGGCGTGAAGATTATTACGAAGGTCAACGGCTCAGGCTATCAAGACTCGAACGGTAATCTCGAAGCCACCATAACCACAACCCTGAGTGACCCTTCCACGAAGAAGAAGTTCTCGCTCCCAATTGAGCTACGGTATTTTTCGGCCGATGACGCTGTCTACTTCAGGATCAAGAAGCTTCCGAAAGATCTATCTTCGGGTTTCAGCGAGCTCAAGGCAAATGTCTGGTACCAAAAGGATGGAGGAGACAAGGTCGCGTCGCTCATGGGTCAGGGGGAGTTTTACGGAGAGCATTTCCTTAACGCTAATGAAAAGTATCCAGCCGTGCGCTTCATAGAGAAGGGATCAACGAAGAAGGAGCATGTCTATGCCGTTTCAGTTAACAGGGAAATGCTCCCTGATTTTCTCGAGGAAACCGCCCGCTTGAACGGGAAGGAAAGCACGTCGGTCATGTCGTTTGTCGAAGAGCTGCTTGCTACGACCAAAGGCACCTTCTATGTTGACAAGGTCTCACTCCTTCCCAAAAAGGTCACGATTAAGCAGTCGAAGAAGCCCTTCCTGTCCCAAACAGAAGCTACCTATACCTTCGGAGGCACCAAGAAGGTAGAGCGTCCAAAGGGGGCAATAAAGAGTGATGTTGCGAGCGGGGCGATTGGGATATAGGGCCAATCAAGAATTAACCCTAGACAAGGGCTGTAGACACATTCGCGGCACGTTTCCAGTGGCTTATACTCAGACTATGAATTCCATATCGAACTCAATCACCTTGCTCGTATTGGTCCTAGCGGGCGTGTTTCTCATGCAGCCGGTCGCGTATGCAGCGACGAAGACCGCCATTGCTCCGTCATGCTCGATAACGGTGTCTAAAGGTGCGATCGCAGGAGAGAAGGGGAAGATCAGTTGGAAAACAAAGAACACTCAGAAGGCCGTATTTACCTACGATCCAGCAGGCAGACAGCTTGGTATCGCCGGAGACGTGAAGCGCAAGGGTTCGAAGAAGGTTACGTTCCCTGCAAGCTCCGCGAGTGCCGTGTATCAGTTGACCCTGCAGGCATACTCGAAGACTGGTGAATCGGAGTCGTGTTCCAAGGCTATCGAAGTGAAGGGAACCAATCCTCAGTCGGCGAGCATATCTACAGCATCCGTGAAGG
This sequence comes from Patescibacteria group bacterium, assembly GCA_040384725.1. GTDB lineage: Bacteria > Patescibacteriota > Minisyncoccia > Phycocordibacterales > Phycocordibacteraceae > C7867-001. Next base: position 3,738 of record JAZKIS010000012.1, on the reverse strand, counting down.
GAGGGTCCGGGCCGATTACGGTAACGGGCTCAGCACCAATAGGGTCAAAAGTTGAGGTGTACGTAGCCTATGCAGGTCAGAATATCAATACAGACTACGATAACGTCTGGGCGAATGCGAAATTCCAAGTCACGCCTAAGGTATTCATGGGTACACTAGTATCGTTCGCGAACGGCACATGGAGCGTTCGGTTCGACAAGGGATTCCCCAAGGGCTCTCGCATCTTCGTATTCGATGCACGTACCAAAGAGCTACTAAGTACTCTTGTTGCGAGCTGAGGTCTTACCAAGTGCTAATCCCCAACGATAAAGATGCGTATATATGAAAAGCCCCGTTAGGGGCCTTTCATGAAACCATGTGGAGGTGCGGAGAGTTGAACTCCGGTCCGAATCCTGCTTTAAGAGCGAGTCTACGACGCGTAGCTAACGTTGAGATTTCAGCAGGAGCATAGGAACGTTAGCCAAAACGCTCCTGCCTAGTCCCGTCTTTTAAGCCGAGAGCTGGGAGACTCTCGATACCGATCCTTCAGAAGATTCCGCCCATACATACCCCTGAAGAAACGGGAATGTATGAACGTCGCTTAGGCGAAAGCGCGAAGCTTTTACGCGTGAGCGAACGCAAAGTCCTTAGCACCGAAGTACGGGGACTTTACGCTTGCAAGAGTATTCTTGGCAAGTTTGATTGAATACGTTTTTAGGTGGTCAGTATCCTTCCACCGCGTCGCACGTCTCTCAAAGTACAGGACCGTCAAAGCCGGTCACCCCCGTTCTGGAACCAGTCAGGAGAATGGTTCCAGAACGGGACTGATCGAATTATTTCTGTCGCATCGCACGGTCCGCTTCCTTCTTCGCTTCCAAGCGCTTCATGTCTTCACGCTTGTCTGCTTTTCCTTTTCCGCGGACTATGGCGATACGCGCCTTCAGGTATCTCCCCGCATTATACATTTCTAAAGGCACTAGTGTCAAGCCTTTCTTCGCTTCCGCTTCGAGAAGCTCAACGATTTCGGATCGCTTCAGGAGGAGCTTCCGGGGCCGCTCTGGATCGTACGTTTTAGGAGCGTTCGATGCTTGGTAGGGAGGAATCGTCATTCCGACGATAAAGGCTTCGCCGCCCCGGACGATAACCCGGGAACCGTCCAACGAGCCGAGCTTCGCTCGGATAGATTTAACCTCGTACCCGTGGAGCTCGAGTCCAGCCTGGAAGGTCTCGAGCACCTCGAACCTGAGGGTAGCTTTCTTGTTCGCGATGAGTGCGGTCATGGATATATAAAAGGTAGCAGGATTTGAGAGAAAACGCCTGTTCCTTCGCGCTTCATACTGGTCTGGCGTATACTCTGCATATTATGGCACCTACCAAGAAACCGGCCGGAAAGCCCGCGCCACAGAAGAAGGGGATGAGTAAATTACCAGGAAAGGGAGGCATTCAGATGCCAGGGGCAGGGGGCGGATTCACCGTAAACCTGCTGTCTACCGTCCTGGTCCTCATTATCCTTACGAGCCTCTACTCGCTCCTGATGGGGCAGGGCGACAAGCAGGAGCCGCTCTCCCTCTCGCAGGTAGCTGGCGACGTGAAGGCGGGGACCGTTTCAGAGATTCATATCAACGGGAACGAGCTCGTGCTGACCTATGCGGACGGCACCGAGAAGAAGGCCATGAAGGATCCCGAGGCAGCGCTCCCGGAGACCTTGGCTGCGTACGGCGTAACGCCCGAGCAGCTCACGGCCGTTAACGTTACGGTTGAGAGCGAGTCCGGATTCAAGTACTGGTTCTTCAATCTCGCCCCAATCCTTCTCCCGATCCTGTTCCTTGGCATCCTCTTCTGGTTCCTTACGCGCCAGGTGCGCGGCGCGGGCATGCAGGCATTCTCCTTCGGACAGTCGAAGGCGCGCATGATCGATCCGGCTGACACCAACCAGCGTGTGCTGTTCTCGGACGTCGCAGGCGCGAAGGAAGCAAAGGAAGAGCTCCTTGAGATCGTGGACTTCCTGAAGAACCCGAAGAAGTTCCTCGACATCGGTGCACGCATCCCGAAGGGCATCCTCCTTATGGGAGCCCCTGGTACCGGAAAGACATTGCTCGCGCGTGCGGTTGCAGGCGAGGCAGGCGTACCGTTCTTCTCGATCTCGGGCTCCGAGTTCGTTGAGATGTTCGTGGGCGTGGGAGCATCGCGCGTACGCGACCTCTTCCTCATGGCTAAGAAGACCTCGCCATCCATCATCTTCGTTGACGAGATCGATGCGGTTGGACGCGTTCGCGGTACGGGAGTTGGTGGCGGGAACGACGAGCGTGAACAGACGCTCAACCAGATCCTCGTCGAGATGGACGGATTCGATCCGACCGAGAAGGTTATCGTTATGGCAGCAACGAACCGCCCTGACGTGCTCGACCCTGCACTCCTTCGTCCAGGACGCTTCGATCGACGCGTGACGATCGACCTCCCGGACCGCAAGGATCGTCTCGAGATCCTCACGGTGCATGCGCGCAAGAAGCCGTTCGGTCCTGATGTCGCGCTCGACGTGATCGCGGAGCGTACCCCCGGCTTCTCAGGCGCCGAGCTCTACTCGCTCATGAACGAGGGTGCTATCCTCGCCGCCCGCGAGAACCGCAAGGAGATCACTCAGTACGACCTCATCCGATCCATTGAGAAGGTGATGCTCGGCCCGGAACGAAAGAGCCATCTTCTTGGAAAGAAGGAGAAGCGGCTTACGGCATATCACGAAGCAGGTCACGCGCTCGTTGGCTCCGTGCTCGAGCACTCCGATCCGATCCATAAGATCTCGATCATCAGCCGTGGACGTGCGGCAGGCTACACACTCAAGCTCCCATTCGATGACAAGCGCATGCAGTCACGGAAGACGTTCCTCGATGATATCGCGACCACGCTCGGCGGGTATGTCGCGGAAGAGATGATCTACGGCGACCTTACGACCGGTCCGTCGAACGATCTTGCGGTTGTGGCCGCGCTCGCGCGCGACATGGTGTCGCGCTATGGCATGAGCGATACCCTTGGACCTGTAGCGTACGCCGGAGACCGTGCATACGGAGACGCAACCTACTCGCAGGAGATCGCCTCAAAGATCGACGGAGAAGTTGCGCGCATCATTGACGACGCGAAGGGCCGTGCCCGCGTCGTGCTCGAGGAGCACCGAAAGGCACTCGATGCTATCGCGGATCGCCTCGTTGAAGTGGAGACGCTCGAGCGCGAAGAGTTCGAGACCATCCTCATCGCGAACGGCATAACGCCGAAGAAGAAGGAAGAGGAGGACGTGTCGATCTAGCCAGATTCATGTAAAGGGAAAACGGCGGTCCGAAGGGACCGCCGTTTCTCGTGACGCGCATGTCAGGGAAGTGTCCTGAGTGCTTTAGGGAACGGCTCCTCGAGATCGCCGCCGAGTTTCGCCCAGAGACGAGCGCCGACAACTCCGTAGATGATCCAGCTCAGCACGGCAATGCCGAACCCGCCATTTTCGCCTTGTTGCAGCATCGTAACGCCGGCACCGAATTGGATGATGCACAGAGCCGCGATGAGCGCGTACGGAGCAATCATCCTGAGATCGAAAAGCGCCCAGAAACCCCAGGTGACAAACACAAACCGTAATGCCGGCATAACCAGTATGCCTCCACTGTTAATCCTGAGCGAACCATATCAAAATGAGTATGTAATATCCAGTGCACCCTCTTGGATTCGAACCAAGGACCGCGGAGGTATAAGCTCCGTGCTCTAACCAACTGAGCTAAG
>JAZKIS010000011.1:0-59213 GCA_040384725.1 Patescibacteria group bacterium | reverse complement strand
CCGTGCACCCTTCATGTCTCCTGTGCGGAAACCTGAACACCACTTTCTAACGATTGTGTGATTCTGCAATATTCATTCCGTTAGGGTGTACGCGAACGCACACACCTAACGGCGTTGATTACCTATTTGCATATTCGTCTGTCAACGACCTACGTGTCCCGGCAAGAAAAAAGCCCCTTCCGGGGCGGTATGGCCAAGTCGTGAGACCCAGTCGTTACCCGCTCCGTTTGGTTAGTAATTTCTTGGCTTTAAACACGTAAAAGGAGTATACGCGGGCGGCAAATCGCTGTCAACATTGATCCGAAAAGGCACTCCCTCCCTAGACCTGGTCGCAATGAAAGGATTGACTTTATTAGAAAAATCAATATGATTGCCCTTACCAGTCATCAGAACGGAAGCACAGGGCTATGGAAGTAGAGACGATCTTTAAAGACAGCGACACGGTGAGCTGGAGACCGGGTCTGTCCCGGACAAGGCGGCGCCAGAGCGTTCGCCGGCACGGGAAAGGGCCCTTCAAGATCCACAAGATCGAGAACACTCCCCCGGACCTCATGGTCTCGATCGAGCACAGCCAGGTCATGCTGCTCGAAAGCAGGGATCCTCAGGTGCTGGTGTCCGGTGCCCTCCTGGTGCGGCAGGACGCCTGAAGACCGAGAGATGCTCAAAACGAAAAGCCCCGCGCAATGCGCGGGGCTTTAAACGTGAGTACTGAGTACTACTTGATCTCGTTCTGTACCCGCTCGATGTACTTCGCAGCGGCTGCCTGACCACCCAGACCGAACGCGAGACCGAACGCTAGCGCGAGCGCTACGACGATTCCCGTGAACAGGGTCTGAATCAATGGCGAGACACCGAGGCGCTCGAGAGCAACGAGAATCGCGAAGATCCAGATAGCCCAGCGAGCAACCGCACCGAGAAGGTTCGCAGCGCGGATACCAGCGGCACGTGCAGCTCCCGCAACAACGCGCTGGGAAGCCTCTGCGATGACCGCAGCCACGAGGAGGATGAACACCGCGACGATAACCTGCGGAAGGTAGCCAAGCACGACACCCGTGAGGAACGCCGTTACCTGCGTGAGGCCGAGCACATCAAGGGCTGCCACGAGGAAGACGATGATGAAGAACCACTTCACGAGGAAGCCGAGGAACGCACCCGAGTCGAGGGTGAATCCTGCGCGATCAACGACACGCTCAACGCCTGCAGCGCGGAGCGCCTGATCGACACGGAGCGAACCGACGACCTGCGCGACGAGGCGGCCGATGCCGGCACCGACGAGCCAGCCGATCACGAAGATGACGAGCGCGACTACTAAGTTAGGGATGAACGCGACGAGCCCGTAGAACAAGTTCTGGAAGGACTGTGTCAGGACATCTGCCCAAGTGGTTAGAAACATAGGATGTGGGTTATCGAATTAGCGGCATAATTCCGTTAATACCCTAAGTGTAGCAAGGTGAAGCCTTCAGGAAGGGGGGTATGTGGACAGTCCGGAAAACGCGAAAGACCGGCTCCTTAGCCGGTCTTTGTCGTTGCGAGGCCGATCTTGTCGACGATAACCCGGTTCGGGTAGTCGAATACATCCCTGAGGAGGCGGTCATAGACGCCCAGACGATACTTGAACTGCTCTGAGGTGAAGCACGCGTACCTGAGTTCCCTTCCGAGCTCCGCCTCGAGCGCGTGGATCGCGGTTGCGAGCGGACGCTCTTCCATGCGGTCGCCCACGATAAGCACGTCGAGCTTCGACTCAAGCGCACCGGTGAAGAGTCCTGAAAGCACCACGAGCTTTACCGTACCGGCCTTCTTGAACGAAGTCACGATCGCTGAGTCGCTCACATCGGTGGTCGTGCGCAGGAATACGCGAAGCGCATCGTAGTGCGGGAAGCGCTTGTCCGCGCTGTACCCTACCGGGCTCTTGCCGGTCTTCTTGCGGAGAATGCCAGCACTCACGAGCTGGGTGAGTTCTTTGCGCGCTATGTCCTTCGTGAGACGTGCGCGGAATGCAGCGTCTGCAGCCAAGAAGGTCAGGTCGTCATTAAAGAGGAAGAGTCGCAGGAGCTTTACCCGCGCGGTGGAACCGAAGAGTTTTGCGAGGGAGTCCATGGTTGTTGCGGCATTGTACCTATTCTTCTAGGGAAGGCGCAACCTTGACGGATAACGAGAAAAGCACCCGCGAAACGGGTGCTTTTCCCTAGGAACAAGGGGGTGTTACTTGAGGGTAACCTTGCCTCCTGCTTCCTCGATCTTCGCCTTGAGGGCGTCTGCATCGTCCTTGCCGACGTTCTCCTTCACGACGGAAGGAGCACCGTCAACGAGGTCCTTTGCCTCCTTGAGACCAAGTCCGAGAATCTCCTTCACGGCCTTGATAACCTGGATCTTGTTTGCGCCAGCGTCAGAGAGCTCGACAGTGAAGGTGCTCTTCGCATCCTCGCCGCCAGCTGCGCCTCCTGCCGCAGGACCCGCGACCGCAACTGCGGAAGCCGATACGCCGAACTTCTTCTCGAATACCTTCACGAGCTCAGAGAGCTCAAGAACGGACATCTCCTCGATTGAGGCGACGATCTTCTTGAACTTCTCAGGAACCTCTACGGAAGCCTCCTCAGCTACGGGAGCTGGGGCTGCCGCCTCCTCTACTGCAGGAGCCGTTTCTTCTACGGTCTCCTCCTGCTTTACATCGTCTTCAGCCATAAATACTACGGTTAGGTTTTAGTCTAATGCTTACGCTGCCTTCTTCTCGGCGATCTTGTCGAGCGCGATAACGAGACCCTGGATAGGGCTGTTGATCACGTTGACGAACATGCCACGGAGTACTGGTACCGGAGGGATGGTCGCGATGGCGTTCATGCCAACCGCGTCCGTGAATTTCCCGTCGAAGATACCGCCCAAGATAGAGAGCGCTCCCTTATGCTTCTTGCCATGCTCGAAGATATCTCGAGCCGCCTGTGTCGCGTCCTCGCGGCTCCACGCGATCGCTACCTCGCCCGGGAGCTCAGGAATCTCTCCCTGGTATCCCTTGTCGGAAAGCGCCTTGCGGATGAGGGTCTTCTTGGCCACGTAGTAGCCGACCCCGCCCTCGCGAAGACTCTTGCGCATAGCGCTCGTGTCCCCTACCGAGAGGCCCTTGAAGTGCACGAAGACGACCGATGCCGCGTCCTTTACGGACTCAGCGATCTTCTCGATGACTTCCTGCTTCTTTGCTTTGGTGATTGCCATGCTGTGTGTTTGGTTCGTACGAAACGGACAACAGTCCCCTAAAGGGACCGTTGTGAGGAGAGATTCGACCGGTTCGCGCCAATTAGAATAATGGCGATCCCCTTTCGTTCCTCGGCAGGGCTTATGAAGTGCCTGCTGTCTTCGGTCCGTACCCCGGTACTCTACCCTGGCTCCCTGTTTTGGGCAACTTAGGCGGTCCCTACGAACTGCATCCCGAAGAGTGAGAGGCCGATGATCATGGCGAAGACCGCGAGGAACTTCAGGAAGTGGTAGAAGTACTCCATAGACGTTACGAAGAGGATAGCACGAAGCCCCGCTCTCGCGGGGCTTCGTGCTATCGATTCTCTTGAAACTACGGGTTCGCGGCTACGTACGCACGCGTCTTCGGACCGAAGTAGCCAACGCTCGGCATGATGCCGTGTGCTGCCTGGAACTTCGCGAGTGCCGCGCGAGTAAGACCGCCGAACATCGTGGTCTCGCTACCAGCGGAACCAGCACCTGATGCCGAGACCGTGAAGCCCTTCGCATTCAGATACACCTGGAGAGAACGGATGTCTTCTCCAGTAGCACCTACCGTCAAGTCTCGAGCGAATATGCTCGCTGACGCAGTGGATGCCGCATTCGTTGCTGCTGGCGTGCTTGCTACCGTGGCGGAAGCGTTTGATCTCGCAGTTTCGCGACGAGAACTGCCTCCTCCCCCACCTCCGCTACCACTACCACTCGAGGACTGGCTGATCTTTGTGACGCCAGAACTGTACGTGAATGCAGTGCCAGCAGTACGCGCAGTACACGTAAGGGCGGTGTCGTCCTCAGAACAGCTCACTACCGTGTCGGAAGCCATAAGCTCAGCTAGGCGGTCAACCACTTCTCTTACGTTATCTGCGCCACGGTTCTGAACGTACTCAGTACCATCTATGGTAACGCTGTACGAATCATCCCCATCGACATCAGAGGGCGTGAACACGACGACCTGTGCCTTGCTGCTGTAACTACCGTCCGTAATGGTGATAGCTGCGTTTCCAGCAGTTCCGGTAGATTCCCGTGTGAAGATGATGTTTGCTCCTGCGCCCGTTACGCCGTAATCCTTTGCGGCGTACCCAGCTGCACCGGTAAGTCCTGCGCGGATGGTTGCTGCAACTTCTGCAGCAGTTTGCGCAACCGCACCAAGTGCGATGTCGCCAAGCGCATCGATGTTAACGGTCTGATCAGCTGCTGCTGCAACCAATGCGCCTGTGATGGCGATGGTTACGGATGCGGCTGTCGCTGCTGCACCGCCCGTGAGCGCGGTAAGCGCGCCGCCCGTAGCGATTGCTTCAGTCATGTACGCGGCATTGAGGGCAATGTTGCCTGCAGTACCTGCGGTGTCATGAGTAAGCAAAAGGCTTCCGTCAAGATTGTTCGTTGAAGTAACGAGCAAGGTTCCCAACTGGGCATTGATCGCTGTGTGAGCGATAAGTGCGACGCTCGCTGCGTCCGTTGCTGCGCTGACGGCAAGCTCCACACCGCCCGCTACTCCGTCTGCGGCCTGACAAGCGGCAGCGGTTGCCGCATCGCTTGCAAGCGAATTGTTAATATCGAAGTAGAAACAAACGGCATCTCCTGCAGTTGCCGCGTCGGTAAGGATGAAGTAATCGTTGTTTACGATACTCGCCTTTGCCGGGAACGTGATGGTTGACGTTGCGCTAACGGCCGCTGCCCCGCCTGCGGTGGTGATGGCGGGAACGGATGCTACCGCAACGTTCGCAACGGTTTCGGTTGCCGCAAGTGAAGCGGCGAGGACCTGACCTGGAAGCATTACGGTGATCGCAAGAATGGCGATAGGCGCCATCCACGCGTTCGTGGTTGATAGTCTTTTCATGGTAATGGGTTAGGTACGAGAATAATTGCCCTTACTGCAAGCATACTCGCTTTAATCGAAGGGACGCGTGTTATCAACAGACAAATAGCAAAACCCCCGCACGTATGCGGGGGTTTTGCTTTCCTAGGTTTCCCTAGACTACATCTTCCCTAGTAGCTATCGAGACGTATCTCGAAAGGCTATTAGTTAGCGATGTATGTTGGGTTCGTCTTGAAGTCGTCGTCGTTCGTGTCGATCGTGAAGACCGTCTCGCCCGAGTAAGCGACCTCATCGTTGAAGCTGATCGTTGATAGATCAACCTCGTACGTACCAGCAGCCGTAGGGTTGAGAGTGACCGTGAGAGTGAATGTCTCAGTGTCGCCCTCATCGACTACGAAGAAGCCGGATGACGTGTCTGCAGTCGAGCTGAGAACCGCGCTACCTGCGAAGGTAGTGGTTGCCGCGCCGTCCTGGTAGACAGTGTAGGTTACACCCTCGAATCCAGCCGCTGTAGCGTCAGTCGTAGATGCGATGTAAGCATCGTCAGAGAGAGCCGTTACGTCGAACTTGATGGTGTAGGTTGCGTAGGTGTTTGCGGAGCTATCACCAGGGGTGACAACGGTCTCGCTCGTCGATACTGCCTCAACAGCGATGCCCGTAAGAGCAACGGTGTGTGCACTACCTGTAGCGGAACCGGTAACTGTGGTGTCATCACCAGAGTCAACACCTTCTGCATCTACGTCTGCGTTAGCAACCGAGAAGGTAACCGTACCAGTCGATGCGTCTTCCTTGAGGGAGACCATGAGCTCGAACGCTACCTCATCGTCACCAGCGATCTCGAGGTCAATGTCCTCGAACTCGATAGCGCCAGTGCTGAAGTTGATATCACCATCGTACTCATCGCCATCAACAACGAGGGTAGCCGTACGAACCATGTTCGTGAGGGTAGCCGAAGTTGTCGCGGTGCGGAGAGTAATGTCAGTGATCAATGCATCTGCATCGCCATCGTTCTCGATGTCGAATACGAATGCAGTGTAGTCCTCAGACTCGTCGTTCTCATCAGCAACGAGGATCGTAGAGTCAGGGTCCTCGCTAGAAGACTTGACCTGAAGATCACCGTTGTCCTGAGCACCGAAGTCGAAGTCGATCTCATCCTCATCGTCACCGATGTACTGCTGGATACCATCGCCGTCTACAGCGCGGATACCCTCGTCATCGACGTATACATCGAAGGACTGATCCTGGTCAGACTCATCGATGGAACCTGCGATGTCTGCAGAGAACGTGAGAGATGCCATGTCGCCCTCGCTAACGTCGTAGTCAAGTCCAGAGATGGAAATAACGTAAACGTCGTCGGTGGTCTCATCCCACTCGTCACGGTCAGATGCGTCGATGTCAGCGATCTCGTCACCATCAGCCCAAACATAGATGGTGTCGAAGTACTGCCAAGGCTTCTGGTCGAGAGTCGAAGATGCAGCATCGAAGGTGAGCTCAACGCGCTCAACACGAGCGTCAGCGTCCTCAACATCGAACTCTGCAGTTGCGATCTCTACACCCTCCTCACCCTCGTCGCCAGAAGAATCTTCTGCGATGAAGTCGAAGTCGGAGAGGTTTGCCTCGCCACCGGAAAGGTCGCCACCAGTAGAACCGGTGCCAGTACCTGTGCCAGTGCCGCCGGAAGTAGAACCACCAGCGTTTACCTTAGCGCGAGTGATCGGGCCGAAGTAACCAGCTGCTGGAGAAATTCCGTTTGCTGCCTGGTAAGCAGCGAGAGCCGCCTGCGTCTGTGCACCGAAGTATCCGGTTGCGCCAGCTGCGATAGCGTGACCCTTGCTGATGAGCCAGTTCTGAAGCGCAGTAACGTCTGCACCTGTAGAACCGATTGTAAGATCACGAGAGAACGTAACCGATGCTGAAGTCGTGGTGGTCGTAGTAGTCGTAGTCTGAGCACCTGCTGTTGGAGCAAATGCGGCAACCGACGATACAACGAGTCCTGCGACAGCAAGAGCTGCGAAAATCTTCGCGGTCATTGTGTTGCTAGTTGCAATCATGTTTTTTGTAAGTAGTTGAAGTACGTGCGCGCTACGGCTAGTAATAATTCGTATCGCGTACGCACCTTTTATCTCTCTTTGTAATCTCCTCCCCTCCCCGAGAGGAAGGGAGTGAGTTTTCGAACGGTTCACACTATCCGACAGGGCGCACTATCGACGAGCGTCCCATCGGCTAGTTGGCGAATGATCAGTCATTCTTTCGTTCATCCATGTTCTATCAAAAGCATCCGTTTCAGGCGCCCGTCTGTTCATGAAGACGGGCGTGCCTGCTGGTTCTTACACCGCAGGACTTTGGTTCACTATTCCTTTATCAAGGATCCCTTCTTCCAGGGTCGTATCAGCCGTTTCAGAATCCCGCGCACCAGAACGATTCCGGACGCGCGGGCGTATACCTAGTATACAGAGATACTTGCTGTAGACCCTGTGAAAGTGATGTGGATAACCGTGTTTTCAGCTAAACGCAAAACAGGCCGTTTCCGGCCTTTTAGAACGTCTGGCTCCCAGCGGTTACCACGCTCAGTATAATAAGCTTATTTGAGGCTTTCGTCAATGAAGCCTTCACGTGGATTTAAGCGACCTCGTAGGTAGTCCAGCGACGATCCCCTTTCCTATTCACGAGCCCTTCAGCGACGAGAGCAGAAAGCTCGCGCTGTATGGTCTTCTCGCTTACGTCCCGCACGATCATGGAGATATCCTTTATATAGGAAGGGCCCTTCGAACGCAGCACGGCAAGGATGCTCTCGCGACGCTCCATGTTATTACTCCCCTTTTCACCCATAGATGCAGCTGACCTGGATATGTCCTTTACTTGTCCTTTAGACTGTCCTTTATCCTCTACAATATCGTGCACATCAAGGGCCGGGTCGTAGGTGACGCGTGCGACCGATCGCAGACCATTCCGCTCACGTGATTCGCTCACGGCAGAAGCCTTCGCGAGCGATGCGAGCGATGGAATCTCATCGAGCACGAGACGTGGTTCTTCGTAGCCCACAATCTCAGAAAGTAGGAGATGGGCTTCTCGTACAATGAGTTCTGCGTTCATCGATGACAACATGCCACCAGTACGCGCGATTGAAAGAATACTTGAGAGAGCGAGCAATTCTCGTGAGAGTGCTTCGCGGGAAGCCACGGGAGGAAGGACAGATGCATCGACGAGACCGAGTGCGATACGCTCCATTCGATCTTTCAACGCCGGCGACTCCAGGAAGGCGGGGCTAATCAGATGGATCGCTTTCGCAAGTCGCTCAGCTTTCTTGTAGAGGTACACGCGGCGAATGTCCTTTTCAAATACTCCTGAAAATATCGCTTTATCAAGGACAAAATTAGTAAGATCGGCATTATTTTTGTATGCCTTCATCGCATGCGAATCCCTGTTCTGTCCTTTATCGCTCATAGTGTCCTTTATTGCGTCAAGGTCAGTATATGTCCCATAAGACATCATCGCAACAACGTTATCGGACAAGCAAACGAAAGGCTTTCCGGCACGCATCGAATCGAGCGCGATGCTAGAATACGTATATGAAAAAGCGCCGGAAGCGCCGCGATGCGGACAACTATAAAGCTCTCGCCAAGTGGACGACGGGCATCGTACTCATCGCCTTTGGACTCATCTTCGCGCTCGCCTGCCTTGGCCTAGCCGGCCTCGCAGGGACCGCAATTTTTGGTTTCGGATTCAGCGTGATTGGGGTCGCAGCATTCTTGTTACCGGTACTCCTTATAGGTGTAGGGCTTTCCATCATGCTTGAGCGATCCTTCCTTGCACCTCTCACCGCAACCGGCATCGTACTCATCATCATCGCCACTCTTACCTTCCTCGGCATCATCACCGATGCACTCGGAGGCGCTGCAGGAACATCTCTCGGACAGGCTGCAGCAGAACTCTTCGGTGTCGCCGGAGCAATCATCATCCTGCTCGCGATCATTGCGATTGGACTTATCATCGCAACCGACGTCGTTGCGCTCCTGCGCGTATTAAAGGAGGCAGCCGATACCGCAAGCGAGAAGATATCCTCGGTGAAACTTCCGCAGCTCTCTCAGAAGAAGGATGCTGGCGTGGAAGAAGAGGTCGAAGAAGAAGCCGAAGAACCTGCCGCCGAAGACGAAGAAGTTCCGGAAAAGGAACCTACCGTAACCATGTTCAATCAAGCATCGAGTGTGAGCACGGACCCGTCTATCCCTAACTTCGATGCTGAGTACGAGGCTCCTCCCCTCTCCCTTCTCGGGGAAGACAAGGGCAAGCCGGGTGTTGGAGACATCAAGGCGAACGCGAACATCATTAAGCGTACGTTCCAGAACTTCGGTATCTCGGTCGAGATGGACGAGGTGTCGGTCGGTCCTACCGTTACCCGTTACGCGATCAAGCCGGCGGAAGGTGTTCGCCTCCAGAAGATCGTCGGGCTCCAGACGAACCTTGAGCTCGCCCTCGCCGCGCATCCGGTCCGTATCGAAGCTCCGATTCCAGGAAAGTCCCTCGTAGGTATCGAGGTCCCTAACGCATCGAAAGCTATGGTTGGTCTTGGCGGCGTAATCGGCGCACCCGAGTGGTCGGCATCGAAGAAGCCGCTTCTTGCCGCTGTTGGCCGCGATATCACTGGTACGCCTCATTACGTGAACGTCGCAAAGATGCCGCACGGTCTCATCGCGGGTGCCACCGGCTCCGGAAAGTCGGTTGCCATCCACGCGGTTATCACTTCCCTCCTCTTCAGGAATGGCCCGAACCAGCTTCGGTTCATCATGATCGATCCGAAGCGCGTGGAGCTCACCCTCTATAACGGTATCCCCCACCTTCTGACGCCGGTTATCACCGATCCTAAGAAAGCGATCTTCGCGCTCAAATGGGCCGCAAAGGAGATGGATCGACGATACGGCATCCTCGAGGAGCGGCAGGTACGCGACGTCGAGTCATATCACACGACTATCGTCGAGCCGGCGAAGAAGCGTAAGGCGAAGGAGATTCCTGAAGCCATGCCGTACGTCGTTATCGTTATCGACGAGCTCGCGGATATCATGCAGAGCTACCCGCGCGAACTCGAGAGCGCTATCGTCCGACTCGCGCAGATGTCGCGCGCCGTCGGTATCCACCTCATCCTCTCGACCCAGCGTCCGTCGGTCAACGTCATTACGGGCCTCATCAAGGCGAACGTCCCTACCCGACTCGCGCTCCAGGTAGCGAGCCAGATCGATTCACGCACTATTCTCGACGCCTCAGGTGCAGAGCTCCTTCTTGGTGCCGGCGATATGCTCTACCAGTCTGCAGACATGCAGAAGCCTGTCCGTCTCCAGACCGCCTACATCAGCGAGCAGGAGGTGAAGAAGGTGGTGAGTTTCCTTAAGGAGCACAACGCTGGCTCCCTCTCGAGCCTCGATCTTGGCACGGGTACCGGTGGAACAGGCGTTCACGAAGCGAACGACGCGATTATGCTTGCGGGCGAGGACGATGATGTGGACGACGACCTCTACGGACAAGCGCGCGAGGCAGTGGAAGAAGCGGGTCGTGCCTCAACCTCCTATCTCCAAAGGAAGCTCCGCATAGGCTACTCCCGGGCCGCACGCCTTATGGATCTTCTTGAAGAAAAGGGTGTGATTGGTCCTGCAGACGGCTCCCGTCCCCGTGAAGTCTTGAGTAACGCCGGAGGATCGAACGACGGCGACGAAGACGAGCTATAAGCTATGCCTACCCGCTCCATCGCCGCCGTATTCCTTCTTGCGCTCCTTGCCTATGGCGCCGTCGCAGCATGGCCGCTTATCGCTGGCCCCCAGATCGCCATCGTCTCTCCCGCGAGCGAGGAGATGCTCGCGAACGGCCAGACCCGCATCGAAGGCCGGGCGCTCCACACCGAGACCCTGTGGCTCAACGGTGCACCCCTTCTTATGGATGAGGCAGGCAATTTTAGCGCTTCACTCACCCTTCCTTCAGGGGGCGCTATACTATCCTTAACCGCAACCGATCGGTTCGGACGCGAGATAACCGAACGGCGATCCGTATTCGTTAATTAACTTTCCCTACCATGCCTGCAAAGAAACCAGCCAAGAAAGCCCCGAAGACCCTCGCGCCTAATGAGGTTGTCGAAGGAGCGAGCGCTGCTGACACCAAGCAGCGCGCGATAGACCTCGCGATCAAAGAGATCCAGACTAAGTTCGGCGACGAATCGATCATGACCTACGGCAGCGGCAAGGTAGCGGCGATCGAATCGATCCCTACCGGCTCTCTGGGCCTTGATGCCGCGCTCGGTATCGGCGGACTCCCCCGCGGCCGCATCATCGAGATATTCGGTCCAGAATCTTCCGGCAAGACGACGCTCGCGCTTCACGTAATCGCAGAAGCACAGAAAAAGGGCGGCATCTGCGCCTTCGTCGACGCTGAGCACGCGCTCGATCCTGAATACGCGCGCAAGATCGGCGTGAAGCTCCCAGAGCTCCTTATCTCGCAGCCAGACACCGGCGAGCAGGCGCTCGAGATCGTCGAATCGCTCGTACGCGCAAACTCTATCGACGTCATCGTCGTCGACTCTGTCGCGGCACTCACCCCGAAGGATGAGATCGAGGGCGATATGGGCTCGGCCCAGATGGGTAAGCAGGCGCGCCTCATGAGCCAGGCGCTCAGGAAGCTTACGGCGATCACCGCGAAGTCGAACACCATCATCATCTTCATCAACCAGATCCGCATGCAGATCGGGGTTATGTTCGGGAATCCGGAGACCACCACCGGCGGCAAGGCTTTGAAATTCTACACTTCGGTCCGTCTCGATATCCGTCGCATCGCCCAGATCAAGAAGGGCGAAGAGATCGTTGGGGGCAGGGTCCGCGTGAAGGTGGTGAAAAACAAGGTAGCAGCCCCCTTCAAGACCACGGAGTTTGATCTTCTCTATAATGAGGGCATCTCCAGGGAGGGCGAGATCATCGCGCTCGGCGAGAAGTACGACATCCTCCAGAAGTCCGGCTCAAGCTACAAGTACAAGGAGAACTCTATCGGCCGCGGATATGACGCGACGCGTACCTTCCTCAGGGAGAACAAGCCGGTTGCGAACGAGATCCTCAAGCAGATCCGCGAGAAGCTCGCACAAGACTAGAGCCTTGCGCCTTAGATACGCCGCATCGAGAGCGATTCCCCTATCGCGAATGCGAAGCTGCGTGCAAGCCAGACAAGCGCACCGAGAGCAAGTATGGAGAATACCTGTACGACTATCTCCGTGTTAACGAATGCATCCGCAAAGAAGTTAAGGAGTGCGGGCACGTCAGCATAGGACGGCATGTTCTCGAACACTCTGGCGACCCATACTTCCCTGGCAATCTCCCAGACGGCGACTATGAAAAGGACGCTCGCCACGAGCATGGGGGCGTAGGCGCGCGTTGCGTGCATGATGCGAACGCGGCGCATAACCGTACGAGAAATCGATGAGTTAGGAATCATAAGGTTTTGCATTCTGTTCTAGGGCGTCTTTGAGTAATTTCTTCGCACGGTGCACCCGGGTCTTAACGGCTGGTACCGTGCTTCCCTCACTGCTGGCGATCTCTTCCTGGGTCTTCCCTTCAAGGAACTGGAGCGAGAGCACCCTCTGCGCAGCGTCGGGAAGCTTGGCGAGCGCCATGAGCAGCTCGTCCCTGATCGTCAAATCCTCGAGGAACGTACCTTCTTCCGGGAGCCGCTCATAGGTCTCCGGATCGAGGTCTGAGAACCGAGCGTTCTTGGTCTTTAGCTTCTGATACCGAGTGAACGCAAGCCGGGTGAGGATCATATAGCCCCAGGACGAGAACGAGGCGCCCTCCATGGCTTCGTACCGGTCCGCATAGAGATAGATGCGCGTGAAGGCGTCCTGGACTACCTCCTCCGCGTCCTCGGGGGACCAGACGATGGAACGAGCCTTTCGGAGGAAGGCGGCCTCGTACCGGGCCACAAGCTGCGCAAAGACTTCCGGGTCCTTACGACACTGACGCAGGATCTCTTCGTCAGACAGCTCCAGGGATGTGGTTGCTTCCGGCATGGTGTCCTGTATCATACCCCCTATCCGGGAGCCCGGCATTTTTTATAACGCGCTGAAGGCTCTCCTCGTTACATTCCCTATGGCAATCCTTTCCTACAACGAGATCACCCAGAAGAAGGTTATCGTCTACAACAACGAGCCGTACGAAGTCCTCTCCTCCCATGTGTTCCGCATGCAGCAGAGGAAGCCGGTAAACCAGACGAAACTGAAGCATCTCATTTCCGGGAAAGTGCTCGAGATCTCCTTCCATCAGTCGGAAACCGTTCCCGAGGCAGATATCGGCAAGATGCAGGCGACCTATCTTTACACGAACCGTGGCGAATCATGGTTCACCGAGTCAGGAAACCCGAAGAACCGCTTCGCGTTCCCGGAGAACGCGGTGCACGAGAAGGTGCAGTGGCTCGTACAGAACGCACCGGTTGAAGTGCTCCTCTACAACGACAACCCTATGACGATCGCGATCCCTATCAAGGTAGAACTCAAAGTGAAAGAGGCGCCTCCTGCGGTACGGGGCGACACCGCGACGGGCGGCGATAAGAAAGTAGTGCTAGAAAGCGGTGCTTCTATCACCACTCCCCTCTTCATCAACGAAGGAGACATCCTCCGTATCAACACGGATACCGGAGAATACGTAGAGCGCGTTGAGAAAGCATAAGAAAAAGGCCCCCTCATCGAGGGGGCCTCGCGCATTCTGCGCGTGGTTGGTCAGTGCCCTGTTAAGGGGCGCTCGACCGGAGTTTCGGGTGCACCCAGATAGGATGTTTTGATCATGTGCTCTATGGTGCCGATCAACAAGATGACACCGAACACGCCGACGCAGATGCCCCCGAATATTGCGAACGCTCGTTCGCTCTTCGAAATCGAAAGTTTCTTATTATGCGTTTCGTACACGTAGTACCCCTAGAAGGAACAGAAATGCGACGGCCCATTCCGTCGCTCATATATATAATCACGAGAGCAGCTTTTCTCAAAATAGTACGTGTATCTAAAGGAAAAACCCGCTCTCTTTCGAGGTCGGGCTCTTCAGAGTTTGATGCGTCAAAGGCTGATCAACCGAAACGATCTGCAGCCTTGTAGGCTGCGTCCTGCGTGGCCGGCGGCACAATCACAGCGTCGACCGGTGCAGGATCGTTCGAATTATTGCGACCGAAGATAATACAGGCCGCAAGGACGAGGAATGCCAGCACGCTGACGGTGTTAACGAACGTTCTGAAGCCGTTGTCTTTTTGCGGCTTGCTCATGGATTTCTCCCTTTCGAAGACTGCAGGAGCAGTCTCTCTGAATGGAAGGAAACCACATTGCCACGCAAACGACAAGACCCGCTCAAGGCGGGTCTTGTCTCTTCCCTCTTAGGCTTACGCGGCGAGGTACGGAAGAAGCGCCATGAAACGTGCGCGCTTAATTGCGAGTGCGATCTCGCGCTGGCGGCTTGCCTGCACGTTGGTACGCTTCTTCGCGAGAATCTTCGCGTGCGGGTTCATGAACATACGGAGGTACTGTACGTCCTTGTAGTCTACGAACTTCTTGTGCTCTATCTCTTCACGATCTGATTGATGTGCCATGGTGATTGCTTAACTGAAAACTAGAATGGAATGTCTTCGGGATTGATCTCCTCCTCGGGATACTGGATGTCTGCGCCCGGGTCGCTAGGTGCCTGCTGCTGAGGAGCACTCTCGGTCTGTGCAGGACCTGCGGCATAACCGCCAGAACGCTGACCGTCGCCTCCTGCCTGCGCGCCGAACTGGAAGGTGTCCACCACGATCTCGGTACGGTACTGCTTAACCCCGTCCTTATCCCATGAGCGGGTCTGGATGCGGCCTTCGACGTAGATAGGCCGTCCCTTCTTGAGGTACTGGCCCATGACTTCTGCCGTGCGACCGAACGCAACGATGTTGTGGAACTCTGTCTGCTCCTGCTGAGCGCCTTCCTTGTTCTTGAAGGAGCGGTTAGTAGCGAGACCGAACGATGCAACCTGCTGACCTGACGGAAGCGCTTTAAGCTCCGGGTCGCGGGTGAGGTTTCCGTAGAGAAGGACTTTGTTTAGGTACATATACGTTTAGTATATACCCCTTACACACCTGCCTCCTTGAGCGCTGCATCGAGCTCGGTATCAGATACCTCGCCCTCAGTCTGCTGCGCTTCGCCCATCTTGGCGTAGATCTCGTGCATTTCTGCCGCATGCTTCGCAGTCTCCTTGTCAGTGCGGAGATCGATGAAGCGGATGAGACGACCCTCTGCCTTCGCTGCCTCGACGATCGCCTCGTGCTCCGCGCTATCCGCCTCATAGGCGAACCATGCGAAGTACGCGGTGTCGAAGTCGCGACGGCCACCCCCCTGCACCTTCTGAGAGATGGTGTACGCGAGCGGGATCTTCTGCGGCTCGCCTTCAGCGACGAGCGTCGAAGCCTTCTCACGAAGGGACTGGTAGGTCTTCTTCACTTCTTCCTGCGGCAGTTCAGGATCGATATGGAAGCCGAGCTCATATACACGGGATTCGTTATATCCCGCTTCAAGCTCCTGCTCGGTGCTGCCTGCACCGTGTTCGATGTCTGTGTTCATATAACCCGCGCACTGTACCACAGCAATGAGGGTCAGACAATTCTAATCTTGATAAATATTTTATATGTCGTAGTATCACGAAAGAGCGTCTCATTTAGCTGAGGGGGTTTCATTGGAGACTCAAAGAAAAGTACTTATCGTTCCTATCGCGTGGAAACTCGATCGGGACACGAACAATGCAATCATATGCGGCCCGGGCACGAGAGAGGCATGCGACCACGCGGCCGCCATTGCTCTCACGTGCCCGGGGAGCGAAATATTGCTAACCCCAACTCGTGCGGGTCCGGCGTGGGATCATATCCTTATGGCCGGGGTGATGATCGCGCACATTGCCCAGCGGCACCCAGCGCTCGCGCTCCGTTATAACGAGGCTCCGTCCTTCACTACCCGGGGCGAGGTTATGGCAACTGCGGATTTTATCCGCTTCTGCGAGTGCAGGTCGGAGGAGATCGAGGAGGTTATCTTCGTCGTTAAGTCATGGCACAAAGAGCGTCTCATGATCAACGTAGAAGCAATCTTCAAGGCTCAGCGCATCGCCGTTCCTGTCCGATACGAAACCCACGAAGTGCCGGCCAGTTTCTTTGACCGCGTACTCCGAGAATTCGTTGCTCGGATCGTAAACAGAATAAGTCTTCGAAAACTAGGCATGTAAGCCTAGTCAGGCGCTTCCCTCGGGGAGCGCCTTTCGTCTTTGTTTAAAGCGAGAGCAGAGCTTTCGTGTTCGCGAGCACCGCCTCACGGACCACGTCTTCCTCCTCGCTCCGTATCTGTGCGAGCGCGCCCACCACATCAATAACGGACACTGGCTCGTTTCTCTGGCCCCGGATACGTGACGGTGCCACGTACGGCGAGTCGGTCTCCGTGATGATGCTCGAAAGCGGCAAGAAACGGACCACCTCGTCATAGTCCCGAGCGAAGGTCAGCACTGCAGTGAAGGACATCGTGAATCCGAGGTCGACAAAGTCACGCGCCTCTTTGATGCTACCCACGAAAAAGTGTATGTCGCCTCGGAGACGGTCTCCGTGCTCTTGCTTATAGGCGCGAAGGATATCGATCATGTCCCGGTATGCATCCTGCGTCCCTTTCGACGGACGAGAATGGACCATCATCGGCTTATCGGCTTCCACCGCGAGCTCGATGTGCTTCTCGAATACTCTGCGCTGCTCTACCTTCGAGACCTCTACATCTGCCGGTCGGAAGTTATCGAGCCCACACTCCCCTACTGCTTTCATCTTCGGATGCCTCAAGATCGCACGGAACGAATCCTCGTCGAAACGCTCGTCGAGTACGTAGTTCGGATGGAGGCCTGCGGAAGCGTAGAAGTTCGGAAGGTTCTCAACAAGCTTGAGTGCCTTCACTGACGAATCAAGGTCAACTCCCACAACCATTCCTCCGACTTCCTTGTCCTGCATAGCGCTAATAACAGCAGCTCGGTCCGCATCATATGGATCGAACTGTACGTGGCAGTGCGCATCGAAATACTTCATGTGGGATACCGTAGCACACAAAAAGGCCCGTCCTCGGACGGGCCTTTGCCTTTGTCAGGCCTTTGCAGAAAGTTCCGCACGCGCTTCACGACAGATCGCGCGGATTTCCTTTTCCGTCTCATGCAAGGAGCGGCCGTTCGTTGAGATGTTACAGGTGCCCCATTTCGGATGATGGTAGCCATACGAATAGTCGGGAGATGTCGGCCTGAACCAGGCATAGACGAATCCGATGATGCTGATCGCTATCAGGAACGTTATGGCGAGCAGCATCCCGACCCACCACGACTGGTCAATGACGCTATAGCTGCCGATGATTACAGCCGTAGTCGTAAACCAGACGACGAATACGGTCGACTTGGACACATCAGAGCCATGGATCCCGCGGACGGCCATAGAACTGATGGTGACCATGAGTAGCGCGATGCCATGCGTTCCTTCGAGCGCCTCTCGCGTGATGACACCTGAAGAGAACGCGGCCCACAGGATGAGAAAAAACCCTGCAAGCGGAAACAGAAGATACCTGAACATTAAATGATCCCTTCTTGAGAACTCTGCGGCCAGGATGCGGCCCTCGCTACCTTATGTCAAACGAGGAAAAAGATTCTCGGGCTTTGTATTGCCTTGAACCGCGTTCAGGACCCTTTCGCTCGTTGCCGGCATTACGGGCGCAAGATGCGTACCGATTAGCGCGAGCTTTCGGACCAGGAACGTGATGTCCTCCCTTCCCTCGTTCGCGATGCCGTCGTCCGGGCTCTTCACCTTCTTGTACGGCTCCTTCGCCGTCATGTACGCGTCGCACTCGCCGATGATGGCGAATATGTAATCGACCGCTTCGTTGAAACGGAACTCGTTAAGATGCGACGTAAACGCAGGGTCAATGTCCATGTCTCCCTTCACAAACTGAACCGGGCCAGTGAGATTGTCTTCCGCGAGCTTCATGACGCGCGCAACAAGATTCCCCAGGCCGTTCACGAGATTGGCTAAATACCACTCATCAAGGCGCTCCCATGTTACGTCAGAATCTTCTGCCGGATGCACATGGCGCAGGAGAAGGTAGCGCGTCGCATCGGTACCGTACTTCTCCACGAGGTCGTACGGGCTAATCACGTTCCCGAGAGACTTCGACATCCGCTGGCCTCCGGAGTTGATGAAACCATGGTAGAAGATCTGCTCGGTATTCTTGATCTTTGCGGACATGAGCATGGCCTGCCACATGAGGGACTGGAAACGGACCTGGTCCTTCCCTCCCATCTGGAGCGTACGGCCGTTCTCCCAGAACTTCTCAAAGCGTTCCTTCTCCGCAGGCCACCCGAGCACGGATATATAGCTCGTGAGCGCGTCGAACCAGACGTACATAACCTGGGACTCGTCGCCAGGCACCGGGACGCCCCATGAGAGCTTCGCTTTCTCGCGCGAGATGCTGAAGTCCTCGAGTCCTCCCTTTACGAACGCAATCGCTTCTTCTCGCCGCCAATCGGGCAGGATCACGCTCTCGTCCGAGAGGTACTGGAGAAGCTGTTCGCCGTAGTTGCTGTACCTAAAGAAATAGTTCTCTTCGCTGATTTCCTGTGGCGTAAGGGATGGGTGGAGCACGCATTTCCCTTGCTCGTCGAGATCTTTCTTCGTCTTATACGCTTCGCATCCGATGCAATAGAGGCCGGTGTAATTCTTCTTGTAGATGTCCCCTGCTGCTTCGCACTGTCTCCACATCTCCTGCGCAGCCGTATAGTGCGCCGTATCGCTCGTGCGCATGCGCGCGTCTATGTTGAGCGCGAGCGCGCCGGTAAGCTTCTGTACTTCTTCCGCGTACTGCTTTGTGTACGCCTGTACGTCGACACCTGCTGCCTCAGCAGCCTCCCAGACCTTCTGCCCGTGCTCGTCGGTGCCTAGGAAATAGAAAACTTCCTCTCCCTGAAGACGCCAGAGGCGCGAAAGCGTATCTGCCTGGATTACTTCGAGCGCGAAGCCGATATGCGGATCGGCATTCACGTACGGAAGCGTTGTGGTTATGTAACGAGCCATGGCACTAGACCTCAGCAACGGCCTTCATTCGCTTGTTCTTCTCGAGATCGGAGAGGAACTCACGGAACGCGGCAGCGAGCGGGATGGAGAGCACGACCCCGAGGAAGCCTGCAAGGCTGCCACCGACGAGAAGCGCGAGGATGACGAGGAGCGGCGGAATACCCACCACCTTGTTTACCACGAGCGGGTACAGGAGGTTCCCTTCTATCTGGTTGATGATGATGAAGAGGCCCGCAACCATGAGCGCGAGCGCGAACCCTCCCGATCCGAGCGCAACGATGGTCGCGAACACGCCGGCGATGAGGGATCCGAAGACGGGCACGAGGTTCATAACGGCAGCGAGCACCGCGAGGAGGAGCGCGTAGGGCACGCCAAGGATAAGGAGACCGAGGTAGGTGATCGTTCCTGAGATCAAGGAGAGCAGAAGCTGACCCTGCATCCACTGTCCGATCTTTCGCTGGGCACGGAGCCAGAGGCCTGTCGCATACTGCTCGTGCTTGGCAGGGCTAAGAAGACGGATGAAGTCCTCGACGCCGGTCGATTGCACCGCGAAATAGAACGAGAGCACGATAACCAGGAAGAGCGCGAAGATGCCGCCGAAGAAGGTCGACACGATCCGCACGACGCCGCCTGACGTATCCGCGAACGCGGACTGGAACGCGAACAGCGTGTCGAAGATAGATTGGGACTGCTCAGCGGACGCTGCGTTACGCGCGGTCTCAGTGAGGCCCGTGATGGTCGACGGCAGGTTGAGCGTATCCAGATACTGCGGCGCGGTTGAGAGGAAGCTCTGCGTCTCGGCGAGTATCGGGGGGAGGAAGAAGTACACGAGACCGAAGAGCGATCCGAACACGGCCAGGTACATCACCGTAACGGCGACGATGCGATGGATGCGGCGCTTCGTGAAGAACACGACCCCGGGCTCGATCGCCGAGGCGATCACGATGGCCGTAAGGACGAGGAGCGCTATATCGCGAAGAAGCCAGAGCGCATAGGCGACGGCCCCTATAACAAGAGCCATGATCATGGTGCCCGGGGTAATGGTGATGGAGACGTTCTTATTCATAGCGGAAATGGTACCACATACGGGAAAGCGGCAGCCAGTATCATGGCTGCCGCTCTACGCGTCGAAGGATGCAGTATTGGGACCGGACTCCCGGAAGGGCGACGTTGAAAGGTCCGAGTTCCGGAAACGAGCACAAGAGGACGACGAACTGCGCATCCTCAGCGAGCACTTCCACGGTCACGTCAGCACCGGCTTTCGGGATAACGATACCCGTCCGATCGACGAAGAACGGCACATCAGCCGAATCTTCCGCGAACGGCAGGAGTCGGAACGCAACCATCTCCGTCTCAGTGTTATGGCTCGGGACCGTGAACTCAGGGTCCCAGACCAACGGCTTCCCCGGAGGGGTGGTAATGGTGAGCGCTTCCTGCGCCCGGGCGTCCGCACCCGTAAGGAGCACGAACGAAAACATAAGCATCGCGAATGCACGCATCTCGTCTCTCCAATGGAACAGGCTTACGCGAGCATGCGCTTCCCTGCCCTTTGCGTCAAGCCTTATGCGAGCACGGTACGAATTCTCTCTGCGACCTCCTCAATCGAGAGGCGTTCCTGCTCTCCGGTATCCCGATGACGGAGCGTGACGGTGTCCTTCAGGTCCGGAGTCTCGCCGAGCGTGTCGAAATCGATCGTGATACAGAACGGGGTGCCGATCTCGTCCTGCCGGCGATAGCGCTTGCCGATGTTTCCGTTATCATCCCACGCGATAGCGGGGTGAACCTTCTTCAAGAGCGCCCGCACTTCCTTCGCCTTCTCGACGAGCTCGGGCTTATTCTTCAAAAGTGGCGAGACCATCGCCTTCACTGGCGCTACCTTCGGCTGAAGACGCAGCACGATGCGCGTCTCTCCTCCGAGCTCATCCTCGTCATACGCTGCAGCAAGCACTGCGAGCATGGTGCGCTCGACGCCAAGAGCAGGCTCGATAACATGCGGAACCACCTTCTCCTTCTTCTCCTCGTCGATATAGACGAGCGGGGTTCCGGAGTACTCTCCATGGCGAGACAGGTCGTAATCGGTACGGTACGCGAGACCCCAAAGCTCCTTCGTGCCCGTCGGGAACTCATACTCAAAGTCGATAGTGCGCTCGCTGTAATGCGCACGGTCTTCGTCTCCGATCTCCTTCTCGTGTAATTTCTCGAGAGGAAGTCCGATCTCAACAGCATAATTACGCATAATCATTCGCCATTCCTCGAATGATTCTTTCCATGATTCTGGTGAAATAAAGTATTCGACTTCCATGGCCTCAAGCTCGCGCAATCGGAAGACGAACTCACGCGGTGCGATTTCGTTCCGGAATGCCTTGCCGATCTGCCCCATGCCGAACGGAAGCTTCGGGTGGTACGCGTCGATGATGTTCTTGAAATTCACGAACATGCCCTGCGCGGTCTCGCCACGCAGGTACGCGAGCGTCGCGGAGTCCTTCGAGGCACCCATCGTTACCGGGAACAGGAGATTGAACGTCATCGGCTGCTCATACGCGTTTCCGGCAGGCGTCTTGAGCCCCTTCTCTTGAAGCGCGCTCCACATGTCCTCAAGGCTCAAGCCAACTGGATCGATGCCGGCCGCTTCAAGCACATGATCAAGACGGTACCGCTCGCCAGTCTTCGCGTCAGATACGAGCGGGTCATTGAACGTCTCGGTATGTCCCGATGCTTCCCACACGCGTGCTGGCATGATGAGGGACGCATCGACGCCATACATGTCATCACGCTCCTCGACGAAGCGCTTCCACCAGAGCGCCTTCAGATTATTCTTGAGCGCCACGCCATGCGGGCCGTAGTCGAATGTTCCCGCGAGTCCGCCATAGATCTCGGAACCCGGAAAGATAAAGCCGCGCCGTTTGGCGAGTGAGACGATCTGTTCAAGCGTGACGGACATAAAATAAGGTAATTAGCGGACTTCTCCCTTCCCTTGCACAAAGCTAGGGTCAGAAACGGTCTGGGTCGTGATCTCGGGGCGAGTCAGGGAGAGCGCTTTCTGCGTGAAGCGGTCAGTGCCCGTAACCTTGACCGAGGACATGAGTATAGGACTTGTACCGCGCTGTGACGCGCTTGGCAACAGTGCGATCTGGAAGGCGGCGGAACGCGCTGCCGAGCCGAAGCCCGTGCCTGCGGCGATCTCGCCTGCGCGCCAAGTGACGGTACGGGTCGCCGCGTTGTAGGAAACTGATCCGTCCGCAGGACTTGTCGCGCCCACATAGCGCACATATGACGGCAGCACGCCTGTAACGACGGTATCGGCAACCGAATTAACAGTGTTCGTGAGCGACATATCGATCGTATAGGTTGTCTCCTGATCAGCGACAGGCGGCCACGGGCCCGTATTCTTGAATGCTCCGCTGCTGTAGAGCGCCTTGGCGGTAAGGGCGAGATCAGTCCCCACCTTTATCGTGCGCGTTACGGACGACGAGATGGTCTCCGGCACGTTACTCTCTCCTACCCGGCGACCGGCGACCGAGATCGTCGCGACGATGGTCGGGTTCTTCATGGTTGCAAGCGACACCGCAGGCTTTGTCTTGAAATTGAAAGTGCCGCTTCCGGTAGCTCCCGGCGCCAGGTTCCCGAGGCCGCTATTGGTCTCGCGCGAGTAGATGATCGTCGTGTCAGAAGAACGATAGAAGCCGCCATACGCACTTACGGTCGACGTATCGAGAGCGCTGCCGGAAAGCGTTACAGAGACCTGTCCATCGAGCACTGGCGTCGCGAGCGTATTCACCCAGGAGACGATGCCTTGGACCGCAGCGCCGGCTTCAATAACGGGCGTACTGCTCGTGTCCCTGTTGAGGGAGAGGCTCGCTGAGAGGAAAGGCTTCGCGAGGGTTACTGACGCGAGGGCTGTCGAATACGATACGGCGAGCACGCTCGTCTCTTCCCCGCGACGGATGCCACCCGTAAACCTAAATACGCGCTCGTCATTATTCTCACCCGTGAGGGTACCGGTAACCGTGATCGTACGCTCCTCGCCTGGCGCGAGCGTTCCTACAGGGAACACCGGTCCTTCGCCGCGACGTGCTGTGAAGCCGAACGGGTACTGCGCAAAGACCGCGACGTTCTCGATCGGCTCCTTCGCGTTCGAACGGACCGTCACTGCGAAGGTGAGCGGCTGCCCGACGGCAGCTTCGGATACCGCTTCAGCCCGAACGGATATCGGGGACGAGGTTATCTGTACCTCATACTCCGCTTCTTTCACGAACACGGCGTTCGAGCCTTCGATGCGGTACTCGAATCTGATCGGCACAACGACGCGCTCGCCCTCGCTGCCGAATATAAGCGCGCGGATGGACCTCGTGCCCGTCTCGCCGGAGATGATGTCGCCGACCGTGTCCTCGTAATGCGTGAATGGTTGCTCCTCGTCGTCAGGAGACCGTGTCGTGTCTGGAAACTCTGCCGTGAGGGTCGTACTCATCACGGTTACGGGATTGCGGTTCTCGATAGACACGAGAATCGTCACTTCGTCCCCACTACTGATCGAAGTAGGGCCATCCGCCAGGATCGTGATGCGGTCGGTCGATACGGAGCGTCCGCCAAAGACGAGGAAGTATGCGGCTCCCGCTACCGCAAGGATGAAGAACACGGCAGCGACACCAAGGAACAGTGCTGCCCATGACACGCGTGGCTTCTTCGTGAACACCTGAGGAGTAGGCGCTGCCCATCCCTCTTCTGCCGGAACCGGGGGCAGGGGTGTCTGCGAAAGCGCCGGCGCAGGAAAACTCGCAGGCGCTTGAGACGAGTATAGTTTCTGTCGCAATCGCTCGAGCGTACTCGTGTCGTCTGGCGTATTCGGAGGCATTGCTCCCAAGTATAGCAAGTCTGCTACAGGCCCGAAGCGGCGATACCCCGGTTCACCCGCATAACGAGCTCTCGCCTCTGTTCCGGCAGGAGCGACTCATAGATACCGACCTGCGGGAGCACCCCGACATCGAGGCCGAGCACCGCAAGGACACGGAGGGCCGTCATGATCTCTGCGGTATCTTGTGCTTCTTCAGGAAGCTCGGGCAAGGCTTCCAGGAATTCAGTGAATAGTACGAAAAGAGATGGGTCGTTCGCTTCCCCATGCACCATGCGAAGAAGGAGTCCTGCAACGCGTCCTGCACGTAAGCGCTCATGACGCTTCAGTCTCTTGAACCAGCTCTCCTCGAGAATCGCTCCGGATAGCCGCCACCCCTCCTTCCCGCGTACCAAGGTTACGTCGCAGCGGTCAAAGGTCTGGAGCGCATGTGCGAGCTTTGCCCCAGGCTTCCGGAGTCCCTCGGCACGAGCACGCACCAACCCGAACTCTTCCGTGAGGAGCGTGACGAGCGCTGCCGATTCCTTGAGCGGGGTACGGGCGAGGACGAGCGCGGTCGTATCGTACTTATGCCGCATTGCGAACGAGAGAGAATCGTACCGGTCCGGTAGAGAGCTCTGCGACGTACGTCCCGTCTTCTCTCTTCTCGATCGAGACCGTGTCTTTCGGCGAGAGGCCTTCGGTCTTCCTCGCTTCAGCAACGGCACGTGCGAGCGTTCGCTCGTCACCCTCAGCGACGAGTGCGGGAGTAAGCACCGTATCGAGTGTCATCTCAGCGACATTCGTCCTTATCTCCTTTACGTTCACCTCGTCCGCAAGAATGGTGATGAGCTCCGAAGGAAGGGTCCCTGGAATAGAGAGTGATGCGAGAGGTTGGCGCACCTTGATGTCAGCTTTCTGCCTGAGCTTAAGCGCGACTGACGCGTGGGCCCGTACTTCAGCCATAGACACGAGCAGTGCCTCATCTGCTTTTTCCGCAACCGGCCACGATAAGAGATGCACGCTTTCAACATCGTTGTCTCGTCGAAGCGTCTGATAGATATGCTCGGCTGCGAACGGTGCTACCGGTGCGAACAGAACAGCACTCTGGAGAAGTATGCGACGTAGCGTACCGAGCGCTTCAGGAGAATCCTTGAAACGGTCGCGTGATCGTCTGACATACCAGGTCGAGAGATCGTCTATGAGCGTAGCGAGCGGACGCACCGCACGATCGAGCTCGTACCGTTCAAATCCGATTGTCATCTCTTCTGTTGCCTTCGCTACGAGACTCAGTGCCCAACGATCAAGAACATCCGTACTCCCCTCCTTCGGTTCCGCGCCTTCTGACGCATACAGCTCGTAGAAGCTCAGCATATTCATCAGACGTCCGAAGACCTTGGTGGCTACTTCAGCTACCCCTCGTTCAGAGAAACGTAGATCCTCAGAGCGCATCAAAGGAGACGACAGGAGATAGTACCGAAGCGCATCGGCACCGTACTTCTCGACAATCTCCATAGGCTCAGGATAGTTCTTCAAGCTCTTCGACATCTTACGGCCATCCTCCGCAAGGATAAGGCCGTTCACGATTACATTCTTGTATGGCGTTTTCCCGAACAACGCCACGCCGAGCACGAGAAGCGAGTAGAACCAGCCTCGAGTCTGGTCGAGTCCTTCTGCTATGAAATCGGCCGGATATCCTTTCGCTTTCTTAAAGAGTCCGGTTTCTGGATTGAAGGCGGCCTTCTCAAAGGGATAGTGGTCCTGCGCATACGACATCGATCCTGACTCGAACCAGCAATCGAACACATCCGTCACACGACGAAGAGGCGCACCATCGGTATCAATGAGCTCGTAGTCGTCTATGTAGGGCCTATGGAGATCGAGCTCGTAATCTCCGTTGTGAGGAAGGGGCATGAACGGCAGGCCATTGATTACCCCTCGCTCCGGATCCTCCATAGAGAACGCAGTGTCCTTTGAATCTCCCTGAGCGAGAAGGTTCAGCATCCACAAAACATCTCCATGCGTGATAAGAAGGATCCGCTTCCCTTCATGCTTCCTCTCAAGCTCGTACATGAACTCACCTGCTCGATGACGGACCTGCGTCAGTGTCTCTCCTCCCTCAGGAGCAGTGGTGAACCGTGCGCCGAACGAGCTGAACGAGCTTCGGTAATCCGTATAGGTCTTGCCTTCGAGAACGCCTGCTGCGATCTCTCGCAATCGTGGCTCGACGATCACCTGTTCGTCTGACAGCCCAAGCACCTCCTTAACGATCGCAGAGGTCTCGAGCGTGCGCGTGAAAGGCGATACGAAGACGAGATCAAACCCACTGTTCTTAAAGGCTTCCGCACTCTCCCGTACTACTGCCTTTCCGGTATCGGTAAGATGATGTTCCTTCTGAGCTCCCTCAAGTACCGTACTGTTGGTCTCCGTGAGGTTATTGGTGGATTCGCCATGACGCATCACGAAGTACTGGTTCCCGCTTCGCTTGGCACGCTTCGTAAGCTCTTCAATCGATCCTATGAAGGAGAGGGCTCCCGTGAGCTCATTCTTCCAGACTGGTATCGGGGCACCCCAGTAGCGGCTGCGTGATATAGACCAGTCGCGGGCATTTTTGAGCCAGTCGCCGAAGCGGTTCTGTCCGATCGCATCAGGCACCCAGCCTATCTTCCGGTTCTCGGAAACAAGCTGGTCCCTGAACTTCGGCACCGTTACGAACCACGAGCTCGACGCGTAGTTAAGGAGCGGCGTATCGCAGCGCCAGCAATGCGGATAGCTGTGCTCCTTCTCTTCCGCACGATAGACCTTCTCACCGAGATACTCGACGATGAGCTTATCGGTCTCCTTCCAGTCACCCTTCGGCTTCGCAAGTCGGCCGCCGACTACCGGAACGGCCTCGAGCATGCGCCCATCGCGGTCAACGTGATGTACGACGGGCAGTCCGTGCGTACGCGCGAGACCAAGGTCCTCCTCGCCGAATGCTGGAGCGATGTGCACGATACCGGTACCTTCGTCAGTGGTGACGAACTCGCCCGAGAGGATTCTGAATGCCGCACCGAGCTTGTCACGCTCTGTCCCCGCAACAATCGTATCGATGACTCCGGGGAAAATCGGCAGGTACCGGCGCCCGAGGAGCTCTGCTGCTGCGATCGGCGTTGCCTGCGCCTCGATACCCTTAACCTCATGGAAATGCTTCGCGGCGATGTAGCTTCCTTTCTCATCCGTCCATTTTACGTATTCGATTCCCTCTCCTATCGCGAGCGCGACATTGCCCGGAAGCGTCCACGGCGTCGTGGTCCACGCAAGAACGTAGGTACCAGGCTCGTCAGCGAGTTCGAACTTCGCTACCGCGGTGAGGTCCTTGATATCTTTGTAGCCCTGGCTCACCTCGAAGTTTGAGAGCGTCGTGCCGCAGCGCGGGCAGAGTTGCATGACCTTGTAGCCCTCCTCTACGAGACCCTTTTCGTGCAGCGTCTTGAACGCCCACCAGACCGACTCGGTATACGGGGTGTCCATGGTTTTGTAGTCATCCTCCATATCGACCCAGCGTCCGATGCGCGGGATGATCTGCTTCCATTCATCCGCATAGCGGAGCACCGCCTTATTCGCCGCATCATTGAACGTGGAGACGCCCATCTCCTCGATGTCACGCTTGGTCTTTACCCCGAGCTCTTTCTCGATGATGTTCTCAAGCGGCAGGCCGTGACAGTCCCATCCCCAACGCCTGCGTACGTGGAAGCCGGACATCGTCTTGTAACGAGGGATCGCATCCTTTATGGTGCTCGCGAGAATATGACCATGATGCGGCAGACCAGTCGCGAACGGCGGACCATCGTAGAACACGAACTCCCCCTTGGGAGAGGGCTTTGTGAGGGACTTCTCGAAAATCCCCTTCTCATTCCAGAGAGCGAGGACTGCTTCCTCGCGCCTTGAGACTTCTGATTTCTCTGTATCAGCCATAGTCTCCTCATCCTAGCGTTTTGCGTACTAAAAAGAAACGACCCGGCACTTTCGCGCCGGGTCTTGGTCTCATGCTGCTGGCTCTAGCGGCGGGACGATTGGCACCGACGAGGCGGTTCCTTCTTCGTCACCTTCGCCGGCGGCTTCGGCGCGCGCACGGCGCGCGCCTTCTCGCCCTGCTCGGCCAGCTTGCTCGGGAATGCAGTTTCGATGTCGGCGATAGCGAAGAACGGGATCTTTCGTTTGGGATCGTCCCGGGTCTCGACGTACGCCGTGATGTGCGACGCAGCCACGTCGTCACCGATATTCTTCTTGCTGGCCACGTCACTCAGAAAATCGACGTCGGTATTGAAACCGTGGACCTTGGCCGCGAGAATGACCGGATTGCGGTCGCCTACTGCCTGCATCACCGATTGTGACAGCATTCGTATTTCCTCCCTCTACCAACCGCACGATATGTACAGTCTGAGAGCCACCCTACCTCCCTGCACGCAAATATGCAATAAGATCGTGTTTACATCCGTTCCGGAACCGGGATGCCGAGAAGCGCGAGTCCGTTCTCCATGGTGGTGACGAACGCAGCGGCGATGAGAAGCTTGTACGCTTCGCACTCTCCTCCGCGGATACGCTCGACGGCGTAGAACGAGTTCCATTCCCCTGCCAGGTTCGTTAGGTACTGCGTTACCTGCTGCGGCGCGCGCTGGGCCTCTGCACGCTTGGCGACCTCGGGATACCGGATGAGGAGTCGCTCGATGTCGAAGATGGTTTCGGGCATCTGTGACATGTCGGGCGTCAGCTCAGACTGCGCGAGGACAGACTTGGCGCGCACGAGCGCGTACTGGAGGTACGGTCCCGAGTCGCCATCCAAAGATAGTGACGTTTCGGGATCGAACACGATATCGCCGCCAGGAGCCTGGCGCAAGATCATGTACTTGATCGCGCCGATCGCAACCGCGTGCGCAACGAGCGGGTCCTCATTCTTCTCCAGCGCTTTTCCTATGACCTCCTCGATGAGACCAGCAGCGGTAACGACGTTCCCTTCGCGCGATGACATCTTTCCCGTCGAGAGCCTTAGGAATCCGTGCGGGACGTGCACCGTCTTGTTCGCGAGCTCGGGAGCAAATTCTCCGAGCGCTGCAAGGAATACCGCGAAGTGTCCGCTCTGCTCGCTCGCGGTTGTTATGTAGGAATGGTCGAGCGGACCTATACGCTCTTCCTTCAGAAACGCGAGCCCGACGTCCTTGGCTTCATAGGTCGGATTCCCTCTCGACGTCAGAAAGACGAGCGTATGGAGACCTTTCTTCTCTCCGTCGTATATAACGGCGCCCTCGCTTTCCTTGAACACGCCGCGCGACAGTGCTTCGAGGACCTTCTCCTTCCCTATCGGCGTTGTCTCGCTCTCGTGTATGACGTAATCGAAGTGCGTGCCGAGCGCGTCCCACACAACACGATGGGCATCGAGCGACACGTCACGTCCGTGACGCCAGGCTTCAAGGAGGCTTCGATCCTCTTCCGTGCGCTCGTCCTCAGGCTTTGCGAGCGCTACGTAGAGCCGGGTGTTGAGCGCGTCGATCTCTGCCTTCGCATCCTCGCTCTCTTCGTATGCGCGACTTCCCTGCGCATAGGCATCGCCTATCTCCTTTGAGGTTGCAGGCTCATCCAGGCCGTTCCTCTGAAGTGCCCAGAGCGCTTTCGCTACATGGGGTCCGACGTCGCCTCCATAGGTATCGCGCAGCACGCGTGCTCCCTGATTCTCAAGAAGCCGCACCTCTGCTTCGCCTATCACCGTACTCATGAGGTGGCCGGCATGCATCTCCTTGAACGGATTCGGGCAGGAGTATTCGAACGCGATCCGCTCTCCCGTACGCATGTCCCCCTTCCCCCACTCAAGAGAGGAGGCTCCGCCAAGGACTCTGGCAATGGCGTCGTGCGCGAGCGTTATGTTCACGAACCCCGGACCTGCCGCTTCGATCGAAGCGACGTCGTCTCCGAGAGACTTAGTAAGGAGGGTTACGAGCTCATCAGCAATGTCACGCGGAGCGCGCCCGAGCGACTTGCTTGCGGCGAGTGCGGCATTCGTTGCGAAGTCTCCATGAGCGAGGTCTGCTGGCCATTCAACGGCGAACGTAACGTCCTCGGCACCCATCGACACGAGGGCCTCGCGAATCGCGGTTTTGAGCGTCTCTTCCATTAGGCGGATAGTAACAGAAAACAGCCCGCTCTGTGAGGAGCGGGCTGTTTTCTGTTAGGAGAATGCTCTAGCGAGAATCGTCCTTGCCCTTGAACCAGTTGAAGATTGGAAACTTCTTCCACTCGTCCCAGCGAGCTTTCGCTTCTACCTTCGCTTCGGCACGAACATGGGAGTCGTCCTTATCGCTCTCGAGCGACCAGTTCCTAACCGCGTCAGCGTCAACAGTGAACGCACTCTCGGATTCGAGGACCTGTCCGGAGAAGCTTACATAGTCTCCGGTCGATACGTCATCGAGGCCAGAGCCCGAACCGCCCTTCGTAACGAAGTCGGTATCGCCATCGGTCCGGATCGTCCAGGTGAGCGCGGTTGCGCCCCACTCGGTACGGGCACGGATAGTATCACCCGATATCTCGGTTACCTCGGCGCCGCGTACGATGACGCGGCCGTTGTCGCTTATGGCGACCTCGAGCTTAGAGCCTACGGCGTGCGGTCCGCTATTGCGAGCCTCCGCGTTCTGCACGAACGCGAACATGAGGACACCGACTGCGGCGAGCCCGACCGCAAGGATAGCAGTCGAAGCGAGTACGGATTTCATCGTTCTATTCATAGGAATGTGCGTGCTATGGATAAGCGTCACAGCTATACAGACGTCTTGAACTAAGTAGCCTTACAAGAAAAGCCGCGCATGTGCGCGGCTTTTCTTTAGCTGCCCTTCATTTTCCTACACGCCGTAGAGCGCAGTGTTCTGTGAGAACGCGTAGAGCATGAACCCGATTATCGAGAGGCCGACGGCGAGTACCGCTGCTGATTCGAGAAGTGTCTTTCCAAGAGTTTGCATATGCGTTGCGGTTACGTATCCCTCTGCTAATGGAGGCATCTAACCACAGCGAACCTGAAGCAGGCGTGATGCTACACGAACGATTCCGGCACCGGATGCGCGAGCGCTATCGTTCGGACCTGCTCCTTTGCCTTCTCGACGGTTGCGTCGTCCCGCTTGTCGAGCACGTCGAGCATGATCGTAGCGATCTCGCGTGAGTCTTCTTGGGAAAGGCCGCGCGTCGTCATGGCAGGCGTGCCGAAGCGGATGCCGGACGGATCGAACGGCTTACGGGTGTCGTTCGCGATCGAGTTCTTGTTGAGCGTCATGCCCGCACGATCAAGAAGCGTCTCAGCCTCTCCCCCGCTGATGCCGAGCGAGCCGTACACGTCCGCAAGGATGAGATGGTTGTCGGTGCCTCCCGTTATGAGGCGCACACCACCGGTGGTGAACACTTCTGCCATCGCCTGCGCGTTCTTAATAACCTGATGCGCATACTCCTTAAAGGCTGGTGTCGACGCCTCCTTGAACGCGATAGCTTTCGCGGCGATCTGATGCATATGCGGGCCGCCCTGGAATCCGGGAAACACGCTGCGATCGATCAGCGTAGGCAGGTTCTCGATAGTCTTCTCGGGCGCCCGAAGCGGACTCGAGACGGTTCCCTTCGAGAGGATCATCGCGCCGCGCGGTCCGCGAAGCGTCTTATGCGTGGTGGTGGTCATGACTTGGAACCCATGGTCGAGCGGGTTCTCAAGTGCGCCGCCCGCGATAAGGCCCGCGATGTGCGCGACGTCCGCCATCGCAACCGCATCCACCTCCTTCGCGATGTCGGCGATCCTCTTCCAATCGAGCGTACGCGGGTAGCCCGAGAATCCGGCGAGTATGATCTTCGGGCGCTCGCGCTTCGCGGTCTCGAGCATCAGGTCGTAATCGATTTCTCCTGTGTCCACGTCCTTCATGCCGTAGCGCACGAAGTTATAGAGCTTCGTCATGTACGTCACGGGCGAGCCGTGCGTGAGGTGTCCGCCATGCGCGAGGTCCATGCCGAGGATAGTGTCGCCGGGCTCGAGCCATGCGAAGTACGCCGCGATGTTCGCCGCAGCACCCCCGAGAGGCTGCACGTTCGCATGGTCCGCATGGAAGAGCGTCTTCGCGCGTTCGATAGCGAGCGTCTCCACCTGGTCGGTGAACTCCTGGCCGCCGTAGTAGCGCTTGCCGGGGTAGCCTTCCGAGTACTTGTTCGTGAATACGCTTCCCATCGCCTCGCGGACGGCTTGGGAAACGTAGTTCTCCGACGGGATGAGCTCGATGCCTTCCGCCTCGCGCGTCTCTTCTCCGGTTATGGCGTTGAAGACGTCCTGGTCTTCGTTCTTGATATGGTCGTAAGGATTCATAGGTCAGTTCCGTGTAGTAGTAAACGCGTGCTCGCCAGTGACCTTATCTCATATGCCTTATATGTTGTTTCTATAGTACCTCTCCTGACGCGTATGCCAAAAGTACGTCCCCGCCGAAGCGGGGACGTGTCTTACTTGTTGGCGAGAATCAAGCGGATCTGCTCTTCTAGCAGGCTGTGCACCTCTTCCGGACCAGGATTGCCGTCAATGCGGATCGCGGTCGGGTTTATGGTGCTGCAGTACTCCTTGAGGGCCTCGCGCACCGTCTCGTGGAATACGCGAGGACGGAGGTCGAAGTGGTTTTGATCGCCCTGACGCAGCTTGCGCGCGGCAAGTCGCCCCATAGCCACATCAGGATCAACATCGAGAACGATGGTGCGGTATGCATGCTCCCCGAGGAGGGCACGGACCGACGCTCGATGCTCGAGATAGGATCCTCGCAGATAGTCCGCGCCCATTCCCTTCACCTGATAGGCGTAGGTGGAGGCTTCGAACCGATCACAGATCACCACGTCACCCTTTGCAAGATGCGGGGTGATGAGCTTTCCGAGATGCTCGAAACGCGATGCGGTCATGAGGCCGAACAGGGTCCCTGGTTCCGCACTGCCCGCGTCCTCGTGATTGAGCGCGAGCTGCCGGATGTCGTGAGAGAATACCGAACCGCCGCCCGGCTCCTTCGTGAACACGACATTCCATCCCGTGAACAGGCTCTCCCATCGCTCCTGGAGGAGACGGATCTGGTCGGTCTTGCCTGCGCCGTCTCCGCCCTCGATGGCTATGAACACGCCCTTCCTTGGTTCTTGTGTCATGATTTCTATGCCCCTTTGAACATTGATCTCAGCATACCCTAGCACGGGGTTATCCCCGCTCTCCCCAGCCCGGGGGTCGAGATACCGTCCCTGTATACTGGCTACATGGAGCACGCCTACCTCGACGCCCTCAAGAACATCATGGAGAACGGGGTCGACCGGACAGGCCGCAACGGGGACACCCGCGCGCTTTTCGCGCGTCAGATACGCTGCAATCTCGAGGACGGATTCCCTGCGCTCACAACCAAGAAGCTCGCCTTTAGGGCGGTTAAGAGCGAGCTTCTCTGGTTCCTTGAAGGCTCGGGCGACGACAACCGCCTTAAGGAACTGAATAGCTCTGAGAAGACCATCTGGACCGCGAATGCGGAAGCCGACTATTGGACCCCTAAGGCAACGTTCCCCGGAGACCTCGGACGCGTGTACGGCGTGCAATGGCGGAAGTGGCAGTCTCCGGACGGTTCTGTCGTCGATCAGATTGCGCGCGTCGTTGACAAGATCAAGAACGATCCTACGGACCGCCGTTTGATCGTCTCCGCATGGAACCCGGGCGAAATCGATCAGATGGCGCTTCCTCCCTGCCACATGATGTTCCAGTTCTTCGTCGCCGGCGACAAGCTTTCACTTCACATGGTGCAGCGCTCCTGCGACATGTTCCTCGGTGTACCGTTCAACATCGCCTCGTACGGACTCCTCCTTGCGATGGTGGCACAGGTCACGGAAAAGACGCCACATGAGCTCGTCCTCACCCTGAACGACGCGCATATCTATCACGATCATTTCGATGCCGTGAAGGAGCAGCTCGCTCGAGAGCCGCTACCCTTCCCGAAACTCTGGCTCAATCCGGACGTGACGGATATCGATTCCTTCACCATGGACGACATCCGGCTCGAGGACTATCAGTCTCACGAGACCATCAAGGCTAAGATGGCAGTTTAGCGAAGACACTAGTACACTCTTTCAATCATGGCACTTTCAGATACGCGCATCCTCGAAGAGATGAAGAAGGGCGACATAGTGATCTCCCCTTTTAATGACGAGCAGCTCGCGACCTCGAGCTATGACGTGACCCTCGGCGAGTGGTTCTACCGCGAGCAGCCACCGAAATACAATCACAGTCTCTACAACATCTGGAGCGAGGAGCACACCCGCCACGTATGGGGCGCAGACGACGTGCAGCGTGCCGTGAAGGCTTCGGAAGCGTTCAAGAAGTACAACTTCAACTGGGACGGCGGCATCCACCCGGACGACAAGGTTATCGTGCTCAGGCCTGGCGAGACGATCCTCGCGCACACGCAGGAGTTCATCGGCGGCAAGGACCACATCACCACCATGATGAAAGCCCGCTCTTCTACGGGCCGCCAGTTCATCGAGGTCTGTAAGTGCGCCGGCTGGGGCGACGTCGGGTACGTGAACCGCTGGACCATGGAGATCACGAACAACTCGAAGAACTACATCATCCCGCTCGTCGTTGGACGCCGCATCGCGCAGATCATCTTCTTCGAGACGGGACCGATCCGCGCGCGGGACTACTCGAAGTCCGGCAAGTACGCCTCCTCCACGAACCTTTCCGAGCTTAAGAAGACCTGGAAGCCCGAGATGATGCTCCCGAAGCTCTGGGCAGACCGCGACATTAAGAAAGTACAGACATGGCACAGGAAGCCGAAAAAATAAGCGTCATCGCGGCACTGAGCCGTAACCGCGCGATCGGCAAAGACAACCAGCTTCTGTGGCAGATTCCGGGCGACCTCCCGCGCTTCAAGAAGCTCACGACCGGACACCCCGTTATCATGGGACGAAAGACCTGGGAATCGATCCCGGAGAAGTTCCGCCCGCTCCCGGGACGCACGAACATCGTTATTACGCGTGACAGCTCGTACGACGCGCCAGGCGCGGTACTCGCACAGTCCTTCCCCGAGGCGCTCTCCCGTGCACGCGACGCTGAAGGGAGCGAGGAAATCTTCGCCATTGGAGGCCAGCAGGTATACGAGTGCGCGCTTCCCTTCGCGACGAACCTCTACCTCACGCTCGTCGACGAAGAGAAGGATGGCGACGCGTTCTTTCCGGCATACGAGGACCAGTTCTCAAAAGAGACCCTGCGTGAGGAGCATGAGTACGAAGGATTCAAATACGTTTGGTTAGATCTCGAGCGCTCCTAATAACACTATGCATGTTGCCCTTATAAACAACGGCACCAAGGAGCCTGAGAAACTGCTCGCCCTTCTTGCACATGACACGGTCGACCAGTATCCGCTCGAGCGGGCGGACGAGGCTCTGTGCGGCACGTATGATCTGGTGATCCTTTCAGGAAGCAGCCGGTTCCCTATTCTCTACAACCTCGAAGTGCTCGAGCCGGAACTGAAACTCATCCGGGAATGCGGTTCCCCGCTTCTTGGCGTCTGTTTCGGTGCCGAGCTCCTTGCGGTTGCCTACGGGGGAACCTTGCGCGACACCGAGCACAAGGAGAAGGGTATTTATGAAATAACGGTCGTCGTTGAGGATCCGCTATTCCTTGATCGAAAGACCTTCGACGTATACGAAGCCCATCGGTGGGTTATCGATACGATCCCTACGGAGCTCGAACTTCTCGCGTCCTCTCACATGGGCCCTGAGATTATTCGGCACCGCACGAAACCCCAGTACGGGTTCCAGTTCCATCCTGAAAAGATGTGCGACGAAACCTACGGGGACGAGCTGTTCCGCTCCTTCTTGGATCGCGTGCGCCCTACCCTCCCTCCTGCCACGACACCCTCGTAAGGAACGGTGCAAAGATGTCCTCCTCAGGGGAGAACGTGTAAGTATTGAATTCCTTCTTTCTGTCAGTCTGGGATTCTTTCACGTATGGCGCGTTCCGGATGCGTACGAGCGGCGTCCCTTCGTTCGCCTCGCCCATGACATAGACCGCGCTCGCGGCGAGCGCGTCAGGGATGTTCGTCTGACTTCCGGCGCTCGCAACGCCGAGCAGATCCGTGCGCATCCGGTTGTCGTAGACGGGCTCGAACCCGGCCCACGCGACCGCCATTCCTATGACACCCCGTCGCAGAATGACGCTCCGGGAGTCCGTGAGCACGAGATACAGATGCTCCCTTCCATACTCCTGCTTGAACCACGCAAGCAGGTCCGCAGCAGTCCCATGAGGGTCTTCCGGCCAGAGTACGAAGTATCCCGCGAAGGGATCGATGCCTGCGTTCGCCATGAACGTGCCGTTCGCTATGGTGTGCATCACGAATCCTCCGGGCGTCTCTGCGCGCTCGAGATACCTCTCGGACTCAGACCGTATGAGCCTATCGAGATCGGTACCCTCTCTGAGCACGCATCGTCCCTGGCCGATGCTCACCACCTTCGTCGAGAGGGCGATAACATCATGCTCCTCGAGGGTAAGCGCGGATGCACGTATCTTCGCACGAAGATCATCCTTAGGAGGAACGAGTGTCTCTATATGAAAAGGAGTGAGTTCCATCCGCTGACTGTAAACGAAAAAGCCCGTCGGGGAAACCGACGGGCTTTTTCTCGTATCGAATACTCTACTTGATCGCGATGCCCATGGATCGGGCTGTGCCCTCAACCATGCGCTCTGCGGCTTCGATGCTTCCTGCGTTCAGGTCGGGCATCTTAGTCTCGGCGATCTCCGTTACCTGCGCCTTCGTTATAGAACCGGCCTTGGACATCGGCGTCTTTCCGGATCCCTTCTCGACGCCCGCGGCCTTGAGGATAAGGCGGGACATCGGGGACACCTTGAGGACGAACGTGAAGGTGCGGTCGTCATAGACGGTCATCTCAACCGGAATGATGACGCCCATCTGGTCGCGGGTCTGCTCGTTGAACTTGTTGACGAAGTCGCCAATGTTCACGCCGGCAGGGCCGAGCACGGTTCCCACCGGAGGAGCCGGGGTTGCCTTGCCTCCAGGGATCTGGAGCTTGATCTTCTTAATTGCCTTTGCCATATGAATTGCTTAGAGACTCTACGTTATAGCTTCCTTATCTGCAAGAAATCGAGCTCGACGGGGGTCTCGCGGCCGAACATGGCCACCATAACCTTCACCTTGCCGCGATCCTCATCAATCTCCCCCACCTTGCCCTCGAGGTCCTTGAACGGGCCGTCCGCGATGACAACCGGGTCATCCTTCATGAGGTCGATGCGATGCTTCGGCGCCTCCTGGCCCATGCGCTTCATGAGCGTCGACACCTCGTGCTCGTCCATAGGGACCGGCGTGTTCCCGGCACCGACGAAGCCCGTTACCCTTGGAGTATTACGGACCACGAACCACGAGTCTTCATCCACGACCATGCGTACGAGAATGTAGCCCGGGTAGATCTTCTCTTCCTCAACGATGCGCTTCCCTGCCTTAACGCGGATCTTCTTCTCAGTTGGTACCACTACCTCGAAGATCTTGTTCTCCATGCCGAGAGACTCGATGCGCTGCTTCAGGTTGCGCTCGACGGCGTTCTCGTAGCCTGCGTACGTGTGGATGGTGTACCAGCGCGGGGTCTGGTCTGCAGCATCTTCGCCGAACTGAGGTGCGTTCATTTCCATAATGAGAGAATCTTAGAAAGGACTAATAGCCCGTGATGACGCGGTTCACGACGCCCGTGAACACGTAGTCGAGACCAGAAAGGTAGATCGCGACCACTGCCGACACGAGGATAATGAGTACGGTATGCACCATCGCCTGCTTGCGATCTGGCCAGACGACATGGGCGAGTTCGCCGCGAACGTTCCTGAGGTAGGTGAAGAGTGATTTCATGGTCCTGTAAATAAAAAAGCCCCGCGGGCCTTGTATGTATGCATGATAGTACGGCCTGGATACTGTGTCAAACGAACACAGCCCCGCGAGTGCGGGGCTGTGTCTACGGGTCGCTACACTAGCGAATCTCGTAGGTGATCATCACCGTGATCTCGGTCTCGTTCTCCCCTACCGGAAGACTCGGAGCGCGGCTCATAGATGCCTCAGACATCATCATGTCACCGCCCTTTCCGTAGCCATAGAAGTCGCTGGTTGGCCCCTCGGTGAAGGACACAACATCGCCG
This sequence comes from Patescibacteria group bacterium, assembly GCA_040384725.1. Classification (GTDB taxonomy): domain Bacteria; phylum Patescibacteriota; class Minisyncoccia; order Phycocordibacterales; family Phycocordibacteraceae; genus C7867-001. The sequence goes on along the minus strand of JAZKIS010000011.1, from coordinate 21,047 downwards.
AGGCGAACGTTGAGTTCCTTCGCGAGCTCTTTCGCCTTCTCACGGGCTTCTTCGATCGCTTCGGCACGAGCCTCAGCCGAGACGGTGCTCTCGTCGTCAACGACGAATTCAGGGCCCGAGATGTTCTGGACACCCAGTCCTCCGAGGGCGGCGAGCACGTCGCCCGCCTTCGCGGTGTCGCGCACCTTAACCTCGACCGTCTGAGATACGTCGTATCCAACGATTCGAGGAGTACCGCTCTGGCAGATCATGCCCGGGTAGCAGGGCTGCTGGCTGTACTCGTACTTCGGAGAGACGTTGTACGAAACGGTCTTCACGTCGCGCTCCTCGATACCCATCTCTTCGAGCGACGCGAGCGCGTCGTCGGTGCGCTTCGTTGCAGCGTCCTGAGCGGCGCCTACCTGGGCGGCTGACTCCATGACCGTAAACGTGATGCGTGCAGTGTCAGGAACTATGGCGGCCTTGCCGGTACCCTCCACGGTGATCGTGTTATACGGGTCGTTCATGTCGCGTCCGAATACTGCGTCCCAGGTCTTTGCGAGGAGGAACAGGGCGAGCAGAATAAGTACCGCGACTACCGCAATACGAGCGGTGCGGTTGCTGCTAAGTTCGTTTACAAACTGATTCATGATGATTCTATTAGGTGAGTGGCACTATGGTAGCACGACGTATAAAACGCCCGTTCCTTACGGGGTCGTCTGGAGCGTGCGCAGCGTGCCGAGGAATGCCGCATGCTCTGGAAGCTGCGCAATAACGAGTCCTGGCTCCATCCAGCTCGTTACGTCGTGCTCCGTGATATCAAATCTCAGTACGTCATTCTCGCGCACGAGGAAGTATGAGCTGTGAACCAGTGCCTCGAAGCGCTCGATAGTCGTCTCGCGGAATGTCTTTCCGTTCACTGATAGATCTCGGAATTGACTGAAGTCTTCGGCGCTCAAGTCAGCAGGTTGATACCTCGTGTTTTCAAGGATCACGTCGTTTCCGGTCTTCCCTTCTGGAATCTGGTACCGATACACAACGATCGTATGCTGCGGATTCCCGGACAAGGAAGACTTTACGAACGCCGCGAGGAGACGGGTGTCCGCTCCGTATGCATTCTCATCCGCGGCGTATCCTGGGGGTATGGCGAAACTTGCTCCTGCATCCGGGATCTCTACGTTCGGGAGTAGACACGACGCGAATGCGCAGGAAGGACCCGTGCGCCCGACGCTCGTGCCGTCCGGGCAGATCTTCGCCTCCATCGTGCACTCGGGCTGTGTTGCCGTTATTCCAGAGCGCTCAACGGTGTTCCGATACAAGAATGAGCCAAAGCCGACCACGAACAGTATGACGATGCCGGCGAGGAGCTGCTTCATGTTTGCTATTTCTTTAAGGAATCGCGAATCTCCTCGAGCACCATGAGTTCAGCACTCTTCTCGGACAGCGGGGTGTTCCCTGCCTCCTGCTCTCGGCGCGCGAGCATCGTGAGGTGGTTGATGAGACGGACGAGAAGGAAGAGCGCGAACGAGGTGATGATGAACGCGATCACTGCCTGGATGAAGAGGCCGTACTGGATAGACGCATCGGTCGTCGGTATCGCGAACGCGAGGTCAGCGAAGTTGATGCCGCGCGTGAGGAGCGACAAGGGCGGCGTGATGATGTTGGTCACGAGCGAGTTCGTAATCGCCGTGAACGCCGCACCGATAACGACACCGATCGCGAGATCGATCGCGTTTCCGCGAAGAGCGAACTTCTTGAACTCTGAGAGGAATGATTTCATATCCGTTCTTTATTTAGGGCGACCTATGGGGCTCGAACCCATGACCGTCGGTACCACAAACCGATGCTCTACCAGCTGAGCTAAGGCCGCCATGTAGATGGGTTATAGCACGTTTACTGTAAAAAGATGAGCCGCACCATATGGTGCGGCTCATCTTTCTGGTGCCCGAGAGAGGACTTGAACCTCCACGCCTTGCGGCACATCCACCTCAAGGATGCTTGTCTACCAATTTCAACACCCGGGCAGGCATCGCTTCCCTAACAGGAAAGCCCGCTTACTATAGCGGGCCTTGCTGGTATTTACAAATTCTCTACGCTTCCTCGTTCTTCTTGTCCTCGCGGGACTCCTCGGCCGCTACCTCTTCAGGAGTAACCTCGCCGGTGTCTCCCTCGGGAACGGTGTCGACTTCAACGACAACCTCCTCTGGAGCGTCGACTGCCTCATCAACCTCGTCGGCGATCTCCTCTGGCTTCTCTTCTTCCTTGAAGTCGGTTGTAGAGAGGTTAACCATGCGCATGTTGCGGAGCTGGCGACGGACCTCGCGGGCAACCTTCTCGCGGATGAAGTAGAGCTTCGCGCGACGGACCTTCGAGCGACGAGTGATCTCGATCTTGTCGATAACCGGGCTGTAGAGCGGGAAGATCTTCTCGACGCCGATGCCGGACATCGTAGCGCGGACCGTGAAGGTCGCGCCTGCCTCGGTGCCGTGCTTAACCGCGAGGACGAGGCCCTCGAATACCTGGAGACGGGTCTTACCCTTCTCGACCACCTTCTGGTGGACACGGACGGTGTCGCCCGGTCGGATGCCGAGCTTGGTGCGCTCATCCTGAGCGACGGGTGTATGTACTACGTTCATAAGCCTGCGCACTGTATCACAGCCGTTTCTACGGAGCAACGAAGGCCTCGCTTCCCGGGAAGCCGGAGACCGCCTTTTTCATGTCGTCTGGCACCTCAGCGGTTATGAGAATCCGTCCTGAAGCAAGCGGAACCTCGAGCGAATAGGCATGGAGCGCGAGGCGTGTGAGACCCAGGTCAGCGGGACGCCCTGGGGCATAAAGCGGGTCGCAGACAACCGGATGATGGATCGCTTTGAGATGGACCCTGATCTGATGAGTCCTTCCGGTCTCTGGCATAAGGCGAACCAGGGAGTGCGTCTCGATGTCCCCCACAACCCAAAATCGCGTGAGCGCCTCACGCATGAGGCCCTTGGCTTTCGGCTGTGCGCTCCTAAGCCTGAAATCCTTCCGGCTCCGGCCTATAGCGAAGTTGATCATCCCCTTCTCTTCCTTGAGGGTGCCGTACACGATAGCCAGGTAGGTCTTCTTCGCCTGCTTGTTCTGGAATGCGAGCTTGAGGCGCGCATGCGCGTCTGGCGTCTTCGCGAACACGAGCACGCCTGACGTATCGCGATCGAGGCGATGCACGACGCCCGGGCGCGCGATCTCGGTCCCGTCCTTGAGGCGCTGCGTCTCCCCTACTTCCTTGGAGTCAGGATAGGTACGCGCGAACCAGTCGCTCGCCGTCTCATCCGTCGAGTGTCCGTCCGGATGCGTCATGACGCCGGCGGGTTTCGCTATGGCGACGATCTCGTCGTCTTCGTATATAACCGGGAGTTCCATGGAGATACCCTAGCACGCATCGTTATTTTCCGTGCCTTCGCTCGCGTTCGTGGTACTCCGCGAGCACCGCATCGAATTCCTCTCTTGAGAGGTCCGGCCACTTCGTATCCGTGAAGAAGAGCTCGCTGTAGACCGACTGCCACGGAAGGAAGTTCGAGAGCCGACGCTCGCCTCCGGTGCGCAGTATGAGATCAGGGTCAAGGAGTCCCGCGCTCCAGAGCGTTCCAGAGAATTCCTCTTCGCCAACGCTCTCCTTCCCTTCCTTAAGCAGTTCGTTTATGGCAGCGAGAATCTCGGGACGCCCTCCGTATGAGAACGCGAAGACGAGCGTTCCTTTCGCTCCGTCCTTGGTCTCCTCTTCCGCTTTCTTAATCATGCTCTGGATGCGCTCGCTCGCTCGCGACAGGTCGCCGATGAACCTGAGCTTCGCGCCCGACTCCTTAAATCGTGGAAGTTGTTCGGTGAACAGCTTCCCGGCAAGGCGCATCAAATATCCCACCTCCTCTTCTGCGCGGTTCCAGTTCTCTGTTGAGAACGCATAGAGAATGACTTCTTGAACCTCTGCCTCATGCGCCCAACGCACGATCTCGAATATCTTTTCAGCACCAGCCTTATGTCCCTCGAGCGTCTCTAGTCCGCGCTCTTTCGCCCAGCGACGGTTGCCGTCCATGATGATGCCGATGGATCGCAAGGTGCTCATGCTAGTAGATGATGTCGAAACTGCGGAAGCCGCCGATCGCGGGAAGCCACAGAGGTGTAACGCCTTCGACATGCGCAAGGAGTGGTCCTCCCTCAAGACGGGCAACATACTGTTCGAGCACATCGCGCGGACCCTCTGCGATAACCCGGACCGTTCCGTTCGAGAGATTCTCGACGGTACCTACAAGCTTTAGACGTTTTGCCTTCCGCTGAGCGAAGTCCCGGTACATAACCATCTGCACTCTTCCGGAGACAACGGCTTCGAGGCGTTCATGCATACAGATAAGAACGTAGCATGCCGGAGCGAGGTTACTTCAAAATATCCGCGTTATGCGCTACTCTAGGCGCTACGGGCGATTAGCTCAGTTGGTTAGAGCAACCCGTTTACACCGGGTAGGCCGGGGGTTCGAGTCCTCCATCGCCCACACTAGGAAAAGAGCCAGCGAATTGCTGGCTCTTTTCTATTCCTTGCAACTTACTCACTAGTAAGCAATGATGCCGAAAGATGAATCCTCATGAGGGAGGCTTAGATGTATACCGTAACTGGTCATGAGTTAGAACGTGAGCTGCTCTTCAAAGGAAGAGGCTTCTCCACCTTCGGTCATGTGGTGAGCGCTATAAGCGCACTGCTTGATCGGAAAGCGAGGGGAAACGGGGTGACCCGGCATCTCGCGAGTACCCTGAAATATACTGGCGCCTGTACCTATACCTATCCAAGGCGCCATCCGGGCAACCTGCTCGGATTCACCTGCACGATCGTTCCGAACGAACAGACCTATCGGCTGTGGATTGCGGGCTCCTCGTCAGATACGGAGATGCTCGTAACCAGGCTCAATGCTCGCGAGAGCCTCTGTATTGCGATACGGAAAAGCCAGGAGCAGGCAGCGCGGACGCGCGGCACGCACCGAAAGCTCAAGAACGCTCCGGCACACGCCGGTGCGAATGGACGGCTGAAACGGCACTTCCGCAACAGCAGCATCCGTCTCGATATGGCGGCAAGCGCAATAGCCTACGCCTTATCGCTTACGAAGGAGACGGCACGTAGCGAGCTGCTCGATTCGCTTGCACAGAACACGGCCGGCGTCGCCACTCTGCGACGAGGAAGGTTCGTGTTCCGGGTCGAGTTCCCGGTATACGGACGTGGACTCTTCGACGTTAGCGGGGATCTGCTCTTCTACTCGACCAATGACAACGGGCATCGAGCATACCGTCGTGTACGTTGCTTCCTGAGGAAACGCCTGAACCAGAACCGCAAGTCTGATCAGGAACGAAGGGACCTGATTCTCGCTTCTCGTCGCCAGCGCCGTACCGTCGAAGCGTTGTTCAGGAAATACGCATAGCCTTTCGGCCCGGATGCCATCCAAGCATCCGGGCCGATTCTATTAGTGTGCGCACGAGAGGACTTGAACCTCCAAGGATTGCTCCATACGCTTCTGAGACGTACGCGTATACCAGTTCCGCCACGTGCGCAGTGTTTCTGCTTGTGCCCCCACCTGGAATCGAACCAAGATCGACGGCTTAGAAGTCCGCAGCTTTATCCATTAAGCTATGGGGGCTTTAGTACAGTAGCGGTCCTAGAGGGACGGGTCAACGAACCGGTACTCCTGACGATACCGAAGCTGCTCCGAGCGCCTCGCTTCGAAGACCGCCCGTACCGATTCGATCGGTGCCTCGTCGAACGACTCGACCTGAGCATTCTCGTCTCCTATCGTCCCTCCCTTCTCGACACTCCGCAGGAGCCACACGTTCCAGCCGATAGAGAGCGCAACGAGGAGGGTCATGGCAACGAGCAGGTAGAACCAGTCGCGCGCCGGATGCACCGTGCTCCCGTAGGAGAACTTCTTCAGGATCGGACCGAGATTGAGTGACGTTTTCATACTTATGGTTTCTTTGACTGGGTTCCGAGCGAGAAGGTTGCTGCCGCGGTCCATGCTGAAGCGGCTCCCTCTACCGGGGCCGTATCGAACGTCACGGACTGGATAGCGATATCGTAGGGTCCGTACTCGATAGCGCCGAGCGTACGGAGCACCGCATCGAACGATCCGGTTATCTTCAACGAGAGCAGGAGCTGGCTCCGTTCTCCTTTGGATTCCGCAGAGACGGATACTACCTGAACGCTCGATCCGAGCGTCGCGCCCGTGTCTTCGAGCGTCCCAAGGAACGGCACGATGTCTTGCTCGCGCACCAGGTACGCGCGCATAGCCGCCTCGTCTTCCGCGAGGGACTCGAGCGCCACCTTCGCTGCCGCGACCCGTGCCGAGTCCTGGCTCTTCGTGCGGATCTCTTCCGTAAGGGCTGCTGCCTCGACGCTCGACTTGCCCACGAGCGAGTACCAGAAACCGTACGCGCCGAGTACGCCCGCGAATATAACGAGCGCGATAGCGAGCTGGATCAGGGAGATGCGCTTCATAGCGTAAAGGGTCCTATGAGGCTAATGGTGAACGAGATGTCCCGTTCCTTTGCGTACGCGCTAATCGGCAAGTCAGCGGACGTAATGAACGGCTGGTCCGCCAGAGACTGCTCGAAGGTTCGAAGCGCCTCGCGGGTCGTTGCGACACCCGAGACTGACATCTCCGCTTCGGCACCCTCTTTCGGTGCGAACGAGAATCCGGTAAGCCTGATACCGGAACGCGGGAGTGCCGAGATGGCCCGGATCGCAGCGGACGCTTTCGGTACGGACGAGAGCCGGGCAAGATGCGCGGAGTCTTCTGCGAGAGTGGCGACACGTGCACTGATCTCTTTCTCCTCGCTTCCCGCAAGCGTCGTGGTAAGCGCCGCGAGGGACGCCGTACGCTCTCCCACCTGGTTCCGCAAGTACATAAAGGATGGGAGCAGCAGCACGCCGTGCACAAGGGTCACACCGGAAAGAAGGAGCACCGCCACGACGGCTAGCCGGATGAAATAGACGCGACGGAGCGAGCGTATGCGCTCTTCGGGAAGAAGATTGGTGAGTTCAAGTTCCATATTCTCGTAGGGCGAGACCGATCGCGGTCCCATAGGCGAGCGACTCGAGATAATCGAGCGGCGGGAGCCACGACTCGCGCGGCGCCAGATTCACGAACACGTCGCCAAGCTCCACCGGAATCTTGAGGGAGGTCTCAAGATACTCCGGAAGACCGCGCACGGTTGCATTCCCGCCGGCAAGGATCGCGCGCGTCACAGGCTCATGCACGCCGCCTGCTGCCGAGCGCGACTGCCAATAATCGAGCCTGCGTACGATCTCTTCGCGAATAACAGAGACCGTGGAGAGCATGGCCTCGAGATACCCCGGGTCCGAATCGGTGACGACGAGCCCATGCTCGGCCTTCACGCGCTTGGCTTCCTCCTCGGTTACGCCGAAGTGCTTCTGTACGGCGAGCGTGAGCGCGTGTCCGCCCACGTCGAGCGTCGTCGCGAAGCGCGGTACCCGGCGCGAGATAACCGCGAGCTTCGTGGTCGTCTTGCCGATATCGATGAGAAGGACCGTTTCCTGATCCCCTACCGGAAGGAGCGCGCGAGGCATGGAGAACATCTCGTTCTCGACCGCGCGGACCGTGACATTCGCCTCGTCGAACGCGGACAAGGATTCCTCGATGACGCGGCGTGCGTAACCTACGCCGAGCACCTGCGTCTGGTCCCCCACCATTCCTGAGGAGACGAGATCGAACGCAACCTCGGACGGCGGGAGCGGCACGTATTCGTCGAGACGCTGCTCTATGGCCGTCCGCCATTCTTTGCTCTCCTTTCCGGGAGCCTGAGCCTCGAACAGGTAGCTCCTCGACTCGGAGAGCGCGATGTTCGCGAAGCGTACGTGATGCTTCTTAGCGAGCGTGCGCACGGCCGCGACGATCGCTGCGCGGTCCGTCATCTCGCCACCGGTTACGGCACCCATAGGAAGGCGCTCCTCGCCGAACGCGACGAGCTCGAGCCCATGCAGACGCTCCTCGAGTACCGCCAGCTTCACGCCGCTCGCAGAGACATCGATGCCTGCCGTAGGGAACGAGAGATACTTCGGCGGAGCGAATTCTATGCGCGTGAGACGAGCGAGTGCGTTCTTAGCCATACGTACGCAGAGTATACCGCGCACCTGAACATGAAGCAGGGCTAATGCGCAGTCGTTCCGGGCGGTACGTCGCGATCGGGCGTAAGGAACGCGAACGTGTCGTTTTGGCCGATAGCGAAGAGCATCCCGTTTGACTCGAGCCCCTTTATCTTTCTCGGGGCGAGGTTCGTCACGAACGCGAGCTGGCGACCAACGAGGTCTTCTGGTTCGTTCACATATGCACGAATGCCCGAAACGATCTGACGCGGTCCTCCCTCTTCATTGAAATCGACCGAAAGGCGGAGCAGCTTGTCGGTCTCCGGTACGAGCTCGGCGCTACGCACCGTGCCGACCTTCACTTCGATCTTCGCGAACTCCTCTATGGAAATGCGGTTGTCGTCAGCCATGGGTACGGGTGAGGTAGCTGGTAAGGATAAGGGCGGCAGCGGATGCGTCGACGTCAGGGCTGCCTGGCATGCGCACGCCTTCGAAATCGCGCCTCGCCTCCTGGGTGGTGTACATCTCAGGCTCGAAGAACGGTCGGATACCCGACCGTCGCTCAAGGAGCATCGCGAATTCCTTCGCGAGCTTGTCGACCTTGTTCTCGGTACCGTCCATGCCCATCGACTCCCCTATCACGATCGCCTCGACGTTCTTGCGTTCGATTAGCGCGAGTATCTCGTCGATCAAACGCCCGTCGTTCGGGATGATGCAATGCGGGAACCCCATAGAGCCCGCCTCGTCCGAGAGGGCGATGCCTATCTTCTTCGTGCCGAAATCTATTCCCATGTAGCGCATAGATCCATGCTACACGGCCTTTCCCTTGCGGGCTATATCCGTGAGAGTTGCGCCGCCTGCCTCAAAAGAGTAAAACTCATAGACAGGGAGGAGTGGCAGAGTGGTCTATCGCGCTTGTCTTGAAAACAAGAGTGTCGCAAGGCACCGTGAGTTCGAATCTCACCTCCTCCGCTAAGAAGTGTTAATTCGTGTGAGAGTGAGTGCTATCATTCTCCTATCTATGGCACGCGCTGTGTTCTTCGAATGGGAAGCAGATGGATACGTCTTCGAAGAGAAGAGCGCTGATTGGTATTGGGCTCTCGGAATCATCGCGGTTGCAGCCGCGGTTGCGAGCATTCTCTTCGGGAACGTGATCCTGGCGCTCCTCATCATCGTCGCGTCAGGCGTGCTCGCGCTTACGACCATGAAGCGTCCGCAGCTCCATCGCTTCCGTATCACAGACGAGGGCGTGATGATCGACGAGAACCTCTACGAGTACGAGCGCATCGTCTCGTTCTCAGTGCTCGAGTATATCGATCCGGCGCGCCCTCCTGCCCTCTCTATCCGCACGCACTACCTTCTCGCGCCGCATCTCCTTCTTCCTATCGTGGGGCACGATCCCGTAGAGATCTATGAGTTCTTCGCCGATCACGTGGAGGAAGGACGGCATGACGAGTCGATAGTCGATCGGGTGATCGACCTCCTGCGCCTTTGATTTAGTGGGCCTGGTGCGGTAGAGTCCTCATACGCTCTTGTCGTTCAATGGATAGGACGCAACTTTGCGGAAGTTGTAATGATGGTTCGATTCCATCCAAGAGCACTAAAACAGGAAGAGGCGGGATGTTGGTCCCGCCTCTTTCGCGTCAGTCTCGCGACATTTGCATGAGTCTCCGATAGATTTGGTACGCGCATTCTGCGCCGCCCATGGCCCGGTGCGGCAGGGGTTCTTCCGGTACACCCAGATGCCTTGCGAGCATCAGGAGCTTGAACTCGGTGAGTTCGGACTCGTGAAGGAGCGCGAATGCGGTTGAGAACAGGTCGATCCGGTGGTAGTCGAGCCGGTCAGGCACGCCAGTCTTCTTGAATCCCGCTCGCATGAACGCCCAGTCGGTCGCCATGTTGTGAGCGAGGAAGACGCCGTCCGCAGCGATGGTGCTGTAGGCCTCAAGCGCATCACGCAGCGGGATAGCGTCACGCCATTCCTCTTCGCTATAGCCGTTGATCTTGAGGGCCTCCGGGCTCGCGGTCTCGATGTGTTCCGGGATCACCTTGGTGTCATAGCGCCAGATCGGGTCGAGCGTAACTGGGTCGAGCAGCACGAGGCCGATCTCGATGATCTCGTGGACGTCCGGGTCGAGCCCGGTCAGTTCGGTGTCAGTGACCGCAATGGGCCGATCTAAGAAGTCCATGTTCGCCTCCAGCGAAAAAAGTTCAGTACTACCCTCCTTATAGGTAACTCGGCGGGCGCTGTCAATGAGTTAGGAAAATGCGGGATCCCTTAGGCCGTGCTTCAATACAACCCTCAGCTCCTGTCGTTCAATGGATAGGATAATTCCCTCCGAAGGAATAGATGCAGGTTCGATTCCTGCCAGGAGCACCCTATAAAGGAGAAGACCCGCTTAAGCGGGCCTTCTCCTTATCTTCGTTACGCTTTCGCGCGCCCGATCGCCTTCGCGAGACGGGACTTCTTCCTGGATGCCGCGTTCTTCTTGATAACGCCGGTCTTCGCTGCCTTGTCGATAGCCTTGTAGGCTGCAGAAAGGGACTTCTCAGCCTCCTTCACGTCGGTAGCGATGGCCTTGCGGACAACCTTGGTGGTGTCGGCGAGGGTGCGCTTGCGGCGCACGTTGAAAACGTGCTTCTTGAGGGATGCGCGATGCGCCTTCTTTGCGTTCTTCGTGATTGCCATTGTAGACCGGATAGTACGGCATTCCGGGAATATGCGCAAGAAATGCTAGGATACGCGTATGATTCGGCAGATACGAGGGACCGTTGTCGGGAGCGAGGCAGGCGGCATCGTCGTCGACGTGGCCGGCTGGGGAGCGCTCGTCAATGTAGCGAGTCCTGATACCTATAAAGAAGGTACGGAAATCACCCTGAAGACGTACCTTGCCGTAAAGCAGGACGGGATGGACCTATACGGCTTTCCGAACGAGGAAGAGAGACGCTTCTTTGAGCTTTTGCTCGGCGTTCCGGGGGTTGGTCCAAAGACTGCCCTCTCGATACTGAGGCGCGCACCTCGCGAAGCGCTCGAGGGCGCTATCGGGAAGCGCGACCTCGACTACCTCACCCGTGTTATCGGTCTCGGCAAGAAAGCAGCAGAAAAGCTCATGGTCGAGCTCTCGGAGAAAGTCGGTCAGGGTCAGGCTCCTGACGCAGACGATTCCGAAGTATTCGATACGCTCGTAGCACTCGGCTACACGGAGCGCGAAGCTCGCGCAACCTTGAGCAAAATCCCGGCGAGCATTACCGGGAAAGATGCACGCCTTAAGGCAGCACTGAGCGGCAAATAGCATGTACGAGATTCTCAATCAGACAATCAGTATCCTTAAGCGGTTCCTGCCCGTAGCGCTCGTGCGCCCGCTCCTTCCCCTCTATCACCGCGTTATGGCGTACGCGCTCGCCGCGAGCTATGGCTTCCCTGCCAAGCATATGACGGTTATCGGCGTTACGGGCACCAAGGGAAAATCCTCCGTCTCCGACATGCTCTTCACCGTCCTGCATCACGCGGGATACCCGGCAGCAGTCGCAGGCACCATCCGCTTTGCGATCAAGGACGTATCGGAACCGAATCTCTTCAAGATGACGATGCCAGGACGTGGCTTCATCCACGCGTTCCTTGCGCGCGCCCGGAAGGAAGGCGTAACGCATGCTGTTGTGGAGCTTACCTCTGAGAGCGTCAGGCAGCATAGGCATCGGTATCTGTTCCTCGATGGCCTCGTCTTCACGAACCTTCAGAAAGAGCACATCGAGTCGCACGGCTCGTTCGAGAACTACGCCGCGGCGAAGCTCGAGATCGGCAAAGAGCTCGCACGCTCCCCGAAGCGTCCGCGCGCTATGATCGCGAACGCGGACGACGAGCGCAGCGCACCGTATCTTGCGCTTCCGGTGGAGGAGAAGCTCCCCTTCTCGTACGACACGGTGTCTGATGTCGTGCATGGACCGGGAACCGTCGCGTTTACATACGAAGACGTTCGCTTCGATCTGAAACTCCCCGGAAGCTTCAGCGTGATGAACGCACTCGCCGTTATTCGCGCGGCACGCTTCCTCGGGGTTCCCCTTACGGACATCGCTGACGGTCTTGCTGCGCTTGAGCGTATCCCCGGACGCACCGAGCGTATCGAAGGAGGCCAGGACTTCCAGGCGATCGTCGACTACGCGCATACGCCAGACTCGCTGAAAGCGCTCTATGAGGCGTATCCTGTCCGGAAGATCTGCGTCCTCGGGAACACGGGCGGTGGACGCGATACTTGGAAGCGGCCTGAGATGGGAAAGATCGCAGAGACGTACTGCGACACCGTAATCCTCACGAACGAGGACCCGTATGAGGAAGACCCGCGCGCGATCGTTGACGCCATGGCGGACGGGATGGAGAAGAAGCCGCTGATAATCATGGATCGCCGCGAAGCGATCATGCATGCGCTCTCGCTCGCGCGCGCCGGCGATGCCGTACTCATAACCGGCAAGGGTACCGATCCCTACATCATGGAGGCGAACGACACGCGTACGCCCTGGAGCGATGCGCAGGTAGTGCGCGAAGAACTTACGAAACTGAAGTAGGACTTGCTACTATACGTGCATGAAAGGCGACGGAATCTTCTTCCTTGGCGTGCTCGCGTTCTTCTTCATCCTCTGGTTCGCGACCGGCGGACCCACGAAGCCCATATCGTTCGCCGGTCCCTACATCACGCCGATAACCGATATTGATAGCGTTCAGCAAGGGTACGGCGACACGCCTACCGTAGACTTCCGGTCCGGCAGCGTCTGGTCTAATCTCATGAGCGGCAGTTTCTCAGGCGGCGCGAACCTTGGTGGCGTGAGTAACCCTTCTCCGTACCGAGGACAGGTCCGGGTGTCAGGAACCGGCGGGACAGGGAGCGAAGACCCGGAACGTGAGTACGTCACACTTCGCGTATCCGGAACGGACAGCATCGACATAACCGGCTGGCGACTCGTGTCAGGCGCGTCCGGCCGCGGTGCCCGCATTCCCGAGGGCGCGGCACTCCCCCGCTCAGGACGCGTGAACGATACCGGACGCATCGTGCTTAATCCCGGGGACGAGGCGATCGTCGTTACCGGCGAAGCACCCACAGGCGTCTCGTTCAAAGAGAACAAGTGCACGGGATACTTCATGAGTCGCCAAGAGTTCTATCCGAGCCTCTCGAATCAGTGCCCGAGCCCGTATCAGGAATTCGAGAAGCATTACAGTGGGAACGAGCTCCGTGACGATAAGTGCTACACCCTGATGCGTAGCAGCACCTCGTGCCGCACGCCAAGCGATAGCGGCGTCTCGAATGCGTGTACCGCACTCATCGACGACTACCTCACCTATAACGGCTGCGTCGAGCACCACAAGACTGATTCGGACTTCGCAGGCGATACCTGGCGGATCTATCTCGAGTACGAGAACTCGCGGGGCAGGTCCGACGAATTATGGAAATCCTCTCGCGATGCCGTGAAGCTCCTCGATACAGAGGGACGCACGGTAGACCTCTATACGTATTAGCGGTATAACGTGCGAACATGCGCCCGTAGCTCAGTCGGTAGAGCAGCTCCCTTTTAAGGAGACGGTCCCTGGTTCGAGCCCAGGCGGGCGCACCATGATCAGGTAAGAAGAAACCGCGCCAGGACATGCCTGACGCGGTTCGAGTGTTTTCAGTACTTAGCGATATCCTTCCGCTTGCTTCTGGAACAATTCCGCATAGGTACCGTCAAGCGCGATGAGCTCCGCATGGGAACCCAGCTCATGAACGGTCCCGTCTTTTATGACGCAGATGCGGTTTGCATTCCGGACCGTTGAGAACCGGTGCGAGATCAGGATGAGCGTTTGTTCGGGCCGGAGCTCGGATTCAAGCCGCTCGAAGATTTCCTGTTCTGCGCCCGCATCAACATGCGCGGTTGGCTCGTCGAGGACGCTCACGAGAGCATCCCGATACAGGGCTCGCGCGAGCGCGAGCTTCTGTTTCTGGCCGCCGGAGGGATCGATCCCTCCGGCGAACATGACGCCAATCTGCTGATCGTACCGATTCGGCCACCTCTCGATGAACGACGCCGATTCAGAACGATGCGCTGCCCGCGTGATATCGGCAATCGATACGTTGTCGCTCATGCGTCCGAGCGAAATGAGCTCGGACACGTGAATCTGGTATGTTTCGAAGTCTTGCGCGAGGAGCGCGAGATGCTCGTACCAGCTCTCGAGAGTGATCTCCCTGAGATCGATGCCGTCGAGAAGGATCGCTCCTTCCGTCGGATCGTAGAACCTGCAGAGGAGCTTAACGAGGGTCGATTTCCCGGCCCCGTTCACTCCGACGAGCGCGAGACGCTCGCCAGACTCAATCGTGAGAGAGAAGTTTTTCAGGACTTCCTCTTCAGGCCGGCCTGGATACGCGAACGTTACGTTCCGGAACTCGATGCGCGGGGCTCGTTCACTGCTGAGCGTGGCACCGAGAATCGGGCTCTTGATCACTGGCTCTAGGGCCATGATGTCGTAGTAGGAACTCACCGTCCTCGCCTCTCGGCGCTGGTGCGCGAGGTTCGTGAGGAACGAACTCGCGGCACCGTCGAGGCTGATAACCGCCCCGAAGACGAACACGAAGGTGCCTATCTCGAGCGCGCCCGAAAGCACGCGCGTGACGAGCACCACCAGGGCGATTACCAGGGCGATCGCGAGTATGAGCTCGCACACGATCTGGAGACCGACCTTCTTCTTGTCCTCGGCGACCTGCGCGGATATAAACGTGCCCAAGGATTCCTTCATCCTTTTCAGGAAGTAGGGTACCGATTGGAACGTTTGCATCTCACGAACACCGCCCGGCGTCTGCGTATGGCGCCGCATTTCCTGATACAGGCGCCTGCTTGCCGAGTTGTTCTCGTAGGCAGACTGGATGCCCTTTCCGTAGCGCAGCTCGACGTAGAGCTGCGGCGCGGCCGCGAGCAGTATGAGCACCGCGAGGCGCCAGTCGGCGAAGAGGACGATGAGGAAGGCCGAGCCGAAGCCGACGATATTCTCACCATTGTCGATCACCGAATCGAAGAAGCTGGCGACCGCCATGCTTGACCCGTATTCCTGTAGAACCTGAACCTTGTCGCGGAACTTCGGATCCTCATGGGTTGCGGTGTCGAGCGATGCGAGCTTCTCGCCGTACTCAAGCTCGTACCGGCTCCTTCGCTCGAACCAGTACACTCGACGTACGTACGACACGCCGCTTCGTACCGCTTCGCGGAAGAAGAGCGCGCAGGCCGAAGCGCCGAGCAGCATGATCAGAAGCGAATCGAAATAGCGCGTCTTTGCGATCTGTACCAGGTGATTGAGAAGCAGGGCTTGGATACCGCGTTCGATATAGGGCATTGCCGCGAGCAGCATCGACAAGGAGAGGACTATGAGGAGCTGGCGCTTATTGTCGCGCCAAGCATCTCGCAGTACATTTCCCACCGATACGGAGAGCTCACGGAAGGATTCTTTAGTACTGGCAAGGTACTGCACCAGAGCCTCCTTTGATTAGGGTGTGTGGACTGATTTCAGAGTAATATACAATTACGAATTGTCAATTATTTAAAGAGAGCGCGAAGCGCTCAAGCGACGGTCCGAGCGGTATATCTCCGGATCGCGCATCAGAGAGAAGCTCGATGAGCGAGACGGATAGCGCACGTGCTCCTTCCTTCCCCCATTTCGTATTCCCTTTCTGCATCATGTCGCGCGCCTTCCAGTGCAACAGGCCGTGCGTTATCTCCGGCACGTCGCCCAGACGCTCGGCTTTCACGAGCTCTTTCCAGAGCGTCTTTCCGTCTTTAGAACCGAGCGCATTAACAAGCGCGCTGTTGAATCCCCTATCGCGCTTAGGTACGGCATCTTCCTTGAAGACTTTCGTGGCGACCGCCTCGAGCTTCTTTGCACGAGCGGCAAGCAGCTTCGGTGCGAGTATGCCGACTGGGTTCTCAGACGCGGTTAGCACGTCGAGCATCGAAAGCACCGTCTCACCCGCGCTCTCGTCAGAAAAAGGTTCGTCGAGGAGTATCAGGGACTTCGCGAAGAACAGTCCCTGCGCGCTGATGGCATCGCGCAGCGCCTCTTCCGTTATCTGAGCTCCCTGAAGCCTGATGTACGCCGCGTCAGGCGCTTTCGCACGGGCGGCAGCGATCCAGGTGAACGCCTTGGCACGCGCCTTTCCGGTATCGGTTCCATGGAAGAGGTAGATCATAGCGGCTGCATGTCGCCCCAGTTTTCTCCCTGCTTCGCGTCCGCGAGAATAGGGACGCCGTTCGTAAGCTCTTTCGGAAACGCTTCTTCCATCACGTCCTTGATGCGTATGCCGAGCTCCTTGGCTCGTTCCGTGCGAACCTCGTACACGAGCTCGTCATGTACCTGGAGAAGGAGGTGTGCGTCTTCGCGGTCTCCGGTCTCGCGAAGCACTCGATCCACTTCGACCATGGCGCGCTTTATCAGGTCCGCTTGGGTGCCTTGTATCGGCGCATTGATCGCCATGCGCTCGGCTTGCGCGCGTACGTATGGCAGCGACGACTTCATCTCTGGGAACTGGCGCCTTCTTCCGAACAGGGTTTCCGTGTACCCGTGCTTCCGCGCATAGCCGCGCGTCGACTCGAGATACTTCGCGAGCGTGTCGAACGTGGCGAAGTAGTCGTCATAGAAGGTGTGGGCTTCTGCGAGCGAGGTGCCGAGCTGCGTCTTGAGCGCGTTCACGCCCATGCCGTAGAGGATGCCGAAGTTGATGATCTTCGCGCGACGGCGCATCTCCCGATCGACGTCTTCAGTCGCAACCTTGAAGACCGCCGCCGCCACTTCGGTGTGCACGTCGCGTCCGCTCTTGAATATCGCCTCAAGCTTCTCGTCCTTTGAGAGTATGGCGGCGATGCGCAGCTCAACCTGCGAGTAGTCGATACCGACGAGCGTGTAGCCGTCGCGCGGAATGAAGGCGGTCCTGATCGCGCGTCCCTTATCCGTACGTATCGGGATGTTCTGAAGATTCGGATTCTGGCTCGCCATGCGGCCCGTAACGGCACCCGTCTGCAGAAACTGCGCATGGAGGCGATTTCCCTCGTCGAGAAGCGGCGGGAGCGCTTCTATATAGGTAGAGAGCAGCTTCTGAAGGCCGCGGAACTCGAGCACGTTTGAGACGATCGGATGGAGATCCCGTATCTTCTCGAGCTCTGATTCCTTTGTTGAACGCTGGCCTGTTGCGGTCTTCTTCTGTCCCTTGGCGGTGAGCTCCATCTCGTCGAACAACACGTCGCCCAGCTGCTTCGGCGAGCTTATGTTGAAATCGTGCCCTGCAGCCTTGTAAACGCGGGCTTCTATCGCCTCGAGCTCTTTGCGGTACGTCTTCCGAAGGGTCTCAAGCACCTTCGTGTCTATACGCACCCCGCACTGCTTCATTTCTTCTAAGATCGGAACGAGCGGCTTCTCGATCGAGTCGTAGAGCTCCTTGAGCCGGCCTGTCTCAGCAAGACCCTTTTCAAGCGCTGCATACGCCTCATCAAAGTCCTTCGCTTTGGTGTATGCGAGGATGTCGTCGAGAGTGGGGTTCGTGAAATCAGAATACAGAAGCCAGAGCATCACCTTCGCTTCCTGAAGACGATCGAGCGGGATGTCTTCCTCAGCGTCTTCTTCGGGCATCTCTTCGTCTTCCATGTCATCCTCCCCTCCGAGGAGCGACCGGACGCGCGGCTTCAAGGAGCGGAAGCCGAGCTCGTCGAAAAGCGCGAGCAGCTTCTCGGTTGAGATGGTTTCCTTCCAGACCTTCGCCGGCATCGCGAAGGTTATCGGCGCATCGAGACGGATCGTCGCGAGGGACTTCGAGAAGAGCGCATCCTCTTCATGCTCCTTAAGGAGGTTCACGATGCGCGGCTTTATGCCGGCAGCAAGTACCGCCGCCTCGTCTTTCTTAATCGCCTTGTATATATCCTCGACGGATCCGAACTTCTGGATGAGTTCCGTGCCGGTCTTCTCGCCGATGCCGGGCACGCCCTTTATGTTGTCGGAAGGGTCGCCACGAAGGCCCTTGTAGTCCGCGATCAAGGCAGGCAGGAACCCGTACCGCTCTTCCACCGCCTTCTCGTCATAGAGGATCGTATCGTTCAAGCCTTTCTTAAGCGTATAGACCTGCACCTTCTTTCCCTCGATGAGCTGCATGGTATCCATATCGCCCGACGCGATGATGATCTCGATTGAAGGATCGTCCTTGAGCTTCTCGACAATGGTACCGAGGATATCGTCCGCCTCGAATCCCGCTTTCTCGTAGATGGGTATGCAGAAAGCCTTGAAGACGTTACGCGACGTGTTCAGCTGCGTGATGAGCGCGTCGTCGATCGACGAGCGCGTCCCTTTATATTCCGCATACGCTTCATGGCGCACCGTGGGGCCCGCGAGGTCGTAGCACGCAACGATGTAATCAGGCTTCAGGTCGGTTGCGATGCGTAGAAGCATCGAAGACAACCCGTAGAGAGCGCCGGTGGGCTGCCCATCAGGCGCAGTGAAGTCAGGGAGCGCGTGATATGCGCGATGGATGATCGCATGCGAATCAAGAAGGACGAGCCGGGTTGTATTCGCGTTCTTAGGCATAGGTTACATCGCGTTCAGTATCGCTCCGCACACTAAGGGTAATGGCGACGTCCGCAGACGGGAGCCCGTCCTCCACCATCTCCGGCCACTCGAGTACCACGAGCGTCCGTGAGTCCTCAAGCGTATGAGCGAAATCGAGCGCCTGAAGGTCCTTCCCTTCTTTGAGCCGGTACGCATCTATATGGACGAGCTTCGAGAATTCTTTTCCGGAAAGCTCGTACGATTTCGCGAGCACGAAGGTAGGACTCGTAACGGGCTCGAGGACGCCGAGCGTTCGTGCGATCGCCTGGGTGAACGCGGTCTTTCCGGCTCCGAGGTTTCCGGAAAGCGTAACGAGCATGGCGCCGTCCTGTTTCGGATGAAGCATGGACACGAACGCGCCTGCCTCTACTTCGAGGTCCGCAAGGTCCTGTATCGTCCGTGCCGGTCTCATGCTCTTCATTGTACCAAGCAGCATAGGAACGCGCTCCAGGGCGCGGTATTATGGTGCTAATGCCTGCACATTTTGATACCGACGCTGAGGACGCGAAGCTCGCGTCCCTGCGTGAACAGGAAGAGGAGGACCTGGCGCGCGTCCTGTCCGAGAAATACGGACTGACCTATACCGACCTCACCATCATGCCGCTCAACGTGGATGCGCTCCGGCTCATTCCCGAGAAAGAGGCGCGCGAGGCCGAGGTGGTTGCGTTCGAGAAGACCGGGAAGCATGTCTCTGTTGCGCTCAGGAATCCAAGCAACATCACGCTCGCGCAGATCGAGCATGCACTCGAGAGCCAGGGATTCATACTCTCGCGCTTCCTCGTCTCAAAGAAATCCCTCGACAAGGCGTACGGACGATACGCCGAGCTCTCGCTCGCGAGCGAATCGAAAGCGGGCGTCTTCGATATCAGGGGCGAGGAACTCCATGAGCTCCGCGGCACGCTCACGAGCCTGGCTGCGCTTCGCGCCCAGCTCGACGAGACCCTTAAGGCAGGCGCTCGCGCGCAGGTGTCGCGCGTGCTCGAGTTCATCCTCGCGACGGCATTCGCTCTTAAGGCGTCCGACATTCACATCGAGCCGGAAGAGACGGGCATCAGGCTCCGTCTGCGCGTTGATGGTTCCCTTATCGATGCGTATACCTTCGACGCGCATACCTACAACCTCTTCGCGTCCCGCATCAAGCTCCTCTCAGGGCTCAAGATAAATATTAGGGACCGCGCGCAAGACGGCCGCTTCTCCGTTCCGGTCGGCGAAAGCGAGGTGGAGATCCGTACTTCGCTTATCCCGGGCGCGTACGGCGAGTCTTTTGTGTTACGCATCCTTGATCCGGGAATCCTTGGCGTCTCCTTCGAGAAGCTCGGTATCCGAGACAACCTTCTTGAGCGCCTCAAGAGCGAGATCACCCGCCCGACCGGCATGCTCCTCGTTACGGGACCGACCGGATCCGGAAAGACGACGACCCTCTATGCGTTCCTCCGTCACATCCATACCCCGGAGATAAAGATCGTTACGATCGAGGATCCGGTTGAGTACCATCTCCCGGGAATCGTGCAGACCCAGACCGACGGGAAGCAGTACACCTTCGCCTCAGGACTCCGCTCCGTGCTCCGCCAGGACCCCGACGTGATCATGGTCGGCGAGGTGCGAGATAGCGAGGTCGCCGAGACCGCGGTGCAGGCTGCGCTAACCGGACACTTCGTCTTCTCGACGCTCCACACGAACAATGCCGCGGGCACCTTCCCCCGTCTCGTTGACCTCGGGGTTGATCCGAAGACGTTCGCGTCTGCGATCTCCGTCGCTATGGCACAGCGTCTCGTTCGTAAGCTTGATCCCGACGCGAAGAAGCAGGTTCCTGCCACTGATGAGCAAAAGAGAATCATGGAAAAGGTTCTCTCGACCGTCGAAGACAAGAGTCTTCTTCCCGAATCGCTCGATATGGTGTGGATACCTGACCCGAAGAGCGAGGAAGAGACCGGATACAAGGGACGCTCGGGAGTGCACGAAGCCATCTTCATGGATGACGAGCTCGGGAACCTTCTTCGTGAGAATCCGAGCGAAGGAGACATCGCGAAGTCGGTCCGTCGCCAAGGATTCCTAACAATGGCACAAGATGGCGTACTGAAAGCACTGTCCGGCTATACGTCGCTCGACGAAGTGTTTAGAGTTGTTGATTTGCCGAGAGATTAACGCAAAACGCACGCCGTAGCGTGCGTTTTGTTCCTGTGCCTTCTCTCGAGATCGTGCGCAGTACCCTCCAGGCACTCCTTTCCGCAATGGAAAGGCGGACGAGTCGCCTGAGGATGCATCCAGCGAGCCGCGAACAAGCGCGGTACCAAATGGTCCTTGGGGAAACGCCCTGAAGCCGTCAAGCCTTGCCTAGAGGGTGCTATGTGCGAT
>JAZKIS010000010.1:0-63878 GCA_040384725.1 Patescibacteria group bacterium | reverse complement strand
CGTTAACGAGCGGCTACTCCATCCCTCTAACGGCGAGTACGACTGAATGGAGTACCTTCTATGACACTCCCTCTACCCGGATCACGGCTGGTAACGGTCTTTCATGGAGCGGCAACACACTCGACATCTCTACCTCATCGCTCTCGTCCGGCTTCTTCCTTCAGGACGGCAACTCCTTCGGGGCAACGGCAGTGCTCGGTACGAACGACTATAACGCGCTCGCTTTTGAGGTGGGTGGCACGGAATACATGCGCATCGGTACTTCTGGAAGCGTCGGTATAGGAACGACAAACCCTGGAGTCGCGCTCCTCGGCTCGCTTCTCGATGTGCAGGGTAACCAGAATTCTGCCATCCGCTACTACCTGAGAAACGCAAACTCAGGCGGCCTGGCGTTCTCTGCGCTCAATTTTGGAAACGATACTTCGACGAATGTCGGTGGGATCTTCGTGAACGGTTCAGCAAACAGCAACTATGGCGGCGCGAACTCCGTGAATCTCGTGAACATGACCGATAGTCCGCTATCGCTCGCGACGAACAATACGGTCCGTGTGATGGTTACGGGTGCAGGTGAAGTCGGGATCGGCACTACGACTCCCTGGGGTCAGCTCTCCGCGTCATCTACGTCCGCGTACCCGACACTCGCTATTGAACAGAACAGTACGGGACCTGCCGCGACATTCCTCGGCGGAAATGTCGGGATCGGTACGACGACTCCTGGCGCGCTCTTCTCGGTTGCTGGCAGCTCCTACATTGCAGGCAATCTAACGACAACTGGTACTGCAACCATCGGTTCTCTCACCGGACTTCTCAAGGCAACGTCAGGTGTCGTGTCGGTCGCAACTCCAGGCACGGATTACGTCGCCAGCGTAATGGGCAACTGGACCGGCACCTTCGACGGCCAGGAGGGAAGCTACTACCTCGACCGCGCGAACCACACCGGTACCCAGCTCGCTTCAACCATCTCTGACTTCGGGGCAACCGCCCGCGGCCTCTTCTCAAGCACCGCAACCGGCCTCACGTACACCAGCGGTACGGGTGTCTTCTCCCTCACCGGCGGCTACGCGATCCCAACAACCGCAAAGCAGACGGAATGGGATACGGCCTACACCAACCGCATAACGTCAGCGACCTATCCGCTCCAGATTGCGTCTAACGTTATCTCCCTCGCCTTCGGCACAACAACCTCAAACACCTGGGCCGGCACCCAGACCTTCGGCAGCCTCGTTGCGACGAACGCAACCACCACGAACTTCGCGATCTCTGGCGTGACGTCCTCGCTCCTCAAGACCAATGCATCAGGCTCGGTTATTCCGGCGGTTGCGGGTACCGACTACCAAGCAGCAGGGAACTACATAACCGCCCTCACCGGCGACGTCACGGCGTCCGGCCCGGGCTCAGCGGCAGCGACGCTCGCAACCGTTAACTCGAACACCGGCTCCTTCGGTTCTTCTACCGCCATCCCGACCTTCACCGTTAACGGCAAGGGCCTCATTACGGCAGCCGGCACCGCGGTTGTTATCGCGCCTGCCGGCACCCTCACGGGAGCCACCCTCGCTTCGAACGTCCTCGCCTCCTCCCTTACGAGCGTTGGGACGCTTACGTCTCTCACCTCCGCGGGCACCATCACCTTCTCTGGTCTCTCGAACGGACTCGTTAAGGCGACCTCCGGCGTCCTCTCTGCCGCAACCGCCGGCACCGACTACGAGAACCCTCTCACCTTCAGCTATCCGCTCGTCCGCAGCACGAATGCCATCTCCCTCGCCTTCGGCACAACAACCTCAAATACCTGGGCCGGCACCCAGACCTTCGGCAGCCTCGTTGCGACGAACGCAACCACCACGAACTTCGCGATCTCTGGCGTGACGTCCTCGCTCCTCAAGACCAATGCATCAGGCTCGGTTATTCCGGCGGTTGCGGGTACCGACTAT
Organism: Patescibacteria group bacterium; assembly: GCA_040384725.1. GTDB lineage: Bacteria > Patescibacteriota > Minisyncoccia > Phycocordibacterales > Phycocordibacteraceae > C7867-001. The sequence goes on along the minus strand of JAZKIS010000010.1, from coordinate 61,950 downwards.
CTAACCGGCAACCAGACCATCACGCTCTCGGGCGACGTCACGGGCTCTGGCACTACCGCTATTACGACAACCATCGGCGCCCTCAAGGTTACCAACGGCATGCTCGCGGGCTCCATCGCGGCAAGCAAGCTCGTTGGCTCTGATATCGATACCGTCGGCACCATCACCTCTGGTACTTGGAATGGCACCGTTATAGCAGGGCAGTACGGCGGTACCGGCGTCGCGAACACCGGCAGGACCATCACCCTCGGCAACAACCTCACTACCTCAGGCAACTTCGCCCTTACCCTCACCCAGACCGGCACTACGAACGTCACGCTCCCGACAACCGGTACTCTCGCGACGCTCCTTGGCACCGAGACCTTCCAGAACAAGACCATCAGCGGTTCGAACAACACCATCACGAACGTCTCTCTTACCACCGGCGTTACGGGAACGCTCCCGGTTGGGAATGGGGGTACGGGTGCTGCCACCTTCACCAACAACCGTCTCCTAACCGGAAACGGAACCTCAGCGCTCGTTGACGAGGCTAACCTCACCTTCGACGGCTCTCTCCTCACCGTTACCGGAAACGCCTCGACTACCCAGATCACCACGACCGGCGCTACTTATCTTGCTACCACAGGAGGGAACGTGGGTATCGGGACGACGACGCCGGGCACTAAGCTTGATGTGTGGGGGGTCGCACGGGTAGGAAATCTTAGTGCAGGAACAAGCGGTGGGGCACCCGTCGACTCTTTGATCGTAGGTGCGCTATGGAATCCGTCGATCCTATTCCAAAACTACGATGACCTGACAACCAGTTCCCGATTCTGGTATGACAATGCGGACCACTCGCAATACCTCTACGTGAGTGATTCGGCAGTGCATGGCCACACCTACGAATTCGATGCTCATGGATCGTTTGTTGCGCCTCAAGTTACCGCAACGGAATTCACGCAAAGTCCGTACTATGCTGCTACTAATATCGGCACAGCCTCAGACCCAGTCTATGCGGGCCCCGGAACAACTGCCGGCATGTTCTTCCCCGCAACAACGAGCGTCGCATTCAGTACAGACAATACGCAGCGAGCGGTTATTACCAGTGCCGGTAATTTCGGCATTGGTACTACGACGCCTTCACAGCTCCTGTCAGTTCAAGGCAACGGCCTCTTCTCGGGAAATCTATCTCTCGCAAACCTTACGGCGACGGGAACCGCGTCCATTAGCGGAGTCCTTACGGCAGGTACGGTCTCGTCACTCGGTACTATTAATGCGGTAGCACTTATAACAGCGGACGGTATTAACGGTGCGGGCGACCTAATCCTCTCTGCTGGGAACGAGGAGAACTTTGTTACAGGGATATATGATTCGATCGGGGGAAGCATTGCTCAATACAATGATGGTAATGGAGAATTCTCCTACGGTAACAGTTCTTTGATAATTGATGCTTTTGGAAATCTAGAGTTCGGCACCATCACCTCTGGTACTTGGAATGGCACCGTTATAGCAGGGCAGTACGGCGGTACCGGCGTCGCGAACACCGGCAGGACCATCACCCTCGGCAACAACCTCACTACCTCAGGCAACTTCGCCCTTACCCTCACCCAGACCGGCACTACGAACGTCACGCTCCCGACAACCGGTACTCTCGCGACGCTCCTTGGCACCGAGACCTTCCAGAACAAGACCATCAGCGGTTCGAACAACACCATCACGAACGTCTCTCTTACCACCGGCGTTACGGGAACGCTCCCGGTTGGGAATGGGGGTACGGGCTCAACGACACTCTCAGGCATCCTTAAGGGTAACGGTACGGGCCAGGTACAGACAGCCGTCGCCGGTACCGACTACCAAGCAGCAGGGAACTACATAACCGCCCTCACCGGCGACGTCACGGCGTCCGGCCCGGGCTCAGCGGCAGCGACGCTCGCAACCGTTAACTCGAACACCGGCTCCTTCGGTTCTTCTACCGCCATCCCGACCTTCACCGTTAACGGCAAGGGCCTCATTACGGCAGCCGGCACCGCGGTTGTTATCGCGCCTGCCGGCACCCTCACGGGAGCCACCCTCGCTTCGAACGTCCTCGCCTCCTCCCTTACGAGCGTTGGGACGCTTTCCACGCTTACGGTCTCGGGCAATGCCTCGTTCGCGAATGCGACTTCGACGAACGACTTCTCAGGAAGACTTACCGCAAACACCTTCGCTGCAGGCCAGACGGCAAGCACCACCATCTCTTCTGCCGGCGCACTCTTCACGCCATCTGCAACCATCGGTACCCTCACCGGCCTTATCAAGGGAACTTCAGGTGTCCTCTCCGCAGCCGTCGCCGGTACCGACTACCAAGCAGCAGGGAACTACATAACCGCCCTCACCGGCGACGTCACGGCGTCCGGCCCGGGCTCAGCGGCAGCGACGCTCGCAACCGTTAACTCGAACACCGGCTCCTTCGGTTCTTCTACCGCCATCCCGACCTTCACCGTTAACGGCAAGGGCCTCATTACGGCAGCCGGCACCGCGGTTGTTATCGCGCCTGCCGGCACCCTCACGGGAGCCACCCTCGCTTCGAACGTCCTCGCCTCCTCCCTTACGAGCGTTGGGACGCTTTCCACGCTTACGGTCTCGGGCAATGCCTCGTTCGCGAATGCGACTTCGACGAACTTCGCAATCTCCGGCATTACATCCTCGCTCCTCAAGACCAATGCATCCGGCTCAGTTATCGCAGCCGTTGCGGGTACCGACTACCTCACTTCTTCTTCTATCGACACCTCTGCCGAGCTCGGCGCCATCCTTACCGATGAGACTGGATTTACTCCGGGCCCTGACGGTGGCAACCTGGTGTTCAGTGCAGGGCCAACATTCACAGGAACGGTTACTACCGACCTATTGGTGGCAACAAGCGACATCAGTTCAGCGGGAGATATTAAAACTACAGGATCGGGCGATGATTTCTGGCTTGGCAACGCAACGCAAACGTCCGCTAACTTCAGGGCCTATGCGAATGGCGACCTCTACATCGACGAAAATACTGCCTACCTGATGTTCGGAGAAACTCAGCAGGCGAGTATCACATACGATGGTACTAACCTCTCTATAAATCCTCAGTCGTCAGGAAGCGGACATACCGTCTTTGCGGCAGGTAACGTCGGTATCGGCACTTCAACCCCTGGATCCCTCCTCTCGATTGGGGGAACCGGAACCGGAACTAACTTCTTCAACAACGCCACCACCACGAAGAGCGGTGTCGGCGGATACAGCATCTCTTCCGGCTGCTTCGCAGTTGGAGGTGTCTGTCTCACAAGCGGCACCACCTACACCGGAACGTATCCCGTTGTTGTATCAGGAAGCGCCATAAGCCTCGCCTTCGGCACAACAACCTCAAACACCTGGGCCGGCACCCAGACCTTCGGCAGCCTCGTTGCGACGAACGCAACCACCACGAACTTCGCGATCTCTGGCGTGACGTCCTCGCTCCTCAAGACCAATGCATCAGGCTCGGTTATTCCGGCGGTTGCGGGTACCGACTATCTAACCGGCAACCAGACCATCACGCTCTCGGGCGACGTCACGGGCTCTGGCACTACCGCTATTACGACAACCATCGGCGCCCTCAAGGTTACCAACGGCATGCTCGCGGGCTCCATCGCGGCAAGCAAGCTCGTTGGCTCTGATATCGATACCGTCGGCACCATCACCTCTGGTACTTGGAATGGTGGTGCCGTCGACACTGGCATCGCAAACATCACCACTGGCGGCCGCTTCATCATCGACGTGGACGGTTCGGCATACAATGCCGCAGGCGCCATTACACTTGGCGCAGGTACGGATGCCGGTATCTTCTTCGATGGCGCGAACCTCAGAATTGAGACACAAACCACGTCGGGTATCATTCTCGACGCCGAAGACGACACTCTCGAGATCAAGTACTCTGGCGTCCTCGGTGCAGACTTCGGACTAACGGGTCTTGATCTTGCGAGCGGCGACTCGTATCAGATTGCAGGCACCTCCGTGCTCAGCGGCAGCACGCTCGGCTCTGGTGTTACCGGTTCCTCCCTCACATCGGTTGGCACCATTGGAACGGGTGTATGGCAGGGAACCGCGGTTGCAGTTACGTATGGCGGTACCGGTGCCTCAACCTTCACCAACAACCGCCTGATCACAGGCAACGGAACCTCAGCGCTCGTTGACGAGGCTAACCTCACCTTCGACGGCTCTCTCCTCACCGTTACCGGAAACGCCTCGACCACCCAGATCACGACGACTGGCGCTACTTATCTTGCTACCACGGGAGGGAACGTGGGTATCGGCACGACGACGCCTACTTCGCTCCTTACTCTGCAAGGCGCGACAACGACAACATTTATTAAGCTAAACGATACCCTAGGTGCGGAACTTCTTCGCATACATTCGGACTTCTCGACCAACGTGTTCATCGGAAAGAATGCCGGACTGGCAAACACTCCGCTCGGCACGACGCAGGGCCGACAGAACACTTTCATTGGTTCTGGCGCCGGACAGAATAACACCACCGGATATGCGCGTACCGACCTTGGATATGCTGCTGGGTATTCAAACACTACTGGAACAACTAATACGAACATTGGGTACCAGTCTGGTTTCGCTAACCAGACGGGGAACTACAACACCAATCTCGGCGTTGATGCGGGTGCCGCTAACACCGTGAACGACAACATCTTTATCGGGTTCCACTCAGGCGGCTCCTTCGTTACGCCGATCACGGGCGTGCAGAACATCGTAATCGGAAACGAAACCGCCATGTTCGGTACGTCTATGAACAACAACACCATGGTCGGATATCGCTCTGGGTACAGCATCACGTCTGGCGACAGTAATGCTTTCTTCGGCACGCTGAGCGGATTCGCGGTTACGCAAGGAAGCAGTAACGTATTCATAGGCCGGGAGGCAGGTACAACCCTTACCACAGGAACAAACAACGTATTCGTCGGATACCGTGCCGGCTACTCAGCGCAGACGTCTAATTACTACAACACCGGCGTGGGAGATACCGCACTCTTCAGTGTTACCTCAGGATATCAGAACACAGCGCTTGGAGGACAAGCTGGCTTTAGTGTTACCACGGGAACCCTGAACACATTCATCGGATACAGCGCGGGTAACAACCCTTCTCAGCTCGTCTCAGCATCTAACTCAACGGCAATCGGTAACGGAGCGTACACCACAGCTAGTAACCAGGTTGTGATAGGTAATACGAGCGTCACGCAGACTTTGCTTAACGGCAACGTCGGTATCGGCACCACCTCTCCGCATGCACTCCTCACTGTAAACGGTAGCGGTTACTTCGCCGGCACTATTACTGCAACTTCAACCGCAACCTCAACCTTCACCGGCCCCGTTCGCGCATCGTGCTTCAGCACCGACGGCACTACCTGTATCACTGGCGGCGGTACAACCTACACTGGAACCTATCCGGTACAGGTATCCGGAAGTGTTATTTCTCTCGCCTTCGGCACTACAACCGCGAACTCCTGGAGCCAGGCTCAGACCTTCGGTGGAGCGCTGCTTCCTCTCACGAACGATGTCGCTGCGCTCGGCAGCGCAACCCAGAGCTGGGCTGACCTCTTCCTCGCGTCAGGCGGCGTCCTTAACTTCAACAACGGCAACGCTACGCTCACGCATTCCGCAGGCGCGCTCACGTCGAACGTGCCGCTGACCGCAAACTCCTTCATCCCGACCAGTTCGACCGTTCCTACTAACGGCGTGTACCTCCCGGCGGCAAGCACGCTTGGCTTCGCGGTTAACAGCACGGGCGAGGTGTCACTCACGGGTACTGCGCTCTCTCCTATCACTAGCGACGGAAACGCGCTCGGCACCGGAACGCTCATGTGGGCCGACCTCTTCCTCGCGTCAGGCGGCGTCCTTAACTTCAACAACGGTAATGCTACTATCACGCACTCCACGGGACTCCTAACCTCGAATGTCTCGTTCTCGCTCGGAACCTCGAATACGTTCACTACGGGAACCATAGAGCTCGGTGCGGCCTCCGATACCACGCTCGCACGCGCAAGCGCAGGGAACCTCAACATCGAAGGCAACCTCGTGTACCGCGCGGGCGGTACGGACGTGCCTGTGGCAGACGGCGGTACCGGTGCCTCAACCTTCACCAACAACCGCCTGATCACAGGCAACGGAACCTCAGCGCTCGTTGACGAGGCTAACCTCACCTTCGACGGCTCTCTCCTCACCGTTACCGGAAACGCCTCGACCACCCAGATCACGACGACTGGCGCTACTTATCTTGCTACCACGGGAGGGAACGTGGGTATCGGCACGACGACAGCAGATCGAAAGCTATCCATAGCGTTCGCGTCGAACGCTATCTCTGGAGGTACAGCAACGGGAGACGGTATCTATATCTACGACACTACAAGTGGCGGCACGTGGGACATGGTAAATCCAAACACGGCAATTACGTTCGGTAGTGAGGATGTCGGGCTTCGTGGGCCGCGCGCGCGAATCGGTACGGTCATGGAAGTGGCAACGGGAAACACTAGCCGACTCAGTTTCTTTACCTACGCCGTGGCTAACACTCCTGTTGAAAGCATGACTATCCTTTCCTCCGGCAACGTCGGTATCGGCATTACAAACCCCTCCTATGCGCTCCAGGTCGTCTCAACAAGCGCGAACGGCATCTCTTCACGCACCGCAGCGGCTGGCGCGAACGCGCTTACGCTTACCGATAATACGAACTACATCCTCCGTGCCGGCTACCTCGCGTCAGGTGTCGGATACTTCGGCGGAGACCCAGGAAGCGCGCTAGCACTATTCGCTGACGGTGCTGAGAAAGTCCGCGTCAGTACCAGTGGCAACGTCGGTATCGGCAACTCAGCACCGAATACGATTCTTTCGGTGAACAATCCTCTCGGCTCTATAGGAACAAGGAACCCGATAATAACGAGCCAGGTCACTACCACTACTCTGGGAGGAATGTATGCAACGACGGAGGCGTCAGGTCCTGTAGGAACCGGCCTCGCGTTCGATGTATACAAGGCAAACACGGGTCAGATAGAGGCGATGAGAATAACCAATGCAGGCTACGTCGGTATCGGTACCACCACGCCACTGAGCCTTCTCCATGTCGCTACAGCAGGTCTTGCACAGTCCACGCTTACGCTTTCCGGTTCGAACAACAATGCAGGCGGCGCGGTTGCGCATATAGACTTCTATGAATCGAACTACAACCACAACTCCGTTGCGCGCATCTCCGGAGGCAGGGGTACGTCCGGAGACGATGGCAACCTGGCATTCATAACTGCCGAGAACGGAACGCTCAACACCCGTATGCTTATAACTGAGGCAGGCTACGTCGGTATCGCCACCACAACGCCTAACAAGCCTCTCGATGTTTGGGGATCGGAGCAGTTGCAGCTCGGTAGAAGTGCCGTTGGTGCATGGGGAACGCTTATCACAAACTCCATGACAGGATTCTCGGGCCATACCGGCCAGCTCGTGTGGTCTCCAACAGGAGCCCAAGGAGGTTCTCTTTCAAGTTTCGTGATTGCCGCCTCGGGAGGTACGGCTGTTAGGCACGTGTTCGCGACCGATGGAACGGCATACCACTCGGGCAACGTCGGTATCGGCACTACCACTCCGAATGCGTTGCTCCACCTCTATTCGGCGGCGGATACACTACTCAAGATTGACTCGCATTCCACTGGAAACCCGTACCTGAGCTTCAGGCAGGCAGATGCGCAGCGCGCCTATATCCAATGGAACAATACCAATTCGTATCTGCAGGTCTCGGCTGGCAATACCTATTTCTCCGGCACGAACACCGGCGTAGGCACAAGCACCACCAGCTCGAGGTTCGCTGTCCAGTCCACCGGTGCCACGGACATCCTCAATCTCTTCGAGACAGGAGGCGTCGAAGTGTTCAGCGTCCTTGAGAGCGGAAATGTTGGTATCAATAACACCGCGCCATCCGTCGCCCTCGACGTAACCGGCGATATCGAGTACACCGGCTCCATAACCGACGTCTCAGACCGCCGCCTCAAGGAGAATATCCAGGATATTGAGAACCCGTTCTCCGTACTCTCCGCAATTAACGGAAAGACGTACAACATGATCGGCAGCAACCGTCCTGAGGTTGGATTCCTCGCACAGGACGTACAGGCCGTGCTCCCGAACTCAGCGAAGATCGTTGATGCTGAAAGGGGATACCTCGGCGTCTCGTACCTCGACTTCATACCGTACCTCGTTGAAGGCGTGAACGAGCTCAATGTGCGTACGCTCTCTATTGCGCCGGCGGCGGAGAATACTGCGATGTACGCACTTCAAGTATCTTCTGATGCAACCATTGCCGGCACCCTCACGGTCTCTGAATCAGGCATCTTTATAGGAGACCTCGCATCAGCAAGCGTAGAGACGGGGACGGTCTCTGCGAACCTCTATCTCGTGAGCTTCGACGAAGAGCTTCCGAACGAGGTCCTTACCAACGGAAGCGCGGACCTCTATAAGATGGCGAGCTACGCCATAACAGGCATGCAGATGATCTCTGAGCGTACTGACCTCGTATTCGAGCGCCTCGCGACTATCGAGACCCGACTCGCGGAGCTCGAGCTCGCAGCGAGCGCGCCGACCGGCATGCCGATGGCTGAGGGCATGTTCGAGATTATTGACAAGTTCAGCATCCGCAACGGCCTCCTGTCCGCGGTGGACCTCATTGCAGAGCGTCTTACGATCGGAAGCGCCGAGAAGCCGACCGGCATAACCTTCTATGACGAGGTAACCGGTGAGCCGTACTGCCTCTCGATGCGAAACGGCCAGCAGAATATCCGCGAAGGGGAGTGTACGGTTATAGACCTCTCGCAACCGCAACCAGAACCAACTCCTGAGCCAGAACCGACCCCTGAACCAACTCCTGAGTCTCCAACGGATCCGATCGAGCCGCCTACCGAAGAGCCGACACCAGAACCGACCCCTGAACCAACTCCTGAGCCAGCGCCAGAACCGACCCCCGAGCCTGAACCTACCCCTGAACCTGAGCCGATTGCCCCGGCTCCGGCGCCAGAACCTACCTCGTAGGCTCCATGCAGGGTTCCGGGAGAATGGTGGTTGTGAGGTGCTAGACTATACCTATATATAGGTATCTGTAATTTCACCATGGCGACTAGGATAGCGATCAACGGGTTCGGCAGGATAGGAAGGGCGTTTGTACGACAGACCTGGGATAATCCGGATATCGAGCTCGTCGCCGTGAATGATCTCGGTTCGAGCGAGAACCTCGCGTACCTGCTGCAGTTCGATACCGTGTACGGCCGTGCGCCGTTTCCCGTCGCGTGGAAGGAAGGAGCGCTCTCCATTAACGAAAAGGAAGTGACATTCCTCTCCGAGAAAGATCCCACACTGCTTCCATGGAAGGATCTCGCGATCGATGTCGTAGTCGAAGCAACCGGCTTCTTTACGGATTATGAGAAGGCGAATGCGCACATCCTTGCGGGCGCGAAGCGCGTGGTCATCACGGGTCCGGTCAAAGACGAGAACCCGCTCGGCGCGACGGTGCTCATGGGGCTCGACGAGTCGAAGCTCGGAACCTGCGCCATCACGAGTAACGCGTCGTGCACGACGAACTCGGCGTCTCCGGTGATCGCGATCCTTGACGAGGCGATCGGTATCGAGAAGGCGGTGCTCTCAACGACCCACGCATACACCGCATCGCAGGCGATCGTCGACGGCCCCTCGAAGAAGGACATGAAAGAAGGGAGGGCAGCAGCCCAGAATATCGTGCCAACCTCAACGGGGGCCGCGGTTGCGGTGACGAAGGCGTACCCGTCGCTCCTGGGCAAGTTCGACGGCATCTCGCTGCGCGTTCCCGTACCCGCGGGATCGATTGCCGACATCACCTTCATCGCGAAGCGCCCGACAACGGCTGAGGAAGTAAATGACATTCTTCGCATGGCTGCACAGCAGCCGCGCTGGCAGGGACTGTTCCAGGCGTCAGACGAGGAGTACGTCTCGAGCGACATCATCGGCCAACGGTTCGCCTCGATCGCGGACCTCGGGATGACGCGTGTTGTTGACGGCACTTTAGTAAAGGTTCTTGCTTGGTATGATAACGAGGCAGGGTACACCGCGACCCTGGTTCGTCACGTACTAAAGGCAGGAGCCCTCTAATCATCTCTTATGGAAGTATCCTTCAACGAAGAACCCTCAGTAGGCTATACGCCCGCGCCCGGGAAGCAGGGCATGGCCGGATGGATGGTGCGCAATAAGTTTGCGAAAGACGAGAAGAATGCGAACTATATATTGGTCGGGATTGCCGTGGCCGCAGTAATCCTCTCATTCTTCCTGCTCTTTTCCAGCAGGGGAGATACGACCCTGAATGCGGACGAACGCATGCGTCTTGAGCAATCAACGCCAATTATACAACCATGACCACAACTCGCGGCTTTACCCTTATCGAGCTCCTCGTCGTGATTGCCATCATCGGCGTCCTGTCGTCGGTCGTGGTAGCAGGTCTCAGTGCAGCCCGCCTCAAGGCACGTGACACTGCCATTAAGGCCGCGGTTAGGCAGCTTGCAACAGCAGCTCAGTTTGAGTTTTCCCAGACCGGAAGCTTCGCGACGTTTGCGTATGGATGGGACTACACTGCTGCCGAATGCAACAACAGCTTTTCAGGCAATCAAGCAACGGCCGCCCGGCAAATTTGTACGAATATTGTAAGTAACGGACCCTCGCTCTACACGGGAACAAACGGTGATAACGTGAATCGATTCGCAATCATGGCGTATCTTCCCGGTAAACAACGGTACTTCTGCATGGGCAGCAGTGGGGCCTCGTCAGATATAGAAACGAGCGCGAGCTGGACCTCGCCGGGCTGCTACGCGAACCCCTAACCCATGAAAGTATTCATCGCCGCAGACCATACCGGATTCCTACTCAAGGCGACATTGATTGAATATGTGCGCGATATGCTCATGCACGAGGTGGAAGACCTCGGCGCCACCACCCTTGATGGCGATGACGATTATCCTGATTACGTCACTCCGTGCGCACAGAAGGTCGTCGCTACTCCTGGTACGCTCGGCATCGTCATAGGAGGATCAGGGCAGGGAGAGGCGATCGCCGCAAACCGCGTCAAGGGCGTACGCTGTGCCCTGTACTACGGCCAGGCGCATGCGACGGGTGCGATTGACGCCGCAGGCGCCCCAGCGCTCGATGGCTACGATATCGTCCGGCTTTCGCGCGAACATAATGACGCGAATGTGCTCTCCCTCGCAGCCCGCTTCCTTGCCGACGACGATGCGAAAGAGGCTGTCCGCATCTTCCTCGAAGCACCCTTCACCGCAGAAGAACGTCACGAACGCCGCATTAAGAAGCTTGGATAGGGGACGGTATACTGGAACCATGGGCATAATCGTTCCGGCTATAATCCCGACGTCACGGCAGGATCTCGAGGAGAAGCTGTCGACGCTTTCCGGACTCTGCGAAGAGGTGCAGGTAGATATCGTGGACGGCGTGTTCGCTGGGCCCAAAAGCTGGCCGTACATCACCGATGCTGCCGAGCCTTCGCGCATGCTCAATGCGGGCGAGCTCCTTCCGCGAGCAGGGGACTTCCGGTTCGAGATCGATCTCATGAGTGCCGATCCGGAATCGGTAGCGGGCGCGTGGATCGGTCTCGGCGCCTCGAGACTTACGGTGCATAGCGAGAGCACGCGGTTCATCCCGCGTTTCCTGTCGAGTACCTACGGCACGTACGGGCATGACGCCGACTTTACGCCAGGGCTCCTGTCGCTCGGGCTCTCTATCGGTATCGAGACTGACCTCGCGCTCATCGAACCGCACCTGAAGAAGATCGACTACGTGCAGTTCATGGGCATCAGGAAGATCGGGCACCAGGGAGAACCGTTCGACGTACGGGTCTTCGCGAAGATCGCGATGTTCAAGAAACGCTATCCGACCATAGAGATACAGGTGGACGGAGGCGTGACGCTTGAGAACGCGCCGAAGCTCCTTGAGGCCGGCGTGAAGCGTCTCGTGGTTGGGTCTGCGCTCTGGAAAGCGCCAGATATTGCCGCTCGCTATCGTGAGTTCGATGAACTTACGCAGCGGCACGGCATTTATGGGTAATAAACAGAAAGGCACACAGCGCGGCTTTACCCTCATCGAGCTCCTCGTCGTGATCGCGATCATCGGTATGCTCTCGTCGGTCGTGCTCTCTTCACTCAACAGCGCCCGCATCAAATCGAGGGATGCGACGCGCATGGCACAGCTCGGACAGATACGCGTGGCCCTTGAGCTCTACTTTCTCGATTACGGATACTATCCGCCCTCGAACTGCGGTTGGGACTGCAACGGTTACCGCTACAGCTATGATGCTGCCTCATGGGCTATATTCAGGACCGCGCTCGCACCCTATATGTCCCAGGTCCCGGTTGACCCTGTGAACACGGCATGTCCGCCGTGGGGCGATAACTGCTACTCATATACGTATGGCAATGTGGGGAGGGATACGAACGTAGCGCAGTATGACCTGACGGGACAGCTCGAGGATCCCAATAATCGGTACCGATGTGGCATACGTAACCACAGGCTCTATTTCAATGCGAGCCAGCCGTGGTGTACGGCCTTCGGCGGCTCGTATTCAAATCAGATAATCGAAGTATCACCCTTATAGCACCTATGGCAACCATCTCATTCGACGAAGAGCCAGACATCATTGCTCGCCCGGCAATTACCAAGAAGCCTTTTCTAGTGAGACTCGTGCTTTCCACGAAGATCGTCACGACGGATAAGCAGGCGGAGTACGTGCTCATCGGCATAGCGGTCTTTTGTGTGCTCCTTACGATCGTTCTCTGGCCGAAAGGACCTCCTGCAGCGAACCCGTCAGAGGTCCCTCCGATTGCGGGGCCCCTTGATACGACTTCTGCACGGTAAGCATTCGTAACGTGGTAGAGCATCATGGTATCGTTAGCGTAATGGCGCTCACTGACACCGAGATCAAGAAGATCGAGACGCACGCGGAGGCGATCCGTGAGACGATACTCGACATGCTGGTGCAGGCCGGAAGCGGACACACCGCAGGGCCGCTCGGCATGGCCGACCTCTTCGCTGCGTTCTACTTCCATATACTGAAGCACGATCCTAAGAACCCGGATTGGGAAGACCGGGACCGATTGATTCTGAGTAACGGGCATACCGTGCCGGTCCGGTATTCGGCTATGGCGCACGCAGGGTATTTCCCCGTAGAGGAATGCCTCACGCTCCGTAAGTTCGGCTCACGACTTCAGGGGCACCCGGAACGGGACCGCCTTCCCGGACTCGAGACAACCTCAGGCCCTTTAGGGAGCGGGCTCTCGCAAGCGGCGGGCATAGCGCTCGCCCTTAAGATGGACGGGAAGAAGAACCGTACCTACGTGATGATGTCGGACGGCGAGCAGCAGGAAGGAAATACGTGGGAAGCGATTATGTTCGCGAACAAATACGAGCTCGGGAACCTCACGGCCGTTATGGATCGGAACAACATCCAGATAGATGGCATGACCGAGGATGTGATGCCGCTCAACTCTCTTAAGGAAAAGTACGAAGCGTTCGGCTGGCACGTCATGGAGGTGGACGGGCATAATATAGAAGCCTTCGTCGACGCGGTAGATCATGCGAAAGCGATCCCCGAGAAGCCGACCCTCATCATCGCTCATACGATTCCCGGGAAGGGCGTGCCTGAGATCGAATATGATTACAAATGGCACGGCAAGCCGCCTACGAAGGAAGAGGCCGCCCGCTTCATGAAAGAGCTCCGGAACGGGGCCGGAAGGGTACCGAACGAATATGCTTAACAAGAACGCACAGCTGAATGACGCTATCTTCTCGAAGGACATTGAGAAGAAGGCGACGCGCGACGGCTTCGGTCTCGGCGCGGTTGAGGCCGGGAGGAATGACCCGAACGTCGTGGTGTTGTGCGCTGATCTCAAGGAGAGTACGCGCGCCGAATGGTTCGAGAAGGAGTTCCCGGAGCGGTTCATCGAGGTGGGGGTTGCGGAGCAGAACATGGCGACGGCAGCGGCGGGCATGGCAGCGGTGGGCAAGCGTCCGTTCATCGCTTCGTATGCCGCGTTCAGTCCCGGGCGAAACTACGAGCAGATCCGCACTACCATAGCGCTCAACCAGCAGCCGGTAGTGGTGTGCGGCATGCATGCGGGAGTGTCGGTAGGCCCTGACGGCGCGACGCATCAGATGCTCGAGGACGTCGGGATGATGCGCATGCTTCCAGGCATGAACGTGATTGTTCCGGGAGACGCGGAAGAGGCGAGGAAAGCGACCATGGCGGCGGCAACGGCGAAGACGCCGACCTACCTTCGCTTCGGCCGTGCGCCGACACCGGTCTTCACGACCACCGACACCCCGTTCGAGATCGGGAAGGCGCTCGTGCTCTGGGAGAGCGCGAAGCCTCGGGTCGCCCTCATGGCGACGGGCGCCCTTTCGTACGAGGCATTGCTCGCCGCGCGCATGCTCGCTGTCGACGGCATTGAGGTTACGGTCCTGCACGTGCCTTCGGTTAAGCCGCTCGACGAAGAGAAGGTGGAAGAGGCCGCACGACGCGCAGGCCGCGTCCTTACCATAGAAGAGCATCAGGCAGCCGGCGGTTTCGGGAGCGCGATCGCCGAGTTCCTCGGCGAACGGTACCCGGTTCCGGTAACCAGGCTCGGCATGCGGGACGTATTCGGGCAGTCGGGAGAACCAGAGGAACTCCTTAAGCATTACGGGCTTTCCGCACAGGGAATAAGTGCTGCCGTACGAAAGTCACTCGGTATATACTAGTACTCATATGAAGGGGAAGACGTTAACGTCGTATGCGGCGATCGCACTTATCGTACTGCTCGCCGCAGGGGCGATCGCCTTGATCGTCGACGCGATTAATTCAACCAACGCAGCCTATAACGAGCCGCCTTTTAACCCTTTTGCAGCGGATGCGGACTTCGAGAAAGGGAAACATAAGGAAGAGTCGGCAGCAGAAAAGCCCGCATCCTAGGATGCGGGCTTTTCGTTACGGAAGGTCCGTAATGGCGTATTCGGGAGGGGCTTTCTTAAGATAGTCCTCAAGCTGTGCGAGCGTCAGGAGCCCCTTCTGTGCGCCGACTTCCTGCACCACGGCCATGGAGTTGATCGGTCCCCAGAGAAGCGCTTCCTCGAGCGGCTTCCCGAGGGAGAGCGCTGCGGTAACCGTAGAGGCGAACGAATCGCCGGCGCCGGTGCGCTCGAACGGCTCCCGTGAATCCGGATACATCGGTACGTGCATCTTCCGTGCACCGTCGTACGCGTACGCGCCCTCGCGGCCGTCCGTGATCACGACGATCTTAGGGCCGAGTGCGGCGAACTTCTCGAGAAGGATACCCAGGTCATGCTCTTCAGGAAGATCGAGGATGCGCTGCGCTTCCTCCTTATTGCAAAAGAAGAGCGTGCTCCGCTCGTAGAGACCTTTCAAGGCTTCCTTGCCGAGCTTCATCTGGAACGTGCCCGGCTGGAAGGCGAGTTTCGTATCGGGGTGCTTTTTAAGAAGCTCGAGGATCGCTTCGTGATACGGAAGGGAGTTCTCTGAGAGCGAGGAAAGGTAGAGCCACTTAGGGCTTTCCGAAAGCTCGGGCACGGTGTACGCGAACTCTTCGTGCTTCACGAGGATGGTGCGCTCGCTGCCGTACCAGAGCACGTAATGGTAGTTCGTGGCCTTGCCGGGCTCGGTAACCATGAGAGATGTGTCTACCTTCTCCTCAACGAGCTTCGCGATGCACTCAGGGCCATAGCGGTCGTCGCCGACATACGCGCGCAGCGACGAGGAAAGGCCGAGTCTCGACGCCGCAACCGCGGCGTTGCTCGCATTCCCAACGGCAACTGCGAGCACTGCGTATTCGTAGGGGATCTTGTCCCCGAAGCGCATGCACAGCTGCTTTGCGTCTGAATCTTTCAGGTTCTCGACGTGGGCGTCCGTAAGGCGGATAAACGGTTCAGTAACGATGTCGCCTATGGCGAGGAAATCTATGCTCATGGCATAGAGTTTAGCATGTACGCTAGTACGTAGAGCAGAGACAGTAGTACCCGTTGATGGCCTGGTCGCACCAGTTCGCGCCTGCTGTCCATGGCCGGCACGTCCCCCTGAATCCTGCAGTAGAAGGCGGCGTGGCCGCTTCGAGCCAGCCTACGATAATGGCTCCCGGAAGGCCTCCAGAGCCGTAATCGTAATAGCAGTAAGGGTTAGTCGAGTTGTTCGGAGCCGTGATATTGGCGGGAAGGTATCCGGCGGTCACCAGAGACTGAAGGAAGTTTGCCTGGTTGCTGCAGTAGTTAGTCGGGTAAATGTTCGGAGGCATGGAGCCGTTTTGGGTGTAGTAGAGCTGTATGGCGGTGCGGATCTGTGCGAGCTCCATCCTTACTTCTGCATCGCGCGCTCGCGCTCGCGCGGTACTGAGCGACACCAGCACCACCGACGAGAGCATGCCAATGATGGCGATAACCACGAGGAGCTCGATCAGGGTGAATCCGCGATTCATGGCTGAGGCGGAGCGGTTATGTTTCCGTTGCGCAGGTATTCCTGCTGTGAGATGTCACCCCCGTTCCCGGGAGCAAATACCACAATGCCTAGAGCAAGCAAGATCATGCATCCGGCCGCGATGGCGAGCACCATGCCTGCGCTTCTCTGGTCTTTCGCGAATCCCCAACGGATAATGAGACCGTAGAGGCCGGATACCTTGGTCTGCCGTACCCGCACGAGCTGCTGTTCTTCGTCGAAGACGATGTTCATAGGAATATTCTACCCCACGAGAACGCGCATGCTACACTTTTTTCATGATGAACCTTTCAGATAGTGCGCGAGCCCTGGTCGCTCCAGGCAAGGGAATCCTTGCCGCTGACGAGAGCGAGAAGAGCGCGGACGAGAAGCGCCTCGTAGCCTTCGGGATCGAGACCGGTCCTGAGATGCGTAGGAAATTCCGCGACATGCTCCTCGCGACGCCGGGCATAGAGCACTATCTAACGGGCGTAATCCTCCATGAAGAGACGCTCTCGCAGAAGGGAGATAACGGTGTGCCGTTTCCGAAGCTCCTGAGCGACAAGGGGATACTCCCAGGCATCAAGGTCGATCAGGGTCTCGAGCCGCTTGCAGAGAGCTCGAACGAGAACATAACGAAAGGACTGCTCGGCCTGCCGGAGCGCCTTACCGACTTTCACGCGACATACGGTACCGGATTCACGAAGTGGCGCGCGGCCATAACCATAGAGGGAGACCGTCTCCCGACAGCAAGAGCGCTCGTCGAGAACGCGAAGCGGCTCGCGACCTATGCCTGCGAGGTGCAGAAAGCGGGCATGGTGCCGATGCTTGAGCCTGAGGTGCTCCTGGACGGCGCACACAGCAGGCTCCGCGCGCGCGCGGTTATCGAATCCGCGATGCGCGTGCTCTTCGATACGCTGAACGAGCAGTGCGCGGACCTCTCCGGCATCATCATAAAGACCTCCATGGCGGTCTCGGGGAATAAGAGCGGACGGGAAGACACGCCTGAAGAAGTTGCAGAAGACACGCTCGGCGCGCTCATGGAGACCGTGCCTCGCGAGGTGGCGGGTATCGTCTTCCTTTCCGGCGGACAGACCCCGGACCAGGCAACCGCGAACCTCGCAGCCATAACGAAGCTCGCCCGTGAACGAAAGGCACCGTGGCCCCTTACCTTCAGCTATGCGCGCGCGCTCCAGGAAGAGGCGCTCATGGTCTGGAAAGGGGAGGACGAGAACGTGCCCGCAGCCCGTGATGCCTTCCTCGCGCGTCTCGAGAAGGTTGCCGCTGCCGTCCGCTAGGTTGCGGAACGACGCCTTTTCAGGCATACTCCCTGCACTATGCAGCACACCTTAAGCGTTTCCCCCCGCACCATCCTCGGCAAGAGCTCTTTGAAGCTCGCTAAGGACGGCGCTCTCCCGGCGGTTGTCTACGGACCCAAGCAGGAGGCTATTTCCATAACCGTTCCTCGCCAGGAGTTCGAGGCGCTCCTTCGCCATGGCGGCGAGTCCGCGCTCATCACTCTCGAGGGTCTCGAGAAGCCGATGCAGGTCCTCATTCACGACCTTGATCGCGATCCGGTCACTCATATCCCGCGCCACGCAGACTTCTACGCGGTGCAGAAGGGTGCGAAGGTTACGGTATCCGTACCGCTCTCGTTTGTCGGCGAATCCATGGCGGTTAAGACCGGCTCGAACCTCGTGAAGGTGCTTCACGAAGTGGAGATCGAGTCTGATCCAAGCAAGCTCCCGTCTGAGATCGAGGTTGATATCTCATCGCTTGCCGCAGACGGCGACCAGATCCGCGTCTCTGACCTCACGGCACCGAGTGGCGTCGAGATCCTCACCCCTGAGGACGAGATCGTCGCGCTCGCGCAGGCGGTTGAAGAGGAGAAGGAGGAAGACTCCGCAGCGCCTGACATGGACGCCATCGAGGTTGAGAAGAAGGGCAAGGACGACGAAGAAGAGGCCGCATAACGCATTTCTTAACGAGACCGCCTGCATGTAAGTGCAGGCGGTCTCGTTTCGTCTTCTGGTATACTGAACCCTTGTCATGAAGCGCCTCATATTCGTCCTTTCTTTGTTCGCGGTGCTCTTCGTTGCCCCTGTAGCAATCATCGCGCAGGAGCTATCCGGCGAAGAGCGCGCGCAGCTCGAGCGGCAGCTCGCTGACCTCGAGCGCGAGATGCAGAAGACCCAGGCGACCATCAATGCCTTGTCGGCCGAGGGCGCGTCCCTCCAGCGCGACATCGCGATCCTTGATGGGGAGATCAAGAAAGCGAAGCTCCAGGTCCGCACCACCGAGACCGAGATCAAGGCCTTGTCCGCTGGCATCACCATCCATAGCCGCACCATCGGCACGCTTTCGGAGAAGATGACCCGCGAGCAGGAGTCCCTTGCGCAGATCCTGCGCCAGACCGACGCCATAGATGACGTCTCCATCGTCGAAGCCGTGCTCTCAACCGGAGACCTGTCCGACGTGTTCGGGGATCTCGATACGTTCGCGTCGATCAAGCAGGCGATGCGCGTGTCGTTCGAGGAGCTGCGCGATACGCGTCTTGCCACTGAAATCGAGAAGACGGGGCTCGAGGACCAGCGGACTGATCAGGAGATCCTCCGTTCCGCCCTGATTCTCGACCAGCAGAAAGTGCAGGCCAAGGAAGCGGAGAAGAGGAAGCTCCTCGCCGAGACCAAGGGACAGGAGAGCCAGTACCGGCAATTGAAGACATCGCAGGAGTCTACGGCCGCGCAGATTCGCGCGAAGCTCTTCCCGCTACGTGATACGTCGGGCATCCAGTTCGGCCAGGCGGTTGAATACGCGAAGACTGCGTCGAGGATAACGGGCGTGCGCCCGGCCATGATCCTCGCGATCCTGTCGCAGGAATCGGACCTCGGAAAGAACGTGGGGCAGTGCCTCATAACGAGCCTCGAGACCGGAGACGGCAAGGGCAAGAACACCGGTACGCCGTTCCCGGGCACCATGAAGGCGCCGCGCGATACGGTACCGTTCGCGCGTCTCATGAAGGCTGCGGGACGCGATCCCTTGAATACGCCTATCTCATGCCCGCTTCCTGGCGGGTACGGAGGCGCTATGGGCCCGACCCAGTTCATACCGTCTACCTGGGAGATGTACGAGGGCCGTATCAAGTCCGCGCTTGGCGTAGGAGCGGCAGATCCGTGGAATGCGCTCCATGCCATCACCGCGACCGGCCTCTACCTCTCGGACGGGGGAGCTGCCGGCGGATCCTATATCGCCGAGCACACGGCAGCCGCGAAGTATTACGCAGGAGGGAACTGGGCAACGAGCGGCCAGGGATACGGCAACAGCGTGATGGCGAAAGCCGCGGCCTTCCAGAAGGATATCGATTTCCTGAATGCGAACTAATCCCCACGACGCGTAAGCCGAGAAGCGCTGGGGCATATACTTGATGTATGTCTTCAGAATCACGCCCTGCACCACTCATAACCGTACTACCATGACTCGCACTACTTTTCTTGCAAAAATCACTGCCTCCACAGCGATAGCGGTAGTCATCGCCTTTCTTATTGTTACGCATGTAAACGCTGCGCCCGCAGCGACGCTTACGGCTAGCAGCACCGACCTGAGACAAGGGGAGAGCGTCACCCTCACCTGGTCTTCGAGTGACGCCACGACATGTACCGGTACAGGGTTCAGTACGGGCGGGGCAACCTCAGGCTCGGTTACCGTAACGCCCGCGGACGATACGTCGTATTCGGTCGTATGTACCAAGCAGAGTCTGCTGTGGGCAAGAACCTCTGGCCCGACAGCTACCAATGTCAGCGGCTCCTGTACGGCAGGTCTCACGCAGTCAGGTGCGTGTCCTGCACAGGAAGGAACAGGGTGTGCGACGGTGAACGCTACGTGCACCACGACCCTGCGCGATCCAGACGCCGGTTTCTGCCGTACCACAAGGACGACCTACACCTGCCAGAGCCAGACACAATCGGCAACGGCGTCAGCTTCGGTCACGGTGCGCGACGTATCGGTAACCCTCACCTCGAATCCAGGTACGGTCTCTTCTGGCGGTGCCGCGACTCTCTCCTGGAATGTCACCGGTGCTACGACGTGTACGTCGAGCGGCTTCAACTGGGCTAACCAGATGTCAGGCAGTACGACCGTGAATCCGACAGACACGACGTCGTATTCGCTCATATGTAATAACGGCACGCCCGTGGTCTCAGGCACCTGGAGGTATAAGGAGACCGATACGAGTGACCTCGCCTGTTCCAATGTAAACAGCAGCGTATGTCAGCAGTATGGGAACAATCATCCGAACCTTCCGTACGGAGCTATGACAACCTGTAGTCCAGGAAACCCGTCAGGCACGAGCTGTACCCAGAGCGGCGCGCTCTGCAAGAATGGATATTGGGACCATTCGGCAAACCAAGCGCCATACATGACCGATATTTATCAGTGTTCGGCCACCGGCTCGACCGGATCAAGCGATGCGGACTCCGCTTCGGTAACGGTCACGCAGGTCCCGGACCTCGTCGGTCAGGTGGGAGGTGCCGCAGCGACGAACACGAACCAGCCGGTTACGCTCTACGGCGGCGTGGCGAACGAAGGCGCCGGTGCTGCCGGATACTTCCCGAACCTTATCCAGATCTGCGACACGAACTGCACGACGGTCAATCAGACGATAGCGGCGACCGCAGCGAGCTCGCTCGCGTCCGGCGGCTGGCAAGAGGTGTCCGCTTCCTACACGCCATCGACCCAGGGCCAGCAGTTCTATCGGGTGTGCGCGAACAACAATACGAGCTGGGTGAACGTGCATACCGAGAGCAACTATGCGAACAACTGCAGCGGCTGGCAGTATCTGACCGTCGGCACGCCCGCGCCGGACCTTACGGCAGGCGCCATAACGCCGAACACCGCCTCCCGAGGACAGACGAGGACCCTCTCCGCCACAATCACGAATATCGGCGGAGCCGCAGCAGGAGCGAGTACGGGCTACTTCCAGCTCACCGCGCCCGTGTCGAAGCAGTCAACGACGGCATCGCCTTCAGTCTCGACGATTCCTCCGAGCGGATCGGCTCCGACAAGCTTCAGCTACACGTTCCAGACGGCGGGCACCTATAGCGTTCGCTTGTGTGCGGACTGGTCGGGCGTCGTTGCAGAATCGAACGAAGGCAACAACTGTGGTCCGTGGACCGACGTATCAGTAAGCGAAGCACCGGTGGGCTCGAGCGTCTCCTGCTCCGTCAACACGCAGTCAGCGGTCGTCGGAGGGAGCGTGACTTATACCGCAAGCCCTGTAGCAGCCGCGACATGGCCATACGGCTGGCTCGGTTCAGACGGCGCGACGGGCTTCGGTTCTGAAAGCACGGCGACCCGCACCTTCACGGATACCGGCAGCTACGGCATGCAGGTAACGGCGACGAATGCCGCAACCCCTGCGCAGTGCCCGCTCGTAACGGTGGGAGCGGGGTGGTGCACGGGAGGTACGCCGACGCTCACGATAACCGCGACGCCTGCGCGCGTCCGTACCGGGCAGACCTCTTCAGTCACGTGGAGCGCAACCGGCGTGAACGGCCAGAATGCAGACTGCACCGTAACAGGACCGGGAATCTCCTGGTCGTCAGCCGTCTCCGCCGTTCCGGTGTGCAGCGCCTCGGGATCTGCAACGGTAACGATCAGCACCCAGAGCACCTATACGCTCACGTGCGACAACGCCCAGCCGAAGACCGCAACGGTGAACGTGATACCGAATTTCCAGGAGTTCTAGGTTTTACGTGTGCATAAAGGAGTACGATGCTCATGAGAATGGGGCATACTTAAGCGCATCCCCATAACCTCATTGCTATGCCCATCCGCCTTAGCCTCACAAGACTCCTCCCGGTAGCGTTAATCGCGCTCTCGCTCGTCGTTGCGTTCCTTGTCTTCTCGGTTCCTGCGTCAAAAGCGCAGTGCGGCTACGAGTACGATATCGTGTGCCATAACACTCATACTCCGGGAGTTACTAGCGGTACTAATGGGTGCATATCGGGAATAGGAGAGGTGGTGCAGACAGCCGGTGATTGCGGGGGTGGCGAAGGCGGAGGCGGTGGAGGAGGCGGAGGCGGTACTCCAACCCCAACGGCAGATCTCAGTGCCAATCCGCAATCGATCTCTCAGGGATCTTCGTCAACGCTCACCGCGACGAGCGATCGCGTTACCTCCTGCTCGATAAATAACGGGGTGGGCGTCATCACCCCGAATACGGCAAACGCTATCAACGTGGCACCGCAGCAGACGACTACCTATACGCTCACCTGTACGGACATAAGCGGGAGCCCGATCACGGACACCGCAACCGTGTCGGTAACAGCTCCGACCCCTCCTGATCTCGTCGGGCAGGTGGGCGGTGCCCGGACGGGAAGGTCGCAGGAAGCGATGACGCTCTACGGAGCCGCGTTCAACCAGGGAAGCTCTGCCGCAGGATCGTTCCCGAACACCATCCAGGTGTGCGACCAGAGCTGCTTCGGCGTTAATCAAACCCTCTCGGCAACGGCGCTCTCTTCGCTTGCGACAGGCGCGACAAGCCAGGTGTCCGCAAGCTATACGCCGCCAGCGGTATCGGGCGTTACCGAGTATATGTATCGCGTCTGCGCGAACACGAGCGTTACGACAAGCAAGGGCGTCAGGACCTGGAGCAATCCGGCTACTGAATCTAGCTATACGAATAACTGCAGCGGATGGCAGTACCTCTACGTCCAGCAAGATCCGGTCCCTCCGACCGCAACCGTCGTGCTTCTGCCAGCGTACGTACTCTCCGGAGGATCGTCCACGCTCACCTGGGGCTCGACGAACGCGACGTCATGCACCGGTACGAATTTCTCTACAGGAGGAACGACATCCGGCAGCATCGTGGTGACCGCAACTCAAAACACGACATACACCGTGACCTGTACGGGCGCGGGAGGCTCGGCTACCGATTCCGATCTGCTCACAGTCTACCCGGGGCTTCTGCCCGACCTTATCGTCCCGGGCACCGTATCAGCGGGCAGCGCTGTCGCCGGGGTCCCGACCTCGCTCTCTGCGGTCGCAACGAACATCGGCCTCGCGACCTCCGGCTCGTTCCCCGTTTTATTCGAGGTGACCAGCAATGGCGGCTTGGTACAAAGCGCCTATGTCTCAGGACTCTCGAGCGGCGCTTCAGGTACGGGTTCCGCGTCCTATACCTTCCCGAGCTCAGGCAGCTATTCGGTCCGCGCCTGTGCCAACTTCAGCGAGAGCTGGGTCGCGATCACAAGCGAGTCGAACTACTTGAACAACTGCGGTCCTGTGACAACCGTGAACGTGAGTGCGGGCCCATCGCTGTCCTGTAGCGTCAGCAGCACGACTCTCGCGCCAGGACAGAGTGTCACGTACAGCGCGAATCCTTCCGGAGGCGCGTCAGGTCCGTATGCCTGGACGGCGTCCGATGGCGGGAGCCATGGCACGGGCGCTACGGTGACGCGCACGTTCCCAACAGCCGGATCCTATTCGATGAATGTCGACACCTCGAGTACTGCCGTCTCGTATTGTCCGGCAGTGACGGTAGCGGTCAATTGGTGCTTGAGCGGAACCGCTTCGCTCTCTATCACCGCAGTACCGAACCGCGTACGCGCAGGTCAATCTTCCGAGATTCGCTGGAGTGCCTCGGGCGTGAACGGACAGAATGCTACGTGTTCTGTGAGCGGTCCTGGCGTGTCCTGGACCTCGCCAGTATCTGCGCCGCTAGAGTGTAGCGCCGCGGGCTTTGAAACGGAGGTCATAAACACGCAAAGCACCTATACGCTTACGTGCGGGACTCAGAGCAGGTCAGTAACGGTGAACGTCATCCCGAGCTTCCAGGAGTTCTAAGAAGTGCTTTGAGGAGCGAGCAACTGCCTCAGAAGCGGCAGTTGCTCGCTTTCAGAGGCTCTGGTATAGTTTCAAAGCAATGAAGAAAGACATCCACCCAGCCGATTACCGCCAGGTCCTCTTTGAGGATATGTCGTCCGGTGCCCAGTTCCTCGTCGGATCAACCATCCGTACGTCGGAGACCGGTACCTTCGAGGGCAAGGAGTACCCGAAGTACGTCATCGAGATCTCTTCGAAGTCCCACCCGTTCTACACCGGCGAGGACCGTTCCCTCGACAAGACCGGCCGCGTCGAGCGCTTCAAGCAGCGCGCTGCGTCCGCGAAAGCAGGCAAGTAACGACCCGTACCGAGCGCCCCGCCAGCATTGGCGGGGCGCTCGTGCGTTATCATCAACCCTATGGAATATTCCTCAGAATTTAAGCAGAACCATCAGACCGCGTATCTCGCGGAGGAGTTCGAGCGTCTCGAACGGGAGCGCGCGGACTCAACCGAAGCCGCCGGAGACGATGCGGTGCTCCTTGAGATGCTTGCTGAGGACCTGGAGCGCATCGAGAGCCGGCAGAAGGAGATCATGGAAGAGATCGAGCGCATCCTCGACAAGGATAGGGAAGAGGCAGTGCGCCCTAAGGCTATCGTGCTCGAGTTCAGGGCCGGAGCCGGAGGAGACGAGGCCACCTTGTTCGCACAGGAGCTCAAGGAGATGTATCAGAAGTATGCCGAAGGGAAGCGATGGAGATTGCGCGTCATCGACGAGCTTACGCTCGAGATAGATGGCGTAGCGGCCTATGACGCGCTTCGCTACGAGACCGGCGTGCATCGCGTACAGCGGGTGCCTATAACCGAGAAGTCGGGACGAATCCATACGTCAACGGCGTCTGTAGCCGCGCTGCCTATCCGCGCGAAGCCTAAGTTCGAGGTTGATATGGCGGATATCGATATGGAGTTCTCGCGCTCAGGGGGTGCTGGCGGCCAGAACGTGAATAAGGTGGAGAGCGCCGTGCGCCTCATCCATCGTCCAACCGGCATCGACGTCCGCTCGACGAGCGAGCGCTCGCAGCTCAATAACCGTATCAAGGCGCTCGAGATCCTCTCTGCCAAGCTCGAAGCGCTCCATGACGAAGAAGAAGCAAAGAAGCATGCGGATCTGCGTTCGGGTCAGATCGGTACCGGAGACCGTTCGGAGAAGATCCGGACCTATAATTTCCTTCAGGATAGGGTCACGGACCATCGCCTCAAGGAGAGCTGGCACAACCTGCCCAAGATTATGCTCGGGGGAATCGACCCTCTGGTAGAGGCGCTTCAGAACGCTGCCGAAGCGGGCGGGGTAGGGCCGGCAGAGGACGGCGATTGATGCCCGGAATAGACTGTGTTATCCTAGGCCAATCATGACTGAAGCAACAGAGAACCGCGAGAGCGGCCCCGGCGTCGAGCGTCTTTTTGGCGCTGGCGCTCATTTCGCACAGGTAAAGAGCCGTCGCCACCCAACCATGCGCCCGTTCGTGCTCGGCGCGAAGTCGAACCTCGAGATCTTCGACCTCAAGAAGACGGATGAGCAGCTCGCGAAGGCGAAGCAGGTAATGGCAGCGCTCGCACGCGATGGGAAGGTCGTCCTTCTCGTCGGCGGCAAGCGCGAGGCACAGGACGCGGTTAAGGCGGCAGGGAAGCGCCTCGGCGTACCGTTCGTCGCCGGACGCTGGCTCGGCGGCACGCTCACGAACTTCACGGAGATCAAGAAGCGCATCGACCGCCTCGCTGATCTCTCCGCGAAGCGCGAGACCGGCGAGCTCGCGAAGCTCTACACCAAGCTCGAGCGCGTAAAGATCGATCGCGAGATCGACAAGCTCACCCTCCGCCTTTCCGGCGCAACCTCGCTCGCTCGCCGTCCTGACGTGATGGTCATCGTCGACACTCGTCACGAGGCACACGCATCCCGCGAGGCCCGCGCGCTCGGCATCCCGGTTATCGGCATCATGAGCTCGGACTGCGACCTGAAGGACGCGGCATATCCGATCGTGGTGAACGACGCATCCCGCGACGTGCTCACGCTCGTCTTGAACGAGCTCGCAACCGCCTACGAGGCAGGGTTGAAGGGCTAGTTGTTTCTAAGGGCCATGGGCCCTTTCCCATACTTACCGCAGTAACTTCATTACATTCATGGAAATCTCTCTCGATACCGTCAAGATACTTCGCGACAAGACCGGTGTCTCTATCATGCAGTGCCGCAAGGCGCTCGAAGAGGCCGAGGGAGATATGGACAAGGCCGAGGTTATCCTGAAGAAGCGCTCAGGCGCTGCCGCGGACAAGAAGTCGGATCGCGACCTCGGTGCAGGAAGTATCGGCTCTTACGTCCATGACGGCGTCGTGGGCGCGATGGTCCTCCTCTCGTCCGAGACCGATTTCGTTGCGAAGAACGCTGAGTTCGCAGAGCTCGCGCGCGCAATCGCGATGCACGTAGCCGCATCGAATCCTTCCGTCCTTACGAGCGAGGAGATCTCTGAGAACGCGAAGAACGCGGCGATGTCGATCTTCAAGGAAGAAGTGAAGGATAAGCCTGCTGAGATGCAGGAGAAGATCCTCGAGGGCAAGATGGCCTCGTACTTCAAGGACCAGGTGCTTCTCGAGCAGTCCTACATCCGTGACGAGTCGAAGACCATCCGCGACCTCCTGAACGAGGCGACGCAGAAGTTCGGCGAGCGCGTCGAGATCTCGAAGTTCGCGCGCTTCTCGGCTCGCTAATCGAAGGCCGGGTATCCGGCCTTCATCCGTATCTATGCTGTATCTCATTCTCATCGGCCTCTCCCTCATCCTCTTCGGCGGATTCATAGCGCTCACCGCGTTCGAGCGCCGTCGAGGGCTTCGTGTCGCGGGCATATACCGCAACAAGCTCGATGCGAAGGTATCGCGTGCGGCGTTCATCGCCACGCACGTGGACTGGGGAGCGTTTACGAAGCATCTCCTCGGGACCGTGCTCGAGCGCGTGCTGCACGACGTGGCGCACTTCGTGCTCCGTATCGTGCGCACCACCGAACGCCTCCTCACGCGTACCGTGAAGGCGCTTCGGGAGCGTCGCGGCATAACCGTCCCGCTCGAGACCGAAGGAGAGGAGAAGCCAGGGATCCTTCAGACGAGCGCGCACCGCGTGCGGGTAGCGCTGAGGAATGCGCGGGCGGCCTCGAGGAAGCCGGCACGGCGGAAACCCGAGCCTGAGGCGTAGAGTTGCATAGATTCTGGGTAACCCCGTATACTCAGGAAGTTCGCCGGGATAGCTCAGTTGGTAGAGCAACGGTTTTGTAAACCGTAGGTCGCCGGTTCAAGCCCGGCTCCCGGCTCCAAAGAAGAAAGCCCGCATCGATGTGATGCGGGCTTTCTCCGTTCCTGTCCTATCTCTTCGCTTTCGTGCTCGTCGCCGTCGTGGTTGCGAACAGGTCTTCCGGGAAGAGTTCCTGGAAGGTCTCGACGTCCGTGAAGCCGTAGGAACGCTCGCCCTCGATAACGAAGGCGGGGAAGCGTTCCTCGACCTTCTCAACCGCGATGAGGGTCTTGAGCGCACCGAGATCGAGGTTGTAGTCGAAGGTGTACACGCGCAGCTGCGGGTACGTCTGGCGGAGATAGGAGAGGGCGTAGCTCGCGCGGTCGCAGCTCTCGCAGGCGCCCGCCTCGTTCGAGTAGAAGTAGAGTGCCGTAACAGGCTCGATGTCGCAGGTGTCCGCGATCCTCTGGGTGAGGATGTAGTCGCGTATCTGGAGCAGGGTGTACTGCTTCTTCAAGCGGAGCACCTCGGGGTTGTCACTGCCGAGTCGGGACTCCGCGATGCCGAGCCTGTCCCCGAGCGAGGAGACCTCGCTCGTGAGGTCGGTGCCTGCCGTAAGGTCTGCGCACGGCGCGTTCTCAAGGAGCGCGAACTGGGTCTCGACCGAGAGGGTGTCGGTAGCCAGCTGGCTCTGGATAGCGTCGAGCTCGGCGATCCTTTGGCGGTCGAGGTGGTTTATCGCGGCCACGATCGTGCCGATGATAGCGACGGTTATGGCGAGGGCGAGGAGAGCGTTACGGGTTGCGAGCGACATAGGATAAGAAAGCTAGGAATAAATGCTACCGCCATGCACGGCGCTTGCCGGTGAGCACATCATACATGGAGCGCATGAGCCAGAAGGGCGCGATGAAGGCGTAGATGAAGGTGTAGCCGAGGATGCCGAGGATGACCTTGGCGGGCGTGTTCGAGACACGACGGCCGATGAGTACGAGCGATACGGAGAGTATCCCGACGACCACGCTCGTCAGAAGAAGGAACGTCATCGGGACGTAGAACCATTCGATCGAGAAGCGCGGGAGAAGCGTATAGGAAAGGGGGATGCCCTCGGTAACCGAGTAGGTACGCACGAGATTAAGCGCGAGTGAGGCGAGTGCGACCAAAAACAGGAACGCGCCGCCTACGATAGCGACGAATCCGAGCGGAAGCACCATGAGTCCCAGTGTGCCGTACTTCGGGTTGCCGACGAGGTCGCGGTAATCGGTCATCACGTTACGGAGGAACCCGGTGGTCCAGCGGGTGCGCTGCTTTATGAGCTTCGGCACCGAGCGCGGCACCTTGGTGTAGACCCTCGATCGCGGCGCGTTCTCGATCTCGTAGCCGGCGCGCTGGATCCTGAGCGCCATCTCCATGTCTTCGGCCTGGTGCGCATGGCGGAAGCCCCCGAGCTCTTCGATGACGGAGCGGCGATAGAAGGAGAAAGGCCCCGGGGTCACATAGATGCCGTTCACGGCAGAGAGGGCATGACGCGCCGCGATACCGACGATGTACTCGGTGTTCTGCATCTGCTCGAGAAGGTTCTTCGGCTGGAAGACGGACATGGCAGGGGTCGCGGCGGCAACCTTAGGATCCTCGAAGCAGGAGATCATCTCGCGGAGCGCATCGGGCGCCACGAACGAATCGGCATCGAGGCAGCCGACGAACTCGGCGTCTTCGGCGATCTCTATGCCGGCGTTGATGGCGGTGTGCTTGCCGCCGTTTTCCTTATGGATCACGGTTATCTGAGGGTTCCCGATATACGAATCCATCACCGTTTTCGTGTTGTCGACGGAGCCGTCGTTAACGAGGACGATCTGGAGCTTCTCCTTCGGATACTCGAGCGCCAGCAGAGACTGCACGGTGCCGTCTATGGTGCTCTCCTCGTTCCAGCAGGGAACGATGATAGCCACCTTCGGAGTATTAAGTCCCGGCACCCTGAGCCTCCGTTCCTTGGCGGGTCCTGAGAGGAAGGTCAGGAGCATGAACACCTCGAAATAGAGGCCGAGGAATAAGAACGGATACGCGAGTATCTCGAGTGACATATATGGCCGTAGTTCGCTGAAGTATAGCAAATACGCCTGTTTTTTCTAGGATGCGCCGTGTATACTCGATTCTATATGCCCCCTGGCCGCTTGCACCCACTGACCGCTGACATTCGCGAGATCGCCCGCATCTTCGCGACCATGGGATTCGGTATCGCGTACGGCCCTGAGCTTGAGGACGAGTGGCACAACTTTGACGCGCTTCGGGTACCGGCCGACCATCCTGCGCGCGATATGCAGGATACGTTCTGGACGAACGAGGAGCCGCGACGGGCTCCGAGGACGCATACGACCTCGGTATCGGTCCGCTGCCTCGAAGACATGGCCAAGGAGGGGAAGACGGAAGGACGAATGATCATCCCGAGTAAGGTGTTCCGCAACGAAGCGACCGACAGCACGCACGAGGCGCAGTTCTATCAGCTCGACGGGTTCGCCGTGGGGCCTGTCGGCTCCGTGACGCTCGCGCATCTGAAGGGCACTTTCGATCGGTTCTATCGCGAGTACCTGGGCGAGGGGGTGCAAGTCCGTTTCCGTCCGAGCTTCTTCCCGTTCGTCGAGCCGGGCGTCGAGATGGACGTGTGGTACGAAGCACCGGGCAAGGAAGGACGCTGGCTCGAAGTCGGAGGTGCCGGCATGCTCCATCCGGACGTGATACAGAATGCAGGACTCGATCCGAAAGAGGTGGCGGGCTTCGCGTTCGGCGGCGGCATCGAGCGTCTTCTCATGATCAAGTACGGCATCCCTGACGTACGCGCGTTCCATAACGGCGATATCCGGTTCGTCTACGGATTCGACCAATCGCTCACCTAAGCATGGCTATCAGCATGAAAACGTCACGGAAGTGGCTCCAGGGATATTTCGAGAAGGAGCTTCCAGCTGCTGAGGCTATTGCCGATGCCTTAACGTTTAGTGTAGCGGAAGTCGAGGAGGCGAAGGGAGACCTTATCGATGTGAACATCCTTCCGGACCGTGCGGCCTACATGCTCTCGCACCGAGGTGTAGCCATGGAAATCAGCGCCGCGCTCGATCTCCCGCTTTCGCATGATCCCCTGAAAGAGACGTTGCCGACATTCCCTGAGACCGATCGCGTTTTGGTTACGCTCGACGAGGACGGGAAATGCGCCCGCTATATCGGCGCGCTCATCGAGGGGGTGAAGGTGGGGCCGTCACCCGACTGGCTCAAGGAAGCGCTCGAGGCGGTCGGCCAGCGATCGATAAACAATGTGGTCGATGCGACCAACTACGTGATGCTCGATATCGGGCAGCCGCTGCATGCGTTCGATGCCGCGAAGCTAACGGCGCGCGAGGGCGGATATGCGATTACGGTCCGCGCGTCGGAAGCTGAAGAATCCATCACCACGCTTACGGGCGAGACGTATGCGCTTCCTGAGGGCACGCTCTTGATTGCGGACGGGAACGCAGACGGCAGGCCGCTCGGTATCGCAGGCGTGAAGGGCAGCATTGAGGCTGCGGTTACCGAAAAGACTGTCGACCTTCTGATCGAGGCCGCGAGTTTCGGCGGCACCGCGGTCAGGAAGACTGCACAAGCGCTGAAGCTCTTCACGGACGCGTCGAGCCGTTTCCAGAACAAGCCGTCCCCGGCGCTCGCTGGCTACGGCATGGCGCACGTGATCGAACTCATACTAAAGGTCGCGGGAGGGAAGCTCGTCGGCGTTACGGACGTGTTTCCGAATCCTCCGGAGCCCCGGACCGCATCCGTGTCGCTCGCGCGCATCAACGAGATCCTCGGCGCGTCGTTTGCCGCGGACGACGTGCGAGGCGCGTTCAATCGACTCGGATTTTCATACACGGAAGTAGAGGATACGTTCATCGTGCTCGCGCCGTTCGAGCGCAACGATATAGAAATCGCTGAGGACCTTGCCGAAGAGGTGGGACGAAGCCTGGGCTACGACGCGCTCGAGTCAAAGGAGCTCGCGCTTCTCGAAGGCGTACCTGCTCAGGAACGGTTCCGCGGCATCGAAGCGGTCCGTGACTTCCTCGTCGAGCGCGGGTTCAGCGAGATCTCCACGCCGTCCTTCGCCTCTGAAGGGGAGATCGAGCTTGCGAACCCGCTCCAGTCTGATCGGCCGTACCTGCGTGCCTCTCTCATCGCTAACCTGAAGGATGCGCTTACGCGCGCGGCAGGCGTCGCTCCGAGGGTGCTCGGTCCCGCGCCGTTCGTGAAGCTGTTCGAAGTGGGTACCGTCTTTACGAAACACGGCGAGGCACTCCTCCTGTCCATGGGAGTCGTCGCTATTGGCGGGAAGCCGGCCCAGGCGGCAGAAGCGCTCAAGGAGAACGTCGCAGCGCTCGAGCAGGACCTGCTCCAGATCCCGGCCGCTGCACACTTCACGCTCGATGGGCAGATGATGGAGCTCAATCTCGGCAAGCTCAATCTCGAAAAGCTTGGCGAGGAATACGCGCCGATCTCGGCGCACATGAACGCGTACACGCCGTTCTCGCTGTACCCGTCCGCGCTCCGCGACATCGCCGTGTGGACGCTTGAAGGAACGGAAGAGAGCGAAGTTGCGAATGCCATCGTGTCCCAAGCGGGAGACCATCTCGCACGCATCGACCTCTTTGACCGCTTCGAGAAGGATGGCCGTACCTCGTATGCGTTCCGTCTCGTCTTTGAGTCTAGGGAACGAACCCTCGCTGATACCGATCTCGATCCAGCTATGGAGCGCGTCACCGATACCCTGAACAAGAAGGAAGGGTGGGAAGTACGCTAGTCTCATGGATTATCTCCATATCGATTCGCTCACGATCGATGCGACCCATGGCCACTACGAGCATGAGTGGAGCAGGGAGCAGAGCTTCGACGTCACGCTCAAAGTCGGATTCGAATCAAAGAAGTCCGGAGACACCGATGCGCTTGCGGACACCATCGACTACGACGACCTGAAGAAGATCATCCTTGATACGTTGTCCGGGAAGCGGCGGTACCTCATCGAGAAGATCGCCGAGGAGATCGCAGGAAAGATCCTTGAAGATGCTCGCGCGAAGGAGGTGACGATTACGATACGGAAGCTCGAGGCATGGGACAACGGGGTGCCGGGCGTGACTATCACCAGGAGCCGATAGTAGGCCGTACCTAGGCCAGATAAGCATCTCTTGAAGGGGAGATTTCATAGCGTGCGCGTGGTATACTTAAGGGAACATATGGCAAAGGACGGGGAGGAAAAACCGAAGAAAGCGGCCGCACCTGCGGCCGCTAAGGCTGCAAAGGCGAAAGAATACGACGCTTCGAGTATCTCCGTGCTCGAGGGTCTCGAGCCGGTGCGTAAGCGTCCGGGCATGTACATCGGTACGACCGGTCCTGACGGCTTGCACCATCTCATCTGGGAGATCTTCGACAACTCGCGCGACGAGGCAATGGGCGGGTTCGCGAACGATATCGAGGTAGCGCTCCTTCCGGGCGGCTACGTGCGCGTCGTTGATAACGGACGCGGTATCCCGGTCGGGATACACCCGAAGACGAAGGTGTCTGCGCTCGAGACGATCATGACGACGCTCCATGCCGGAGGAAAGTTCGGCGGCGAGGATTCGGGATACAAGGTCTCGGGCGGTCTCCATGGCGTGGGTGCGTCTGTGGTGAACGCGCTTTCGACGCATACGAAGGTGATCGTGCACAAGGACGGTGCCGTGCACATGCAGGAGTACGAGATCGGCAAGGCGAAGGCGAAGGTCAAGCAGATCGGCAAGACCACGCACAACGGCACTATCGTCATGTTCCGTCCGGACGAGTCTATCTTCAAGGACGGCATCGCCTGGAACTGGGAGAAGATCGTCGCCCATCTGCGCCAGCAGGCGTATCTCGTGAAGGGAACGCGCATCTCCGTGCTCGACGCGCGCGAGGAGACGACCGTCGACAGCGAGGGCTCCGTGTACCTGCGCGCGACCGGTATCGACGTCCCGAGCATGTCCTTCTACTTCGAGGGCGGTCTCCGCTCTCTCATCGGTTTCTATAACAAGCACCAGACACCCGTGCATAAGAACGTGTTCTACGTCGACTCAGCAGAGGGGGACGTCGCGGTAGAGGTAGCGTTCCAGTACGCCGATGACATCTCGCCGCGCCTGATGGCGTTCGCGAACAATATCTATAATCCGGAGCACGGTACGCACGTTACGGGTTTCAAGACCGCGCTCACGCGTACCTTGAACTCGTACGCCCGTTCCTCAGGCGTCCTCAAGGAAAGCGAAGAGAATTTCACGGGAGACGACGTGCTCGAAGGCATCACGGCAGTAGTGTCCGTGAAGATGCCGGAGATCCAGTTCGAGGGCCAGACCAAGGGCAAGCTCGGTTCGGTCGAGGCACAGGGCGCGGTAGCGACCATCTTCGGCCAGGCGCTCGCGAGCTTCTTCGAGGAGAATCCCGATGACGGGAAGGCAATCGCGAACAAGGTGCTGCTCGCACTTAAGGCTCGCAAGGCCGCGAAGGCTGCGAAGGACTCCGTGATGCGCAAGGGAGCGCTCGAAGGCATGACGCTTCCGGGCAAGCTCGCGGACTGTCAGAGCAAGAGCCCTGAGGATTCCGAGCTCTTCATCGTAGAGGGAGACTCTGCCGGCGGCTCGTCCAAGATGGGCCGGGATCGCAGGACCCAGGCCATCCTTCCGCTTCGCGGAAAGATCCTCAACATCGAGCGCGCGCGTCTCGATAAGATGCTCGCAAGCGAGCAGATCCGGAACCTCGTCGTCGCTATGGGTACGGCCATCGGCGACATCTTCGACCTTAGTAAGCTCCGCTACCACAAGATAATCATCGCGACCGATGCCGACGTGGACGGTGCGCACATCCGAACGCTCTTGCTTACTCTTTTATACCGCCATTTCCGGCCTATCATCGACGGCGGGTTCATCTACATCGCTCAGCCGCCGCTGTACAAGATCAAGCGCGGGAAGGAAGTGATGTACGCGTATTCGGACGAAGAGAAGTTCCGCCTTCTCGGAGACGATGCGAACGCTGCCGTTGAGGAGGCAGACGAAGAGCAGGGAACCGATGAAGAGACCGACGGCTCTCCGGAAGAGGAGGTCGCGACGAAGAAGGGCGGCAAGATAACCATCCAGCGCTACAAGGGTCTCGGCGAGATGAATCCGTCCGAGCTCTGGGAGACCACGATGGACCCGGCGAACCGCATCCTGAAGCGCGTTACGGTTGAGGACGGAGTCGAGGCCGACCGCATCTTCGACGTCCTGATGGGTACCGACGTGCCGAGCCGCAAGGCATTCATCCAATCCAACGCGAAGCTCGCGACCCTCGACGTTTAGGCATATACGAGAAAAGCCCCCGGCCAGGTGCCGGGGGCTTTTCTTAACGGCGCTATTAGCGCTCGATGTCGACAGTTACGGAACGGTCGTTATTGTTCTCGTTGGACTCGCTGATGTCGCGACCCGCGTCAACTGTGATGGTGATGGTGCGGTCGTTACCTTCGCGCGCCTGATCGAAGCCGAGGACGTACTCGATGCGCTCGCCAGGACGCAGCGTCTGCTGCGACTTGGACTTGTAGGTGTAGCTGCGGCTCGTCGGGAGCTCGACTTCGAAGTCGAAGCGCTGCGAGATGTTGGTACCGCGGTTCGCAACCGTGAACTTGACCGCACCGCGCTTGCCATCAGGGACCTCGTTCGAAGAACGGAAGGTGCTTGTGTCAACAGAGTTTAGGTAGCCGGTCGTTACGTTCTCAACGACGAGGTCAGGGAGGCCTGAGTAGTTAGCAGGAGCAGTACCGGTTACGGTCGTTACGACGGTGGTCTGAGTACCAGGACGAGGATTCGTTACCGGAGCTCCAGGAGTGACGGTAGTCGTGGTTGTGGTCGTTGCGGTAGTGGTTGCGACGACGACATCGTCTCCGAACGGTACGGTTTCCGCAGGAGGCACGACGACGAGGTCTGTCTCGCCGCCCTCGTCAGAGAAGACCTGAGACGAGAGGTAGACGGCAGCCGAACCGATGTTCGAGACGGCCTTTGGCACGAAACGCGCTGCGTATACCGCAAGCGCCATGCCGATAATAACGAGCACGATGAAGCCCACGATAGCGAGCCCGTTCACCGCAGCGCGGCGGCCGGTTCCGCTGGTTGTCCGTATTGTTGTCGTTTCCATATGCATGCTGTTTACCACACTGGTTATTGTCTGTCAAGTACTCCTTAGCATGACGGCTCATACCTTCAGCATACCTTCAGGTACCTGTAGGTATGCTGAAGGAAGAGAAGATGACACGGGCAAGACACTGCAAGGATGCCTTGACAATTCGGGTCTATAGTGTAATGATATGCAAGACCCTATGACCGCAATTAACAAGACCGTACAGCTTATCCGCGCCTTCGGACGCGCCTATGCTAAGAAGTGGAGCTTCCTGGCCACCTTCCTGGCCGTCTTTTTCGTATCGTTCGCGACGCTCGCGACGTTCGATATCGTGCCGGAGGCTCCAACGAAGACGGTCGCTGACGCGGTTACGGTCCCGGGCAGCTCGCTCGCTGCGGGAGTCATACTGAGCGCGCCTGAGAATCCGGTTCGCGTGGAGATTCCTGAGGTCGGCATCAATGTCGAGATCAAGAACCCTGAGTCGACGAGCGTCGCGGTGCTCGACGAGGCGCTCCTTACGGGAGCGGTCCGTTACCCGACATCCGCGAAGCTCGGCGAGGCAGGGAACACGATCCTCTTCGGGCACTCGAGCTATCTGCCTATCGTGAACAACGAGGCATTCAAGGCATTCAACGAGATCCAGAACCTCAAGAAGGGAGACAAGATCATGGTGCATAGCGAGACCATGACGTACGTATACGCCGTGACGCAGGTCGCGGAGGCGGACGCTGAGTCTGCGGCCATCCCGCTTACCGCGGAAGGCCACACGCTCACGCTCGCAACGTGCGATTCGTTCGGGAAGAAGACCTCGCGTTTCATCGTCGTCGCTGACCTTGTAGAGAGCTATCCGCTCGCGAACTAGCTTCGCTGTCGGATAGGTCGCTGCAATGACAGGCTAGGCCACCTGTTCCTTCAATCACAGTCGCCCCCTACGGGGCGGCGCAATAGGGGAGATAGATACCCATGAGAACCGTTCTCATGTCCTCCGCCGCGCTGCTCGTTCTCGGGTGCGCGACGGCGGCGAACGCAACCACCACGGAACTGCCGGAAGAAATTCTGGTCGAAGCCGTGGCCACCACCGAGCTCGAGGCCGCAGTCGCTGCTGTCATCGAACCTCCGGCCCTCGTGCCGCAGGTCCGGTACACCGGCTACTACTACGGCCTGGACAACCCCAGGCAGCTCGCGGATCTCATCGACCGCGCGCTCCTGACCGATCCCACTGGCAGGTCCAAGATCAACGAGGCCAAGTGCCTCGCTGACGGCTCCTGCGCCGCGGCGATCAACTACCTGGAAAGCTTCCAGGACAAGGATCCGCACGGCGGCTGGACCCTGGAGAATCTCGCAGAGAAACTCCGGACGCTGGCCCTCAACTGCGATCTCGACGGCGTGTTCCAGATGGACCGCATCATCGTTCGCGGTCCTGGCCTCGGCCAGACCGACCTGAACGGCATGACCCGGTCCTTCGAAGACGGCGAGTGCGCATGGGTCAACCCGGCAACGGGCCGGCCTGTGCTCGCGGGAAAGTGCACGAACCCGGTGGGTGAGCGTATCGACATCGTCTGCGTCTATGTCGATATCGAAGTCCGCAACCCGCGGGAATTCGCCGTCGTCTGGGCGCGCTACGAGGAAGAGACGGACCCCTGCTTCGCGTATCGACGTGTGTCGCGGCTCTACGAGCCCGATTCGCCGAACGCGCGCTGGCAGGTGATCCCGGACAACTGCATCGGCCGGCCGTGCGATCTCACTGACGTGAATCGCGCGCTCGGCAGGGAACAGGTGGCGGACGGGGCAATCCCGCTCGACTCGCCTGGTCGCTACCAGATCCGCTTGTCTCCGGACGAGCTGCTGGTCCTGTGCCTCAAGTACAGGACCGAGCAGGGTCAGGTCGAGAGCTCCTTCGCCGCCGGCTTCCGGTGGCAGCAGGACTATCAGCTGGTCGGTCGTGAATGGCATGCTCGGGGCTACTACAGGTCCGACGAAGCCGTGAGCGACGGTCACTCGCTGAGCGGTCCGAAGGGCCTCGCGTTCTGGGCAGCCGACAGGCAGGCAGAACGCCAGATGCTCGGTCTCGCGACGTCTCGCTAAGGGTAGCGGGTGGGTCGCCTAAACAGCGCCCACCCGAAACCTCCCCTATTTTTTGTACGCCACTTTGTGGCAGAGGAGTCTATTTGACAAGGATTATTAAACGTGTTATATATTAGCTATGGAATCAATCAACAAGCAGATCAGCTACGTGAAGTCGCGCCCGATCGCCGTGGGCCTTTTCGCCGTGCTTGCGACCCTCTCGGTCGGTATGGCGCTCGCGGTTGCGACTGGAATGACCTCACCTGACCGGATCATGGCTCAGGTGCTTCCTCCGTGCTGCTCACCACCACCACCACCGCCCCCTCCGCCACCACCACCGCCCCCTCCGCCACCACCACCGCCCCCTCCACCACCACCACCCCCTCCTCTTCCACCTCCTCCGCCCCCTCCTCCAACTGAGGAGCCGAGCGCTGAGTGTGTATTCCTTACTGCAACTCCCGGCACCATAACGCCTGGCCAGGCGGTTACCCTCGCGTGGCAGACCCGCAACGCTACCTCGATCTTGATCGATAACGGTGTTGGCTCTGTAACGCCTGTTGAGGCTGGTTCTGTGGTTGTTAATCCGACGACGAACACGACCTACACCGCTACCGTTACCGGTGCAACGGGTTCCGTTAACTGTCAGGCTGCCGTGGTCGTCACAACGACCCAGGTTCCTGCACAGTGTGTGTTCCTCACGGGTACCCCGAGCGTCATCAATGCTGGTGACCCGGTTAACCTTGCATGGAAGACCCTGAACGCAACCTCGATCTCGATCGATAACGGCATCGGCATCGTTACGCCGACCGCCGAAGGATCACGTATCGTGAATCCGACCCAGACGACGACCTACATAGCGACCGTTACGGGAGCAACAGGTTCCGTTAACTGTCAGACGACGGTCACGGTCACGCCGATCCAGCAGGGACCTATGTGTGTCAGCCTCACGGCAGACAAGACACGTATTCGCTCTGGAGACGCGGTAACGCTCTCGTGGGTTACGTCAAATGCCGCATCCATCATCATTGATAATGGCGTCGGCTCCGTAACGCCGGTTTCGAGCGGCTCAACCGTCGTCAATCCGACTTCGGACACGACCTACACCGCAACCGTTCCAGGAGCGCCATCGAACGGCAACTGTCAGGTTACGGTCGTTATCGAATCGCCAACCTGTACCTCTAACTGTGGAGGTGGAGGAGGCGGAGGCGGCGGTCGCCGCACGCCACGTGTCGTCCTCGACTCGTTCACCCAGCCGCTCGAAGAGCCTCTTTCGTTCGTGTACCTCTCTGAGGTCCCGTATACGGGTCTCGAGCTCGGTCCTGCGGGAACCGCGATCTACTGGATCATGCTTGTCGGCTGGAGCGCAGCACTCGCGTACCTCGTCCTCTTCAATGCTGTCCCGTTCGCCTTCGGACGCGCCAAGCGCTTCGGCGGCAACGTGAAGCAGGCGCTCAACAGCGAGCCGCCGGCACCTACCGGTCACGGACATAGCGAGCCTGTCGCTCATGCAGCAGCGCACAGCGCGCACGCGGCACCGGCAGCCCCTGCAAAGCCTACCGGCTACAGCGCGCATGACGGATTCCGTTCGTTCGCAGCAGGCGAAGGCCTCACCATAGACGACATTGTTAAGGGACTCTCTCGCGAGATCGAGCAGAAGCACGTGCCTGAGGCACCAGCCCCTGCACCGATTCGTGAGGAGGTTATGCAGTCTGTCCGCGAGGAAGCTCCGGCAGCGCCAGCGCGCTACGTTCCGGCAGCAGCCCCTGTGGCCGCTCCGATGAACGCAGACGTCCGTGACTTCATCGCCGCGCTCCTCAACGGAGACCGCGATACCGTCTTCGGCATGATTCGCTCCATGGCACGCCAGGGCGAGGACACTGAAGCATTCGTCTCGAACGCAGCCTGCGCGCTTGATGATGCGTACCGCGCCTGCATCGATGGCACCACCTGCCATCCTGACATCGCGGAGCTCACGAACGGATGCCACCCATCCTACCTGGAGCGCCTCGTTACCTCGCTCACGACCGCGGTCGATGGCAGCTACTCAGCTGGCATGACCGGCGTGAAGATGGCGCTTACGCGCGCCCTCGGCGTGGTCGCAGGATAAGCTCCCTAGACACAAGAAAAGACCCCGGCACTGCTGGGGTCTTTTCGTTATGCACCTCAGTCCCGATCTCTGGGCAGGGTAGGCGTAGAATGAGTAGTAGGTAAGGGCTGTTCCTTGCTGGATCAAGAACGAAGGGATCTCAGTATGCTTAGAATTCCTCAATGCCTGAACGGATCCGGCTACATCCTTGTTTTGGGGACTGTCACGGCAGTCGTCATGATGGGTATGGTGTATTTCCCGCCTGCCGCAAGGCTGTTCGGGTCGTAAGCCACCCAAATCGTAGTTAGGCGCCGAATAGTATCGGCGCCTTTCCACGTGCCTATATCGCTACATGCGATCCTTGATCTCGGTCGTGACGCGCTCTACGAATGCAGGAAGTGGTGCCGCCCCCTCCTGTCCTCGATCGCGGCTCTCGACGGAGACCTCGTTCGACTCGACTTCCTTGTCGCCGACAACGAGGACGTAGGGAAGCTTCTCCTGCTTCGCGGCGCGGATGCGCTTGCCGAGCGATTCGTTCGCATCAACCTCGGCACGGACTCCTGCGTCCTTGAGCGCGGTACGGACCGAAGCGGCATAGTCCGCATGCTTCTCAGAGACCGGCAGGACACGGACCTGCACCGGCGAGAGCCAGAGAGGGAAGGCGCCTGCGAAGTGCTCGATCAGGAAGCCGATGAAGCGCTCATGGGTGCCGAGCGGCGCGCGATGGATGATCGCGGGCGTCTTCTTCGAGCCGTCCTTGTCGGTGTACTCGAGGCCGAAGCGCTTGCCCATGAAGAGGTCGAGCTGGTTGGTCGATGCGGTGAAGGACCTGCCGATCGAGGAGTAGATCTGGAAGTCCATCTTCGGGCCGTAGAAGGCAGCGCCCTCGTTTACTACCTTGAAGGGTACGCCGGATTTCTCCATAGCTTCGATCGTCATGCGTTCCGCATCGATCCAGTCCTCTTCGTCGCCATGGTACTTGTCCATCTTGGCGGGGTCGCGAAGCGCGAGCTCCATCTCGTAGTTCTCAATGCCGAGCGCCTTGTAGTAGTACTCGTGGAGCTTGATCACGCGGACGAATTCCTCTACCGCCTCTTCTTTCTGGATGTAGATATGCGCATCGTTCATCTGCATGCCGCGGACGCGCATGAGGCCGAACAGGCTGCCCGAATCCTCATATCGATGGCACCAGCCGTACTCGGCGTAGCGGACCGGGAGGTCGCGGTAGCTCTTCGGACGCGCCGCGAATGCGCGGTGATGGAACGGGCAGTTCATCGGCTTTATGTAGTAGTTCGCGTCCTCGATCTGGATCGGCGCGTACATGCTGTCCTTGTAGAGGGGCAGGTGACCGGACGTATAGAAGAGATCCTCCTTCGTTATGATCGGCGTCGTCACGCGCTCGTAGTCCCACTGGCGCTCGGTCTCCTTCGCCCACGCCTCGAGCTCCTCTTTAATGATGTTGCCCTTCGGGAGCCAGATAGGGAGACCCTTGCCGATCGATTCGTCGAAATGGAAGAGGTCGAGACGCTCGCCGATCTCGCGATGGTCGCGCTTCTTCGCTTCCTCGAGCATAGCGAGATGAGCATCGAGCGCTTCCTTGGTCTCGAACGCGAGACCGTAGATGCGCGTGAGCATCGTGTTCTCTTCGCTCCCGCGCCAGTACGCGCCCGCGATACGGGAGAGCACGAACGAGTCAGGGGCGATATCCTGCGCCGGGTTGTCGCTATGCCCGCCGCGACAGAGGTCTGAGTACGTTCCTGATTTGTAGAAGGAGACCTTCTGCCCGTCCTTCGTGAACTCGTCGATCAGCTCCTGCTTGTAGGGATTGTCCTTGTACTCAGCCTTCGCGTCTTCAGCAGAGAGTTCCGAGCGCGTGAACTCGGTCCAGGTAGGGAGGATGTCCCGCATGGTCTCCCCGATGCGCTCGAGGTCGCTTTCGGTTGGCTTGCGGGTAGGGAACTCGAAGTCGAAATAGAAGCCGTCGTCTATGGCCGGTCCGATGGTGCGCTTCGCGTCCGGATAGAGCTCAAGCACGCTAGCGGCGAGTAAATGGGCGAGGGTGTGACGCTTATCTTCGAGGGATGCCATATGCGTACGAGGATAGCATATATAAGGGAAACGGCGGCTCCGGGGAGCCGCCGTTTCGATTCTTCGCTGATCGTTCAGCCAACTCTCATCTGTCCGACCGTGCGCTGGCGAAGGCGCCTGCTGCCAGCTTCGAGGGAAGCAAGGCGGCTGTCGATATCGTCGAGAATGGCGATAAGAATCGGTTCGACATTGGGGCCTTCCCGCAGCTTCTGGATGAGCCTGCCTGTGGAAGTCTCAGGATTCTGTTCTTTGGGCATGAGGCGCCCTCCTTTCCTCGATTCTTATATCACAGCCGCTTCAGGTTCTCTATCGAAAGGGAGGTCTCGCCGTTTCGGCCCGACACGTTCGCCTTAACGAGAAGGCAGATGCCCGGGACAACGATCTCTGCCTTCTCTGCGAAGGTCTTCGGGAAGATGACACCCTCGATGCTGTCTGATTTGTCAGAGAGCTTCAGGAACGCCATCTTCTCGCCTTTCTTCGTAAGGAGCGTGCGGACCTCATCGACAAGAACCGGCAGGATAACCGTTAGGCCGGCCTTAGGGTCGTGTTTGATTTCCGCGATCGAAAGCCCTGCCTTCGCGGTCTTGTCGGTATGCGCATCGAGCGGGTGCCCCGACACGTAGATACCGAGGAGCTCCTTCTCCCAGAGAAGCTTGTCCGAGAGCGAGCCTTCCCCGACTGCTGCAGGGAGGCTCAGGGTAGGCGCCGCGAACGCGAACAGGGAATCCTGCGACGGGGCTGCCGTCGCCTCGCGATGGAAGGTGAGCATGGTCTCGATGTGCGCGAGCAGATGCGCGCGGTTCGTACCTGCGAGCGCATCGAGCGCACCGGACTTGATGAGGCTCTCGAGGGACTTCTTGTTCAGGTTCCTCGACTCGATGCGAGAGAGGAACTCGGAGAGGGACGCGTACGGGCCGTTCTTCTCTCGCTCGCTGATGAGTGCCTGTGAGATTCCCTCGCCGAAGTTCTTGATCGAGGTAAGGCCGAAACGGATGGTGTCCTTGTTCTCGCCGGCAACGGTAAAGTCGGCACCTGATTCGTTCACGTCCGGAGGAAGCACCGGGATGCTGAGTCGATCCGCTTCCGCGACGAGGATCGCGATCTGCTCGGTGTCGCCCGCGTCAGCAGTGAGGAGCGCGGCCATGTATTCGACCGGGTAGTTCGCTTTCATGTATGCGGTCTGGTATGCCACCTTCCCGTAGCACGCGGCGTGCGCCTTATTGAATCCGTAGGCAGCGAACGGCTCGATCAGGGTCCAGATCTTCGCGGCCTTCGCGGGCGTGAGCTTGCCGTATTCCTGGAAACCTTTCATGAGCTTCTCCCGCTGCGCCTCCATCTCTGCCGGGATCTTCTTTCCCATGGCCTTTCTGAGGGTATCGGCCTCGAGCCAGGAGTACCCGCCTAAGGTGATCGCCGTGAGGAGCACGTCGTCCTGGTACACGAGGAGCCCGTACGACATGTCGAGGTAGTCCTTCATGCGCTCGTCGAGGAAGGAGATGAGGCGCGGGTTCTTCTTGCGCTCGATGTACTGCGGTATGGTTTCCATCGGGCCCGGACGATACAAGGCAACCATCGCGTTGATATCATGGATGGTAGTCGGCTGAAGCTCCTTCAGGTAGCGCGTCATGCCGGAGCCGTTCAGCTGGAACGTGCCTTCCGTCTCGCCGCGCGCGAGCATGGCGAACGTCTTCGGATCGTCGATGGGCACGTTCTCGATATCGATCCATACGTCGCGCGAGACCCGCACGCGCTCCACCGCGTCCGAGAGGATCGCGAGGTTCTTGATGCCGAGGAAGTCGAACTTGAGAAGTCCTGCATCTTCTACCGCATGCATGTCGAACTGCGTGATGCGCTTCTCCGGATTCTTCGGGTCGAACTGGACCGGGGTCCATTCCCAGAGGGGAGTCGGCGCGATAACCACGCCCGCTGCATGCACGCCGGTGTGGCGTACGCAGCCCTCGATCCGTTGCGCGAGGTCGATGATCTCCTTCACATCGTCGTCTTCCTCGTAGAGCTGCTTTAGTTCCGGCTCGAGCTCGAGCGCTCGCTTTATCGTCATCGGGAATCCCTGGCTTCCCATAGGAATCAATTTCGCGATACGGTCTCCGGTGCGGTACGCGTGGCCGAGCGCGCGGGATACGTCGCGCACGGCAGCACGCGCCATGAGCGTTCCGAAGGTTCCGATCTGCGCCACCTTGTCCTCGCCATACTTCTGGCGCGCGTACGCGATCATCTCGTCGCGACGGTTGTCGGCGAAGTCCATGTCGATATCCGGCGCCTTCGGGCGTTCCGGGTTGAGGAATCGCTCGAACGGCAATTTATAGAAAAGGGGATCGACGTTCGTGATGCCGTTCAGGTAGGAGACCAGGGAGCCTGCCGCGGACCCGCGCGTCGTCGACATGATGCCCGCGCTCTTGGCGAAAGTGAGGAGGTCGGACACGGCGAGGAAGTACGGCGCGAAACCCTTCGAGATGATGACGTCGAGCTCGTACTCCATGCGCGTCTCGACCTCTTCGGTCCGCTCCATGCCGCGCATCGATAGTCCGTCGTAGGTCTTCTTCCGT
The DNA here is from genome assembly GCA_040384725.1 of Patescibacteria group bacterium. Classification (GTDB taxonomy): domain Bacteria; phylum Patescibacteriota; class Minisyncoccia; order Phycocordibacterales; family Phycocordibacteraceae; genus C7867-001. The sequence goes on along the minus strand of JAZKIS010000010.1, from coordinate 17,404 downwards.
AGCTCCTCCGCATGCGTGACGCCTTCCGGCAGGATCACTTCCGGGAAGTTCCAGCTCCCGAGCTCCATAGAGACCGTACAGCGATCCGCGATCTCGCCGGACGCGTCTACTGCCTCAGGCACGTCCGCGAACCATTCGCGCATCTGAGTCTCCGAAACGAAGGAGAAATCTTCTTCCTGTGCGGCATCTCCCTTGTTGCCGTGCGCGATACGACGCATAACCTCGGTCGCCTCGCGATCCTCCGGAGAGAGGTAGTACACGTCATGCTGTGCAACGAGCGGCACGCCGCTTGAAGCCGCGAGCTCCTTGATTCTCTCCATGCGCTCTTGGTGTCCCTCGACTTTGGGGTGATGCGATATCTCGAGATAGAGATTGTCCGCGCCGAAGATGCTCACGTACTCGGCGAGGGACGCGGCAGCGCCGTTGCGGTCTCCCGCCTTGAGCGCCTGCGCGACGTCGCCGGCGAACGAGGGGATGATGGCGATGAGGCCGTCCGCATGCTCGCGGAGGATCTCCTTGTCCATGCGCGGCTTGTCGAGGAAGCCCTCGAGGAAGGAGCGCGTCACGAGCTTCATCAGGTTCTTGTACCCGGCGTTGTCTTTGGCGAGGAGTACGAGGCGCGAGCGCTTCGTGTCATTCATGTCGGTCCGGGTGCGCGAGGCTACGTACGCGTCGACGCCGAAGATTGGCTTCAATCCCGCCTTGTGCGCCTTCTGGTAGAACTCCACGGCGCCGTGCATGTTCCCGGCGTCCGTGAGGCCGAGCGCGTCCATACCCTGATCTTTCGCCGCCTTCACGAGCTCAGGAACCTTCGGCAGAGCCTCGAGGAAGCTGTAGTGGCTGTGGGTATGGAGATGGATATAGCGGCCGCTCATGTCCTTAGAATAGCAAAACGTGCGGCGCATGGTGGGTTTTGACAGACGGGACGGGATAGCATGTAATGCTCCTAGAAAGACGGCATCCCGCCGCACTGTTCCACCCAGGTTTTCAGAGGAGGCTCACGTGCTCGCCATCACGACGACGGCCGGTCCTCAGGACTCGGTAGAAGCGTTCAAGGCCCGCCTGTTCGAAGGTATTGATCTCTTGTGCCGCGTGTTCTGGCAATGCGCGTCACCGGGCATCCGGAGGAAGTATCCGCGGTTCCAGATGACCGAGCCTGAGTTCAGGAAGCATTGCCGCGCGTATCATGTCCGGAAAGACACCTATAGCGTGGAAGAGATGATCGATATCCTCGACCGGGTCGTGCCATTGAGAGCGCAGTACTCCGGATCGCTCGACACCGCGAGCGGCGGCACGATGCTCCGCCACGTGTCGTTCGCCGGGTGCATGCTCGGCTTCGACGCGTCGCCGGGGGATCTCGAGATCGCTGTCCGCAGGCTCCAGTCCATACCCGTTCTGGACGACACCATAGACCCGCGCGCCATGTACGCCCTCTACCTCGAGGGCGATCCAGCACTGTTCGCTCATTTCTGGAATGCCATGCTCACCGAGTCCTCGAAACGGCTCACGTGCCTTTTCGAGGAGCGCGGACAGGGCAGTCAGCGATGCGATGTCTTCTGGCTAGATTCTGAGCGGCACTGCTTCGCGATAGATAGGGAAATCGTCGGCACGTACTATCACCTGCACATGTCCTTGCTCGGCGTAGTCGAACCGATCGCAGGCCATGCCTGAAACCCTCTCAGCCCCGAGTGCATGCTCGGGGCTGATCTGTATCTATCCGTTTGCGCCGCCCTGAACAGGAACGTTGGGCATGTAGAATGATGCCATGACAGGAGCAGAACCCTTAGTGTTAGGTGGAGTGTGCAGATATGCGTAGCGTGCTCGGCGTGGACGAAGCAGGGCGGGGTCCCTTGGCGGGACCGGTCGCGGTCGGCGTGATTGCGGTCACTGAGGGATACGATATCCTCGCGCACTTCCCAGGACTGAATGATTCGAAGAAGCTCTCCGAGAAGAAACGGGAGGCGCTTTTTAAGACACTTCAAGAGGAGATGAAGGCGGGGAACGTGAGCGCCGTCGTGTGTCTGTCGAGCGCGAAGATGATAGACGAGAAGGGTATCGCGTACGCCGTGCGCCATGCGCTCGATCGCGGCGTACGAAAGCTCCTCCCGAATCCCGAAGAGGGGAAGGTGTGGCTCGACGGGTCCCTTAAGGCGCCAGTCGAATATAGGCAGGAGACGGTCATCGGCGGAGACGGGCTCATTCCCGCCATCATGCTCGCGTCGATCGCGGCGAAGGTAACCAGGGACCAGCTGATGCTGAAGACGGACGCGCTCTATCCAGCCTATGGGTTCGCGTCTCATAAGGGATACGGTACGAAAGCGCACAGAGAGGCGATACGGGCATACGGGCCGTGCGAAGAGCACCGCACCACGTTCATACATATATAGAGGAAGGGCGCGTCGGCAGTTGCCGGCGCGCCCTCGTATTTCGTCCGAGCGGATAGTCTCGCTCAAGAACGATGGTGCCTAGCGTGCACCCGGGGAGTCAACACCAAACTACCCCGGGTCGGTGGGACGCGGCGGGAACGGGGAACGTAAAATGAGCAGTTCCTCCTTACCGGTGCCCTGGATGATGGAAACGCCTATCTTCTGCATCGTTGTGCTCTTTACACACGATTTACCTTTACCCCGAAGGGCGGGCTGCTGTGCTGCCGATCGCAGGATGGGCTCCTGGAAGAAAGGCTCCGCACCTCTTCTTAGTACCACCGGAAGCCCCTTAAACAAAGGCCCTCGGGTGCGCTTCCGTTTATACGGCCCCTATGATAAGGTATTCCCACTATGACCGTACGAATGCGCCACACCAGTTCGCATACCAAGAACCGCCGCAGCCATCACGCGCTCGTGGACGGGGCTATTGTTACTGACAAGGCGTCAGGCAACCTTCGCCTCCCGCACCGCCTCGACGAGGCAACGGGCATGTACCGCGGCAAGCAGATCGCGGCACCGATCGTGAAGGTGAAGAAGAGCAAGAAGGAAGGTCGCGGCGAGCGCTCCCAGGTAGAAGTTACTGACACGTCTCCTGAAGTGCAGAAGAACGATGCGCAGGCAAAGGAGGCCAAGAAGGAAGTGAAGAAGGGATCTATCCTCGACAAGAGCACGAAGGGCCGCTCCACGACGCGTTCCGGTTTCGGAGGAGGCGCGTAAGCTTTCAGAAAAGATATACACAGGACCTGCCTATGGCGGGTCCTGTGCTTTTGTCTGTATACTGTGCCTACGCTCTTTCCATACATGGCCAACCGACATCTCGCCCGTTCCGTCGTCCTCCAGACTCTCTTCGAGTGGGATACGTCTCACCGTAGCGATACGGATGCGACGGCCGCACTCCAGAGGAACGTGGAGGAGTTCGGCGGAGACGACACCGACCGGCCATTCATGGAAGCTCTCCTCCAGGGCGTCCTCGCGAAGCGCGCGGACCTCGATCTCGTCATAACGAAGGCAGCGCCGGATTGGCCTCTCGAGCGCATCGCGCCGGTAGACCGCAATATCCTGCGCATCGGGCTCTACGAGCTTCTGTTCGCGGACCGTTCCCAGGTTCCGGCGAAAGTGGCGATCAACGAAGCGATCGAGCTCGCGAAAGTCTTCGGGGGAGATTCCTCAGGCCGCTTCGTGAACGGGGTGCTTGGTGCCGTCTACAAGGAGCTCGGCGAGCCGGGTAAGGAGGAGACCGGGAAGAAGGAGCGCGTGAGGCGCGAGGATCTTCCGGTAGAGGAGCTCGGGGGTGCCATCGTCTACGCGTATCACGAGGGCCAGTACTATCTCGCCTTGGTGCATGATGTGTTCGGCCACTGGACCCTCTCGAAGGGAAAGATTCCGCCGGGCATGGGCGTCGAGGAGGGTACGATCGAGGGACTCAAGGACGAGCTCGGTCTCCCGGCCGTCATCAAGGATAAGATCGGCGAGAACGAGTACATAGCTTCGCATCCGGAGAAGGGTAAGATGCGCAAGCATGTCTCGTACTACCTCGCGGAGTCGCCCTACATGGAGCTGACCCTCGAGAAGAAGGGAGGGCTCGACGACGCGCGCTGGTTCCGTCTTACGGATATCCTCGACCTCAATTTCTATGACGACATGCTACCTATCGTTACGGAGGCAGTGCAGAAGCTTTTGGATAAAGGACGCTAGGTTCACATTACGGAATATTCTGGTATAATGCGGCCATGTCAGATTTTCTCGCACATGCAGAGAAGCTCGGTGTCCGCTTCAACAACCTCGATCTCCTTATCGAGGCGTTGACGCATCGCTCGTACCTGAACGAGCACCGCACCGCGCCCGGCAGCCACAACGAGCGTCTCGAGTTCCTTGGTGACGCGGTGCTCGAGCTCGCGGTTACGCATTTCCTCTACACGAAGTTCCCAGGGAAGCCCGAGGGCGATCTCACGGCGTACCGCGCCGCGCTCGTGAATACCTACTCGCTCGCTGAGACCGCTGAAGGCCTCGGCGTGAACGACATGCTTCTTTTGTCCAAGGGAGAGAAGAAGGATACGGGACGTGCGCGACAGATCATCCTCGCGAACGCGTTCGAGGCGATACTCGGGAGCATCTATCTCGATCAGGGGTATGAAGCGGCCGAAAGCTTCGTAGCGAAGAATCTCTACCCGAAGATCGACTACGTACTGAAGAACCGCACCTGGCAGGACGCGAAGAGCCAGTTCCAGGAGGTAGCACAGGACAAGAAGAGCGTGACACCCACCTACAAGACCTTGTCCGAGACCGGACCGGACCATGACAAGCAGTTCACGGTCGGCGTGTTCCTCGCGGACAAGGAGGTCGCGCGCGGGGACGGGAAGAGCAAGCAGGAGGCCGAGCAGGCAGCCGCACAAGCGGCGCTTGACCGTATCAGCTAGATACGGCATAATATATAGAGATACTGGCCGCAGTCCCCGCATCGAGGGCTGCTTTTTAGGGAAGGATATCCCGTGAACCATAAGGATCAGGCAACAGAAAGAAGGGGCATTCTGCAGCTCGTAGGAACCGCGGCGGCTGTCGTGCTCGTGTACTACATCGGGAAGCAGAATGCCGACGATACGAGGTTCCTGCTGCTGGGCGCTGCCGCTCTCGTACTCGGCGTCGTGCTCGGGTGCATGACCTGGCCGCCGTCAGAGACGGGCAGGCATTTCACCCCGCTGCGCGCCTTCGTCGCCGGCTTCGCGTCGCTCTTCGTCATCGTGCTCGCGGCTGTCATCGGGCACTTCCTGCCCGAACACTCGTTCGTGGCGCCGATCTTCATCGGCGCGGGACTGCTCCTCGTCATGCACGTGCAGGCGCCCTGAGCACTCTTTCAACCAAGCCGCCCTGTCCGAAAGGACCGGGCGGCTTTTCCATGCGTTATACTATTTTCAAATGCTAAAGAGGCTCGAGATAGCCGGGTTCAAGTCCTTTGCGCGGAAGACCGTGCTCGATTTCTCGTCGTCGGTGACATCGGTCGTCGGACCGAACGGATCCGGAAAGAGTAATGTCGCCGAAGCGTTCCGTTTCGCGCTCGGCGAGCAGTCGATGAAGTCGATGCGCGGCAAGCGTAGCGAAGACCTCATCTGGTCTGGCTCGAACATGGCGCCACGCGCGAACCGCGCTGCCGTTACCATCGTCTTCGATAATACGAAGAAGATATTCCCGAAGCTCGAGTTCGACGAGGTATCGATCGAGCGCGCGGTGTTCCGCGACGGCGCGAGCGAGTACGCCATAAACGGCTCGAAGGTGCGCCTCCGTGACGTGCAGGAGCTTCTCGCGTCGGCGAACATCGGCGAGACCGGGCACCACATCATCTCTCAGGGAGAGGCGGACCGCATCCTAACGGCCGCGCCGCGCGAGCGCCGCAGCATGCTCGAGGACGCACTCGGTCTCAAGGTATTCGAATTCAAGAAGCAGGAAGCGGAACGGAAGCTCGAGAGAACGGAAGAGAACGTCGGCCAGGTAGAGGCGCTGCGCCGTGAGATCGCGCCGCACATACGGTTCCTCGCGAAGCAGGTAGAGCGCCTCGAACGCGCAGAAGAGCTCGCGAAGGAATTGCGCGCGGCATGCCAGACGTACTTCGCGATAGAAGAAGCGTATATAACGTTCGAGCGGGAGAAGACCGAGGCGCGCCTGCGTACCGTGTCCGAGCACCTGGCGACCCTCGAGGCCGAGCTCGCGGCCTTCGAGGAGCGTGTCACGACCGATACCGAGGGCATGAAGCGCTCGGAAGCGGTGCGTAAGGCAGAGCGCGAGCTCGACCGGCTAACCGGCGAGCGTTCCGAGCTCGCCCGTGAGATCGGCCGCATCGAAGGTGCGTTGAACGAAGCGAAGCGCAGAAGCGTCGCGGTTGCGCGCGATCCGTACGTGAAGGTCCCGCGCGACGACATGAAGATGCTTCGGGATGAGGTGGAGAAGCAGGTGCTCGCCGTTGAGGGAGCAGAACCGGGAGCGACCCATGCGGCGCTCCAGACCTTGCGTGCCACCATCAAGGCATTCTTCGAGCGGTACGGCACCGGCAACGATGACATTCTTCTCGAGGAAGAGCAGGCGAGTCATACGCTCGAGGCCAAGCGCAGCGAGCTCATGGAAAAGGATAACGCCCTTTCGGAATCCATCGACGACGCACGAACTATGCTGTCGAAGGCGCGCGAGGCGACCATGGCGCACGAGGAGACGGGACGCGAGCAGAACCGCAGGCTCCTCGAGCTCGCAGACGAGAAGGCGAAGACCGAGAGCGAGCGCTCGCGCCTGTCCGCGAAGATGGGAGAGCTCGATTATCTCGCCGAGGATATCGAGCAGGGGAAGCGCGAGGCAATCGCGCTCGTGGGCGTGAACGCCCTTTCATACGAACCGGTGTCGACGCTGCCGAACGAGGAACGGCGCGTGCAAGAGGACCGCAAGCGCTCCATGGAGCGCCTCAAGATCCGCGTCGAGGAAGCGGGCGGGTCAGGCGAGGACGTCAGGAGCGAATACAAGGAAGCGTCCGAGCGCGAGGCGTTCCTCGCGTCAGAGCTCGAGGACCTCGCGAAGTCCGCGGCGAGCCTCAAGGAGCTTATCGCCGACCTCGACCAGGAGCTCCAGAAGAGCTTCGCGGAAGGTCTGCAGAAGGTGAACAGTTCCTTCGGAGAATTCTTCGGGCTCATGTTCGGGGGAGGCGGCGCACGTCTCGTGCTCGAAGAGATTAACGCGCCAGGATCAGACGACGAGGACGAGGAATACGAGGAGGAGCTTCCGAAGAGGAAGGCGAATCAGAAGCCCGGTATCGAGATAGCGGTGAACCTGCCGAAGAAGCGGGTGCAGGCACTCATGCAGCTTTCCGGAGGCGAGCGCGCGTTGACCTCGATCGCACTCATCTTCGCTATGAGCCAGGTGAACCCGCCGCCGTTTCTGATCCTCGACGAGACCGATGCGGCGCTCGACGAGGCGAACAGCCGACGCTACGGCGACATGATCCAGAGCCTCTCCTCGAAGTCGCAGCTCATCGTTATCACGCACAACCGCGAGACCATGTCGCGCGCGAACATCCTCTACGGCGTCACGATGGGTGCGGACGGCATCTCGAAACTCTTGTCGGTTAAGTTCGACGAGGCGGTAGCGGTAGCGAAGTAATTGTCCCCATAGACGCCTTCGGGGAGAGGCGTATGCTTTCCGTACACTAACCCTTACCTCATGGCCGCATTCGACTATTTCAAAGAGAACGTTCAGAAGGCCGCAGATCTTCTGAAGCTAACCGAGGAAGAACGTGCGACGTTCATGGCGCCTGACCGGGTGCTGACGGCTACCCTTGAGATTACCCGCGACGACGGAAGCACATCAACCTATCCGGCGTACCGGGTGCAGTTCAACAACGCGAGGGGTCCGTACAAGGGAGGGATCCGCTTCCATCCTGACGCGGACCAGGACGAGGTCTCAGCATTGGCAGCCATGATGGCTATCAAGTGTGCAGTTGTTGATATACCGTTCGGGGGAGCGAAGGGCGGCGTTACGATCAATCCGAAAGAACATTCTGCATCTGAACTTGATCGCGTCGCGCGCGCCTACGTCCGCGCGTTCGCGGATAATCTCGGGCCGGACACGGACGTACCGGCTCCTGACGTCTATACGAACCCTGCTATCATGGCCGCGATGCTCGACGAGTACGAGACCGTCACGGGCGCCAACGCGCCGGCGATGATAACCGGAAAGCCGCTTGAGAACGGGGGAATCCTCGGTCGCGACACCGCAACCGCGGACGGCGCGATCTACGTGCTCGAGGCGCTTATCGAAGACCAGCACCGCAGCATGGAAGGTATCGAGGTAGCCGTGCAGGGCGCAGGGAACGCAGGCGCGCAGGCAGCGCGTCTTGTTGAGAAGCATGGCGGGAAGGTCGTGGCGCTTGCAGACAGCCACGGCACGCTCGTGAACGAAGGCGGCCTCGACGTCGATGCGATCCTAAACGAGAAGGCGACCGGGAAGTCGGTGCATGACCTGACTGCGTACGGGACGCCTGCGAACGCTGACGCCGTTATCGAGAGCGCCTGCGACGTCCTTATCCCGGCTGCGCTCGAGGAAGCCATAACCTCGCGTAACGCAGGCTCCGTTATGGCAACCGTAGTGCTCGAGGTTGCGAACGGTCCGGTGACGCCTGAAGCGGACGCACTGCTTACCGCACGTGCGATCGGCGTAGTGCCTGATGTACTCGCGAACGCGGGCGGGGTGACGGTTTCCTATTTCGAATGGCTCCAGAACCGCTCTGACGAGGTCTGGACGCATGAGCGCGTCACGGACCGGCTTCGCCAGACGATGCGCGACGCGTACCGGGACGTCGCTGATTTCGCGCACGAGCGTGGCATCACGCTCCGCGAAGCGGCATACGCGCTCGCCCTCACGCGCATCCTTGATGCGTCGAAGGAAGTGGTATCGTAGACATATGGAAACATACGAAGGCGCCTGCCACTGCAGGAATATCAGGTACGAAGTAGAGCTCGACCTCACCCAGCCGGTTATCGAGTGCAATTGCTCGCACTGCCAGATAAAGGGGTTCCTGCTCCAGTTCACGACTCCCGAGAAATTCAGGATCCTCCAGGGCGAGGAAGAGCTGAAGACCTATCGCTTCAACAAGCATGTCATCGAGCACTTGTTCTGCTCGGACTGCGGCGTACAGGTCTTCGGGAGGGGGAGCAATCCGGACGGGACTCCTGCAGTGGCGATCAACGTGCGCACGATAGACGGGATCGATCTCGGGGCCTTGAACCGGATGCCGTACGACGGAAAGAACGCATAGAATCGACAAGGTTTCTGAGGTCTGTATAGTAGCGGAAGAGCGGAGCGGTATCCGTAGAAAGGAGTATCGGATGACACCGGAGAAGATACTTGAAGTGGTGCGTATGTATCGCAGCCGCTTCGTCGCGATGAATGTCGAGCCGAGAGACTATCCGCACGAAGAGCTGGTCATTTTCAAGCAAGGAGAAGACCCTCTCGCGCATTGCTGCGGGATGCTTCCGAAGATGGAGATCTTCATCCATGAAGGAAGAATTGAGAAGGCCATGCGTTGGCTAGGATTCGTCCAGGGCTGTCTCTGGATGAGCGGCGTCTATTCCCTCGACGACCTGATGAGTCATAGACGGCCGGACGAGTCGGAAGGATAACGAAAAGCCGCCCTGGAAACAGAGCGGCGTTTTCTTATGCTGCAGCTTTGATGATCTGGAAGTCGAGCTCTCGCTCAGCGAGTCTCGCATCGATGAGCTTCACGCGGATCGGATCGCCGAGCGCGTACTCGGTCTTCGTCTTCTCGCCCACGAGGCGGTACCGCTTCTCGTCATAGACGAAGTAATCGTCACCGATGTCGCGAACCCGGATCATGCCTTCGGCACGGCTTTCCCTGAGCTCGACGTAGAGCCCTCGATCGGAGACGCCTGAGATAACGGCATCGAACTCCTCGCCGATGTGCTCCATCATGTACTCCACCTGCTTCATCTTGATGGAGTCGCGTTCCGCTTCCGTTGCAGCAACCTCGCGCTCGCTCGAGTGCACCGCGAGCTCATCGAGCTCGGCCTTCTCCGCGTTCGAGAACTCGCCGTTCACGGTGAAGTGCTTCACGAGGCGGTGGATGAGAAGGTCCGGATACCGGCGGATAGGGGAGGTGAAGTGCGTATAGAACTCGAACGCGAGGCCGAAGTGCCCTGCATTCTTCGTGGTGTATACCGCCTTCGCCATCGAACGGAGCGCAGCGACCTTGATGAGGTATTCCTCGGGCTTGCCCACTACCTTCTCAAGGAGCGCGTTGATGTCCTGGCCCTTCACCTTGCCTGCGAGCACCGGAAGCTCGTACCCCATAACCTTGAGGAACTGTGACAGGTTCTCGATGCGGTCTGCGTCCGGCGACTCGTGTACGCGATAGATGCTCGCGCCTTTGATCTTCTTTACCTGCTCGCTCAAATACTGCGCAACCGCCTCGTTCGCGAGGAGCATGAAGTCCTCGATAACGAGCATCGTGTCGATACGCTCCTTGGCGACGATATCCACGGGCTTCCCGTTCTCATCAAGGAGAACCTTAACCTCAGGCGTGTCGAACGCGATAGCGCCTCGAGCGATACGTCGCGCACGGATCTTATCGGCGAGCATCTTCAAGAGGTTGAGCTCTTCGAGCATGATGCCGTCCTGCGTGTCGAGCACTCCCTGCGCTTCCTCGTACGTGAAGCGTTTGTCGGAGTGGATAACCGTTGGACCGAACCAGCGGGAGACGATACCCGCTTCCTTGTCGAGCTCGAACACTGCCGACATGGAGAGACGGTCCTCGTTCGGATTCAGGGAACAGAGATCGGTCGAGAGGATATGCGGAAGCATCGGGATCGTTCGATCCACGAGGTACACCGAGGTTGCGCGCTTCCGGCCTTCGTTGTCGATCTGAGTGCCAGGCACGACGAAATGGGAGACGTCGGCGATGTGCACGCCGATCTCGTAGTTCCCGTTCGGAAGCGTCTTAACCGAGAGCGCGTCGTCGAAGTCCTTCGCATCGAACGGATCGATGGTGAAGGTGGGAGTTCCGCGGAAGTCCTTGCGGGTACCTGCCGCTATACCTTGGTCTGCGCCGTCCTTAAGCATCTGGCGGCCGTGCTCCTCGAGATACTTCGCCTCGGTCTGTACGCCAGGAGGGAAGTCAGAGCGGAAGCCCTGGGACAAGGCGAGCGCGCGCATCTCGGTCTCGTGCTCGCCGGCGGGGCCGATGATCTCCTCGAGCTCGCCCCACGGGTACGGCTGATGCTGGTTCCATCCCTTGAAGCGGATGACCACCTTGTGCCCGATAGGGAGTGATTCGCCCTTAACCACGAACGGAACGTACATCTTCTTCCAGTCCGGAATCATCATGATTAGATTCTCCTCCTTGTTCTCGACGAGCTTCCCGACGAAGGTCTCCCTCGAGCGCTCGACGACTTCTACTACCTTGCCGGCAGGCCTGGCCTTTCCGGTGCGCTTGTCGGTGTCGTTCCCTATGAACACTACCTTTACGCGGTCGCCCGGGAAGGCGCCGCCCAGGTTCTCGCCCGTGATGAACATGTCCTCCTCGTTCGGGTCGAACGTGAAGAATCCTTTTCCGGTCTTGATAATGGTTATCGGCCCTTCGTACTCGATATCTTTCTTTGGTTGCATGTTCTCTAGACTGTAGCAGATGAAGCGGTATTTGCTATGAAGTGGTTTCCAGCATTTTCCATGACCTAATACTCTCCCGTGCGAGCAACTAGAGGCGTAACTTGCAATACATACACGTTCGTGGTTTGATGCGCATGTCTGGCGTGCGTGATTCCAATGCGTCGGACCTGGGCCTCTGGTCCAGAGGGAGACAGTTGTCGTCGGTGGCAACTCGCAGGCGGCTGTCTCCCGCCCTTTCTTGAACCGCGCCTGACTTCGATCGGGCGCTTTTTATGTCTTAGTTTGACCCTTAACACCATATCTGGTACGCTTCCCGCTACATATGTTGATGATCCGATTCCAGCGCATAGGCCGCAAGAACGACGCGTCGTTCCGCATGGCCGTGCTCGAGAAGACCGCCGGCCCTAAGGCGGGCAAGTATGTCGACCTCGTCGGCACCTACAACCCGAAGACCAAGCAGATTACCTACAAGGCAGAGAAGATCCAGGACTGGATCAAGAAGGGCGCGCAGGTATCTCCATCCCTCAAGAACCTCCTTATCAAGAACGGCGTTCTCGAAGGCTCCAAGGTAGCGGTTATCTCGAAGAAGAATCTCGAGAAGAACATCGCGAAGAAGAAGGCAGAGGATGAGGCAGCAGCCGCAAAGGCCGCTGAGGAGAAGGCGAAGGCAGATGCTGCTGAGGCGAAGGCCGCAGAAGAGGCTGCAGCAGCTCCCGTAGCAGAAGAGGCACCAGCTGAAGAAGCTCCGGTAGAGGAAGCTGCACCTGAAGAGGCTCCTGTAGTAGAAGAGGCAAAAGAAGAGGAGCCAGCTGCATAAGCTCTTCTCGCGAGCCTGACTCGCTTTAGACACGAATATCCCGTAACGCTGATACGATTCTATGGAACAAGACCACGCATATCTCGATTTCACTATTAAGGCACTCGTCGACAATCCCGACGCGGTGGTTATCGCACGTTCGGTAGACGAGATGGGTGTCCTCCTTACGCTCACGGTTGCGCCGGAAGACATGGGCAAGATCATCGGGAAGGACGGAAACATCGCGAAGGCGATCCGTACACTTCTTCGCGTTGTTGGCATGAAGCATAACGCGCGTGTGAACCTGAAGATCAACGAGCCGATGGGCGGGAAGCATTTCGGCCAGGAAGAAGGCAACCGTAGCCTTGAGCAGATGCTCGGCGATATCGCCTAACCTCCATGCTCGACCACATCGCGGCGGTCAAAGCTCTTGATCTGCCAGCCGGGACCTATCTTGTGGTGGGCGGCTCGTGTCTCGATGTCCGTAGCATACGGAAGAGCGATGACATAGACATGGTGGTGACACCTGAGACGTTTGCTCTCTTGCAGTCGAGAGGCTGGGAAATAGATGCTCCTTTCAGACAGAAGTGGGGACGAGATCGCCTCAAGCACGATTGCTTCGAGGTCTACAGCGACATGATCATCGAGAGCGAAAACCGTTTCGTATCCGCAGCGGACCTTATTCGCAAGGCCGAGATGTTCGCCGAGATCCCTTTTCTGTCGCTTGATGAGTTTATATTCTTTAAGCGTGAGAACTCACGCGAGAAGGACCTTGCCGACATCGCCCTGATAGAAGAATATTTACGTACAAACACATGGTCCGATTCCACCTCATAACCCTTTTCCCTGAAGCCTGCGAGGCGTATCTTTCTGCGTCGATCCTTGGCCGTGCCCGCACCAACAAGAAGATCTCGGTTGCCTACGAGAGTCCGCGCACCTATGTAACGAACCGTTGGGGCAAGGTAGACGAGCGTCCGTATGGCGGAGGTCCTGGCATGGTTATGACGGCACTTCCGGTTGTGAAGGCGGTAAAGAAGTCTCTGGGACGTCGCAAGGGTAAGAAGGCAATCATCTGGTTCAGTCCTTCAGGAAAGCAGTTCACGAACAAGGATGCCGATCTCCTCGGCAAGTATGACGAGGTAGCGTTCCTCTGCGGCCGCTACGAAGGCATCGACGAGCGCGCGAAGAAGATCGTCGCAACTATGGGTACCCTTAAGACCTATGCGGTTGGTGAAGCGGTGTACACCGGAGGGGAAGTGCCGGCACTCGCCATGGTCGACGCCATCACGCGCCGCATCCCGGGCGTACTCGGGAAGGATGAGTCGGTCGAAGAGCGCCGCATCGCGCCTCCTGACGTCTATACCCGCCCTGAGGTTATTGAGTGGGAAGGGAAGAAGTATAAGGTCCCGCCGGTCCTCAAGACCGGAGACCATAAGAAGATCGATGAGTTCCGGGCGAAGAAGCTGAAAGGCAAGTAGGCAATAGTTTTATACATTGACAATAGTGCAGTTTCGCGCATAATAATGTCCAGACTCGACATCCGTCGGGGCCGTTCTAGGAGTCCTTGAAATGGGAAAGTTTCTGAATCTACCGCGCGGATTTACCCTTACAGGTTTCGTGCTCGGTCTGGTCATTGTGCTGAGCCACATGACTACCGATCCAGGCTGGGCTAGCTACTTCCCAGTCGTAGTGATCGCCGGCACATATTTCGTCGGCTGCGTCCTCTTCGGTTTGTACTGGATCGCTCGGGTATCTGCCCGAGATATCTACTCGGCGCGCGATGCTGAGAGGAACATGATGCACGGAGCGCTGGTTGTCCTTGCGGCCGCCTGCCTTCTCGCTTCAGAATCCATCTTCCTCTCGATCGTACTCGGGGTGCCCCTGTTGACAGTGATCGTGGTCTGGTACGACCGGAGCAAGCTCGCGTGCGACTATCTCGAGCATCAGAGTTTCGGCTTCATTGTTCCGCCGTTCGCCCTGGGCTTCGCGGTCGTTACGGCGACGATGAATGACACGTCGTTCGGCTTCATCGAGCGCATACTAACAATCTGTCTCGCACCGGCCTTCGGCTATTTCATCACCTGGGCGTTCTGTCTGGACGATGACATGCTCCGCAGCATGAAAGCGGAGCAGGATGCCTCGGTTGAGGCAGACTCCCAAGGTGTTGATCTGAGGGTCTGATCACCTTCATGTAGAATCGGGCGGCTTCTCCGGGAGCCGCCCTTTTTCTTATCCACCCTGCGCCTTGACCCTCATGGGTCCTTCACGGTATAGTATCCCTACGACTGAGTAACGGGGGATTCGGGGGCTTACATCAAGGGCGAATTTTTAAAAACAGCGTCTCCTAAGAACGAGGGGCGCGGCACGTATATATACGTGCCCATTCGGCGTTTAGGGAGACTGTCTAACATACCGCGCACATGCAGAAAAAGCAGCTCGTGCAGAAGACCTTCGGTGCGTACCGCGCACCACGCGTCGACTTTCCGGATCTGGTAGGGCACCAGAGGGAATCGTTCCAGTGGCTCCTCAAAGAGGGCCTCGGTGAACTCTTCAAGGAGTTCTCGCCGATTCCTGATTATTCCAGCAAGAAGTTCGAGCTCCGTTTCGACGGCTTCGAGATCGGTGCTCCTAAGGGTACCGAGGAAGAGGCAAGAGAGAACATGCGTACCTACGAGGCTCCTCTTAAGGCGTCCGTTACGCTCGTTAACAAGACCTTCGGTTCTGAGAAGACTCAGGAGATCTTCCTCACCGATATCCCGATGATGACGCCGCACGGCTCCTTCATCGTGTCCGGTGTTGAGCGCGCAATCGTTCCGCAGCTCGCTCGTTCCTTCGGCGCGTTCTTCGTCGCAGAAGAGAACAAGGGACGTAACTTCTTCGGCGCGAAACTCATTCCTGCGCGTGGCGTATGGATCGAGATCGAATCTGACGCTGACGGTGCGGTCTTCGTGAAGATCGACCGCAAGCGTAAGTTCCCGGTTACGAACCTCCTTTCTATCTTCGGCGCGGGAACCCGCGACGAGATCCTGAAGAAGTTCAAGGGAGACGAGGTGGCTACGGCTGCCGTTATGAAGACGCTTGAGCACGATACTGCTCAGACACTCGAAGACTCGTTCGTCGAAGTGCACCGCCGCATGCGCGACGGCGATTTGGCGACCCCGGACAATGCCAAGTCCTACGTGAACACCCTCTTCGCTCCTGAGCGCTACGACCTCTCCAAGGTCGGACGCCATCGCCTGAACGCTCGCTTCGGTCTCCCGACTGATAAGAAGTCTCTCGACCAGCGCGCACTCACGCTCGACGACCTCATCCGCATCGTCGGAGAGATCGCCCGCATGAACCAGGATGCGAACGCGGTTCCGGACGATATCGACCACCTCGGCTTCCGCCGCGTCCGTTTCGTCGGCGAACTCCTCCAGGCTCGTATGCGCGTCGGTATGTCCCGCATGAAGCGAAACATCCAGGACCGCATGTCCACCATCGAGTCTGAGACCTCGCTCCCAATGGCATTCGTGAACCCGCGCCCATTGTCGGCGTCGGTGCGCGAGTTCTTCACCGCGAACCAGCTCTCGCAGTTCATGGACCAGCAGAACATCCTCGCTGAGCTCGAGAACATGCGCACCCTGTCCGCACTCGGTCCCGGTGGCCTTACGCGCGAGCGTGCAGGCTTCGAGGTTCGCGACGTGCACCCGTCCCATTATGGACGCCTCTGCCCGATCCACACTCCGGAAGGACAGAACATCGGTCTTATCCTCCGTCTCGCGCTCCACGCTCGTACGAACGAGTTCGGCGTTATCGAGACCCCGTACGCGAAAGTTACGAAGGGTGTCGTTACGGACACTGTTGAGTACTTGAACGCGCTCGAGGAGGAGGAGCATGTCATCGCACACGCCGCTACTCCCGTAGACGACAAGCAGCGCATCGTCCCTGAGACGATCGAGGCACGCCGCGCTGGCGAGCCTGCGGTTGTCCGTCGCGACGAGATCGATTACATCGATGCGTCGACGTACCAGATGTTCTCGGCCGCTACCGCGATGATCCCGTTCGTCGACCACGACGACGCGAACCGCGCGCTCATGGGTTCGAACATGCAGAAGCAGGCGACCCCGGTCCTCATTCCTGAGGCACCTTTGGTTGCTACCGGCATCGAGGGCCATGCAGCCCGCAACACGGGACGCCTCGTTATCGCTGAAGAAGCGGGAACCGTGTCCTACTGCGATGCACGCAAGGTTATCGTTACGCCAGCATCCGGAAAGCCTCACGAGTACAAGCTCCAGGGCCTCACTCAGACCAACCAGAACTCTGCATTCATGCAGCGTCCAATTGTTGCTACTGGCGACAAGGTGAAGAAGGGAGACGTCCTCGCTGACGCATCCAGTTCGGACCAGGGACAGATGGCGCTCGGACAAAACGTCCGTGTTGCCTTCATGAGCTGGAACGGCGCTAACTACGAGGACGCGATCATCGTGTCTGAGCGCCTCGTTGAGGAATCCAAATTTACTACCGTTCACATCGAGGACTTCGAGTGCGCCGTGCGCGACACGAAGCTCGGCGCTGAGGTTACGACTCACGACATCCCGAACGTCGGTGAGCTCCGTCTCAAGAACCTCGACGAGGAGGGCGTGGTTCGCATCGGTGCGGAAGTCCGCCCTGGCGACATCCTCGTAGGTAAGGTAACGCCAAAGGGCGAGACCCAGCTTACGCCTGAGGAACGCCTCCTCCGTTCGATCTTCGGCGACAAGGCCAAGGACGTGAAGGACACCTCGCTCCGCATGGAAGGAGGGAAGCGCGGCCGCGTTATCGGCGTGAAGGTGTTCAGTCGCGAGCAGGGAGACCAGCTTGAGTCGGGCATCATCAAGAAGATCGTCGTAACCGTCGCTCAGGTCCGTAACGTCTCGGTCGGCGACAAGCTCGCTGGTCGTCACGGAAACAAGGGCGTTATCTCCCGCGTGCTTCCGGTTGAGGACATGCCGTACGACAAGGACGGAAACCCTGTCGACATCATCCTCACCCCGCTCGGCGTCCCGTC
>JAZKIS010000009.1:0-88748 GCA_040384725.1 Patescibacteria group bacterium | reverse complement strand
TATCAACGTAGCGCTGAGTAAGTAGTACGGAAATCGTAGTTTCGATATCCAGCCTCATTGATACTTACTTAGGTGCTCTCACAAAAACATCGCATATGCAGCAGGGAACAATTGCAGGACTTACCGATAAGGGGTTCGGCTTTATCCGCATCGAAGGAGCAGCGAAAGATCTTTTCTTCCACTCCAACGAGCTCGTGAACGTCAACTTTGACGACCTTCGCGAGGGAGACACGCTCGAGTTTGAAATCGCTGAAGGTCCTAAGGGACAGAACGCGATCAAGGTCAGCAAGGTCTAACCGAAAAGCGCCCTTCGGGGCGCTTTCGCGTTTCTACCCTTCTATGGAAAAGATCACCTTTGCGGTCGAGATAGCGATGCCTATGAGCAGCGTCTATGAGATCATGACTACCCTCGGCGGATTGCGGAGCTGGTATTCGCGCGACATCACGGGTGACCCGAAGAAGGGCGGTACCCTAAAGCTTGGCTTCGGCGAAGAGCAGGCAACGCATGTGGAGGTCTCGGACTACCGGAAGAACAAGATGCTTACCTGGACGGTGCTCAAGAGCACGTTCTCCAAGGACGCATCCGAGTTCCCTACGACCATCCGCATCGACCTCTCTGAGAGCGGCGGACGTGGCACGCTCGTTAAGTTCAATCAGAGCGGCTGGAACGAGATTACCGAGTTCTACCGTATCAACGGATACCAGTGGGAGAAGGCCCTCCAGAGCCTGAAGCTCGTCTGCGAGACAGGACGCGGCGAGCCCCTCACCCACTCGGTTGCTACGAGCCGCAAGGCGACGGGCTGGTTCCCGGTCTCCTAAGAAAGTATCTCGCCTGAAGGTATCGCGCCTTCGCGAAGCACATAGGGCACGCCATCGACCGTCGTAACGACGGTCGATGGCTTTTTCCCATACCTATCTCCGTCATCGATAGCGAGCGCGATATCGTTCACTTCGTGCCCGAACTGCATGAGCACTTCACGCACCGATGCGGGCGTCTCACGTCCTGACTTATTCGCGCTCGTTGCGGTATAGGGCTTTCCGAAGGTGCGAGCGAGCGCCAGACAGAACGGATCGTCAGGGATACGAATGCCGATCGCGCCATTCAGGAGCAGTTCTTCCGGAATAGTATTCTTCGCGCGTAACACGAGCGTTAGTGCCCCAGGAAGGAAGCGCTCGGCAAGTACTCGAGAAGCATCGTTCGTAACGGCATATCGCTCGATTGAGGCAACGTCGGGCACGATAACTGAGATCGGCTTCTTCTTCTCTCTACCTTTGAGCGTCCGCAGGAGCGCGACTGCCTTTGGATTCGTGGCATCAGCGGCAATACCGTAGAGAGTATCGGTCGGGAACAATACCAGACCTCCCTTTTTAAGCACGTGGGCAGCCTTTCTGGCAGCATCCTCAATAGAGGTTTCGCGTAGGCGGAGTATCTCCATACAGTTGAATGGTAGCGCCAAATACGGTATCGTGCGAACACATGCGCGCTTAGCTCAGTTGGTTAGAGCGTCTCATTGACGTTGAGAAGGTCGGGGATTCGAATTCCTCAGCGCGCACCGAAAGAAGTTATACAGAGCCCGGCCAAAAGCCGGGCTCTGTCGTCCTTGCTGTTGGTACTATCAAATACGGAAGAAGGAGATCCGACCATGTCGCTGATACTTCAGACTCTTGGAACGATAGTCGACAAGATACACGAAAATCCTGCCGCATTCATTGTCCCTTGCCTTGGTGTAGTCGTATTGGTCCTGCTCTTCAAAGACGATACCAACTCGACGAACGGCCGCTCTCATCACTGAGTGCGGCCGTTACCAATTCCCTCCCTATTAATCCTCCAGGAACCCTCCGGCCTGGTGATTCCAGAGATCGGCATAAAGGCCTCCCTTCTGTATGAGCTCGTCATGCGTTCCGTCCTCAACGATCATGCCGCGATCGAATATCACGAGACGATCCATGGCACGGAGCGTCGAGAGGCGGTGTGCGATCGCGATAACCGTCCGGCCCTGCATAAGGGTCAAGAGTGCTTTCTGCACGAGCACCTCGCTCTCGCTATCAAGAGCGCTCGTCGCTTCGTCGAGCAGCAAGACGCGGGAATCCTTAAGGAGCGCTCGCGCGATGGCGACACGCTGGCGCTGCCCTCCGGAAAGCTTCACGCCGCGCTCGCCCACCATCGTGTCATATCCCTTGGGCAAGGCTTCGATGAACTCATGCGCCTGCGCCTGACGGGCGGCATGGATAATCTCTTCCTCGGAAGCGTCAGGCTTGCCGTACGCTATATTCTCGCGGATCGTTCGATGGAACAGCGCAGGTTCTTGCGGCACAACGGCGATCGCCATACGTACGCTCTCTTTTGTCGCCTCGGTTATATCGTTCCCGTCGATACGGATCGCGCCGCTCTCGATATCGTAATGACGCAACAAAAGCTTCATCAAGGTGGACTTTCCCGCCCCGCTCCTGCCGATGAACCCGACCTTCTGGCCTGCAGGGATCGAGAGCGAGAGGTTCTTGAAGACATAGGAACCTGCGTAGGCGAATGAGACACCGTCGAGCATGAGTGCGCCGTCAGTGATAGGAAGCGGTGCGGCCTCGTGCGCATCCGCAACGTCATAGGAAGCGGTGATCTCGGTCAGGCTCTCCTTAACGGTGCCCCAGGTCTCCGCGAAGTGGTTGAGCTGACTACCGATGAAGGTTAGCTGGCCTTCGAACACACCGATCATAGCCAGGAACAGCACCACGTCTCCGGGAGAAAGGACGCCCTTTGTTGCTAGATACACTGCCGTGAGCAGCATGCTCGCGGTGAAGACGGATTGTATGAGATTGTTACCGACCAATGTCCACTCGCTGAAATGCCAGTTGCGGAGTCCGCGCACCCTGCGCTCCTGAACGAGCTCCTTGATGCGCGACATCTCGAACGGCCGTCGAGCATACTCATGCACGGCGGTCATGTTCGTGATCATGTCGACCGACGCGCCGTTCAGTCTCGTTTCGGCTTCCTGGCCCGCAATGGATATGGGCACGCGCTTGCGTGCGATGTAGATATTGAGGGGCGTAATCGTGACGAAGAGTCCGAGCAGCATGAAGCCGATCAAGGGACTGGTCGAGAACACGATTATGAATCCGGCAATGACGGAGACGAAGAATCCGAGGAATTGCCAGAGGTACGCTTCGGCGATGTCCTTGGCGCCGTCTGCCGCCTGCTTCACCTTGTTTGAGAGCGAACCTGCGAATCGATCCGAGAAATACTGATGGCTATGGAGCGTCAGGTACGAAGTGAGCGCCGCACGTCCGGTAGCCCGAATGCCGGTCGCCCACTGCGCGCCCGCGAAGCCGCTGCAGCGGAACAGGAGGCTCTTCGTCAGGCTTATGACTATGAATAAAATAACCGCATGCCAGAGCGGGTCGAAAGAGCCGTTCTGTATGTTCGTCGCCGCATCGACGATGAGCTTGTATATGTAGGGAATGAAGGCCTGCAGGGTGCTCGCTATCGCAACGAAGAGAGTCGCGAGAAGCGCCGCGCGCCGGTGCGGCTTCGAGACGAAGAGAAAGAACCGCAAGGGGTTCGTTGTTTGTGGGATGTCATCCCGCCAGATATCTCGCATAATGCACTAGTATACCGCAGCAAAAACCTCTGCTCAGTTTCCTCATTCGCTCTAAATAGGCTATAACCATACGTATATGGCAAATCGCACTATCGTCTTCTATCACGGCAGCTGCCCGGACGGCTTCGGGGGTGCGTACGCCGCCTGGAAGAAGTTCGGAGACGCGGCCGAGTACGTGGCACTCACCCGTGATGACGATCCCCTTCCGGACGTCACCGGCGCAGACCTCTACTTCATTGACTTCGTCTATGAGAAAGGTCAGATGGACGCTATCGCGAAGAACGCGAACAGCCTCATGATTCTCGACCACCACGCAGGGGTACGTGAGGTCACGGAGTCCTTCCCAGGATCGATATTCGATAACGATCGTTCAGGCGCAACGCTCGCCTGGCACTATTTCCATCCCGAGGAGCTTACACCGAAGCTTCTCTCGTACGTGGAGGATGACGACCTCTTTCTCTTCAAGCTTCCGGATACTCGCGGGATCCTCTCCTATGTCTCGGTGAAGCCCTACACCTTTGAGTCTTGGGATGAACTTGCAACAACGCTCGACGATCCTGAGACAAGCGAGGCGTTCCTCGAGAAGATCAGGATCTACGGCGAATACTTCGACATACTTGCTACACAAGCAGCAGAACACGCGAAGCTCGTCGAATTCGAGGGACATAAGGTCTATTTCGCAACGACCCATCCTTTTAAACAAATGAAGTCGCTCGTCGGAAATATTCTTGCAAAGAAACAGGGACCCTTTGCACTCGTTGTGGCTGCCCATCCGAAGGGGTTCGGCGTGTCGATCCGCGGAGACGGATCTATCGATGTCTCAGAGATCGCTCAGAGATACGGGGGCAACGGGCACAAGAGCTCGTCCGGTTTCCTCATACCTGCTAACGGTCCTTTGCCATGGACCCTTATAGAGAACAATGAAGATACTAGCGATTGAAACCTCGTGCGACGAGACCGCAATCTCGGTACTTGAGTGCGAAGGCGACCAAAAGAACGCGACATTCAAGATTCTCGGGAATGTGCTTCTTTCTCAGATAGACATCCACCGCGAGTTCGGCGGGGTGTTCCCTGCCGTCGCAAAGCGCGAGCACGCAAAGAATCTCGTCCCGGTGCTCGCAGCGTCCCTTGAAGAGGCCGAGCTCTTGCATGAAGATAGACAAGTGCTCCCGGACACTGTCCGGACAGAGATCGGGACACTCCTTACACGGGAGCCAGAGCTCGCAGAAGCACTCTTCGCGTTTCTCGACGAGACTGAGACTCCAGACATAGATGCGATCGCCGTGACGCACGGACCAGGACTCGAACCCGCGCTCTGGGTGGGCGTGAACCTCGCACGTGCGCTTTCAATGGTGTGGGGGAAACCGCTTATTGGCGTTAACCATGTGGAAGGACATATCGTTTCAGGTATCGCGGTACAGGATGGTAATTCATTTCATATAACCCAGCCTGCACTACCTCTGCTTTCGTTAGGAATCGCAGGGGGGCACACCGACCTGGTCTTGATGCATGAGTGGCTTGTATATACCATCATCGGCGGCACACTCGATGACTCGGTCGGAGAAGCCTTCGACAAGGTAGCGCGTATGCTCGGACTTCCCTATCCTGGTGGACCTGAAGTATCGAGGCTTGCTGAGGCCGCTCGTGTCGAAGGTCGATCAAATCCGTTCACCCTTCCTCGCCCGATGCTCCGCTCTGGCACGCATGATTTCTCCTTCTCAGGACTCAAGACTGCCGTGCTCTATCTCCTGAAGAATAATTCGGACATGGACGAGAATATGAAAAAGTACGTCGCCCTTGAATTCGAGGATGCGGTAGCGGACGTGCTCTGGGCAAAGACTGCTGCAGTTCTGGAAGAGACAGAGACGAAGACTCTGGTTGTAAGCGGCGGAGTCTCGGCTAATGCGCACGTGCGACGCGTATTTAAGGAACGGCTTGAGAAGGACTACTCTCATGTATCGCTTCACATTCCGATCAATAGCCTCGCTACCGACAATGCCATTATGATCGCAATGGCCGGCTACTACCGTGCTCTCAATAAGGAATTCATCGAACCAAGCGAGATGAAGGCTAACGGCAACCTCTCCCTAGCCTAGAGGAAAACCCGCGGAACAGGTTCCGCGGGTTTCTATCCTAGCTATTGGGAGCGCGCATCTTCACGCTTGAGCCCGTAGCCTTCGATCGCTTTGGACGATAGACCCGTCCTTTCTTCGTTAGCGATGAAAGCTTCTCGCTAACCGTTGCCTTCGCTGCGAGAACGCGTTTCTCAAAACGAGCGTCTGTCTGACTCATGGTCTTTCCTTCCCGAGGCCTGTCTACTGCAAGGATACAGAAAAAGGGTTTTATTTGCTATATTCGAGGTAAATGGACGACAAATTCCTCAAGCCCTACGACCCCCAGGCTACCGAACCCCGTATCTACCAGGAATGGGAGGAGAGCGGCTATTTTAACCCGGACAACCTCCCTGATGCCGAAGATAGGGAGCCTTTCACTATCGTTATGCCGCCGCCAAACGCGAACGGGAACCTCCATGCCGGACACGCTTTGTTCATCACGCTTGAAGACCTCTTCATCAGGTTTCGCCGCATGCAGGGATACCGTGCGCTGTGGATTCCAGGCGCAGACCACGCGGGGTTCGAGACACAGGTGGTATATGAGAAGAAGCTCGAGAAAGAGGGGCGATCACGCTTCTCTATGGACCCGAAGGATCTCTATGCGGAGATCCTCGCGTTCACACTTGAGAACAAGGCGAATATGGAACAGCAGGTTCGAGCGCTCGGCGCCTCCTGCGACTGGAGCCGAGAGAAGTTCACCCTCGACCCGGACATAGTGACCGAAGTGAAGAAGACCTTCGTGCAGATGCACGAAGACGGTCTCGTGTACCGCGGCAAGCGGACGGTAAACTGGTGTCCCAAGCACCAGACCTCCCTTTCAGACATTGAGACCGATAGCGTGGAGGAGTCGACGCCATTCTATACGTTCAAGTACGGGCCGTTCGATATCGGTACGGTTCGCCCTGAGACAAAGTTCGGCGACAAGTACGTCGTTATGCATCCGAATGATGCGCGGTATGCGAAGTGGAATCATGGCGATATGCTCGAGGTTGAATGGATTAACGGACCTATCCAGGCAACCGTAATCAAGGACGAAGCGGTTGAGATGGATTTTGGTACGGGCGTCATGACCATAACGCCGTGGCATAGCCAGATCGATTTCGAAATTGCGAAGCGGCACGGTCTCGATATAGAACAGATCATCGACCTCCGCGGAAAGCTCCTCCCTATCGCGGGCGAGTTCGAAGGGATGAAGATCGCTGACGCGCGCACGAAGATTGCCGAGAAGCTCGAAAGCAAGGGGTTACTGGTATCCGTCGATCCGGACTACAAGAACGTCGTGAAGCGTTGCTACAAGTGCAGCACCATGATCGAGCCGCAGGTACAAGATCAGTGGTTCGTCTCGATGAAGCCGTTGGCAGAGCAGGCTCTTCAGGCTGTTGACCGGAAGGAGGTGCGCTTCTTCCCCGAGCACGAGGAAAAGGTCTTCCGGCACTGGCTCGAGAACACGCTCGACTGGAACATCTCCCGGCAGATTATCTGGGGCATCAATATACCCGCATGGTTCCGCAATCGCGGCACCGATACAGAGGAGATTAAGACGTCGCTCGAGAAGCCCGACGGAGAGGGATGGGTTGCTGATACCGATACATTCGATACATGGTTCTCATCCGGTCAGTGGCCGCTTCTTGTCACCGGCTACCCTGAAGGGAAAGACCACGCTCAGCACTACCCGACGGACGTCATGGAGACAGGGCGCGATATCATATTCTTTTGGGTAGCGCGCATGATCATGTTCGGGCTCTATCGCACGGGCTCGGTCCCCTTCCATACCGTGTATCTCCACGGACTCGTCAACGATGCGAACAACAAGAAGATGTCCAAGTCCAAGGGGAACGTCATCAATCCGCTCGACCTCACGGACAAGTTCGGTACTGATGCGCTACGCATGGGTCTCGTTATTGGGAACACCCCAGGCACCGACCTCGCGCTGCGCGAAGATAAGATCAAAGGATATAAGAATTTCGCGAATAAGCTCTGGAACATTGCACGCTACGTGCTCACGGAAACTGAAGGTGCGGATCTGTCTGCGCCACTTACTGCCGCTGACGAGGCTCTGCGCACCGAGCTCGACGCACTCATCAAGGACGTGACAAGCGACCTCGAAGCGTACCGAATCTACCTCGCTGCTGAAAAGATCTACCACTATGCGTGGCATACTTTCGCCGACGTCCTCATTGAAGAATCGAAGGTTATCTTTGCCGGTGGTGATGCAGCGGCTAAGGCCTCTCGCAAAGCGCTCCTGCTCTCTCTTTTTGCTGACACTCTCAGGGTGCTGCACCCGTTCATGCCGTTCGTGACCGAAGAGATCTGGAAGAGCGTTCGCACCACGGATACCCTGCTCATGGTGGAGAAGTGGCCTTCCTCGGCAGTGTAGAATAGAGAGGATGCTGTCCTTCGAGACCCTCTTCTTCGCGTTTCTCGGCGGAATCCTTCCCGCCATGGTTTGGCTGTACTTCCTTCTGAAGGAAGACCGGCGGTGCCCGGAACCGAAGCCGATGATCGCGCTTGCCGTGGTCGCCGGCATGCTCTCGGTCGCGCTCGTGCTCCCGCTCGAGCGCTTCGCGGTCCTTACCCTCCCGGCCGGTATCCCCGTTATCATCGGCTGGGCAGCCATCGAAGAGACCGTGAAGTACCTCCTCGCCGCCATAATCGTGCTGTGGCGACGTTCCGTGAACGAGTCCATAGACCTGGTGATATATATGATTACGGTCGCCCTCGGATTCGCCGCGCTCGAGAATGCACTCTTCCTGATCGCTCCCTTCTCCGGCGGCAACATGATCGAGGGACTCCTTACCGGAAACCTGCGCTTCATCGGCTCCACCCTCCTGCATGTCGTTGCGTCTGCAGTGATCGGCTTCTCGCTCGCCTTCTCGTTCAGGAAGAGCCGGATCGTACGCACCATCTGCGCAACGCTCGGACTTATCCTTGCGATCGCATTGCATGCGCTTTTCAACTTCCTTATAATTGATGGAAGCGGTTCATTCACGCTCCTGGCCTTCTTCATGGTATGGAGCGGCGCCGTCGTATTGTTCGCACTCTTTGAAGTACTTAAATATCTCCGTTACCGGAAATTACCAACCAACACCTGCGAAATCTAAACGCGTATGAAAAAACGATCCTTCTTCGACCGCCTCTCCGGCTCTGCCCCGATGGACGATCACTATGACGCGTTCGACGACGACCTCCCTCCGATGCAGGGCGGCATGCAGACGCCGGTGCCTATGTCGACCGGTCCCCAGGCTCGCTCCTATGCGAGCGTCATCGACGAGGAGCAGAGCGAGGGTCAGCTTCCGGTAGACGTCTATCAGACGCCGAACGAGATAGTCATACGCGCATTCGTCGCAGGCGTTCGTCCTGACGAGCTCAATGTTTCCATAAGCCGCGATATGGTGGTTATCGAAGGCTCTCGCGACGAGCGCGATTCGGTTACCGATTCGGACTACTTCACCCGCGAACTCTTCTGGGGATCCTTCTCCCGTACGATCCTCCTCCCCCAGGAAGTAGATGTCGACAATTCTTCAGCAGGTGCCAAGGACGGCCTCCTTTCCCTCATCTTGCCGAAGCTTGATAAGGCGCGACAGACGAAGCTCCGCGTTAAGGCTGGATAAAGAAAAGCCCCGGACATCCGGGGCTTTTCTTTTATCGTACCTCTTCGTGGAGAACCGGTGGCGTCTCGGTGCGCTCAAGCCTAAACCGCATCTGTCCTATAACCTGCCCGTTCTCAGTCTCGACACGGACACGCCATTCTCCGGGAAGCGGGTTCCCGGTCTCTGAGTAGCCGCGGTATCCCTCGGTGCGCCCTCCGGCTATCGGAAAGGCTACCTTGCTCTGCGTAACCCACGCGCCTTTCTCCTCGTTGTACCGCTGCCAGCGATGCACGACGACCGTACCGAAGCGTATCGGCGCGAACACGGCCGTAAAGGCGCTCAGCGATTCTCCTGGCGTCACGTGCACGACCCGAGTCCGGATATCGAACCAAGGCTGTTCTTCCTCGCCTTCGAGCACGTACTGCCCGTCAACGCGCCCTACGGAGTGGTATATGCCGCCCTCCTTGAGCGTAAGCGGGATCGGCGGGATGAGTCCTGAGAAGTAGGCGCTTGAAACGAGTACGGTTATAAGGAGGCACGATCCGATGATCGGCAGGATGCTCTCTCTCAGCTTCATGCGGCCTGCCTTGTAGAGGAGGGCGAGGAATATGCCGAACGATACGAGCGCGATAGCGGTGCTTCCGAGGAAGACGAATGCCCCTAGGGAGAGCACGAAGAGCGGGAGCGCGAATATTGCGTACGAATAGGCTGTGAAGAATAAGAGGACCGCCATGAACGTAATGCGGTCCTTATACCTCCTGAACCATTCGTTCCCGATGAATATGAGCGCGATAAGTATCAGGAATGGCCATGACGCGAGAAAGACCGAGCTCTTCGTATAGAAGATAAGGAATCCGGAGAGCAGGTTTCCAATCAGGTACTGCGCGACAAGCGGAAGAAGCACGAGGGCGCTTTTATGACGGATGGAAGGCTTCTCTGGAGGATGAGAAGCGAGGAAATGCGTTAGGAAGATAGCGCTCGCAGCTAAC
The DNA here is from genome assembly GCA_040384725.1 of Patescibacteria group bacterium. Taxonomy (GTDB): domain Bacteria; phylum Patescibacteriota; class Minisyncoccia; order Phycocordibacterales; family Phycocordibacteraceae; genus C7867-001. Next base: position 78,462 of record JAZKIS010000009.1, on the reverse strand, counting down.
CCAAGATACGCAGCGAACACGATGTTAACGAGCGAGATATCAAGAAAGACGAACGTGATGATGTCCGTGATGAATCCCCATATGAAAACGAGGGCGCCGAGATGGCGCTCGTTACGTTGTGCCCATGCAAGAACCTTCCGTATCATCCCTTAACTATACGCCACTCTTAGTGCTTGGACCCGGGCTCGAACCGGGGACCTCACCCTCTTCAGGGGCGCGCTCTACCAACTGAGCTATCCAAGCAGTAGGCCGATTCTAGCATACCGGCCCGTAGATTCCACCTTAGTTTCCCTACTCCTGCACTGCCTGATACTGCTCTATGAGCCTGTTTATCTGATCCTCGGACGGAATGCCGAAGAGCCCGCCTGGGATCGCCTGGCCGTCAGCAGACTGGCCTGCAACGGCATTCATGATAGGCCCCAGATAGGTGCTAAGGAGGAAGAGCGGCACACCAAGGAGCACGAGCCAGATCACGATCTTCGCGACAAGACCGAGGATAGCGTTCCGGCGCATCTCGCGCAGGAGACGGTTATTGTCCTTGCCGATAGCAATGTCTTCCTCAAGAAGCTTCTTGAGCTCGCTCGTGTCGTCTATGGTCGGTGGCATACGTAGCCGAATTATATCATTTGCATGCCTCCGGCAGGAATCGAACCTACATCGTCTCGTTAGGAGTGAGATGTTCTATCCATTGAACTACGGAGGCGTATCGAGAGAGTAGCATAAAACCCGCACCCATACAGGATGCGGGCTGTATGCTCTTTTGCTTACGCTGCAGGAGCCTCTTCGAGTCCGAGGAGCTCGACGAACTTCCGCTTGTCGAAGCCGACGATCATATCGTCACCGATGAATACGACCGGTACGCCCATCTGACCGCTCTTGTCGATCATCTCCTGGCGCTTCTCCATGTCGTTGGCCACGTTGTGTTCCGTGTATGAGACGTTGTTCTCCTTGAAGAACTCCTTGCTCATCTGGCAGAAGTGACAGGTCGGCGTGGTGTAAATGGTTACGTTCTTTTGATCCATGGTGATTTCTTAGTGTGGGGCCAGTATAGCATTTTCGTATATAAATGAATCAGGAAAAGAAGAAGGCCCATCCCGCAAGCGGAATGGGCCCATCACTTCTGAAGTGTACTGTTGTCGCGCTTAGAAGCGCATGCTCAGACGGATCTGGCCCTCGGTGTACTCGGCGCCGTCTTCGTAGACGTCCCCATCATCGAACTCGATGATGGACTGGACGACGTCCGACCGAGTCAGCTGACCGCCGATCGTGATCCGATCGGTCAGGGCGTACTCGACCCGCAGACCGTAGTACGGGCCGAAGGCGGCCCAGGTCTGGTCGTAGAAGTAGTCCTCGTTGTCGGGGTCACTGGTCTCGACTTCCGTGAGGATGCCGCGATCGCGGACCTCGATGCCGGCCAGGCCCGAGATGAGCACCGGACCGAACTCATGGCCCAGCGAAACGCCGAGACGGGCGCTGTACGAGGACTTCACCGTATAGGTGACCTCCTCGTTGAAGCCGCAGACGCTGACCGTGCAGGTCGTCTCGGTGAACCAGTCCTCGACGGACCCGATGGCGGCCGAGGCTTCGACGCCGACGACCAGGTCATCGAACAGGACGGTGCGGTAGCTGCCGCCGATGCCGTAGGTGGTGCCCGTGGGCTCGACGTTGTCGAAATACTGGTCGTCCGACGAACTGGATTCGGTGGTGTTCCCGACGAAGGCGTCGAGTTGCCAGCCGGTCCAGCGATCCTGAGCGGCCGCTTGGCCGGCGCAGGAAAGAGCCGCAGCAGCCGAAGCCACCAGAAGAACCATATGTCGCATGTGTTATCCCTTCAAAGGCCAAGCGCCTCTGAAGAATAGAATAGCAGATACTTGCTATTCTGTCAATATGTATGCTTAATATTATCTTGCTCTCCTACCCCTTAAACTCGCGCACATCCTCGAATTTCCCACCGTCCCAGTAGCACTGTACGCGAGTATACTTGTGGATCTTGGGATCGTTATACGCCTTGCTGCAAAGGGATTCTGCCTCTCCTTGCGTCGCTGTGCCCTTCTTATAGGTAGTTGATCCCGACTTGCCTGTAAGTATCTTAAAATCAGCCTCTGCCGAGTCTCCAACCGTGAATCGAATGGAATCATTAGCCCTGTGCACCGCGTTCCCACAGACAACCTCAACTGATTTCAAGGAGTTTAGCGGGTAGGGACCTACCGCTGAGAAACTGAAGCGTCCGTAATCGCCGGCACGAACACCGTTCTTCCATCCGCTGGTCTGCTTCTCTTCTCCACCCTGGTAATACGCGGTAATCGTGCAAGACGTAACGTCGCCGCTCGGGTAGTAATTGAACATGGGCGAGCTATCCGTATCTAGGTGATACTCATCACTTCCGTTACCGCCGACCATGGTTACCGACACGCCAACGGGACCGTCATTCTCATCGGGTGTTACGAGTTCGTCCTCGTCGTCCGCGTCGTCCGCGTCGTCAACGATCTTTATATTCACCCATTTAGACGTTGCGTAGACTTTCGTCTTCTTTGCGCCAGGGAAGCTTGGATTTTGGCTGCAGTCCCCTTTTACACACTGCTGAAGGTACGCACGCACCCTATAGGTTCCTGCCTGCGCGCGCCCCTCGCCTTCGATGTCCCACTTATGAGTGCCTGAGCTATTGCCGGCAACAATCTCGTCCTGCCAGGACCCGCCGCCAACACCGCCGCCCTTCGCGAGCTTCTTCTGCTTGAGCTCGACAACAACGAGCGTATCTTCAGGAACGTTCGTTGCAGACCATGCTACTGGCACGAATCCTGAACCTTCCTTTGCGAAGGTAGCTTTTGCGCTTGGCGCCGTAATCTTAATCGTAGGCTTCGACGATTTTGCAGCTTCTGCAATTGTAGGTGTACCTGAAGCTGCAATAACAATAAGGCCAATAAGCAGAGCACTGGCACCTTTATGAGCGAGGGAGTATAGACGGTTCATATGCAGAAACTCTAGCATGGAGCTGTCCGGATACGGACACTCTTTATTCTTTACCAAATACCGAACCATCCGAGGAGCCGCTTATACCACGGCATGTGGGCATCGAGCTCGTCCTCTTTCGGCGGGACTACGATGATGACTTCCTCTCCCGCACGCGCCACACCGTGATTCTGGCGAAGCGTTGCCTCCTGTCCGCGTTCCGTGGAGAGTTCCGCGAGATTATCCTCGAATACAGCTTTTCGCTCCTGGAGAACTGCCAATTCAGACTTCCTATCATCAACGGCGCTCCGTGCGATCTCCTCTTTGCGCGCGATTCCCCACACTGCCCACAGAAGGACGAGAAATAGCACCGAGAGCCCGCCTGCGAGCAGGTACTCGCCGGCACGCTTGGCATGGTGTCTCTTCGAGGGGCGAGGCATGAGCCTCTAGTATAGCAATCTCTCTAGCGTTCCGAATCCTGCACCATCTTCATGAACACGTCCTGCGGGATATCCATCTTCGCGTGCTCGCCACGGCGCTTCTTTCCCTTCTTCTGTTTCTCGAGGAGTTTCATCTTGCGCGTAATGTCGCCGCCGTAGAGGTAGCCCGTAACGTCCTTGCGGAGCGCGGAGATCGAGCGGGACGCTACGATGCGTCCGAGCGCATGCGCCTGGATCTTTAAGACGAACATCTGGCGCGGCAGGATCTCGTGAAGCTTCTCAACCATGCGGTCCCCTTCCTCGACGACGCGACGGCGAGACACCACGCGCGCGAATGCGGGTACCGGCTCCTCGGCGACGAATATCTCGAGCTTAACGACGTCTGCCGGGCGCTCGTCGAGGAACTCGTATGAAAGCGAGGCATAACCCGAAGACGCATTCTTCACCTTGTCGAAGAATCCGCGCATGAGCTCGCGAAGCGGCATCTCAACTGCAAGCTCGATACGGCCGTCAAGATGCGTCTCAGTCTCGAGCACGTTCCCCTCATGATCATGGAAGAGCTGGATCATGTTCGAGAGCGAGTCGGGAGGTGTGATGAGCACCACCTTCACCCACGGCTCCTCGATCTTCTCGGTCTCGCCGAAGGCCGGGAACTTGGACGGCGTGTAGACGGTCTCCCGCTTCCCGCGCTTGTCCGTAACGACGTACGCGATCGTTGGGATCGTAACGATGAGCTCGAGATCGAACTCGCGCTTCAGGCGCTCGATAATAATCTCGAGGTGGAGCATGCCGAGGAATCCGCACCGGAAGCCGCGTCCGAGCATGCCGGACGATTCTTCCTCGAACGCGAGCGAGGAATCAGAGAGGCGAAGACGCTCGAGGGATTGCCTGAGCTCGGTCAGGTCGTCCTGGCTCTCGGGATACACCGACGCCCACACAACCGGACGCGGACGCTCGAAGCCCTCGAGACCGGTCGTTGATCCCGCGTTCGCTATAACCGTATCTCCCACGTTAACCACGCCTGCCTGCTTCACGCCGGTAACCAGGTAGCCGATCTCTCCTGCGGAAAGAGACTCGGTAGCGAGCTCGTCTGGCATGAATATGCCCGTCTCAAGCGCCGTAAAGCGCTCTCCAGCCGCCGCAAACCTAAGCACGTCCCCTTTCTTAAATACCCCGTCGAACACGCGCATGAAGACCGTGATGCCGCGATGCGTCGAGTACGAGAAATCGAAGATAAGCGCGCGCGGTCCGCCCTCGCTCGGCCTCGGAGCCGGGACCTTGGCGATAACCTCTTCGAGGAGCGCCTCGACGCCTTCTCCGGTGCGTCCTGAGACCGCGAGCACGCTATCAGGATCAACGGAGAGGAGCTCCGCGAGCTCGAGCGACACATCGTCAGGGCGCGCTGCAGGCGAGTCGATCTTCGAGATAACGGGGATAATCACGCAACCTGCCTCTTTCGCCATCTGAAGCGTAGTCAGGGTCTGTGCCTGGATTCCCTGCGTCGAATCAACAAGCAGTATCACGCCCTCAACCGCAGACAGCGCGCGCGACACTTCGTATGCAAAGTCGATGTGCCCTGGCGTATCGATGAGATTCAAGACGTACTCCGTACCGTCCTTCGCTTTGTACTTCATGCGTGCCGGCTGCATCTTGATCGTGATGCCGCGCTCGCGCTCGAGGTCCATCTTGTCGAGGACCTGGTCCCGCATCTTGCGGGCCTCGATAGTGCCGGTACGTTCAAGAAGCCGATCCGCGAGGGTCGACTTCCCGTGATCGATGTGGGCGATGATACTGAAGTTTCGTATGTTCATTCGGAATGCTAGGCATCCGAACGGTCAGAGAGGACCGGTCCGGAAGGCTTGAGCGCGGTCGATGGCTTCATGCGCTTCAGGGAGTCGACGAGATCCTTGAACTCGCGGTTCGCGAGAAGGGCAAGGACCGCCGCCGCGACCATAAGGCCCACCATACCAGCAATGAAGGCCTCAGTGAAGACAACGAGGAGCGTGGTCGCTGGCGCGAGATTCCCGAGGAACGAGAGGGCGCCATACGCCGCTGCCCCGCCGAGGATCGCGGACGCGGCACCTTCGAACACCGGACGGAGCAAGGAACGCGCTACGCCAGGCGCAACCGCCTTGAGCGTCAGGAGCGCGAACACGCCGGTGGCTACTGATCCGAGCATGCTACCGAGCGCTACGAGGAGGATATCGGTTCCTGGAACGCCCTCAACGCGCAACAGCGCCTCAACGAAGTACCCGATCTCCGGGAACCGTGAGGACAGGACGAGGAGCCCTAGCGCGGAAAGGACCGACACAACGAGCCCTGCGATCTGGATCAAAAGCGGATTCCAGGACTTCTTTGCCGCGTAGAACGCGCGTGACGCGAGCAGCACGATACCTTGCGCCATAAGGCCGATAACGAGGAGCGCGAGGATAGCGGCCGTTAGTCTCGTCGCGTCCCAGTCGAAGGCACCGGTACCGAGCACGATGCGCACGATGTGCGCGCGCAGCACGAGGATGAGCACCGAGAGGATCGCAGACCAGAACACGATGTGCCGCGCGGCCGCAGACAGCGTCGCCTTAAATGCATCGTATCGTTTCGCTTCCATGCTTTCAGCGAGGACCGGGAACGCCGCGGTAGCGTAGGACGCCGCGATCAAGGACAGCGGCACCGCCTGCAGATTCTGTGCGAGCGAGAACACCGCGATGCTTCCCTCTCCCGTGCGTGCAGCAAGGATTGTGAGGATGAGCGCCGTAACCGATCCCATGGCGAGCGCCAAGGAGCGCGGGACCGAATCGCTCATAACGCTCCACAGAACCTTCGGGGACGGGATAACGAGCCTTGGGAACATTCTCTCTCCCACAAGCACGGGAATGTGGATCAAGAGGTGCGCCATGGCACCCGCGAGCACGCCGATACCGATGCCCGGAAGGCCATAGAGCGGATACAGGAGCAAAGTACCCGCTATGATGCCGAGATTGTAGAGCACCGGCGAGAGGGCGAAGAGGAAGAATCTGCGACGCACCTGCGTGACGCTCGTCACGATACCCGAGAGCCCGAGCAGTATCGGCTGAATAAGAAGGATGCGCGCAAGCAGCACGAACCCTTCTGCGTTCGGAGAATCAATCGCTGCCGGGAACAGCACGAAGAGCAAGGTCGGCGCAAAAAGCGCGAGCACCAGGCACAGCAGGCCTCCTGCGATGAAGAGGAAGGATGCGGTCTGAGAGATGAGTTCCTGCGATTCTTTTCTTGACCCTCCGGCGATGCGCGGAATGAGCACGTACGCGGACACCAGGGACGCCACGAGCGCGAACACGAGGTCAGGCACCTTGAAGGCTGCGTAGTAGAGGTCGAGTACGTCACCTGCGCCGAAGCTATAGGCGAACATGCGGTCCCTGAGGAGCGCGAGCGCCTGAGAGGCCAGTGTCAGCCCGGCAAGCACGTACGCGGCCTGATGAAGGCCGCGTACAGGTGCTGTGAGCGAGGTGAGTATCTTTCGTACCATGCGCCCTTAGGAGAACTAGCGAGCGGGTGCGGTCGTTGCGCTGCCTTCGCCGAGAGCTCCTTGAGGGATACCAAGCGCGCCGAGGCGTGTTGGCGGGAATGGATTGCGTCCTGCGCGAACCGCGGCCAGATCGGCAGCGACGGCGGCAGCGTTCTCTGGGGAGAGCGCCGCGACCTGCTCGAGCTCACGTGCCGCATCAGGGAACTGTCCGCTGATCGCGTACATGACACCGAGGAAGAAGCGTGCGTTCGCGTACTGAGGATTGATCTCAACCGAGCGAGCGAGCGCCTGAATCGCGCCAGGATTGTTTCCGTTCGCGGAACGGAGGATACCAACCTGGAACAATATCGTCGGATCGTTCGGCGCGAAGTACGCTGCGGCTTCTGCCGCCTCGAGCGCTTCGCGTGCCCTGCCCTGCTGCACTTCGAGCTGGGAGAGGAGGAAGATAGCCTGGGTGTAGTCACGCTTCAGGGTTATAGCTTCCATCAAGGCTGCGCTAGCGGCTGCCGGGTCCTTATGGGCGATCTCGAGCTGCGCGATGACGTACGGAAGCGTCGGGCTCGTTGGATTGAGCGCCGCTGCCTGGTCGTACGCAGTCTTCGCATTCTCGTACGCGCCTTCGATGTTAAGCGGCACGACGGTCTGGTACACGTTTCCGAGCATTGCCCAGTTCTGGTAGTTGTTCGGACCGAGCTGGGTTGCGGCGAGCGCTGCCTCGATGGAGCCCGAGAGCGCAGCCTGGAACTGGGACTGTGCGTCAGCCTGAGGAAGGTCGGTATTCGATGCAATCTGGTTCATGCGTGCGATACCGATGCCCGAAATGAGCTGGTACGCGCGGTCGCTCGGCGAGAAGAGGATCGAGCGGTTTGCTGCTTCTGCTGCCTTCTCGAGGTCGCCTGCGGAGAGCGCTGTCGCGGACTCTGCGTACGCGACGCCTGCGAGGTAACGCTCGATAACCACGTACGCGGCGAGGATCGACGCGAGCAAGAGGAGCGTGAGGACGAACACGATGACGAAGCCGACCTTCGGGCTACGCGCGAAGATGATACCGACTTCGCGAGCGTTCGTGCCGTAGCGAAGGCTCGAGATGAATACGCCGATCATGAGGAAGCCGGCGAGAAGGACGATCGGGCCAGGCACGGTGAAGACCGCGAGCAAGAGAACGTAGAGCGCACCGGTGAAGGATGCTGCCGAAACGAACCGAACGAACGGATCCTCTGGCAAGCGCAGCAAGAGCGCGCGGACGCCGAAGAACAGGAAGAGCCCGATGAACGCGATCCATGCGAGCGCGCCGACGAGACCGGTCGTTACGAACGAGGTAGGGATGCTGCCGATACCGGACACGAAGTCGACGTTCCAGAAGAGCGTGTCGTTCAGGCTACGGTCGCGGAACTGCACCCACTGAGTACCGAAGGTTCCAGGACCTGAGCCGAAGAGCGGGGACGACGCGTAGGTGTGGCTGCCAACGTCGAAGGTGGACTGCCACGATGGACGAACGTCGATAACATCGACGCCAAGGCCGGTGGCAAGGGCGCTGCCGATGGTGCTGCCGCCGATGAGGAAGAAGAGTGCGATCGCGAGCGTCGCGAGGGGCGCAGCGAGAGAACGAGAAGACTGTGTAGGCTCGTCAGCATCCTCCGCCAGAAGAAGTGCGACGCCGTCAAGATCTGCCTGGTCGCCCGATGCGCGGTTGCGCATGATCGCCTCGATGAAGAGTGCGAGCGCGACAAGGGCTACTAGCGTCCATATAAGCACCGAATTCACGAGGGCGAGCATGAAGAGAGCGACGCCGCCGCCAACGAGCACCATGGTGCGGACCCTCGAAGAGAGCATGAGGAGACGGAGTGCGAGAAGGCCGATCGCAACGCCGAGACCGAGGAACATGCCGAGATCGAGGAACGAGCCGACGAGGTTCGTCGTCGGAGCGATGAACGTCGGAGCGATACGCGAGACGATCACCACGAGAACCTGGATCGCGAGAACGGCTGCAGTGACAATACCGCCCGCAGCGAAGAACATGCGGTAGCTCGTCGCTCGTCGGAAGGCAACCGCCGTGAGCGTCGCGAATACCGCGAGCAGCAAGATGAATCCGAACGTATCGGTCTCAAGCTCCGTGCCAAAAAATGACGGCAGTATGCCGGCGCCGGAGAATAGGGACGAGAGGAGGTACGCCGCAGGAACGATCCAGAGAGCACCGAGAAGCGGGAGTGGCGGGATAATGGCGTTCCCACGCGTAAGACGCGCGAGGATGAACAGGATGAGTGTCACGAGCGCGCCGAGCGCGAGCACCGTAACCTTCGTGTACATAAACGGAATGGTTGCGGACGGAATGAACGCAACGATCGCGGCTGCGAACGTAAACACAACCGCCCAGTTTGCGGCGACATCGAACGACAGACGCTTTGCGCGTACTGGCTTAGACCCCGAGTGATTCTCTTGCATAGGTATAGATAAAAACGGCCCTTCTAATAACTGTTAGTATAGCTCGCCTTCGCTGCAACCTTTTACCTACCCTGTGGACTAGAGCGAAGGAACTATTGCAGTTCCCGTGGTTCGTTGTATTATATTCACGGACCAGGCCTGACGACCGCTCTGCCCTTCGGGTGCAGGGAGGAAAGTCCGAACACAGGCTCTCCGGAGCAGCACGGTAGCGGGTAACGCCCGTCCGCAGTGATGCGCGAGGTGCGAACAGAAACGCCCGATGTCGAAAGACTAGGGATCCTCTCTGAGGATGGGCTGGCAGCGATGCCAGACTGAAACGGCTAAATCCTTACCTCTGTGCAAGGCCGTGCCCGTGCAAACGGGAGCGCCGCTCGAGGCGTACGGCAACGTACGTCCCAGATAGATGGTCGTCCACGACAGAATTCGGCTTATGACCCGGTCCAGATAAATGAAAGAACCCGCGAAAGCGGGTTCTTTCATTTATTCCGGGAGCGGTATCCGCGTCCCTACCATCCATCCCTGGGCCTTCGCTTCCCCAACCCGGGTCTCAAGCACATACCGAACTGGCTGCGGCGGATAGAACGGCGTCGGGTAGGTATCAGGCGAGACTCCTTCTTCTATCTCAAGTACAGTCCCGTCGTCTGCGAGCCAGATGATGTCGATTGCGATGAGCATATCCTTCATCCAGAATCCGTAGCGCTCGGGACGATCGAATATAAAGAGCAGCCCGCTTCCAGGCGGCACCTCAGCGATGCCCGAAAGTCCTTGCGTACGCTCTGCATCAGAGTCGGCGATCTCGAACTGGAAGGTTCTCTTTGGCTCGTAAATAGGAGCACGCAGCATATATAAGAAGAACGCGAGACCAAGTATCCCGATTGCCAGGATGATTGATACGATGGCTGTTCTGATGCTCATGATGCGGAGGCGGAGAGATTCGAACTCTCGGTACCTTTCGGTACGCCACCTTTCCAAGATGGTGCACTAGACCGCTATGCGACGCCTCCGTGCGTGGCTTTTATACCACGAATTGCCCTACTTCGCCGCAGATCCGAGGAGTGCCTGCACTCTCGCTTCAACCGGCGGATGGGTGGCGAACAACTTGTTCACGAATTTCCCGGCTTCCCCTCCGAACGGGTTCCCGATGAAGAGGTGTGCGGTTGCGTGGTTCGCATGCTTCATAGGACGCCCATCCCCTGCGATCTTACGGAGCGCCGATGCGAGACCTTCCGGGTAGCGCGTAAGGAGCGCGCCGGAGGAGTCCGCGAGGAACTCACGCCTTCGCGAGATCGCGAGCTGGATGAGCTGTGCCGCGATAGGTGCGAGGATCACGGCGACGATCGCGAGCACCGCGAAGATGAGCCCGGCCTTGCTGTCGTTATCGCGCGAACCGCCGCCGAACAGGGACATCCTGAGGAAGATGTCCGCGACGATCGCGACGAATCCCGCGAGCACCACGGCAACCGTCATGACGAGCATGTCCTTGTTCTTGATGTGCGAGAGCTCGTGCGCGATAACGCCCTCGAGCTCGGTGCGGTCGAGGATCTGAAGAAGCCCGGTCGTTGCCGCAACCACAGCATGCTTCTCATCGCGTCCGGTCGCGAACGCGTTCGGTGCCGGATCCTCGATCACATAGAGCTTCGGCATCGGGAGCCCTGCGGTTATGGCAAGGTTCTCCGTTACGGTATAGAGGTCGAAGTACTCTTCTCTCGAAGCCGGCTTCGCGCCGTTCATAGAAAGGGCGATCTTGTCAGAGAACCAGTAGCTCCCCACGTTCATAAGGAGCGCGAAGATAACCGCGCCATAGAGGATAGTAGGGGAGCCGTAGTACCAGGAGACCGCCCATCCGATCGCCATGACGATCAGGAAGAACCCAGCCATGAGGGCCCAGGTCTTCACGACATTGCTTGATCGCTGTTGGTAGAGATTTGCCATTAGACTTCCTTGGTTAGACGTTCTTCGGTGGCCATTATTTCCTTCTCGATGCCTTGGATGAAGTCGTATCCCTGCGCTTCCTCTGCCGTTACCCATGCATGCTCGGTTGCGTCCTCGTCGAGCGCGACCTCCCCGCCCTTGTACTCGCAGAAGAAGCTAAAGACGATAACCGCGATGCCGTCCGGACGGATGAACGCCACGTCCTGGAGCAGGGTGCCGGGACCCACCTCAACCCCGACCTCCTCCTTGATCTCGCGCGCGAGCGCCAGCTCGAGTACGCTGTACCACTGCGGACTCTCCGAGTTCTGATACGTCGCGTCCGCGTTGATGTAATCGGTAACCTCGAGGCCGCCGCCCGGTACCGTCCACTTGCCCGGCCACACCTTCTTGTGCGGCGCGCGCTTCGTTATGAGATACCTGCGAGCATCCGCGTCCTTGCGCCAGATGATGCCGGTTGTCGCGATGCGGTGGAGCTCGTTATGGACCGGGGTTGGCGTCTCCATACGCTTAGAAGGAGACCTTGACGGGTTCGCGCGCTGCAGACTCCGCTTCGGTGAGCTCGAACAGATCCATCTGCTTGAAGCCGAAGGGCGACGCGATGAGATTTCCTGGGAACTGCTCTACGGCGGTGTTCAGGCTCTGGACGGTCGAGTTGTAGAACCGGCGGGATGCCATGATCTTGTTCTCCGTGTCAGAGAGTTCGCGCTGGAGCTCGAGGAAGTTCGTGTTCGCCTTGAGGTCCGGGTAGCTTTCTGAAACCGCAAAGAGAGACTTGAGCGCGCCCGTGAGCATGTTCTCGGCTGCCGCATGCTGCTCAACCGTCTGCGCACCCATAGCGGCAGTACGCGCCTCGGTAACGCTCTGGAGCGTCTTGCTCTCGTGTGCCGCGTATCCCTTAACCGTCTCGATGAGGTTCGGGATGAGGTCATAGCGCCTCTTCATCTGCACTTCGATATCGGACCATGCTTCCTTCGCGCGGTTGCGGAGCGAGACGAAGCCGTTGTAACTGAGCACAACCCAGAGCACGAGTAGGGCGAGTACGCCGAGCACGATATAGAGGGTGGTCATATACGTATATTGTAGGTTCTCCACACCCAAACGCAAGGAAGCGCTTTTCCCGTAATTCACCTCCCCTTCATTGCCTCGAGAGCGTGTTGGGAGTATGGTCAGAGACGGAAAGGGAGGCGTACAACCATGAACAATCCTGTTAGTCGCATGCGACAGGAGGCAGAAGCCTTCTGGAGTCAGCTCGCACCGGCGTGGGAATTCCCCTTGCCGCCGAGCTCGATCGCTCTGATCGTCATCATTCTGGCCATCATCGCCGCTCTGAGCCCCTGGCTCTGGCGCGTGATCGCCGGCATCGCTGATCTGGCTGATTTCTACCGCGGACTGATCTTCGGTTCGAACAGCTATCACTCGAGCGAGTAAATCCTGCTATGACGAAAACGCCGCAGTCCCCTCCGGGACCGCGGCGTTATTCATTTTTCCTTCTTGATTAGAAATCCATCCCTCCGCCCATGCCTTCAGGCACCTGAGGCTTCGGTTCCGGGATCTCAGCGATAGCAGCCTCTGTTGTAAGGAGGATTGCAGCAGACGATACGGCGTTCTCAACCGCGCTTCTGGTTACCTTCACCGGATCGATGATACCGGCTTCGGCCATGTCCGCGACCTCCTCGCCCTTAAGAGCATCGTACCCGCCGAACCCCTTCCCGTTCTGCACGCGCTCGACGATAGCCGAGCCGTCGTCCTTGCCCGCGTTAAGAAGGATCTGGCGAAGGGGAGCCTCGAGCGCTTTCCCAACGATCGCGAAGCCGAGCTCCTCGTCCTTGTTGTCGAAGTCCCAGTCGCTGACGTCGAGCATGCGCGAGACCTTCGCGAGCGCGGTACCGCCGCCAGGGACGATGCCTTCTTCGATGGATGCCTTCGTTGCCTTCACGGCGTCGTCGATCTTGTCCTTCAGGTACTTCATCTCGGTCTCGGTAGCGGCACCCACACGGATAACTGCCACGCCTCCGGACAATTTAGCGATGCGCTCCTCGAGCTTCTCCTTGTCGAACTTCGAGCTTGTCTGGGAAACGAGCGTCTGCAGCTGCGTGATACGCGCTTCGATGTCCGCCTTCTTTCCCTTTCCAGCAACGAACACCGTGGTGTCCTTGCCGGCAACCACACGAGACGCCTTACCAAGCACTGACAATTCCACGCTTTCGAACGTCATTCCGAGATCGCCTGAGACCACGTCAGCCCCGACAACGGCTGCGATGTCGGCGAGCATCTCCTTCTTGCGGTCGCCGAATCCTGGCGCCTTAACGGCGAGCACCGAGAAGGTACCGCGGAGCTTGTTCAGGACGAACGTCGTGAGCGCCTCGCCCTCGATATCGTCCGCGACGATAACGAGCTCCTTTCTTCCGGTCTGAGCGATCTTCTCGAGAAGGGGAAGTATCTCCTGCACGGAGCTGATCTTCCGATCCGTTACGAGGATGTGCGCATCGCGCATCTCCGCTTCCATGCGCTCAGGGTTCGTGACCATGTACGCGGATACGTAGCCTTTGTCGATCTGAAGGCCCTCGACGACTTCGTACGAGAGTTCCATGCCCTGGCTCTCCTCAACGGTAACGACGCCGTTCTTACCTACCTTCTCGACGGTCTCGGCGATAATGCGGCCGAGCTCTTCTGATTCAGCGGAGATCGACGCGACCTGCTCGATGTCCTTGCGTCCCTCGACAGGCTTCGCCATCTTCTTGAGTTCCGCTACCGCCGCGTTCTTCGCCTGTTCCATACCGGAACGGACCGCCATGGCGTTCGCGCCCTTCGTGAGGGACTTCAAGCCTTCGTTAACCAGCGCCTCGAGCAAGACGACGGTTGTCGTGGTGCCGTCTCCTGCGACGTCGTTACTCTTGTTCGCCACCTCCTTCACCATCTCTGCGCCCATGTTCTCGAACTTGTCCTTGAAGGAGATCTCCTTCGCGATGGTGACGCCGTCGTTCGTTATGCGGGGTCCGCCGTAGCTCTTCTCGAGCACCACGTTGCGGCCGCGGGGACCAAGCGTGACCTTAACGGCCGATGCGGCCTTCTGGAGACCGGCGTGGATCGACTTGCGTGCGTCTTCGCCGAATAGAATCTGTTTTGCCATAGGTGAGAGGGAATTAAGAAAGGGAAGTAAGCGCTATTTGAGTATGGCGAGTACGCCTGACTCGGAGAGGATGTAGTAGTCCTCGCCATCGACTTTCACTTCGTCGAATCCGTACTTGGAGAAGAGCACCTGATCGCCGACCTTGACCGTCATAGGGATGAGGTCGCCGTCCTCGTACCGGCCGAGACCGATCGCGACCACGGTGCCCTTGCTCGGCGCTTCTTGTTTCGCCGAGTCCGGGATGATGATGCCCATCGCGGTCTTCTCCTCTTTCGCGAGCGGCTTCACCACGATGCGATCGTTAAGCGGCTGGATAGAAAGTTTCTTCTCTGAAGTAGCCATAGGAAAATAGTTCGCTTAGTGCGGTTGCTAAAGGTTGCCCGTTTTCTAGACACGAATTCCCTGCCTAGAAGTTATCCACAGTATAGAGCGGAGTCCAAGAGCGTCAAATGTACGCGCTGACAGCCTGGGACTTCCCTGTGTGTTATTTGACAAAGAAAACACAAAGTGTATAATATATACAGAGTGAGCGTATTCGCTCATGACGGCCTTCACGGAGAAAAGCCATGTCCGCATTCTTTTTCATTCTGTTCTCGATCGCCACTTTCCTTCTCTTCACGCGTGCGTTCATGCATGCGCAGCACAGGTTCGCCAACCTGCCCCTAGAAGCCCCGAAGGAAACGTGGCCCTCCGGGACCTGGATCCTGTACAGCATCAGCGTCCTGATCATCTGCCTGATCGGCCTATGGAACGGGGTTGGTCATCTGGGGACTGATCTGCGTGGCCTGTGCTATGTGGTCATATTGCTGATCTCGTTCGGCATGGGCCGGACGGAACTCTTCAGGCTCATCAACCGCGGCTAAGGTGGCCGCCGAAGGCAGAGGCCCCCGAGACGCAATCTCGGGGGTTTTGCATTTCCCTCCCCTTTTTGCTATAATCCAGGGCACAGATGGAGACTCTTTCGGCAGGATTGCCCTACATTCAGATAGCCCTCTCCCTACTCCTCATCGCAGGTATCGTCCTCCAGAACCGGGGGGCATCCTTGGGTGGAGCCTTCGGAGGCGACAATTTCGCATCGACCTTCTACAAACGCCGCGGCGCTGAGAAGTTCCTGTTCAATGCGACGATCGTTATCGCGATCCTCTTCGTGCTCTCGACCGTCGTTGGGTTCTTCCTCTAAGCCTTCCGGTTTACGGCTCGTTGAGCCTTTCCTATTTACGTACGTATGGACAGTCATTACGGCCTCCCACTCACCCGCTTACTCCCCTTCTACACGAAGCTCTCTCCGGGCGATCGCTTCATCGCGACCCTTTTAGGGCTCCTTGTTATAGGAACCAGTCTTGCGGGACTCATCGCGCTCCAGCGCTCGTTTCTTGTTACCGTACCCGCCAAGGGCGGAACGCTTGCGGAAGGCATCGTTGGGTCTCCGAGATTCGTGAATCCCCTTCTCGCGCTCACGGATGCGGACCGGGACCTTACGGCACTCACCTACGCAGGTCTCATGGGCCTCGACGGCGAGGGCAATCTCGTGCCCGTACTCGCCGAGCGCTATCGGGTGTCTGAGGACGGACAGGAGTATACGTTCTCGCTCAGGGAGGATGCGAAGTTCTCGGACGGCACCCCGGTTACGGCAGACGACGTCGTGTTCACGGTCGAGAAGGCGCAAGACCCCGCACTCCGGTCTCCCGAGCTTGCGAACTGGGCCAATATCCGTGCGGAGGCGCTCGATGCAAGGACCGTAGTGTTCACGCTCCCGAAGCCGTACGCGCCGTTCCTGGTTGATACCACGCTCGGCATCTTGCCCGCCGACAAGTGGCGCAACATTCCCGTAGACGAGTTCTCGTTCTCGCCCTTGATGACCAACCCGATCGGTGCAGGACCTTTCAAGGTTACCCGCGTAACGCGTGACAAGGACGGCAGCGTAACTGGGTATGAGCTGCGGGCGTCCGATAACTACGCCCCCGGCCGGCCGTACCTTGATGCAATCTACGTGAAATTCTATGACGACGTAACGAAACTCGCGGACGCGTATGAGCGCCGAAGCATCGAGAGCGCGTATGGCATTCCGGTTACGGGCGCGCTTCGGTCTCCGTACTCACGCGTGTTCGGCGTGTTCTTCAACAGCGACGAGAACCCGGTCTTCGCCCGCCTCGAGGTGCGCGAAGCATTGTCGCTCGCTGTTGACCGTACCCGGATCGTGAACGATGTGCTCGGCGGATACGCCACACCGCTCACGGGCCCCGTGCCGCCCGGCAGCGGCGTCGAGGCGTATGAGCTCCCTGAAGGGGACGGTGTCGCGCTCGCAACCGAACTCCTTTCAGAGGAAGGCTGGACAAGGAACGAGGAGACCGGCGGCTGGGAGAACGAGGACGAGAACCTCGCGCTTCCCCAGATAACCCTGAAGACCTCGAACGTGCCGGAGCTCAAGGCTATCGCGGCGTCTATCGAGACGGATTGGGAGCGTCTCGGCGTACCGACCGAGGTTGCGCTCTACGAGCCAGGAGACCTCGCGGCAACTGTGATCCGTCCGCGCGCGTACGAGGCGCTCCTCTTCGGCATGGTTATCGGCCGCGACCGCGATCTTTTCGCTTTCTGGGACTCAGGAGAGCGCAGCGACCCAGGACTTAACATCGCGGCGTACGCGAACCGTGCGGTTGACCTACTTCTCGAGCGCATCCGCGAGGAGCAGGATCCTGAAGTGGCACGCGAAGACCTTGCGGAGGTTTCCAATCTTATCGCGAGCGATTATCCTGCCGCCTTTACGCATGCACCGGACTTCCTGTATGCTATCCCTAACAGCGTCCACGGGGTACGCCTTCCCCAGATAGCATCGCCGTCGGACCGGTTCGCGACCGTAGCCACCTGGTATCGGAATACCGAAGAGGTCTGGCCTATATTCGCGGGAGAGTGATCAGTTGATAGCCTGGAACGTGCTTCCCTCTTGGCTGCCAACTGCGCACTGAAACCGATCGTTACAACACGATATCTGGTGTGCACCTAAATTATTTTTCTAACAACTAACTACTTATTATGTCAGCAGCACCCGCGCCGGCTCCGGCGCCAAGCCCTCGCTCAAACCAAAGCTCAGAGCCTCGCGCTCCGAGAGCTGAAGGAGCACCCCCTCGTCCTCCTCGCGGAGGACGTGGACGCGGTACCCGTACGCGCACCGGCGGACGTCCCGGCACCGCGAGCGACAACATCCGCCGCTCGCTCGGCCGTCCCGGCAGCCCGTCTCAGGGCGGCGAACGAGCCGAGAAGAAAGCGCCCGAGTACCTCCCGGCAGCCCCAGGCAAGGACGTTGTCCGCATCGTCCCTCTTGGAGGCGTCGAGGAAGTGGGACGCAACATGTTCACCGTTGAAACGAACGGCGACATCTTCGTCTTCGATGTCGGCTTCCAGTTCGTATCCGAGGATACGCAGCCGGGCGTCGACTATGTCCTCCCGAACACCAAGTACCTCGAGGTTAACAAGGACCGCATCCGCGGCATCTTCATTACGCACGGCCACCTCGACCACATCGGCGGCATCCCGTTCCTTATGGAGCGCATGGGCAATCCCCCGATCTACACGCAGAATCTCTCTGCCGTAATGATCAAGAAGCGTCAGGAGGAATATCCTGATCAGGCCGAGCTCAATATCGTTACCGTTGAGCCTGGGAGCACCATGACCATCGGCTCGACCAAGGTCCAGTTCTTCCCGGTTACCCACTCGATCCCGGACTCTATGGGCATCGCGGTGGAGACGCCGTACGGCAACGTCATTGCGACCGGAGACCTCAAGCTCGACCACGAGAACGGCATTCCTACTCCCGCTGAGCAGAAAAAGTGGGGCATCCTAGCCGCACAGAAGAACCTCTTCTTCATCGCGGACTCAACCAACGCTGAGCGTGACGGATTCTCCGTCCCTGAGCGCAAGGTCCACGAGACCCTCGAGGAGATCATCAAGACCGTGAAGGGCCGCCTCATCATCGGCACCTTCGCCTCGCAGTTCGAGCGCATGGTCCGCATCATCGAGATCGCGGAATCGCTCGGCAAGAAGGTCGTCACCGAAGGACGCTCGATCAAGACCAACCTCGAAATCGCGCAGAAGACCGGCCTCCTCAAGGTTAAGAAGGAGACGATCATCACGTCCGCAGAGATCGGCGACTATCCTCCGGACAAGATCGTTGTCCTCTCGACCGGAGCCCAGGGCGAGGAATTCGCGGCCTTGATGCGTATCGCGACCAAGCAGCACAAGTCGATCACCCTTACGAGCCGCGACACCGTTGTCCTCTCATCCTCGGTTATTCCAGGAAACGAGATCTCCGTGCAGCGCCTGAAGGATCACCTGTACCGCAGCGGCGCTTCGCTTATCCACTATCGTTCCTCGGACGTGCACTCGACCGGACACGGAAACACCGGCGAGCTCATCTGGATCAACCAGCAGGTCAACGCCAAGTACTTCATGCCGGCCTACGGCTACTACTCGATGACGGCTTCGCATGCGAAGGCGGTCGAGCAGGCAGGACGTCCGCGCGAGTCGATCATCGTTGCCGACAACGGCACCGTTATCGACATCGAGAACGGCGGCGAGACCTTGAACATCCACAAGCAGAAGGTTCCGTCCTCTCCGCTCGTGGTTGACGGCTTCTCGATCAGCGACCTCCAGGAGGTGGTTATCCGCGACCGCCAGATGCTCGCGAAGGACGGCATGTTCGTTATCATCGCGACGGTTAACCTGAAGACCGGAAAGCTCCGCAAGTCTCCGGACATCATCTCGCGCGGCTTCGTGTACCTACGCGAGAACCAGGACATGCTCAACCAGGCACGTCTCCTCATCAAGAAGACCGTTGAGGACTCGACCGAGGGCATGAATCCGGTTGATCTCGACTTTGTGAAGAACGCGCTCTCGGACACCATGGCCGGTTACCTGTTCACCCGAACGAACAAGGCACCGATGGTTATTCCGGTATTGATCGGCGTCTAACGACGACGAACGAAAGCCGCCCGACATTTGTCGGGCGGCTTTCGTTTTGGTGCGATTCCTAGTTTGCCAGCAATTTGACTTGTTACCATCCAAGCGGTAGTTTCCAATTAGCTGTTCAATCGAAAGGGTGGAAGATGAGCGACAACAAGATGGGCGGAGTCTCTGACAAGGTCCGATCTGCGCTGTATCGTTTTTTCAGCAAGCAAAAGCTTGAGGACGATGCAGACTGGGCAAAAGTCATCGATGAGTTGACCAGGCTCGGTCCCAAGAAATCTCTCAAGAAACTGGGCCTATAGCCCAAGCGGCCCCGGGTATGCCCGGGGCCGCTTAACGTAAAAATTCCAGCATCGTCCTAGACTACTAGCAAAGGAAAAAGCCTACTCGCATTACTGCTTTCGGCCTTGTTTCAGTGTGTTGCCTCGGAAATCATTCGAACGGCTTGGTACAGGATCAAGTTCTCGGTACTGCCCTGTTCGTTCAGTATCATCTGCACTTCTCGGGAAAGGACACGGGCTTCTTCTTCAGAATCGAATGCCTCGAGTACTTGCTTCTCCTCTCCGCAGCACGTGACGGGAGGGTTGGCGCCGACTACGTAGTTGATGGCGCCGATCTTCAGTCCAACCACCCATGTGCCGGAACGGAGAACCGCTCGACACTTTGCGCAGCCGCTTGTTATGCCGGCCGTATGATTTACGAGCACCAGCTCGTAGCTCTCTTTCTCACTCATGATAAACCCCATTGCTCAGTCTAGACAGAACCTACCATGTATTACAAAAGGGTTCCAGACATACGGTTCCTACGCCCCGTTGGTACCTGCATGCAGCAGAGACATTGCGAACGGGTGCTAAAATAGCACCTAATGCACTCGCGTCTTGTCCTTTCCATCGGAAACTTCTTCGGTGCCGCGCACTTTTTCTTAGTGATATACATCGTCGCGCCGTATCTGGCGCTGTTCATGCCGGAAGCGCAGACCGGGCTCGTCGTTTCCTTGGGTGCACTCATTACACTCTCGGTATTCCCTTTCATGCCGCGTATGGTCCGCGCGTTCGGCGCCAAGCGCATGGCTATAGGACTGGCCTTTGTGCAGGCCGTAACGGTGTCCGTGCTCGCTCTCTCTCCGAGCATGGTGTTCGCGATCCTCTGCGTCGCTCTCGTCTGCGCAGCCTCACCCCTCATCGCCTACCAGCTCGATCTCTTGCTCGAAGCGGCGACGTCGGCAGAGACCAATACGGGCCGCACGCGCACCCTTTTCATAACAGCAGGAAGCCTCGCCCTTATCATCGCGCCGCTCCTCATCGGATTCCTTCTGGACGGAACGGAAGCCTACTGGCGCGTCTTCCTCGCCGCTTCGCTCTCACTCACGCCGTTCATAGCACTTCTATTGTTCGAGAAGCTCCCTGAAGGAGAGCCGCCGCACCTGGCTGCCGTGCGCTCGACCTGCTTCTGTCTCTGGTCCGATCCTGATCTGCGTGCCGCGGCGCTCGGCAACGGCGTCTTGCAGTTCTTCTTCCATTTAGCACCCCTCTACATCCCGCTCTATCTCCATACCGTGCTCGGCTTCCCATGGAGCGACCTCGGCTGGGTGTTCGCGATCATGCTCCTTCCGTTCGTATTCATCGAATACCCGGCGGGCTGGATCGCAGATCGTTGGCTCGGGGACAAGGAGCTCCTCATCGCAGGCTTCATTATCATGGGAACCGCGTTCGCGGCCGTCGGATTCATAATCGCCACGACGCCACTCATCGTCATAGCGGCGATCCTCTTTGTGTCGAGAATCGGCGGCGCCTTGTCTGAGGCAATGGTTGAGAGTCATTTCTTCCGGAGAGTCTCTGAGCGCGATGCCAACACTATCAGCGTCTTCCGTATGATGCGCCCTGTAGGGGCACTCATTGCCCCGCTCTTCGCGAGCGTGCTGCTTATTACGGGAAACTATCTCGTCTTCTTTATGGTTTCAGGAGCGCTCATCGTTGCGCTCGGCATTATTGTATCGATTCCTCTTCGCGACGTGCGCTAGGATGCGAGCCGATACGTCGTTCGCTTCTTTTCTATAAAGCCTTCGTCGAGGAGCTTTTTGAGCTGTGTGCGGACCTGTTCGGATCGTTCAGGTCCGAGAATGATAAGAAGGGATGCTTCGGTCTTTTGTCCTTTCGTTAAGGCTCTGAGAATGGTGCCTCGCATTTCCCTACTAGAGCCTGCGAACTTCGATTGCTTCGTGTATGTCTTGCTCTTCGCGTTTATACGAATGCCTGAGCGCTTGAGGAACGCTCCGTAGTCCATGAGCGCGGAATACCACTCCCTGCTCGTTCCTTTGCTGAAGGCCTTCTCGAGTATCAAGAGTATCTCCTTATCGTTTACGTTCTCCTCATTCGGAAAGAAGTGATGCGTAACGGCGGTACGCAGATTCGTCTCTATGAAAATAACGTCCGTGTTGTAGGCGAACGCTGCTATGGCGCGTGCGGTGTAATGTCCGACGCCAGGAAGCCTTTCGAGCGCTTCGACCCTATTTGGCATCTTTCCTGCATACTCCTTCGTTACTACTTTTGCCGCCTCATAGAGCATCTTTGCACGGCGGTTATAGCCGAGCCCTTGCCACCGAATGAGCACGCGCGACAGCGGTGCATGTGCGAGTGCCGCAACGTTCGGGAACTCTTTCAGGAACGCATCGTAGAACGGGATCACGCGTTCTACCTGCGTCTGTTGCAGCATAACTTCAGACACGAGAATACGGTACGGATCTCGTGTCTTTCTCCAAGGAAGATCGTGCCTTCCCTGCTTCTTATAGTGCGCGAGAACGAGATTCCTAAAGCGGGTCGGTGTCATCGCTCTTCACCGCCGCGAGAGGCGCTTCTGGCACGATAACGATAGCGAGCGCGTACCCGACGATGCCCGGAATGAATCCCGTGAAGACCGTAAGGATGAGGTAGCCGAGACGGAGCAGGACCGGGTCTACGCCGAAGAATTCTCCGAGTCCGCCCATGACGCCGGCGAGTACGCGGTGCTCCCTGCTTCTGGTGAGTTTCTTTTCCATACCAAGAGTATACCAAGACGCGTTTAGAATGAGGATTCTTTGACAAAGAATGGAATAAGAGTATGATTTATTATAGGAAATTGTTCCTGGGAGGGAAGAACACAATGGCTCAAGCAGTACAGGTTGAAGCGGCGAACGACGCCGGTTCCATCACTCGACTCATTCGAGCGCTCACAGGGCTCGGCTTCGATGCGACCGCGATTGAAGCGAATTTCGCTGATGGCGACGACTCGCCCCGCATACCTGTCTTTCGGTTCTCCGGAGCCAAAAGCCAGGGACGTCTGACCGGTCTCGTTCTCAAGTACTATGATGAGAGCGACGATCTGGACGATCAGGCACGAGACACTCGTCTGCTCATCCGTGACCGTGACCGCATCGATCGGAAAATCGAGTTCGATTTCGAGCTTTCGTTCGACGGCGCAGGAACGCTTGCGCTTCTGCCGCGCGAACTCTTCTGCGACACGCCCGACCTCGGCCGTACCATCGAACAGCGATACTATGCGAAGCTCGCCAGGTTCGCTGACTTCCTCGAACGACAACGAGGGCAACGACGCAAGTAGTACTGATTTCGAAGCCGCCTTTCACCTTCGGGTGACGGGCGGTCTTTTCGCATACTATTTCGCCTTCGGCCACCGCCCCGCAGCTGGCGGCCATATCTTCGTTAACGGATGATTCTCGCACGGATGCGGGAGCGCGTTGCAGAGATAGCGGCCATACAGCACGAACCCGTTGTTCACGTACTTCCAATCCTTCTTCGGTATGAGTGCTTCGAGATCCTTCGATATCTTCGTTAGTTCCGTGTTTGCCGTGAGGTCGAAGCGAAGGGCGAACCGGCGCACGTGCGTATCGGTTGGAATCCCCTCCCATATATCATGCAGCTCTCCGAGGATGACGTGGGCCGTCTTATATGCGACGCCCGGAAGCCGTACGAGCTCTGCTTCGGTCTTCGGTACCTTCCCCTTGAACTCGTCGCGGATCATCGTAGCGGTTGCCTTGATGTGCCGTGCCTTGTTCTTGTAGAACGTTATGGAGGATATCTCGTCCGTGAACGCAACGAGGTCCGCATCAGCGAAATCGTTCACGGTCTTATACCGCTTATATAGTTCCTTCGTTACTAGATTCACTCGCTTGTCGGTTGATTGCGCAGAGAGCATGACCGCCACCACGAGCTGTATGGGGGTCTTGAAGGTGAGCTCGGTCTCAGGAACCGGATACGCTTTCTTCAGGTAGGCGACGATCTTTTTTGCACGAGCCGTACGCTCTTCAACGGTAGAGTGGGTGGTATGCATAATCGCTATACTTAGCCAAGTAGTCGCCGCGCTGCATCGATTCCTTCTTCGATTGCACCATGCACCGTCGCTGCGTGGCCACTCGTATGCGTCGCCTCCCCTGCATAGAAAATCGTATGTTCGATTGGGGTACGAATAATCTCGCGAGCATTTCCCATGTGGAGCTTGGGGTAGCTGTAAGCACCCTGTATGTAGGGATTGTCAGACCAAGTGAAATGTCGAGCGTGAACAACTTGCTCTCGGATATCTGGACCTAGAGCATCCGCAAGAGCTGACAATGAGTACTCGAGAGCCTCTTTTTCAGACAACACCGCGAGTCTCTCCGCGAGTGAACCTCCGCAATAGCCAACGACCACTGTTTCCTCGCCAAAGGTGCGCTGCCAGAAACTCAACGAGTACCGCGTAAGAAGCATGCGGAATGAGGGGACCCAACCTCGAATCCAGAAGGTGGATTTCGTTGTCTGTCCGAAACCTATTTTCCCGAGCGCCTCAGTAAAAGATACTGGCAATTCAGGCGAGAACGATATCCTTGCCTGCTGTAGCACGCCGAGCGGGACCGTAATTATGATCGAGGACGCAGAGAAAGTAGAGCTATTGGAACAGGTAATGTGTACATCTCCTTTCTTCCACACGATCCCTGACACGGCATGCGCCAGCCTAATATCGAGTCCTTCGGCAAGTTTCTCTGGAATGCGATCGTAGCCGTCAGGCAGGAAGAAATTCTGGTGCCCGTTCGATGCTTGCTTGCTTGCACGAGCCATACCGAGCACGCTCAGCTTGTCGGCATCCGTTGCTTCGAGCCTCGATAAAGCATCGTCAACCATCACTCGTGCCTCTTCAGATACTGTTTGCGTAAGCAGATAATCAGCGAGCGATATCTCTGGCCCCTCATAGGCATACACACAGGCCCTCAATGCGTCTGCTTCCTTGACGAGTGCTGGTGGGATTGGCCGTAACGATCCTTCGTCGCCATAGCTGCGGTGCGGGATCGATGCATCCGAGACTTTCCATTCAGATGTCGTTATTCCTGCATCGCGAATCGTTTCCCATGTGCGAGCATACTCGCCATGAACGAACTCAGCTCCAGCTTCAACAACGCCCCGCTCGCGCAACGTCTTAATCCTCCCGCCGATATAGTCCTGCGCTTCAAGCACCACGACGCTTTCCCCTGCTTTTGTAAGCTCTTGGGCAGCAGCAAGACCTGCGACGCCAGCTCCGATAACGATTACGTCGTACCTATCCATTCGCTTCGTTAAGATCTGCGAGTACCTGTGCCGCATGGAGCTCTGGCTTCACGTTCTCATACACCTTCTCGATAGTGCCGTCTGGAGCGATCAAGAACGAGGTACGGAAGATGCCGTCGTATTCCCTTCCCATCATCTTCTTCTTTCCCCATACGCCGTATGCATTCACGACTTCCTTGTGCTCGTCAGCGAGCAAGGTAAATGACAGCCCGTACTTATCCGCGAACTTCTTATGGCTCTTTACGGAATCTGCCGAGATGCCGTAGACAATCGCGTCGAGCGCCGCGAAGTCGGGCAATGCATCGCGAAGCATGCACGCCTGTTTCGTGCAGCCTGGCGTATCATCCTTCGGATAGAAATAGAGGAGCACCCGACTTCCTCGATGCTGTGAGAGCGTATGCGGGACGCCGTCCTGGTCGAGAAGGGTGAAATCAGGGGCAAGGGTTCCGGTCGCGGGGATCATAGGCTAGTCGATGAGCGGATCTTCCTGGATTCTCCCGAACGCGAAACGATGTGCGAGCATAACGATGGTTCCGGTTGCAGCAAGGAAAAGAATGAACGTAAGGATGCCGCCGATGATCGGTACAATGCTTATCAGGTAGAGGACGAGCATGCCGAGGATCGCGAGCTTCCATGTAACGATCTCGCGCTTCATGAGTCCGCGCCCGAGCGCGGCACCCGCAAGCACGCCGGCGTAGAGGTAGCCGAGCATCAGTAAGAGCATATAGAGCGCAAGGAGGAGGAATGCAACCCCCATACCAACGAAGGATATGAGCAGTATGAAAATGAATACAGGCGTCGCGAACACGACCGCGAACCCTAGCAGCACGAGTAGCGCGAACCTGCCCGGCGAGCGAGAGAGCGCACGATCCGCTACCGCCTGCGCAAAGACCGGGAAGAGGCCGGCGAGGAGCGCTGCCGCGATAATGACCGCAAGGATGCGGACGAGCAGGAACACGCTCGCGCCGGCGACCGCGAAGGTCTGTGCCTGCTCTACCGTTGGCAGATAGGAGGATGCGCCGGTATACGTCACCCCATCGAGCACGGAAGCCGATGCGGGGATGGCTGCTTCCTGCGGCGCGTCATACCGAAGCGAGCCGTTGATGACGGTCCCTTCGAGGAGTGTAAGGCGGTCAGAGGCCGTGACCTCTACGTCGCCTTCGATCGTACCGGACAGGTATACCTCGGCACCATAGACGACCACCTTCCCGCCACTTCCAGTAACTCGTACCGTTCCGCCGATGATGCGTGTATCGGTCGCCGTTGAAGACGCCGTAACTGTACCTCCCGCGAGCGCGAGGTCGCCTGCAACTGGGGCGCTCACGATAACCTGCGCACCAACTGCACGCAGATCTCCTTCTACGGGGCGGGTTACGGAAACCGTTCCGCCCGCAACCGTAGCGTCACCCGCTATGGGCGCGGCAATGGAGATCGTGCCGCCAGCAGCGAGTACGTCAGCCGGCAAAGGCGCCGCTACCGTAACGTCGGTACCGGCGAGGTACGCGTTATCGAGCGGCGACTCTGAGACGACGAGCGTTCTCGCGCTCACATAGGTAGCCGCAGAAAGGCTTGCGGGAAGCGCAGAAGCCGCCAAGAGAATGACCGCGAGGATGCGAAAGCAGGCCATGATGCCGCCATCATAGCACAATCCCTTCCCCGTCAAGATTAGAGCACCGTAACGAATTTTACGAGCAGGAAGCGCTTCCAGAGCGTAAAGCTAAGGGCGCATATGAGCACCGCGATTCCTGCCGAAGCGATGCAGTAGATGCAGAGAGCCTTGATGAGCGCGAACTGGATGAACACGAAGACCGCTGAGGCGGCTACGCCGAAGAGCGTTACGGCAAGGAGCACGTGGGAGAGCCTGCGAGAGGATACGATGCTGAGCGACGCCGCAAGAACGAACGTGAGCGCGAAGAATCCGACGCCGTAGAGCGCGAGCGGGACACCGAAGAGACGCGAGTACGCGCTCTGAGCGACGATATTGCAGCCATCGAGCCCGCTCCCGAGATCGCACGAAAGCGCCGTGTCCGTCATGGCGCTCTGATAGAGATACCAAGAGTCCGCAATGCCGAGGAACGAGAGGACGAGGATGAGCACGATGAGGAGGCTGCGGTTCATGGTTACAATCCTACCCCGCCCCCCATACACCAGCAACCTTCATGTTTCTGGTAGTACAATTGCCGCATGGAACAACGCACCGAGGAAGAGTGGCGAGAGATGCTCAGCCCTGAGGAATACCAGGTACTGCGCGAGGCAGGGACCGAAGCTCCTTTCAAGGGCAAGTATGTCGAGAACCACACGGACGGGACGTACCGGTGCCGTGCCTGTCACGCAATCCTCTTTGGTTCTGATACGAAGTTCGATTCCGGCAGCGGATGGCCTTCATTCACTGACCCTCTCGTTGCAGAGAATGTTGGGACGAGAATTGACGAGAGCCTCGGCATGGAACGCAAGGAAGTGTTCTGCAAGAGTTGCGGCAGCCATCTGGGCCATCTGTTTGATGACGGGCCTGTTGACGCTGGTGGCAAACGATACTGTATAAACTCTATCGCCCTTGATTTCGAGAAGCGGGACAAGAATCCTTCATGAACCCTCCAGGTTCCTTCCGGCATAGTGCTTGAGTTAGCGTAAATAACTCGTACCTATGATCGAACCAGATGACCTCGAGAATCAGGCAGACCAGGAGCATGATCGCGCGGAGACGCATGCGGAATCAGAAGAGATGCTTCGACGCCAGGCTGACGAACAACGGGAAGCACAGACACGCGAAGAAGAGACGCACGACTAATCGGTCGTCAACATACGAAAGGACCTGCTTCGAGCAGGTCCTTTCGTATGTTGAAACCTTTTGGCCACTCTCGATGTTCTAGAGGATAGAGGGAACCAGAACTTTGAAAGACGACAGTACGAGACGCTCCAGAGCGCCTCTACATTCCCTTTATCCATTTACGTCTATCGTATGGCATTCACAAAAGCCATTGGACTCGGGATTGCTATTGTCGTCCTCAAGATACTGCTTCCCGGGGTCCTTTCCGAGATAGAACATACGGCCATCGCGTTCCTTCAGGGTGCGCAAGTCTCTGCAGGTGTCGCTACCGACCTTGCTGCGAGTGCCGGGCATGTACGATTCAACAACGAACCGTTTGCCCTCCCTCGTGTCCCAGAGACACGCCCTCTATCACGCTAGCCGTATGCACGAACCGGACTCCCTGGGGTCCGGTTTTGTATTTTATGCTGAGGGTCTGGGACGATGTTAGAATCCTAGTCTTCAGAAATCAGATGAGACGTATAACCTAGTTGCACTAGCTCCATATAAGCAGCCCACACGTCAGCAGGTATATCTTGTGGGATCTGAAATCCTTTCTCCCCATACAGTTTAATTCTTTGAAGGTCGCCAACCATAATATTAATGATTCGTTCCTTCGGTATGTCGCCACTCGTATACTCCTCATACGATACAGGCATGGAAGTCGAGATGAATTCCCTTTCTGGCCAATGTACCAAGGCCGTTGCTAGGGCTCTTCGCTCCATATAAGGCTTCTGCACAAGAATTATTTTCTTAGGATTTAAGCCTTGCTCCTTGAACACCCGTTCCATAAAAGCGAAATTCTCTCCCGTGTTGGTTGCCCTATCTTCGATAAGGATTTCTTCCTTCCGTATTCCCATACCCATCGCCACCTCAGCAAACATTTCCGCCTCCGACTTATCCCAGCCAGTTCGCAGCGAATCACCCTGATGCGCAATGCCGCCTGAAAATGCTAGGAGAGGAGCCCATCCTTCTTGGAAGAGATGTGCAGCAAAACGCGCAACGCTTAGATCGTGACTACCAAGTGCAAAGATGACGTCAGCCTTCTCCAGGGCATGCCCTACGTGGTGGTAGTTCCAGAGCTTTATCGCTAAAGTGTCGATGAGATCCATTGCTGAGATTATAACGCGTGAAGTTTGCTGGGAGACTAAGAATCGAAACGATTCGTCCCCTCCTCTTCCCGTTCATTAACCCCGTGCTCAGGCAACCCAAAGTAATGCCCCACTTCGTGCCAAAGGGTCTCTCGTATTACGATGCGCACCGCATCACGGAACGCTCGATCCATCTCGCTCGCCTCTTCAAGAATCGGAAGTCGGTACAGGGTTATAGTGTCGGGCAATGTACCTCCTACCCCGTACTCGCTTCCTCGCTCCGTTAAAGGAATGCCATGATAGAGACCGAGCAAGGATTCACCTTCCTCAAGTCCTTCCTCTTTCCGTACGTCCTCGCTTACGTCGTCTTCTATAAGGAGCGCCAGGTTCGTGATCTTCAGCTTGAACCTGTCGGGCATGCGTTCCCATTCCGCATTCGCGATCTGTTCGAATTCCTGTTCGTTCATAGCTTCCTACTATCATACGCCCAATGAAGGAGCGCTTGGCGCTGCCTCGTGTGGCAGGTAGCGTCCCCAGCTCTGCAGGCATACTTTACCTGTGCCACATGGCGCACCATCTGCTTCCATCGCTTGATCTGGCGAGCATCTTCGTCCGGAAGCCTGCGCCCCATGTAATAGCGGCAGTACCACTGGAACCAGCCGCGGGGATCATCCTTGTTGATCCAGCCCTTCTCTTTCCAGATTGATAGGGATTGTGACGCATCTAAACCGAAATAATTAAGCGACTTGTCGTGCTTTAGAGGCGAGAGCTTCGCGTCTGTGAACCAGTCCTCTGGAAACTCCTCTCGTGAGTCCGTCATATACTTCCCGCCGAACACGCCGAGCGCCAGCATTTGCTGTGGGGTAAGGTCGGGTGTGAACACGGGATCGAAGTTCTTGCCCATAGGCTCAGTACGCAGATAGCGATAGTTCTTCTGCATACGATCGTTTACTACGACCTCTTCGGGCATCATGCCTGTATCATAGCAAAAGCCGCCCCCGAGGAGCGGCTTTTGCTTTTTGCGAAGATTAGTTCGCGAGCTCTGCGTCGATGAGCGTCTTCACGTTCGCGAACGGCTGCGCGCCTGAGACGAGCGTGGTGCCGATGACGGTGCCTGGCGTTCCGTTGATGCCGAATGCCTGGCCCTCAGCACGATCCGCGTCGATCGCTGCCTGATAGTCAGCGCGCTTGTCGTTAAGAAGCTTGTTGATTCGCTCTGCATCGAGGCCGAGGCGGCTCGAGAGCGCGTCCATAGCTGCGGGGTTGAGTGTTGACTCCTCGCCACCTGCGAACATGCCGTCGAACCACTCGTGCCAGCGGTCAGGATAAGCGTCCCATACCGCACGAGAGTAGAGCGCTGAGTCGTTCGAGGCAGCTCCCAGGAACTGGAAGTCCTTGTAGACGATACGGACCTTGTCTCCGTAGCTTGATACCACTTCCTGAAGCGTCGTGGTCTCGAACTGCTTGCAGAAGCTGCACTGGTAGTCGAACCAGACGGCGATGGTAACCGGTGCACCCTTCGGTCCTACGGACGGCCCCGTATCGAGCTTCACGTCCTTGATATCAACCGCAACAGGCTCTGGTGCCACCTCCGCGCGATCGCCTCCCTGGCCGAACGCGAATGCGCCGCCTATAATAAGCGCACCCACGAGGACCGCAAGCGCGGTACCGTATTTCTCGAAGAAGCTTCCTGCTTCCTGTGCTTTGGTATCCATACGAATATATATGCCCTTAAATGCTATGCGCCTAGTATAGCAAATCCCCCAGGACCCGAGGATCCTGGGGGATTTGCCTTGTATGTCCCTTACGGGATGAAGGTGAGGGCCATGCCCGCCTTGCCCGCGCGGCCGGTACGGCCGATACGGTGCGTGTAATCCTCGTAGGTCGACGGAAGGTCGTAGTTGATCACGTGCGAGACGCCCGAGATATCGAGACCGCGCGCCGCGACGTCGGTTGCCGTGAGCACGCGCGCGTCGCCGCGCTTGAAGGCGATGAGTGCCTTCTGGCGCGCCGAGTGCGTCTTGTTTCCGTGGATGGAATCAGCACGGATGCCGGTCGAACGGAGATCCTTCGCGAGACGCTCGACGCCGTGCTTGGTGCGTCCGAAGACGAGCACCTTGTCGAAGCTCTCCTCCTTGAGGAGCTCGACGAGCTTGTCGAACTTCTGCGAATGATGGACCTTGATCACGTCCTGATCGATCGTATGCGAGGTCTCGCGCGTCTTAACCGACACATGCACCGGGTCCTTCAAGAAGGCACCGATAAGTGCCTGGATATCGCGGGACATCGTAGCCGAGAAGAAGAGCGTGTGACGCTCGGCACGCATCTTCGACATGATGAAACGCATGTCATCGATGAATCCCATGTCGAGCATGCGATCCGCCTCGTCGAGCACGACGGTGCTGAACTTCGAGAGATCGAGCTCGCGACGCTCCATGAGGTCCTTCAGGCGTCCTGGCGTACCGATCACGAATGCCGGGTTGCGCTTAAGGACGCGGATCTGCGGAACGATGTTCGCGCCTCCGACGCAGGTAACGGAATTAACGCCGAGACCCTTCGAGAAGCCGAAGAACTCGTCCTCGATTTGGATAGCGAGCTCGCGCGTAGGAACCATAACGAGAACGCGCTCGTCAACGCCGAGTGCGCGGAACTTGAGCACCTTGTCGATAAGAGGGATGAGGAACGCGGCAGTCTTGCCGGTACCCGTGTTCGCGATACCCACGACGTCCTTCCCTGCGAGCATCGGAATGATGGACTGGTCCTGGATAGGCGTTGGCGTGATGTAGCCCTTGTTCGCGATGTTGGTCTTCAAACGCTCATCAACGGCAAAGTCCGCGAACGTATGGGTCGGGGTGTAGACCTCGATCTCCGCAGGAGCGGTTGCCTTGTTAACGAGCTTCGAGAGGTCAACGTTCATCTCCTGGAAGTTGCGTCCGCCTGAGCGTGCGCCACCGCCGCGAGATCCGCCCGACGATGGGCGTGAGAAACCACCACGGGAGCCAGGGCCGCCGCGAGAAGGTCCGTTCGTGTCGCGACGCGGGCCGCGAGAAGACGATCCGCCGGAGCGGGAACGCTTGAACTCTACGGCTGCGGTTGCTGGGCGCTTGAAGCCGTTATCGAGCGCGAACTTCATGCCTGCTTCGTATGCAGAGCTCATGGCTGGTGCACGGCCGCCGGAGCGTCCGCGAGGAGCGTTCGAGGAGCGGCGAGGCCCGCTTGAACGCGTGTCATTCTTTGAATTCATATGTCTGAAATGCTAGTGCACGGGTGAGCGTGCGGTTTGTGTAAGTAGTCAGGATTCTGACTCAACCGTTCTCGAGAGTTTCAAGCCGTGCGCTTTCGCGCGGTGCCTGGTCTTGAATGACTCTTCAAGACGCCAAACCGTGGAGTAACCGTTGTGAGAGTAGTATAGCAGAACTGTGATTTTTGGCAAGTCCCTTGAAGGGCATCATGGTACAGTTGGCTCATGAGTGAAGGGTTTGGACACGATGTGCCTAAGGCTTCTACGGTACCTGAAAAGGGTCAGGAGAGACTCCTATCATTCCCTATCGTGGATGACGAGCATGAATACTCAATCGATGAGTATCCTCCGTTTCAAGACGGGACGATAGTGCACTTCGTCTGTTCTGACTGGATGCGTCCTCTAGAGAAACGCCATCGATTCATCACACGAAAAGCCATTGGAGGTCACCCGTATATTCTCAGACTAGATCAACGGTATTCCAATGAATCCAAAGACTATACCCTGCAGTCTGAAACCGAGGGGTTTGGGTTCGCAACCATGAACCTCGATCCTGAGGAGAGCGCCGAGCTTTTCAAGACGCGTGCAGCATTTATAGAAAGCTTTACCAGCTATACGAAGGTTCCTATTGAGAGTATCGAGAGCAGCCCCGCAGGCACGTCGTACTCTGTCGAAGACGTTAAAACTTGTATTGAACGCATACTTGCCCACCCAAACGCTTCCACTACCCGCGAAGAGCTTGAATCTTTGTCCGCGAAGTACGAAGGTGCTCGAATCTTTGAAACCTATAATCAGCTATACGGGGAATACTTCCATGGAGAGCATCCAAACGAACGGAGTCGAGCATCAGCACGGTCCCGTCTCTTTGCGGCCATGTTCAAAAAGTATCTCGAGCATTGGGAAGTAGCTGATAGGCCGTACACGAGGGAGATTCTCCTGCGTCGAAAGCAAACAGCCGAGTAAGCACTCGGCTGTTTGCTTTCTTATACCTTCTGTTACGGAATCGGTTTCTTCCCTTGTATAAGCCTGACGAGCACGACGATTATAGCGATAACGAGGAGCAGGTGTACGAAGCCGCCGAGCGTGTAGGACGTAACGAGGCCGAGAAGCCAGAGGATAAGAAGTATGGCAGCGATGGTGTACAGCATGGGCAGGGATTGAATCAGGTAAGCATTCAGCGTACATAACTGCATCTAGAGGATGCATGAAGAAGGGCCGTGCCAGCGATTGCTGACACGACCCTCTGAACGCACGCGCATTACATCTTTTTCCAGTCGATGACGACATAGCTCGCTACCGAGAACGCGCTCAGGAGCGCTCGGTTCGCCCGATCATGCCAGAGCTCGGCGAAATATTCCTCAGCTCGCTTGAAGAACGGCTCGAAGAATTCCACTTCGCAGGCCCTGAAACCCGGGCCTGAGAAGGCATCCTGGAAGAACAGCCTGCCAGCCAGGTTCATGTTGGTCGCTTCAATGACGATCTCGCCGCCGTCGACGGTATCGAACGTCAGGCTCAGGATCTTGATATCATTTTCCTGAAGCGGGTTCGGGATGCGGAGGCGATCAGCCACTGCCTGGACATTGTCTCTGTAGGCCACGGAAACCTCCTTTCAAGGTTGCGTTGGAAATAACAAGTCGCTCGGATAGTAAAACTATCCGAGCGACTTGTCAAAGCACGTGCGTGCTATTTATGAACGCTTGCTCCTCGCGCGATCAGACTCAGTGAGTCCTTGCTTTCGAAGGCGCACCGAGAGCGGTGTGATCTCGAGATACTCGTCGTCCGACATGACTTCGAGACCGCGCTCGATGGTGAGGGTGAACGCGGGTACGAGATTGATAGCCTCATCCATACCCGAGGAACGGACGTTGGACTGATTCTTTCCCTTGGTCGGATTAACCACCATCTCTTCGCCCTTCGAGGTATTGCCCACCACCATACCCTCATACACTTCCGTAGCCGGGATGATGTAGAGTACACCGCGCTCCTGCATGCTCCAGAGCGCATAGCCGAGCGCCTTGCCTGACGCCATGGAGATCATGGAGCCCACCTGGCGCTTCTTGATCTCGCCAGCGTACGGCTTGAAGCCGATAACGCGGGTCGAGAGGATTCCCTCTCCCTTGGTGTCTACGACGAACTGGTTGCGATATCCGAGAAGACCGCGCGTCGGCCCTTCGAGCGTAAGGCGGACCGTATCGCCATGCTGGATGAGATTTTGGAGCACGAACGCGCGCGTACCGAGGCGTTCGATGATGGAGCCCTGGAACTCGGTCGGAGTGTCGATAGTGACCTCCTCGTACGGCTCGAGCTTCTGGCCTTCCTCCTCGCGGATGATTACCTGCGGCTGAGAGACCTGCATCTCGTATCCTGCACGGCGCATGTTCTCAAGAAGGATAGCGATGTGTAGCTCGCCACGTCCCGAAACCTTGAAGGCATCAGGAGAGACAAAATCCACCTTAAGTCCTACGTTCACTTCGAGCTCGCGCTCAAGATACTCGCGGAGCTGGCGGCTCGTAACATACTTCCCTTCGCGTCCGGCGAACGGGGAGTTGTTGACGAGGAAGTTAACCGTAATGGTTGGCTCATCGATCGCGATCGCAGGCATTGCCTCGATAGACGCATCAGTGGTGATGGTCTCGCCGATGTAGGCGTCGTCGATACCTGCAACGATAACGATGTCTCCGGCAACCGCCTCAGGAACGTCGACGCGGTCAAGACCTTTGAAGGTGAAGAGTTTCGTGATCTTCGCGTTGCGCGGGGTACCGTCCGGCTTCTTCACGATAACGGTCTGTCCTGCCTTCACAACGCCTTCGTAGACGCGCGCGATAGCGAGGCGTCCGAGGAAGTTGTCGTAGGCGAGATTGAAGGTCTGAAGCTTAAGGGGCTTCGCAGACTCAACATCGCTCGAGGTTGGCTCTACATGCTCGAGGATAACGTCGAGGAGCGGCGTGAGGTCCTTGCGCTCGTCGTCGAGCTTCTTCATAGCGACGCCCTCGCGACCGATCGCGTAGACGGTCGTGAAGTCAGACTGCTCGTCTGAGGCTCCGAGCTCGAGGAAGAGCTCGAGCACCTGGTCCTCTGCGCGGCTAGGGTCTGCTGCCGGCTTGTCGATCTTGTTGAGCACTACGATAGGCTTCAGGCCGAGCTCGAGGGACTTCTTAAGTACGAAACGGGTCTGCGGCATCGGACCTTCCTGCGCGTCAACGATAAGGAGCACGGAGTCGATGGAACGGAGCACGCGCTCAACCTCAGAGCCGAAGTCGGAGTGGCCCGGGGTGTCAACGATGTTGATCTTCGTTCCCTTGTACTCGATAGAGGTGTTCTTCGAGTAAATAGTGATGCCACGCTCGTGCTCGAGCGCGTTGGAGTCCATGGAGACGCCTTCAGCGGCGGCTCCGGTCTGCTTCATGATGGCGTCGGTCAGCGTGGTCTTGCCGTGGTCCACGTGCGCGATGATGGCGATATTCCTGATTTCCATAGTCGATAAAATAAAAATGCCCCCAGGGCTTAGATAGTCTTAAAGTACCTTTATATAAGGTATGCGTCAATGATGCGGGCATGCTATAAAGGCAACGGATCAGACAAAAGGGGTTTCAGCATGTCCAGGCACATAAAGGCCGTCCTCTGTGATGTGGACGGTACGATCATCGACTCATTCCGTTACGGGCTCCAAAAACTGAGCATCTCTGCCGAACAGCATGGCTACGCGTACACGGACGATATGGAGAGGCTGGCGGTCAGCATCTGGGGGTCGCCACTGAAGAGCATCTTGCATCAGTGCTTCCCAGACGCTTCCGAATCCGTGATCAGCTCGATGATGGGTATCTTTTCGCGGCTCGACCGCGAGGCGGCGCCTACCGCCATCGAGGGAGTGCACGCGACTCTCGAGTTCCTTGCATCCCTCGGGATCATATTCACTATCATTACGTCGCGCGACAGCGAGTCGCTCGATGGCCTCTTGAAGGGCGAGAAGCTTGATCACCATTTCTGCCATATCGCGGCAGAAGATACGGTTGAGCACCGGAAACCGGACCGTCGCGTCTTCGACTGCACGATGCGCCTCTTGGCTGAGAAAGGAATCGATCCTGACGAATGCCTGCTCATCGGTGATACCTATGATGATTTCCGTGCCGGCCAGAACTTCGGCATGCGTACGGTGATCGTCCGCACGGGACCACTATCAGAAGACCAACCTGATATCCCCGCCGCGAATCACATATCGTCCTTTGCTGAACTTCCTGCCTGGCTCGCGCGCAATAATCTATGCGTCGCAGCATAAGCGAAGGGGCTTGCCACCAGGCAAGCCCCTTTCTCTGTGTCTAGCAGACAGGTCCGTCAGCAACATGTGTTGCTGACGGACCTGGTCGTTCATGCAGCAGTGGCCTGTTCAGGCACACGCAGCATCAACGGGCTTTCGAGAAGTATCCTGAGCACACGGCGACCATAGGCGACATTGCCGAGGTGACCGGCTCCAGCGATCGCGACGATGAGGCCGCTTTCGAAGAAGAAGCCGTTGTGCAGATCACGGCTCAGGCCAGGGATCGTGTCATCGGCCATGAGCTCATTGAAGGACCGACGGTATTCGAAAGCCAGTTCGGCTTTCTCATGGGCGATGCTCCGGTAATCACGGCCGGTGCGCGAGACATGCGAACCGAAGCCCTGCTCGTAGACGATTCTGTTCTCGTCAGCGAGCATGATCACCACATGGAGCCCGACGTTCCTGGTGCCGATCAGACCTTCGTTCACGTCACCGGCGATCGATGCGACCGCGGCTTCGCATAAGGCATGGATAGGGTCCACAATTTCCTCCCTTTCGAACAGTATCCTTGGAGACCATATACCTCACCCTGGCACGTGTAAAGGACGTTACCGCAGATACCGATCGACATTCGCCCGGTGTCCCGCGTAACTTGCCGAACAATGTATCTGTCCGTCTCCGTCATGCAGATAGTAGAGACAATTCGTGTCTTCAGGATTAAGCGCCGCCTCAATCGAATCGAGAGAAGGATTCGCAATCGGATGCGGCGGGAGACCGGTATTCCTGTACGTATTAAAGGGCGACTCAAGGTCCTTATCCTCGGGACGGGGCTGCGGCCACCAGTTCCCCTCTTGCCCGCGAATGTACTGAAGCGTCGCATCCACCTGCAGGCGCATGCCGTCATTGATGCGGTTCCAGAGGATTCCCGCGACGAGGTGCTTGTCGTTCTTCGCCGCTTCGCGTTCGATCAGGGACGCCATGATAAGGGTCTCGGTCCACGTTACGTTCTTCTCGACGGTCTGCTCGGCGTACGGCGCGAACGCTTCCTCGAAGCGATCGCGCAGGCGTGCGGCAACCTGCGCAGGTGCCTGGTCCGACGGGATGAGGTACGTGTCGCCGAAGTACACGCCTTCGATCTGTTCGAAGGTCGGTGCGGTATCTACCGTAATGAATTGCGTCTTCTGCTCGTCGCTCCAATTAAGCTTTTTGGCTAGATGTTCTGCGATCTGTTCCTTGCGCCAGCCTGGGGGGAACGTGATCCACGCGAGATACGGCGGCCTACTCAGGAGCTCACCAACCGTCCATGCGTCCATGGACGGAGAAATCATATATCCGCCTTCGCGGATCTCACGCACGCCGCCTCGCGTCCCGTACGCGACACGGAAGGCCGTCATACTCTTTATATAGCCACCTGCCTTGAGTTCCTGAGCAATCGTTTCGAACTCGCTGTCAGGCGCAACGATGAACTCAGTCGCGGGTACCGTTGCCGGAGTCACCGGCCCGAAATACCGCGCATAGAGCAGTACAAAACAAAAGAGAAAAACGAGTCCTGAGATACCGATTGCGATGAGGTGACGTCTCGAGGGACGACGCGCACGTAAGGTCTCAAGGAACGATGACTGCATGGAGGATTATTGTACCTTACCCCTCTACGCGTCGTCTGTGTAAAGAATACGCGCGAGCTTCAGCTCGTCGAAGGAATAGCGTGCCTTAAGGAACGCGTGGACCGGCGTAAGCTTCTCGGTACCGTTTGCGTCGAACGCCTTGTAGATAGACGGGAGCGCTCCTTTGAGTCGCTGAGGGATACGAGCCTCGACGAGCTCTCTTGTTATGCGTCCTCCGGACACGAGCTTCGTTACATGGTCCGCGATAGTGCCGAGCGTAAGCTTCCGCGCCTTCGCGATATCCGCAAGCGATTTCCCTTCTTCAAGGAGAACGAACGTCTCGTCAAAGGTCGTGCGCTTCTCCGGGCGCTCGCCGGGCGCTGCCGCTTCCAGGGAACCGCCGCAGGCCTTTATGAAATTCTGTTCGAGCACTTCGCGCTCATTCGTCTGGTCGAGCGCCTCGAAGGCGCGCGCCGCAGCCTCAGAAGACGCTCGGAGTTCCTTATCGAGCGCCGCTACCTGCGGGTGCACCATAAGCGCGTTCTCGCTCCAGCCGAGAAGATGCACGCCCGCAAGGCTTCGTACGCGCGAGAGCGCAACGTATCCCTGTCCGTATTCAAAGGATCGCGAAAGGTCCATTGCGGCCGCATCGAGGCTCTGTCCCTGGCTCTTATGGATCGTGATGGCCCAGGCGAGCTTGAGCGGTATCTGCGTTAATTTCGCCTTAACCTTTCCAGCCTCTTCAACCGCCCACTCTGCAGGGGCGATGGTTAGTTCCCTGCCGTCGCGCGTCTCGACGATCGGATTGTTCGTTCCGCGTTCGAAGCCGATAACAATACCGAGCGTGCCGTTCGCATAGCCTGCAACAGGATTGTTCTTGGTTGCCATAACGACCGCCCCTTCTTTAAGCAACAGAGTCTCCGGTGAAAGGCAGCCGCGCTTCAAGGCCTCGGCGAGCGCTGCCGAGCCAGAAGCTGACATGGCGAAGGTCTTTGAGCTTCCTGGAAGCTTCCCGAGCTGCTCGCTGTTTATGCGATCGACGTCTGCGTTATGTGTAAACAGCTGCGGCACACCTTCTTCGATACTGTCGTACTCGGCTTCACGTGCGGTTATGAGCGACACGTGCGTATGATCCCAGTCACCCGCGCGAATGGCACCGAGAACGGAAAGGAACTGCCCGTCATCCTGGCGATGCTGCTCGGTTAGATAGCAGACGAGAGGATTAAGTTTTCCCCAGACTGGCGACTCGAATGCGAACTCTACTTTTGAACGCGATACGGGCGGCAGCTGGAAGAAGTCACCGACAAGCACCACCTGCAGCCCGCCGAATGCGAGATCAGGCTCATGCCGCACTTCGCGCACCACCTCATCCACCATAGAGAGCACGTTCGCCGAAAGCATCGATACCTCGTCGATGATGAGTACTTTCGCTTTCTGTAGACGCTTCGCCACATGTTCCTTGTTCGCGATCGTATCAAGGAGTTCCGGCGTCATGCGGTCCGCAATGCCGATGCCGCTCCACGCATGCAGCGTCATACCGCCGACGTGCGTCGCAGCGATGCCGGTCGATGCGGTTATGGATGGCTCGATGCCATGCGAGCGCAGCCACGCGATATACGCGTTAACGGTATGCGTCTTCCCGCTTCCGGGCTCTCCGGTAAGGAAGACGTTCGCTCCTGTGCGTAATATTGAAAGTGCTTCGGATTGAGTCATGGGAGATCAAATTCAAGATAGAGCGCCGCGTGATCCGATATCTCGTCAGGGAGCACTTTAAAATCCTTGACGTCTATGCCTTCGCTCACAAACGCGTAATCGGCATGGGGCTCTTCCGCTAGCGAATCGTACAGGCTGGTCCGTGTCGATACGATACCGTATTCAGTAACGAGATTTCTCATGCCCGCAGCTTCGAGCTTGCGTATACTTTCTGTCTCAGGACGCAAGTTAAAATCTCCGAGCAATACGTAAGGTTGCGTAAGTGCATTCGTATACGCGAGTATATTGTCTGACTGTGCAAGTCGATGATCGGAATCTCGTTTTCCCTGACCATTCCAGAGACCGTGCACATTCATAACGGTACAAGCTGGGTCAGCAAGTGAGGCATACTGCATGATTCTATGCTGATCACCGATGTTATCTGCAGAGTAATATCCTTTGTGTCGATAGATACTCACTTCACCCTCAGTTTCAATTGCATGATCCTTCCGCACGAATAGAGCGAGTCCAAAAACTTCTTCAAAATGCGGTTTGAAGTGGTAGATATGATTGGGAAGCGCCTCGGCAATGCGCTCGAGTAGTCGGGGATCGAATGTATCGAGCGCGAATCGCGCCGCCGGCATGCCGCGGAATTCTTCTCCCCCATTAAAGA
This sequence comes from Patescibacteria group bacterium, assembly GCA_040384725.1. Lineage (GTDB taxonomy): Bacteria > Patescibacteriota > Minisyncoccia > Phycocordibacterales > Phycocordibacteraceae > C7867-001. The sequence continues at coordinate 38,179 of JAZKIS010000009.1, read as the reverse complement.
TCTCCTGGAGGCAGAAGACATCCACATCTCCATACTTCTTGAGGAACGTAAGAATACCTTCAGTACCTGCCTTACCTCCCCACGTATTGAGTGAGACGACCTTCATCACTAGCGGCGATCGACCCGGAAAGTAAATCGATACTCTGCGTCTTCAGTAGACGTTGTCGACACCTTTATAGGAAGGACGTCCGTGAGCCATACGGACGCGACCTCGGTTGTGATCGGCTTCTCTGCTCCGAGCGTAATCGGCATAGTGCTCGTACCTATACCGTCGACGGTCATAACCATAAGGCGAACCTGTCCGGCCTGGATGCATGTCACGTCCATTGGGCAGCGGCTATCCTCTTCGATCGAGAACGGGGTTATCGTGACGCCGAACGCAGATACGGACTCGTTGAGTGCCGCCGTCACCGTCGTTGACGTCGCCACTTCTTCTTCAGCGCGCGGATTCTCTTCGTAGCGCGTGATGAGGTAGCTGCCGTCTACGTTTGAAACCGTAAGCGATACTGGAACGATCCCTGCGTCCTCGGTACTCGTCTTAAGGATGATGCGTCCCATAACGTCATAGGAGTCGCTCTCATTCTTCACCACGGTATCTACCTCTATATGGTCTGGCCACGGACTTGAGGTTGCACGGCCTGGCGCGGTAGAGGGGTCCTGTATCCACATCGCAAGAAGGTCCGGAGCGACGTACGGGCCATATGAGCTTCTGATCTCCTCTGCGGCTGTCGGAGACAGGAGCGACACAGAATTCAGCTGGTTGCCAAATTGCGCGACCGTCGTGCGCACATCTCCCTCATGCGAGCCATCGATGATGCCCGCTGGATGCGAACCCATATAGGAATAGACGAGACCGCCGAGAACAAAGACCGCACCGACGATCCAGAGATACATGAACGAGTGATGGGATGAGACGTGGTCGTGGATCTTCATAGGACTAGGATACCATTTCTCCCTGCGCACCTCCGAGACGTGATTCTGATTAATAACTACGCCACATCCTTAATTGACAGGGCTTCATCTATGTTATAATATAATCGTATGTCTTTCACTTCGTTACTCTCCCGCGTGCGTCCCTTTATAAGCTCTCTTCCAACGCGCAGTCGCGCTATCTGGAAGCGGTACCGTGCTCTTCCCCGCTGGCAGCAGATTGTCGGTGCACTCGTGCTTCTCGCGCTCCTTATAGGAGGCTTCATGCTTCTGAACGGTGGCGCAGATGAGGAGGAAGCGGCAAGCGGCCGCATCGTCACACTTGCATCCGTCGGGGAGCTCTCCGGTACCGGCGGCAGCGTTGACCTCATCGGTACCGTTCGCTCCGTTACCGAAGCGAACATCCTCGCGCAGAACGGCGGGACCGTGCGGAGCGTACGCACCCGTCTTGGCGCGAACGTACCGGCAGGGTTCATACTCGCCGAGCTCGAGAATGCTGCGGAACGCGCGGTTGTCCTGCAGGCGGAAGGCGCGTATGACGCCGCGGTTGCAGCGCGCAGCGCGCAGTCTCTTCCGGACACCCAGGAATCGGCGCGTGACGCGTACCGCACCGCCTTCACCACGCTCGACACCACGCTCGAGAACGACGTCGACACGTTCTTCGGCGAACCGACGGCAACCGGCCCTAAGCTTCTTATTTATCCTGGATACGAGGAGGCGAACCGATTGTCTCGAGAACGGACGCGTATCAATACGCTCATGGCAGGTTTCGAGGCGAATCTCGCGATGGCGAACTCTCGAAGCCCGCAGGCGCTTCTAGACGAAGCGGAATCCGTGACACGGCAGGTGCAGACCTTCGTGAACCAGCTCGCGAACGCAGCCAACATGCGTGACTCGCGCGTAACGGCAGCACAGACCGCGGCGCTCGCTTCGGCACGTACCGATGTCAACGGAATCCTTTCCTCAATCGCTTCCGCGCGCGCAACGCTGCGCACGAGCACCGTATCCGTGACCGCAGGCGCCGACGCGTCGATCAAGCAGGCGCTCGGAAGCCTCCGCGGAGCACAGGCGGCACTCGAGAAGACCTTCGTTCGCGCACCGATCGGCGGCCAGGTTAACTTCCTGCCGATCCGCGTTGGCGATTACGTGACCGGTCTCCAGCACGTAGCCACCGTCGCGCAGAACGGCGCGCTCGAGATCGTGGCATACGTCTCTGAAGATAACCGCGACCTTCTCGTCGCAGGTGGCCGCGTGATCGTTGATACGAAATATGAAGGCATCATCACTTCCGTCGCGCCCGCACTCGATCCCACGACAAAGCAGATTGAGGTGCACGTGGCGGTTACCGGCACGAGCGAACTCGTGAACGGCCAGTCCGTGCATATCGCGCTTCCAGACCTCGCACCCCGCGAGGAGACGGTTGTGGTTGAGGGTCCGATCCTTCTCCCGCTCGCGAGCGTGAAGCTCCGCGCCGGAGATCGTATCGTCTTCTCGGTCGGCGAGGATAATCGTCTCGTGGCGAACGCCGTCGAGGTCGGCGAGGTCCGTGGCGATCGCATCGAGATAAAGACCATGCTTCCGAAAGAACTTCGCATCGTGGCGGATGCCCGCGGGCTTTCCGAAGGCGAGCAGGTACAAGTGGCATCTGCCGCTGACGCTCGATAACCCAGTATGGCGAAATTCTGGACGTTCTTCATCGACAAGCATCATTTCACGATCCTTCTTTCGATCGTGCTTATTCTTGGCGGCTTCTACGCCGTTATGGTTATCCCGAAGGAATCGGCTCCTGAGGTCCAGATCCCGATGGGTATCGTTACTACCGTGCTTCCGGGCGCTTCCGCTGAAGACGTCGAGTCGCTCATCACGGACAAGATCGAGGACCGCGTTATTGGCATCGAGAACGTCTCGAAGGTTACCTCGAGCTCAGGGGACGGCGTCTCGTCCGTCACCGTCGAGTTCACGGCGAATGCCGACCTCGACAAGTCGATACAGCTTCTTAAGGACGAGGTAGATACCGTCCGTCCTGAGCTTCCTGAGGAAGCGAACGATCCGATCGTGAGCGATATCAACTTCGCGGATCAGCCGATCCTTATCCTCTCAATCGCGGGCGAGCTAGCTCCCGCAGAACTCACGGCACTCGGCGAAGAGGTGAAGGATGAGCTCGAGCGCGTTCGCGGCGTTTCCTCCGTGTCCCTTTCTGGTGTCCGTGAGCGTCAGGTGCAGGTAATCGTCGAGCAGGCGAAGCTCCGTCAGTACGGGCTTTCCATGAGCGACGTTACGAACGCGCTCCGCGCGTCGGGCGTCGCGTCTCCTGCCGGCAGCATCACGGTAGACGGCATCCGCTACGCGGTTCGCCTTGAGGCAGGCCTCACGGAGACCGATCAGGTACGGGCCATCGCCCTTGCAGGCCCTGGCGGCAGCTCGATACGTATCGGTGACGTCGCGGACGTCGTGGACGGGTTAGCAGACGCGTCGACGTTCTCGCGCGTTTCTGTCGAAAGCGAGCCATCCACCCCCGCGCTTACCCTTTCAATATTCAAAAGCCGCGGCGGCAACATTCTCGAGACCGGAAGCGACGTGAAAGAGACGCTCAAGGAACTCGAGGCAGGATCGCTCTCAGGCACTAAGACCGTCATCACGTACGACGCTGCGGAGGACATCGAGCATGACCTCGTCGAGCTCTCGCGCGTCGGCCTCGAGACGATCGTGCTCGTTATGATTCTTCTGCTCCTCACCCTCGGATGGCGCGAATCCCTTATCGCTGCCGCGTCGATCCCTCTCTCGTTCCTGATCGCCTTCATCGGCCTCGCTGCGTCCGGGAACACCATCAATTTCATATCGCTCTTCTCTCTCATCCTCGCGATCGGTATCCTCGTCGACTCAGGCATCGTGGTGGTCGAGGCGATCCATACCCGTCTCGCAAAGACAGCTGGAAAGCGCGAGGCCGCTATCCTCGCGATCAAGGAATACGCGTGGCCGCTCATCGCCGGAACGCTCACTACCGTCGCGGTATTCATCCCGCTCTTCTTCCTCTCAGGCATCGTCGGCAAGTTCATCGCATCGATCCCGTTCACGGTTATCTTCGTGCTCCTCGCGTCGATCTTCGTCGCCCTCGGCCTCGTTCCCCTCTTAGCGATATTCATCATCCGCAAAGAGCCGTCGCGCATCGAGAAGATCCAGGAAGAGTACAACGAGCGCGCGAAAGCATGGTACGAGGGGTACCTTCGCCGGATCCTCGGAGACCGGAAGAAGGAGAATCGCTTCCTGTGGACCATGATCGGCCTCTTCGTGCTCTCGCTCCTCCTTCCTATCACCGGACTCGTGAAGGTAGTGTTCTTCCCTGCCGAGGATATGGATTTCATCTATGTAGAGATCGAGAAGCCGCTCGGCTCGGCGCTCACCGATACCGACCTTGCCGTGCGCGAGGTCGAGGAGATGCTCTATGGCGACGACCGTATCGAGTCGTTCGTCTCTGACGTAGGGGTTGGTAGCGCATTCAGCGGCACCGGCGCCTCTGGCAGCAACATCGGCAACATAACCGTGAATCTCGCGGAAGGCCGTGAGGAATCGAGCGCTGAGATAGTCACGAGCCTTCGCAAGGAACTCGCCGACATCGCATCAGCGCGCATTACCGTTTCGGAGCCTGCAGGAGGCCCGCCGACCGGAGCCGCTATCTCCGCCACCTTCGTCGGGGATGATCTTGCAGATCTTGGCACTGCCGTCGATCAGGGCGCACGCGTACTCTCAGAAGTCTCTGGCACCACGAACATCGAAACCTCCATGAAGGACGATGGCGCTGAGTTCGTCGTTCGTCTCGACTCAGCACGCGCTGCCGAGCTCGGCGTATCGCCGCTCGCGGTTGCCGATACGCTCCGCAGCGCACTCTTCGGCGTGAAAGCGACCGATATCCGCGAGGGCGCCACCGATATTGAAGTGCGTACGAAGCTCGACCTTAATCCGAGCTATCGCGACCCCTCGGAGACCGCGAATGCCACCATTGACGCCGTGCGAGGCCTCTCGGTACAGGGCCGGAACGGACCGGTGCCGCTCTCGACGATCGCGACCATTACGTACGAGCCCGCAAACGCCTCTATCCACCATGAAGACGGCACGCGTATAGCGACCCTCACGGCGGATGCGGCCAAGGGCGGCAACCCAATCCAGATAGCCTCTGACTTCGAGAAGCGCATGGAAGACGTCACGCTGCCTCCAGGCGTCACGCTACAGATCGGTGGCGAGAGCGAGGACGTGAACCAGTCGTTCGCCGAGATGGGTATCGCGCTTCTCGCAGGCGCAGCGCTCATGCTCGCGATCCTCGTGCTCGAGTTCAACTCGTTCCGCCACTCGCTCTACCTGCTTTCAATCATCCCGCTTTCGTTAGTAGGCGTGTTCTTCGGGCTCATGCTCACCGGTTCGCCGCTTTCCTTCCCTTCGATGCTCGGCGTTATCGCGCTAGCCGGCGTGATCATAAACCATGCGATCATCCTCATGGATTCCATCGCGCGTATCGGCAAGGAGCATGGCGACAAGAGCCTCACCGACGTCGTGGTCGAGGCATCCTCGTCGCGCTTCCGTCCGATCGTACTTACGACCATTACGACCGTCGTCGGTATGGTGCCGCTTTCCTTAGCCGCCGGCATGTGGGGGCCTCTCGCGTTCTCTATCATGTTCGGACTCGCGTGGTCCATGATCCTCACGCTCGTTCTCGTGCCCGTTCTCTACCATCGTTGGCCAGGCAAGGCCGTGAAGGAGCGGTACGAACGTATATAAGAAAAAGGCCCGCATGGTTGCGGGCCTTTTTCTTATAGCTGTCTTATGACGATGCCTGTGCACTCGCATCAACGCGTGCATCACCGGAGACTGCAATATAGGCCGCTTCGATAATACGTGCCCAGCGACGAATCACAGGATCTCCCTGTACGCCCGTCGAGGCGGTTCCTGAGACCTCTGCGCTCGCTGTCACCTGTGCAGAATCATCGATGGCTTCGACCTCGTCACGGATCTCAGCTTCAAGCGCCGAGCGCGTCTCATCGGTTGAGAACAGGAACGAGTACCATGGGTAGCGCGCCGTAACCTCCCCCTCCTGATCAACCGTCACGTGCGCCTTGAGGCTTGCCGGAAAGATCCAAAGGAACTTCGCGGGCTTGCGATACTCCATGTCCATCTGCCCGCTATTCATCTCGACCGAATCAAGACGCTCATCAGCGCGGACCGTTGCAGCCGCATAGGACTCGAGGCTTGCGGACGTGCGTACAGAGTCTGCCTTCGTTACCGCATAGTCGGTATTCTCATCCATCTCGCTGCGGAGGATGTTGAATCCAATGCCGGAATCACTCATTGCGTTTCCGGATACTGAAGCATCTCCTTCAGTGGCAGTGGTGCTATCGGAATCATTCGTTGTGTCAGCGTCGACGTTTGCGTCAACTGTTGTATCGGCATCCGCTGATACGCTCGTATCATCGTTTCCGGTTGATGCACTGCCGTTTACGCTCGCGCTGCCGTTGGTATTGAGTATTTGGGCCTGTGCGCTGCCAGCAACTACGACAAGACTAAAAAGAAGCGCGAGACTGAATAATTTCATCATAATGTTCTGGAGTATAAAGGGAATAAGCGGCCCGGCCGCATCCCCGTACAATTACATGCTGCGCATTAAGGCCTCATGAAGGCATAGTAGGGGAAGAAAACGCTGTACCGAGCATGGTATACCTTAGGCATGTTTCATCACCTGGAGGAGCTCATGCTCTCGCTTGCGACCGCCATGCCGCTTCCGGTTTTTGCCGCGGTCTCTTCGGCAATAGAGGAAGTTATCGCTCCTATTCCCTCGGGTCCCGTTATGCTCGTTATGGGAAGCCTGGCGCAGATACAGGGATACTCGCTTTGGATGCTGTTCGGGCTCTCCCTCGCAGCAACAGCAGGCAAGCTCGTTGGAGCACTGGTGGTCTATGTCGTTGCCGATAAGGCAGAGGATCTGCTTTCAGGCAGGTTCGCGAAATTCTTCGGGGTAACCCATGCGCAGATTGAATCCTTCGGTGCGCGTCTCGGGAATGGGTGGAAGGACTATCTCCTCCTTACGCTTCTGAGAACGCTCCCCTTCGTTCCGAGCGTCGTTGTGTCGTTCGGCGCAGGCGCGCTCAAGGTCCCGCTCCGCCTGTTCATCATCACCACGATCATCGGCTCTATCCTCCGTGACTGTTTCTTCCTCTACCTCGGGTATGCGGGAATCGAGGCCGCTGACGAGATGCTCGCCTACTTCTCGACCGTAGAGTCGTTCCTCCAGGTAGCGATCGTTCTCGGGGTCGTGGGAGCTCTGGGATTCCTCTTCTACACACAGTACAAGAAGGCCCGCAGGAAATAAGAAGAGCCCGGTCCAGAAAGACCGGGCTCTTCTTATGCGTAAGGCTTCCTATCCCCTGCGAACCATCTTTACGATAGCGAGCAGCACGACTGCGCCGATAAGCGCGACGACGAAGCTGTAGAGGTTGAAGCCTTCTACTCCTCCCTGGCCGAGCATAGTCATGATCCAGCCGCCGAGCACCGCACCGACAATACCCACGATGATATCAAGAAGCAGGTTCTGCTGGCCGTTAGTCTTCATGATAAGAGACGCGAGCCAACCGACAATCGCACCGAACACAATCCAAAGGATGATACCCATGTAAGGAATTATTAGGCTTGTACGCTCGGCATACTAAGAGATAGTAGGTGACGTTTTCATGAACCTAGGATGCGTATCCGACCCAGACCAAGTACGCGCCCAGTATGAGTAGTACCGTCGCTACTAGCGGCAGCAATCCGGACTTAGCTTCCCAATCTCCTCCACGATCCACGAACCGTGGCGCGATTATGAATACGACTCCCTTTAGCAGGAGTCCCCAACCGAGCACGCTCACGATTATCTGAGGGAGCGTATTCCACGCGTTATGCACGCTTATCTGCATGATACCGAGCGCAGTGCCGGCCATACCGAAGATAAGGACCGCGAGCATCTCCTTTTCCAGATCACGATAGAGCTTTAGGTAGTAGCTGCGACTAACGAAGATACCGAGTCCGATAGCGAGCATAATCGGTCCCCAGATCTGTGCGAGAAAGACTGTGATATCCATACAAATGCGTAAGATTAGCTAATGTCTCTATTGTCTCAGAGATCTGTGCCTCTTTTGCACACCCATTGCATAACTGGTGTACAGTTTACGTATGACTGAGAAAGCACTCCCTGGCGGTACGGTGCACAGAATGCCGTCTGACATACGAAAGGCTCTTACCTCAGACAAGAAGGCACTTTTTGCATGGGAACAGCGTACGCCGCTCGCACGTAACGAATGGATCTGTTGGGTTACATCGGTAAAGAAAGCAGAGACCCGGGAGGAGCACGTAAAGAGACTTATCAGCGAACTCAAGGAAGGTGTGCGCCGCCCCTGCTGCTGGATCGGGTGTATCCACCGCAAGGATAAACCGATAAGTCCTTCAGTTCAGGGAATACTTGAGAAGAAGAAATCCAGGTAGATTTCTGATTCACCCAGCATTCATACAGAGGAACGTAGGATAGCTCACATAGCGCGAGTTATATCTAGCAGACCTTAAACCAACAATACGTATGGATAACGACACTCCAAACCTTAACGATGCAGGCAATGACTACCGCCAATGGTGGGAGGGCGTAAAGAAGGAGGAATCGGCAAAGATAGAGAAGATGGATGCTGAGGAACGTTTGGAGCGTACCAGCATGCTGGATAACTTCAGTGGCGAGGTAGATGCAGCGAAAGATTGGGTCGCTGCAGACTGGGACCAGTTCAAGGGCCGTGTTCAGCAGTGGACAAATTCTGCAGAGATAACAGCGGACGAAGCTATCTAATTTGTTCTCGACAAGGAAAGCCGCCCTGTATACGGGCGGCTTTCCTTATACTGAACTGACGGACGAGTGACCGCTAGAACGTCTTTTCAATGATCTCGAATCCTCCTTCTGGAAGCGCGAGGATCGGGAGATTCTCTCCATACTCATCAAGCGTTTGGTATGCCACGTCCCAGTCAATATTAGGGGCATTATAATCAGAGCGATAATGTACGAGTGCCTTAACGGGCAAGAGTCCGAGACCTTCTCGAACCTCTAGATTGCTGAGGCTATAGTAGTACCGAGACAGGAAGCAGACACCGGCTGACGTACCTGCAACGGTCTTTCCTTGTAACTCCTCTTCCCAACCCCGGCATTCCTTCAACGCATCCAGCAACGCTGGAGACCTCGGCACTCTGGTCGATCTTATGGACCAGAAAGCACTCGTTGAGATACGGACGTACGGGCAGCGCTTCAGCAACTCGCCGAGCGAGAAATTCCTCCTCATGATTCTCTGTTCTCAGGCGAAGCTCGATAACGACAACAAGAGCGTGAACGTGAAGCGAGGTCTACGCATGCGGTGCGAGATGGGGCTATGGCCTTCTCCCGCACCAACAGGATACCTAAGTCAGAATCGAGCAGATCGTCGCGGACATGTCATAACTGATCCGGAACGAGCTCATATCATTAAGCAAATGTTCGAGAAGGTCGCGTACGAGAAATGGACTGGGCGGAAGGTATACCACTGGCTAAGGTTTGATTTGAACTTGAGGACGCCCCGTGGCAATAAACATCTTAGTCTCAGCAACGTCCACAAGATCCTGGGTATGCCCTTCTACTACGGACAGTTCGAATACCCAGCCAAGAGCGGCAATTGGTACAACGGACTGCATGAGCCAATCATCACGCGAGAGCTCTTCGATCTGACACAAGCTCAACTCAAGCGGGACCGCATAGTCCGGAGTGAGACGAAGGAATTCGCCTTCACTCGACTACTTACTTGTGGACTATGCGGTTCAGGGGTATCTGCTGAAGAAAAATTCAAGCACATTAAAAAGACAGGTCTCACAGCGAGATACGTTTACTACGGATGTAGTAGGTCAAAAGACCGAGACTGCTGTGGCGGATACCTACGAGAAGAAGAGCTGATTGCTCAATTCGAGGCGCTTCTAGATCAAACAGACATTGATGAAATAAGGGTCAAACATAAACTCATGGACGAGGTGAGAAGATTCAGACGTTTTCAAAATGTCGTCTCCGGGAATTCTGACGAAATTGATACAGAAGATATTGATATTCGTTATTATGCGAAATATGTCCTGCGGGAAGGGACGCTCCTGGAGAAGCGTGAACTTTTGTCGTGTTTGAAAAATCAACTTATTTTGAAAGAAAAAAGGATTTTCCTAGGCGCTTTGCCCGTACAGCGTAGTTAGGTCAATTTTGGTAGAATTATGTTTATGGCTAAGGCATCAAGTAAAAAATTAACCTCTTTGGAAGTCTGCGCAGGCGCAGGTGGCCAGGCCATAGGTCTCGAGCGCGCTGGGTTTGAGCATGCAGCCCTGGTAGAAATTGAAGAGCAATTTTGCAATACACTCCGACTTAATCGTCCCAAATGGAATGTCATTCAAGCAGATTTAAATAAATTTAAGGGAACTCAGTACAAAGGTGTTGATCTTGTTGCGGGAGGTGTTCCCTGCCCCCCATTCTCAAAAGCTGGAAAGCAACTTGGAGAACTTGATGAGCGTGATCTCTTTCCTGCCATGCTTAAGCTCGTTAAAGAAACTCAGCCCAAGGCAGTATTGATTGAAAATGTAAGAGGTCTCTTAGATCCGAAGTTCAAAGATTATAGGGATGTCATTACAAAGAAGTTGGAGCGCATGGGGTATGTTGTCTCGTGGAAGCTATTCCATGCAGCACATTTTGGAGTGCCTCAACTTCGGCCGCGCACACTTATGGTTGCCTTACAGAAACCGTATGCCGAGCATTTCGAATGGCCCATAGGAAATACGGAAAAGATTGTGACTGTTGGTGATGCTTTATATGAACTGATGGCAAGTGCCGGCTGGAAGAAAGTTGATGCATGGCGGAAAAAAGCTTCTAAGGTTGGACCAACACTAGTTGGAGGATCTAAAAAGCACGGGGGTGCTGATTTGGGACCCACACGAGCGAAAAAAGCGTGGCTCGCGCTTGGAGTAGACGGGAAGGGCTTAGTTGAGTTTGCTCCCCAAGCAGATTTTGATGGTGACCCCCGCCTGACTGTTCAGATGGCCGCAATCATTCAAGGCTTCCCAAAGGAGTGGAAATTCTCAGGGAAAAAAACCGCAGCTTATCGCCAGGTTGGTAATGCCTTTCCTCCTCCCGTCGCTGAAGCTGTTGGCAAAGCAATCAGAAAGGCAATCAGAAAGGCAATCGAGCAGGGTGACCGAAAACCAACCGCCCCGAAGAAACCAAAGGCTACTTCTTCTCGAGTTCTCGTCGCCTAATCTCAGCGCGAATACTTCCCTCAGGCCACGACTCTGAGTGCAGCAAGACGTAGTAGGTTCTTACTCTAGATCCTTCCCTGCGCTTTTCAAACGAATAATCCCAACCAAGTTCGCGTAACTCGCGCATTCTTTTCTGCCAATCGTCCTGGTATTGCTTTGCTTTTGCTACCACTTCTAGCAAGTCAGATGGAACAGGTTTTCCATTAAAAGCTTTCAGTAACTCGCCAATACGCTTGTGGGGTTCATCGTAACTTATGGCTTGTTTGATGCTCTCCGCAAACTCATTAAAACTTGAATAGAAATTCTTCTTCCCTTCATTACACTCTGAACATAGGGCCTGTAGATTCTCTTCCGCATCAGTGCCTCCCCACTCCTGAGGAATAATATGATCGACGTGCAGCTTTATCTTGTCTTCTGAAGGGGTGCGCCCGCATTGCTTACAGCGTTGATCTCGGAGAATCCATGCTCTGACTTTTGCTGAAATTCGCCCAGCGGTCTGATGAGGATTTTCTGCACGAGACACCAATCTATAAAGCGTATCCCTGCCGCGTCTTGTGCGTTCAATCTCAAAAGCACCATAAAGATCACGGAGTCGACGATTTAGATGCTCTTGTTCTCCCGAAACAAGTCCTAGAAGGGAACGGATTTCCGATATGGATAACGACTTATCCATATTCGCGTAGAGTGCAGCGTATATATCTCTTGTCACCCCATTCTCAACAAGAGCTCTGAGCTCTTCGCTATCCGGTGCAGGAAGCTTAGAAATATCCATGTCTATTATAAAACCACGCACTTATTACTATGTCTAGAACATTATCCTTTAGAGTTTAAGAGCCAACTCTTCTAGGCGGCGAGCTATGACAAGTGCTCGAGTCTCGTCAGCAGCATTCTTTGCCTTAAGGTAGGTCCCCACATTCGTAATGTTCCCACTAAGGTCAGAGTTAATTCCCCGGAGAGATGTAACCGCGCTTCTCAAGGCAGTTCGTGATCCCTGACTTCTGTGCGCAAGATAGTTTCTAATAGAAATTAGAAAATCTACAAACTGTCTGTCATCCGGGTCAAGAGTAAAGGACTTCGCATATTTTGCAGCAAGAATCTCGTTTGCTCGTTTTGCCAAATTATCAGCTGAAATTACTGATATATTAAAATCTTTTGGGTCAACTAGGGCTGCTGCTTGAGCTAACGAAAGTCTCGTTTCGTTTCTGAAACTAATAGTTCTACTTGCAGCGCTGCCATAACGATCTTTTATTGAGGCTTGAATCTTTTCGCGCAGGGTTTTGCGGTATTGTGCTGGGGACATGACAAGATAGGAAAGGAGGAGATCACTCACAAAAACTTCCCAATACACCACCATGTTAAATACAAACTGTTCCGAGAGCATCGTTTCAAGCGAAGCCTGATGGGTCTTTAAATGAACCGCGGATAGTAGCTCGCGGTGGTAGTTTCCAGCCACCTGCACCCTGTCGATGAATTTGCGTACCTCTTCGCTAGCCAAACTCATATGCGCTTAAGTTTTCAGGGCTCTTGATAAGATTTCCCGAAATATAGCTGTACGTTCTTCGCGCTTAGCTTTCTTATTTGGGCCTTCTATAACCGTCTGGTAATAACGACTTGCCTTTCCTCTTAACTGTTCAACAGGAGCTGCCAGCTCCTGTTCAAATCGCCTTAATGCTGATTCTGCCTCACTCAAGTCAGTTGCAACTTTAGTACGAGTGTTTATCTCAGAGACTGCAGCAAACAAAGTATAGAAATCCGCCTTATTCTTGAATCGACTTTCCTCTAGATACTCTTGAATTGTCCTGAACGACTCGAGTGTTCGGCCGAAGGTCGAGATATACCTACTTTTATGTGGAAATACAACGTCATAGTCCGCATAAAAACGATCAAGTGTTTTTTGCTGGTCCTGAATACCATCAATCAATATCGCAAATAACTCACTGACGTATTCAACGTCTTTCATCCGCTGTGAATCTCTTCGAGTGAAGAAATTTAAATCATCCCAGAATTTTGCTGATGAGAGTCCTTCAACTGCTCCTACAAATTCACCGAAATATTGAGAGTGCCTGAGCTCCTGGTTAGACAACTTTTCAACCACATAATTTAAACGACGGAATAGAGCTCGAATTTCGACATCGTTCCATTCGCGCAATTCCTGCACAGCTAAGGAATAGTTCCATATTGCACTTTGCAGACTGTCTGGAAGTTCGGAATACTTCTTCCCGATCTGCGGTTCGTATATGTCAGAGACAGGATAAGATTTCGCAGTCGTGCGAATTAAGGCGTACTCGTCGTCCATAAATTCTAGTACAGCTCTCAACCTCTGCTGACCATCAACAATCTCATATTGGGTAGCCCTGCTCGCACCCTTTCCGGTAGTCTGTATGTTTATAAATACCTGAGGTATTGGAGAGCCTGAAATAAGACTATCTATCAAGAAACATTTCTGTCCTATAGACCAGATCGGGTTTCGCTGATATTTAGGATTCAGTACCAAAGTACCTTTCTTATGCTCTCCATAAAACCAACTCAAGAATTGAGTATTTGGTTTGGGAAGTTCGCGGCCAGTCATATTGAAATTCTACCTTTTCCAGCGGAATTCCACACCTGCCTGACAGAACACAAGCCACGCTCTTAGGACGCACGAAACCACCTCCTTGATTGCTGCGGGACTAGGACTCGAACCTAGATAAACGCCTCCAGAGAGCGCTGTCCTACCATTAGACGATCCCGCAATACCAAAAGCGGGCGAACCCGCTCCCGGTCTACGTACAATACCTAAAACACTCCCCTATTTCAATCCTAGCGCCAGACGGCTAATATCGCGGCCGTAACAACGAGGGCAACGAGCCAGAAGCCGGCCGTTATGAACCAGTACTTCCAGGGACGGTCTTCCCAGAGCACGGAGCCGAGGGTCGCCGGTACCACGAACCCGAGCCAGCACCAGAGCGCGGTTGTTATGGCGGTATCGACGCCAAACACGTCCGAGAACTCGGTAACGTAGAAGAGGATGTGCGCGAGCACCGCTGCCATAACGAAGCTGGTGAGCGCAACGAGCGCGTACGAACGCATCATGCTCCTCTTCATGGCGCGAGTTATCTCTCCGGGCATCTGGATGCCGGCGAGGCGCATCCACTGCTTGCCGAACAATGGGCCGAACCAAAGCGACCCTAAGATAACCGACGCAAGCGTCGAGAGGAGCACCGCTAAGTAATTGATCTCTACTTCCATGATTGAAGGTATATGACGGGTATGCACCAAGTATATCCCCCACACAGTCCCGTGCTATCCTAAGCGAGTACAACCGAATACGCAGTATCAAGAGCGCGGAGAGGCACCTGGGCCTACGACCCGCCAGCAACCATCCCTAACAGGAAACGGTGCTCCCAGACCCGTAAGGGGACGATGCCGGACACGATCCATCTCCCTTTATTGGGAGATGCTTTCGTTTCGTACGTCTCATCCATAACTATTTGTACATGCTGCATCTTCTTTCCCATTACACGACCGAGAGCGTAACCGCAGGACATCCGGATAAGGTATGCGACCAGATCTCTGACGCCATACTCGACGCCTGCCTTGCGGGAGACCCGAACTCCCGGGTTGCGGTAGAGACCTTCGGCAGCCACGGCACGCTCATGATCGGCGGCGAGGTTACAACCAAGACCAACGTCGATTACGAAGCGATCGCACGGAAGGTATACGCTGATATCGGCTATACCGAACCGCTCGAGGTATTCGAGCGTGTCGTTACACAGTCAGGAGACATCGCTATGGGCGTCGATACCGGTGGTGCAGGAGACCAAGGCATCATGTACGGGTACGCGACGGACGAGACCGAGGAATACCTCCCGAAAGGCGTGGTGCTCGCACACGCGCTCGCTCGCAGACTCGAGGCGCTCCGACGCGACGGTACGCTCCCCTACCTGCGCCCGGACGGGAAGACCCAGGTAACCCTCAAGAACGGGAACGTGCTCACTGCACTAACTTCTACCCAACACGCGGAAGAAGCCGATCTCGAGACCATACGTCTCGACCTAACCGAGCATCTCTTCCTGCCAGTGCTCGGGAACCTCGACGGCATTGATCTCCTGGTTAATCCGACCGGGCGCTTCGTGCAGGGCGGCTTCGAGGCTGATGCCGGCCTCACGGGCCGCAAGATCATGGTAGACACGTATGGCGGCCTCGTGCCGCACGGCGGCGGCGCGTTCTCCGGAAAGGACGCAACGAAGGTAGATCGCTCTGCCGCCTACATGTGCCGCTTCGTAGCGAAGAATCTTGTCGCGAACGGACACGCAAAGAAAGCGCTCGTCTCGGTCGCCTATGCCATCGGGCGCGTAGAGCCGGTCATGGTCGAGGCGTTCAGCGAGGACGGGAAGGACCTGTCAGAGCTCGTACAGAAAAACTTCGACTTCCGGCCGCTCGCCATTCGCGAGCGTCTCGGCCTCACGCGCCCCATCTTCCAGGAGACCGCTGCCTACGGGCACTTCGGCGTTGCCGGCAGGTCCTGGGAAGAGGTCGTGAGCCTGTAATAGGCATACATGATCAAAGGGCCGACGATTGCTCGTCGGCCCTTTCTTGTGTTCGGCTTACGCCGCTTTCTTACCATGCTCCGTACGCATAGCCCTGGCAAGCTCGACCAGACGCCGTCGCGGCACCTCATCGAGCTGGTAGTATGCCTCGATCATGTCGAGGGTCTCCCTGCGGGAGTGCTCCTCACCATCTCCCTCAACCTCCCTCCCCTCGAGAGCCTCTCTCAGGCCGTCGTAGAAGTAGGTCACCGACGACTCGAGCGCCTCGGCAAGCTGCCACAGGCGCGCGGCCGAGATGCGGTTCGCGCCGCATTCGTATTTCTGAATCTGCTGGAAGCGAATGCCCACCTTCGTGCCGAGCTGCTGCTGCGTGAGGCCGAGAAGACGGCGTAGGCGGCGAAGTCGTTTGCCGAGGTGGGAGTCGATATCAGTCGGCATGGATAGCCCCTTTATGCGTTACTAGAGTCGCGCAGGAATTGCACGTCTGAATATATTATAACACTATACGTACCAAATACAACTCTACCGCGTGTCGCTCTGTATGCTCGCAGCCTTAAGGAACGCGGTGAAGAGCGGGTGCGGAGAGAGCGGACGCGCCTTCAGTTCAGGATGCGCCTGGGTACCGAGGAAGAAAGGATGGTTTTTCTTTGGAAGCTCCGCGACTTCCATGAGGACGCCGTCCGGGGACTTTCCGGAGAACACGAGTCCTGCTGCTTCAATCCTTTCTACATACGCCGGATTGATCTCATAGCGATGCCGATGCCGTTCCTCAACCCTCTCTGCCCCATACGCCTCGCGTGCGATAGTCCCTTCCTTGAGGATCTCCTCATACGTACCGAGGCGCATAGAGCCTCCGTACTTCCCCGCCGCGATAAGCGCCTTCTGTTCGAGCATGACGTCGACGACGAGATGCTCCGCGTTCGGGTCGATCTCCGCGGTATTCGCGCCCTTAAGGCCAAGGACGTTCCGTGCGTATTCCACAACCATAAGCTGCATGCCGTAGCAGAGCCCGAAATAAGGGATCTTGTTCACTCTAGCGAACTTGATCGCTTCGATCTTTCCCTCGATACCCGTCTGGCCGAAACCTCCAGGAACGAGAATGCCGTCGTACTTCTCAAGCACGCTCGCATCGCCTCCGTTCTCGAAGTGCTTCGCGTTCAGCCATTCGATCTCTGCCTTCACGCCGACCTCGGCCGCTGAGAACTTGAGGGCCTCGATAACGGAGAGGTAGGCGTCAGAAAGTACGAAATCGCCGGTATCGAAGTACTTCCCTACGATGCCGATCCTGACGACCTTCGTCGAGTTCTTGATCCGGCTTACGAACTCTTCCCATTCAGAAAGATCTCCCGGGGTATCTTTCGGAAGCTTGAGCGCGTCGAGGAGCGCGTCGCTGATCGAATCCTTCTCGAGGTTCAGCGGCACGTCATAGATGCTCTCAAGGTCAGGCGCCGAGATGATATGCTCCGGTCGCACGTTGCAGGAGATAGCGAGCTTCTCCTTGCGCTTCTCATCCATGATCTGCTGCGAGCGCGCGATTATGAAATCAGCCTGGATCCCGTACGAGGAGAGCTCGCGGATCGCATGCTGAGTGGGCCTCGTCTTCATCTCGCCCAGGGTCCCTGGAACCGGCAGGTACGAGACCATGACGAAGATGACATCGTCAGGATGCTTTATCTTCATGACGCGTGCCGCATCGATGAAGAGTGCGTTCTGGAAATCGCCGATGGTACCCCCGATCTCGATAACGGAAATCTTGCTGCCGTTATGCGCCGCAGCGGCTTCGATGCGCGTTAGAATCTCGTCGCGCACGTGCGGTACCGCTTCGACGCACTTCCCGCCGTACTCAAGCGCACGCTCGCGGTTGATAACCGACTGATATACCATCCCGCTTGTCATATAGTCTTCCGGACCGAGATCGCGATTGAGGAAGCGCTCGTAGTTGCCCATATCCTGGTCGGTCTCAAGGCCCGAGTTCAGCACGAAGACCTCCCCGTGCTCAGTCGGGTTCATGGTACCTGCGTCCACATTCAGGTACGGATCGACCTTCACGAGATTCACGCCGTACCCGCGCTGCTGGAGGATAAGGCCCATCGAGGACGAGGCGATACCCTTCCCGACGCCCGACATAACCCCGCCGAGGACGAATATGTATTTGTGTCCGTCAAGTGCCATACCGCCCTAGACCCTGAGATAGCGACGTACTGCTAACCACGACGCGAGCGCGCCCACGAGAACGCCGGTTCCGGCAAGGATGCCGAATATCATGGCGAAGTTCGAAAGATAGTAGCTGAAGAGATTGAACCCTCCAAGCCAGTTCTGAAGCGCATTCCCTGCATACCAGGTAGCCGGATAGAAGAGCACGAGCGCGATAACTGCCGCGACAAGTCCTGAGATGATACCGGCGACGATGAACGGGCCGCGGATGTACGCGTTATTGGCTCCCACGAGACGCATTACCGCGATCTCGTCACGTGCGGTGTAGATAGCGAGACGCACCGTTGCGAGCGCGATGATGGTCGACGCGACTGCGAACAATATAACGATCGCGAGCCCTGCCTTCTCGGTGGCGTTGATGGCTGACGTCAGGCGATCGATAACCGCCTTATTCTGGAAGTAGTTGATGCTGTCGATGATGGGGCCGCCCTCGGGAGAGATGCTTGGATCGTCCGAAAGGAACTCGACGATACCTGCGTACTGGGACGGATCCTTCGCCTTTATGGAAAGAGCGGCACCGAGCGGGTTGTTCCCGAGCTCATCGAGCGCCTGGAGCGTGAGCTGGTCGTTCTCGTAGCGCGTACGGAACTCCTCAAGGCGTTCCTCGCGTGAGGTGTAGGCCACGCTCGATACCTCAGGAAGAGTCTCAAGGCGGTCCTGGATCGCGATGATATCGCGCTCATCGGCGTCGGTAACGAAGTACACGTTCACGTCCACCTTGTCCTGGAGCGACGCGAGGGTGTTCGAGAGGATCGCAGAGAGGAATATGAGTGACCCGACGATCACGAGCGTCACGGTCATGATGAGGACGGTCGCGAACGAGACCGCACCGCTACGGAAGAAATTCTTCGCTCCTCCCGTAACCACTCGTTTGATCGTCGTCCACATAGTAAGAAAATTGATTAGAGAATGTACTGGCCCTGCATGTCGTCACGAATAACGCGTCCGCGATCCATCGTGATAACGCGGCGACTCATCGCATCCACCACGCCCTTGTTATGCGTCGTGATGAGCACCGTCGTGCCGAGCTCATTGATCTTCTTCAGGATGTCCATGATCTCGTAGGTATTCACCGGATCAAGGTTTCCGGTCGGCTCGTCCGCAACGATAACGTCCGGCTGGTTGATGATGGCGCGGCCGATCGCGACGCGCTGCTGCTCGCCGCCGGAGAGCTGGCTCGGGAAATGGTGCGCCTTGCTCCCGAGATCGACGAGGTCGAGGATATGCGGCACGTCAGACTCGATCTCGTCCTGCGCGCGTCCCGCCGCTTCCATAGCGAACGCGATATTCTCGTAGGCAGTCTTGTTCGGGATGAGACGGAAGTCCTGAAACACCATGCCGATCTTCCTTCGGTAGTGATGGAGCTGGCTCTTCGGAAGCGCATGCACGTCGGTGGACTCAAAGAAGACCGTTCCTTCGGTAGGACGGTCCTCTACGAGAAGCATCTTCAAGAGCGTGGTCTTGCCGGCACCTGAGTGTCCGACGATGGAGACGAACTCTTTCGGCGCGATAGCGATGGTTACATCCTCGAGGCCGGGAGTGCCGTCGCGATGGATCTTCGTTACCTTGTCGAAATAGATCATATAACGAAGCCCATTATACCTCAGGCGAAGCGGTAGCGTCTATGAAGCTATCCAGGTCTCCTTCGAGGACACTGTCTGGATCATGTGATTCTGCCCCCGTTACGTGATCTTTCACTAATTTATAGGGATGGAGCACGTAGGAACGCATCTGGCTGCCCCATTCGTTAGCGGTTGTAGTCGCAATAGAGCGGCCTTTTGCCTCAGCGAGCCGCGCATCCTCCTGTATGCGGAATAGCTTCGCTTTTACGAGCTCCATGGCCTTCTCGCGGTTCGCGAGCTGGCTTCGCTCGCTCGAGACGTGCGCGGATACCCCCGAAGGAGTATGCACGATACGCACTGCCGTCTCCCGCTTGTTCACGTTCTGTCCGCCTGCGCCTCCTGAGCGCGCGAACTGGATATCGAGATCGTCCGGAGAAAGCACGATCTCCTCGTTCCCCGCGAGCTTCGGCAGCACCTCAACGAGCGCGAACGAGGTCTGGCGCTTAGCGTTCGAATTGAAGGGCGAGATACGCACCAGGCGGTGCACGCCCGCCTCGTTCTTAAGGCGTCCATAGGCTCCTTTCCCCTGTATATCAAGCAGCACGTTCCGGTATCCTCCCTGATCGTTCTCGTTCGCATGGAGCTCCCAGACATTCCATCCCCTCTTCCCGGCATACCCCTCGTACATGCGCCTCAGCATACGCACGAAATCCTCGGCATCGTCTCCGCCGGCTCCCGCAAGGATTGCGAGCGTTGCAGGGCCCGTGTCATGCCCGTCTCCCGTTCCGCCGTCCTTAAGGCTCTGATACTCCGCGATCCTTCTCTGCGCTTCCGCAGGGTCCTTCCAGAACTCAGGAGAGGCCATGAGAGCCTCGAGTTCCTGTATGCGCTCCTCATTCATAGGAAGAGTGTAAACGATACGAAAAGATTTGCCTTATGCTCCTTATGTTGTAGGGTGTGGAGGAACTAGTTCTCTCATTCAATTCAGGAGGCCATTATGGCACTACAAGATATTCTTGCTCCTCTCTCGCAGGGCGCGCAGGCTGCGGGATTCGAAGTTACGCCGATTCCAGGCGAACGGGCGATCCGGAACATGATTCATGTTCGCGTAAACGGGAAGCGGTGCGTGGCTCGAATAGCCACACATGTCGCCAAGCCTCCGGGGAATGCATTCGGCTATGTACGGTTTATCGCCGGAGACCCCGGATACATCTCTGACTCGGCCATCAAGGCGATCATCCTCATCGTCGCCCCGCCGGGAGAGTGCGCGATCTACTACATCATCCCGCCTCGAGACTGGAAGACGCTTTTGCGGGAACAGGGTCAGAGCGCTCGTGCCGAAAATGGCTCGGCTCCTGTACTCAAGATCTCGCATCCGCCACTTCAGAATTCGAAACACGAGCCGTTTCGAGACAACTGGGCAGCACTTGCCTGAACGAAACCGTCCGCGAAGCTAGTATGCTTCGCGGACGTTCCATTTATCTGAGCCACCGGCCAGGATTGAACTGGCGACCTTTTCGTTACGAGTGAAATGCTCTACCAACTGAGCTACGGTGGCGGTTCCGCTACAATAGCCGGAAAGCGTCTCCCTATCAAGCTCAGGCTCGTTTCCAAAACATGAATCCTGCGAGCGTCCCGAGGATAGCTCCGAACAGGTTCACGCAAAGATCGACCGCGGTGTTGTAGTATCCGCCCACATCCGTATTCGGTACGGTCATCTTTGCAACGAACTCGATGATTTCGTTCAGGGCACCTATGCCCGACGCGCCGAGGATAGAGAACACCATGATGCCGAGCCAATGGAATGAGGTATCTCGCCTGAGGAAGTAATACATCAGAAGCGCGGAGACCATCGTGCCGTAGGTATGTACGATCTGATCGAACTTAATGAACGTGAGGCCGCTCGGATTCTCTACGGGGAACGGCACGTAGTTGTAGAGAATGTCTCCGTTAACAGGGACCGCAGCACCCAAGAGATGGAAAAGCCCAACGAGCGAGAGCATCATGAGGAGCCAGCTCGGCACGCATTGGTGCGTGAGCACGCAGCCTCCGAGCACGAGAAGGAAGATAATAACGGCGATATACCCGAGGAACTCGCTGTTCCCTATCGAGGCGAAGTAGAAGCCAGCTGCAACGGTATACGCGACCGTGAACCCGAGTATAAGGAGACGTGATAGGGAGAAGTTCTCCTTTATGGTGCGGAGTATGGAGGTGGTCATACGCACACCATAGCAGAAACCCCTATGAAGACTTCATAAAGACAAAGACGCGGAGCAAGCCGCGTCTCTGTCTTTCTCTGAGCCGATGGGCAGAATTGAACTGCCGACCTACTCCTTACCATGGAGTTGCTCTACCCCTGAGCTACATCGGCAAATCCGCACGAGGCGGACTTTTGCAGAGTACGGCATTTCTCCGAGGTTTTCAATCCCAGCCTTCTTCATGAACCGTTCCCCCCTCTACCTGTAGGATACTCGTACTATGCGCATCCGTATTATTGTCGCGAATATCCAGTCCGGCATCGGGGTAACCAAGGGATACCGCCAGTACGTCACGAGCGGCTGGCGCTACCTCTTCCCTCACGACAGCAGGGGCGCCATGGATGCCGGAACCTTCCTCAAGGCTGAAGACGCCGATATCGCGCTCCTCACCGAGGTGGATGCAGGATCCCGCAGGTCAAGAAACGCTTCGCAGATGGACAGCATGGCCAAAGGTTCGGGACTTCCTCATGCCCGGTTCTTCCCCACACGCATCATGGGCACATCGATCAATGAAGGGAATGTTATTCTCTCGCGCTTTCCCATAAGCGCCGACCGTTCGTATCCGCTCCTGAGCCGCATGAACCCGAGAACGCTCGGAGAGACGACGCTCATGCTCCCTGACGGAACTTCCATGACCGCACTTGTGGCGCACTTGGCCCTCGGCTCTAAACCGCGTGAGGTTCAGTTAGCTGAAATCGCAGAGTACGTAAAAGATATTGACGGCCCACTCGTGCTCGGCGGAGATTTTAACGAGCGGGATCACCGATCATTCAGGTTCCTCAAGAGAGTGGGGCTTACCGCCGTATCCGTCGCAGGCTACCCCTCGTGGAAGCCGCGGCATGCGCTCCAGGTATTATTCCTTTCTCATCACTTCTCACTCGTGCAGGCATCGGTGCCTGACGGCGCTCGATTCTCTGACCACCTCCCTCTCATCGTCGAGGTCTCCTATGGAGAGCGCGAATTCTAGGCAAGTGCAGCACCATGGAGCGCGCTCTCATCACCGAGTACTGAGCGCACTACCGGAATAGTGTGCACATCGAGCGCTTCTTTAACGTCCTCAAGCCTGAATGCGGTCTCTTCATTCATGAGCGCACCGTTGAGCACGATTACGTCGGGAGACCAGAGAGTAATGATATGCAGGATGCCAAGCGCGAGGGTATGCGTACGCTCAGTAAACAGAGAGCGCGGGAGATGCTCGGGTGCCGTACCGAACTCTCTCTCGAGAGCCGCACCGCCTACGAAATCTTCAAGCGTCTTGCCTGTCTCAGCTATGAGTTGTCTTCCCGGTTCGTACTCTTGGCTTTCAGGCGGCAGCGTCGCATGCTCAATATATGCACCACCGACACCCGTACCGATGGTCAGATAGGCTACTCGCTCGTATCCGCGTCCCGCACCAGCCTTCGCTTCGCCATAGGCGGCGATCTCCGCATCGTTATAGATCCTTGCGGCAAGACCTGTCTCCTTTGTGAGCTCTTCGGCGAACGAAAATCCGTTCCATGAAGGAAGGTTCGGAGAATCGACGACTACGCCCTTACGGATGATGCCGGCGATACCGCCGACACAGTCGATAGGTCGCACGATCGACTCCGCTGCAAATTCGGCGAGCATAGTTACCGCTTCCTCAGGATCCTTTGGTGTTGCTACCTTTTTGACTGCCTGCAGTGAACTGCTTTCCGCAATCGCCATGCGCATGTTGGTGCCACCGATATCGAACACGAGCCGGCTCATAGCATCTCCTTGAACGAATCGATGAGGGGCGTGCTATCCGGATCCATGCCGTAGCGCGATGCGAGCCTGACGCACAGGGTATGGATCGTCCACCAGCTATAGAGAATGGCTTCGGTTCGCAAGCTCGGAATCGTCACGGACGCCGTGCGTACTCCCTGCATCCCAAGGAGCTGCTTCGTAAGGCGCATGCGTCGCTGCACGCGCTCGTCATCGGTCGCGTCTTCAAGGAAGACCGCGACGATCGGACGAGCGAGATCTTTGGCTCGCTCTCCTGAGCCATATCCCTGCATCTCGTTATGGTTCATCTCAGGTACCACATTCGCGAACGCGGGAATCTTCGCCGTCTCGTTGCAAAAGACCTTCATGAGCTCTCCGAGCACCTTGTTACGGTCAGACGCATAGAACACAGGAATGGAATCTATCAAAAGCTCGCTGAGCTCCATTCCTTTCTTTTCTGCTGCGTCACTATCAAACGTGAACTCGTTCGTTACGAGCAGCGCCTCTTGCCCGATGAGCGCGAGAAGCGCCTTGGTCATGCTCACGATCGCTTCGCGCGGCACCGTTCCCTTTGGAACCTCTACATAGGAGAGTCCGTGTTCCTTCGCGAGCGCGAGCAATCTCCCTCCTCCGGCTATAACCGAGAGCGGCAGTCCGTTCTTCAGGGCTTCCTCGGCAAACGACAAGGTCTCTTCAGTCTCGCCTGAATACGAGAGCGCGATGTAGTGCGCTCCTTCGGGAACCCGTTCGGGCAATCCATAGTCCTGGTGGGTTATCAGGTAAGAGGAAGCGCTAAGGAAGCGGGTGATCCGTACCGGGAAGGACGAGCCGCCCATGCCGCCGCAGACAAGTACCGAAGCAGTGACGGTCTCTCCCTCTACGCGTGGCGTGTATGCGGACTGTGCGGCAAGTAATTCGTTCATGACTCAAGCATATCAAGGACAAGGGTGCCCCAGGTGAAGTTATGCGCCCCGTACGGCTTTCCCGTCTCTGGATCGAAATACTCTCTGAACCCGTGCGTCTCGATGAGGGCTACGCTCGTGTCCCTCAGCCACATAGCCTCCTCATCGAACCCATAGTCCTTGAGGCCCTTATAGATGAACCAGTGCGGAGCGAACCATACCGGACCCCGCCAGAATCCATTCGAGCGATAGGAGGCCTCTTTCTTCGAGACGGTACGCATACCGAACTCCGAACGGAAGGTTTCCGGATCGTTGAAGTGGGTCTTGATAAGGACTTTCGCCTCCTCAGGCGTATAGATACCGGCGAACAAGGGAGCGAAGTGCGCCCACGTGGCAACCTTAAGGTGTCCGTGCTCGAGCCCAATCGCGGACCAGAAGACGCCTTCCGCCATGAGGTACTCGCGCATCGTGAACTTTATGAGGTCATGATGCAGCGTGGCGAATTTCTTGGCTTCCCCCTCTCCGAGGATGTCGGCGATCTGAGCGAGCCGTTCCAGGTTCTTCACGAGGATGCTATTGAACGGCACGTCCTTCACCCAGAACCGCTCGTGCATGCAGGTTAAGGGGTCGAAGCCGCAGGTACGGTTCATCGTCACGAGCTGGTGGCGCTTATACATATGCCCGAAGAACGAGATGTTCGACTTCACGCGCATCGCGAGATCGAAGCGCGGCGAGTTATCCTCCCCCGACTCATCCGGGTTGATGATACTTATGAGGTGATGGTCATGCGGATCGCGCTGCTCGATCAGGTACTTATAGAACGCGAGCATCTGCGGGAACATCTCCTTCAGGAAATCGGTCCTGCCTGTCTGCTCGTATATCTCCCATGCCGCGTACGCGAGCATCGGCGGCTGCGTGATGGAGCTTACGCCCTTCTCCCACCACACGTGATACGGACGCGTGAGCTTCGGGCGCCAGAAGATCATATGCGGGATCATGCCGTCCTTGAGCTGCTTTGAAAGGAGTGACCTCAATTCCTCGATCGCAGCATCAGGCTCGAGCTTCGCGAGGACGATGCTATGGAAGCAGGAATCCCAGAGCCACTGGTACGGGTAGGTGGAGGGACTGGGAACCGTGTACTGGTGCCCGTCCCTCGTTACGCGGCGATTCGCTTTGAGAAGCGTATGGGCAGCTTCTTTGAGATCCATACGTGAATCATAGCAAACGCTTCTCTCAGTCTTTGCGGGTAAGTATCTGCACGATGTGCTTCATGGATACGAATCCGTAGCCCCACAGGAACGGGAGCCAGAGCGGCATAAGACCGAACAGCGAGTTCCGGAGGAAGATCTCTACGCCCGTGCTAATGAATAGGTACTCGGCCAGGGTCATCAGAAAGAAACCGACCGCAAAGGCAAGCCTGTCGTATTTTCTTGGATGGATCAGGAACGCGAGGATAATGATCACCACATAGAGACCCGTAAGGATGTAGTCGTTCTTCACCAAAGGAATCAAGCCGATCATTGCAAGGACCGGGATGGAGTCGAGAAATATCCTCTTTAGTTTTCGCATACTGAAACTATAGCAACAGACAGGTTGCTATCCGTAACTTAGTGTGCACATGCCGTGTTGTATGAAGTATGTGTGGCATCGTCGGATACATTGGATCGAAGGACGCTACCCCGTTCCTGCTTGAGGGTCTGCGCGCGCTCGAATATCGCGGGTACGATTCCGCGGGTCTCTTCGTTTCCGGAAGCGGCGTACTGAAGCGCGCCGGCAAGGTGTCCGTGCTTGAGGGAAGCCTTCCTGAAGGATTCAAAGGGAATGCGGGAATCGCACATACCCGCTGGGCGACGCATGGCGCACCGACCGAGAATAATGCGCATCCGCATACGGATGACGCTGAGACCGTCTGGCTCGTCCATAACGGGATTATCGAGAACTACAGAGAGATCCGCGAGATGCTTGAAGCCGAGGGTGTAGTCTTCAGGTCCGAAACCGACACCGAGACCTTGGCCCAGCTCATAGGGAAGAAGTACCGCGACACGCCAGTCCTCGAGCAGGCGGTGGCTGATGCGTTGAAAGACGTACGGGGCGCGTACGGCATCGCGGTTATGGCGATCAATGAACCGGAGAAGATCGTCGTGGCGAGGCACGGCAGCCCTCTTCTTATAGGCATCGGTGACGACGGGTACTATGTCGCGTCGGACGCGACGCCGCTTCTCGCGCATACGCGCAACGTCATCTATCTCGATGACGGCGAGCTCGCCGTGCTCACACCTGATTCCTATAAGGTGACGTCGCTCACGCACACGCTCCTCGAGAAGGAGGTGCAGAACATCGAATGGGACGTAGAGTCGGTCCAGAAGAAAGGTTACGAGCACTTCATGCTGAAGGAGATCATGGAGGTTCCGGAGGTTATAGAGAACTCGCTCCGCGGCCGCATCGACCTAGAAGCGATGAGCATCCATCTTGGCGGACTCAAGGACGTCGAAGAGCGGCTGAGGAACGTCGAGAGGATCATCATAACCGGCTGCGGCAGCGCGTACTACGCGGGCCTTACGGGAGAACTTCTTATCGAGGAACTCGTTGGTATCCCCGTAGAGACGGAGATCGCGTCAGAACTCCGGTATCGCCGCTTTACGGCAGACCCGGAGAAGACGATACTCATCGCCGTATCCCAGTCCGGAGAGACCGCAGATACCCTCGAGGCAGTCCGTGAAGCCAGGAAGCATGGCATGCTCGCGCTCGGGATCGTAAACGCGGTCGGTTCTTCTATCGCGCGCGAGACTGACGCAGGCGTCTATAACCACGCAGGCCCTGAGATTGGCGTCGCTTCTACCAAAGCCTTTGTTTCGCAACTCACGGTATTCGTCCTCGTTGCACTCTACCTGAAGCAGCTCAGGGACGGCGTGGGGACGCACAACGACGTGATACGCGAGCTCACCCGTCTTCCAGACTATGCGCGCCGCATACTGGCTGCGAGTGAGAGTATCTCCGCGATCGCTGCCGCACATGCAGGCATGCGCGACGCCCTCTTCGTTGGCAGGAAGTTCCAGTATCCTATGGCATATGAAGGCGCCTTGAAACTGAAGGAAGTCTCCTACCTACACGCAGAAGCCTATGGCGCAGGAGAGATGAAGCACGGGCCGCTCGCCCTCATCGATTCCGAGTTCCCTACCGTTGCGCTCATGCCGCAGGATTCGATGTACGAGAAGACCCTGTCTAACGTTGAGGAGATCCGTGCACGCACCGGCACAATCATCGTGGTGACGACCGAAGGATCGGAACCTGCCTGGGCGAAAGAATGCATCACGGTCCCCCAGACGCATGAGGCGCTTCTCCCTATCCTTACGACGCTCCCGCTCCAGCTCTTCGCGTACTACACCGCGCTTCAGCGAGGACTCCCGATCGATATGCCGCGTAATCTCGCCAAGTCGGTAACGGTTGAGTAGAGACGACGAAGGCCTCGCGCGGGGCTTTCGTGCGAGGGAGGACGGTACGCTAGAACGTCGCGTCGAGCGTCTCTGCTTTCTTTGCCGCCCGTATCTTTGCATCAATCTCAGCCGGATACGCGAGATACTCTTTCACGAGGGCGCTCGTGAGGACGGTACCAGGAAGCGTAAGCGAGCTTGCGCTGTAGGTTCCTGAGAAGCCGGTTAATTCCTTGCCGCTCACGCTCTTGATCTTGTGATACATGTTAGAGAAATCACGGACCCCCTCGCAAGACATGAACGTCGTGATGGCATAGCACTGTGCTTTCGCCTGGTACGCATAGCCGAGCGATGCGGTATGTACCTGTGCTGCCGCTGGTCCGTTCACCACGCGAGACCCGGGGCTGTAGCTCGAGATCACGATCGTCTCGATAGGAAACGAACTCAGTGCCGATAGATCCCACTTAACCGTGTCATAGGACGAGAGGAACAGCGCCTTAGGCGTCTGGGTGTAGGACCCGGCCTTCAAGGCGATGGTCTTATCGAACGCACTACTCTCATACACGCCTGCATACCACACGTCCTTCACGTGTGACCCTAGCTTGAGAGTTCCCGTAAGCGGCTTCGTGCTGCCTCCTGCTGCCGCAAGCGAGACCGAGAACCCGGTCGTGTGCCAATTGTTCACGTACTCGACTTCCATGGTATGCGATCCCTTGGGAACCATGAACTTGAGGGACGTGTTGTCTCCGCCCCGATAGGCGAGCTTCCCGTCGATGATCACCCGGGTCTCCGACCAGCTCTGCGTGACGTTGAGCGTCATTTCGGTATCTTTCTCGTTCACGAACTTCCCTATCCAGTACCCGCCGAAATCTTCCGAACGGATCGTCGTCGCGCTGCTGTACGCCGTATCCGAGCCCGTGGCCGTATCGTAGTACCACGGGAAGTTCACATCGATCGACGCGACGGTCTCCTGCTTCGTGAGCGACGTCGGCTTCGTGGTATTGAAATACGTCGCACGGAAGGAACCCGTCGGGATCGTACCGAGCGCGAACTTGTTCTTCCATGTTATTCCCGCGTCGGGGAACTCAGCTAGTGTCTTCAGGTCCGCAACGGTTGCCTTCTGCTTCTTGCTCGACAGGTCCGTATCGGGCTTGAGCTTCTTGAGCGTTTTCGTTCCGTCGCTAAACTTGAACTTCTCGACGTTAAGCACCGTATCGGTCTCGTTGCGACACGTAACGAGGTCCCTGATTACGAACTGCTTCTCGGCTGATTTGGTCACGTGATATTCGGCGCGCTTCCCGGAGTACACCGCGGTATCGGTTCCGGGACCGCCGTCCAGATAATCGTTCCCGTCACCGCACTCGTCCTTATCAGTTGCGAGGACCGGAGTAGATGCGTGGGAGAGTCCAGGAAGTAAGAAAGCACATACTAAAAGGGCGCTGGA
Source organism: Patescibacteria group bacterium (assembly GCA_040384725.1). GTDB lineage: Bacteria > Patescibacteriota > Minisyncoccia > Phycocordibacterales > Phycocordibacteraceae > C7867-001. The sequence goes on along the minus strand of JAZKIS010000009.1, from coordinate 8,873 downwards.
GATCCAGGTACGGGTCTGTGTAGTCATACAGGTATTGTATGCCGGCACGTCCTCCCGCCTCTTTCGTGTGGGGATAGTCCTGATACTGGCATTGTTTTTATCTGTATGTATTCATCCCAGATATAAGAAGAACCCTCAGCCGCGTGAATGGCTGAGGGTCCGCTACTTAGATGCCGGAGATAGCTTTCCGCATCACTTCGACGACGTGTTCAGGAGCAAGGACGCTTCCGGACCTAGGACTGCCTGCGATGACATCGCTGCCACCCCAGGAACCTTCCGGCATCGCCTCGATCATTCCACGCCACTCGTGCAACTCTGCAGCGTTGAGCGCTTTGAGAAGTTTCGGTATCGGGAACGGTACGAACTGAGATGAGCGAGCGAGCGTGTAGGCGAACCGGTCTCCCGAAATCGCACGCACTGAGAGAAAAGCATTGATACCATCTCGATAGACGCCGAGGCGGCCATTCTTCCCTGTCTCACGAACCACGGCGAATTCGGGTACGCGGCGAATCATCTCGTAGCGGGTATCCGGAGTCACCTGTCCGGACGAACCGTTAACGTAGGCGGCAATTCTCTCGCCGACAGAGTCGATAACGGCACGGAACGCATCTGCCTCCTGCGCATCCAAGGCTCCGCTTGCGCGAAACTCGTGATACGGCTCGAAGACCCATAGAAGCTGGTGCAGCGATTCGAGGTTATCGGAGAACGCGTACGCGCCCCCGGTGGTGTCGAGCATGTCTTCCATGAACACGAGCCTGTTGAGAAGCGGGTTTATGCGTTCAGTCGCAAGCTCATGGTTCTTGAGAAGGAAGACCGAGAGAGACACGTCTTCATCGCAATCGTTCACAAATAAAGACATGAGCTGCGGATCAAACGCGGTCATGAGGCCCTGACGCAATGCGATAAGCACCTGGGCACAGGTTGCACGAGTCTCGAGTCGCGACACTTCCTCATGATGATTGAAGTTCGCCCACGGCCCTCGGCTGTTGAACCGCGGGCCCTCAGGGACGAACCCGTCGAGCGCAATCGAGTGCACGGACTCTTGGTCCGTAAAGTCTTTCCAAGGCATTGTGAGCCCTGGGCATACATAGAGTTTCATCTGTCTCTCCTTCCCACATTCGGGTTGTAAAGGAGCCAACTCTCTTACGAGAGGACGCTGACATCAACGTCAATTTGACTATATTCCTTTTTGTATAGAAATCAAACCGTGCTCCTGTGTCTCTCATACCTACGCGTAAAGCCGCCCAGATAGGCGACTTTAATGTATGCGCTACCACATGGGCGAGATCGAACTGCGGTACGTACATATCCCAAGGAATACGATTAAAAAGATTGGCTCCCGCTTTCGCGAGAGCCAATGGTCTTCGTCCGTTATCGAACCGCCAGTGTTTCCCCAGCGTATTCGAGACCTTTGGGCCTGATGACGACCTTCTTGTCGCCGTGTTCGATATGGCCTGCAACAAAGGCTCGTAGTCCGAGTTCCTGAGCTACACCGATCACATGCCTGGCATCGTTTTCCGAGACGTAGAGCGCGAACCCTGCGCCCATGTTGAGGTTACCGTACGCTTCCCTGTCGTCGACCGGTCCGTGCTGTTGCAGGAAGTCGAAGATCGGAAGCTGTGTCGGGAGCATATCGATGACGTAGGTGAACGGCTGCGTCGCCCGCATGAGCTTGCGCCAACCGTGGCCGGTGACATTCACCGCGTAGTGAATGTCCACGCCGCGGTCGAGACAGTCCTCAACCAGTCCCACGTAGATGTGGGTCGGGTCGAGTAATGCCTCGCCGTAGGTGCGGCCGTCGGAGAGCTTGGTGAGATACCCTTCCGGCAGATTGTCAGCGATCGTTCGCGCCAGCGTGAGCCCGTTGGCATGAATGCCGGAGCTCTCGATGATGACGATACGGTCGCCGTGCTGGATCGGACCGGCGATCAGACGTTCCTTCGGCTTCACGATGCCGATCGCCGAACCCGAAAGAACGACCGTGCCCGGCACAATGATGCCTTTGAGCGTCGGCGTTTCGCCTCCGCCCCAGGTGCAGCGTGCCAGGTTGCAAGCGTTCTTCCAGCCCTCGATGAGGTCGCGCGTGCGATTCTCGTCGTTGAACCAGTCGGACGTCCCGGCGGCCAGATGCATCGCCACCGATAGCGGCACAGCACCGAGCGTTACCAGGTCGTTCACGATCATGGCGACCGTGCATTGCGCGATCTGATCGTAGTAGGACTTGCCCGTGAGGACGTACATCCTGTCTGCGACCAGATTCTTCGTGCCGAGACCTTCTTCGACATGAGCGAGATAGCTCTTGGCCGCCTCGATGAGGTATGCGCTTTCGCCTCTGCTCGGCTCGAACTCCTTGAACTCGCCGCCGCTAAGACGAGCGATATTGCTGGCAGTCTCCCTCGCGGCGAGCTGCGCCATTCGCTTGAATGGGTCCATGGCGTCATAGCTGACGCCGGTACCCGCGTAGGTCATGGACATTTCTAGTTTCCCTTCCGTTGTTGAGACCAGGTCTGTCCGGACATTACCTCATATAAAGGAGACCTGCAAAGAAAAGCCCCCGCTTGGTCGAAACCAAGCGGGGGCGGAACGCGTCACGCGTGCTCGTCGCACCATGCACGCGCATTCTGGAACATCTGCAGCCACGGGGACCCTTCGAGCGACTCGCGCCACTCTTCAGGCATCCACGGCCATTGCCACTTCAGGAAGCACCGTTCAGGGTGCGGCATAATGGCGAGATGCCGTCCGTCTGGCGAGCACAGTGCCGTCCAACCGTCAGGCGAACCATTCGGGTTGTACGGATATGCCTCGGTCGGTTGACCATCGGCGTCGACATAAGCTAGGGGCACGAGCTGCTGCTTCCGGATTTCTTCCGCGATCTGCGGATCCGGCAGCAGCATCTTCCCTTCGCCGTGAGCGACATGGATGCCGAGGATCGAACCTTCCATTCCGCGCAGGAGTATCGAGGGACTGGGGAGTACTTTCACCCCCGCCCATCTAGACTCAAAGCGGCCTGACGTGTTGTGGACGAATCGCGGTTGCGAGTCGACCGGAATATTCCTGTACGGAAGCCAGCCGATGTTCGCCATCAGTTGGCAGCCGTTGCAGACGCCCAAGGTGAACGTGTCTTCGCGATCGTAGAACCGGTCGAACATCGCCCGCACGCGATCGGTGAACAGGATAGGACCCGCCCAGCCTTTCGCGCTGCCGAAGACGTCGGCATAGGAGAACCCGCCCGGAAAGATCAGACCCTTGAAGGTATCGAAGGTCGTCAGCTTGCCCGAGAGGATGTCGTTCATCGAAACGTCCCAAGGCTCGAATCCGGCTGCCATACATGCGGCAACCATTTCCCGATCCCCGTTCGTCCCCTCTTCGCGCAGGATCGCCACCTTCGGCTTGTCGCCGGAGATGTCTTGCCCGCGTTTGGGAGTGAACGAAAGACGATACGGTATCGCCTTGCCGTCAGAGAAGCTTGCCGCTTCCTGCCTCACCGTTTCCGGATTGGCCTGGAGCATTTCAAGCTCGGTACTGGTCGCTTCCCACCATTGGCGGAGCTGCGTCACCGGACGGTCGAGCAGTCGGGTCGTACCCGAAAGGATGCAGAGATTGCCGCCCTCATCGGAGACTTCACCGATCTGCTCGTAGGTAACGCCATGCTTGCGCATGGTGCGCGTGATAGCGCCACGCGATTGTGGCGCATACTCGATCACCATACCCGCCTCCTCGCTGAAGAGCTCGGAGAAAGGCTCGATGCTGCGTTTGAACCTCAACGTGACACCCCGATTACCGGCGATGCACATTTCGCTAACTGCGGTGATCAAGCCGCCATCGCTGCGATCGTGATAGGCCGTGATGAGCCCCTTATCGATCAGTTCCTGGATGGCCACGAAAGCGCCAGCCAAGTCCGACACACCGTTGAGTGGGTCGACGTCCGGCGAATCATCTCCCACTTGCCCGAGAGCTTGAGCGAGAGCTGAACCACCGAGTCGCCGATACGGACCGCCGATGTTGATAAGGCCGAGACAGCCGCTGCCCTTGAGATCGGGCGTGACGACTTTCTCAATATCGGGAACCGGAGCATAGCCCATGATGACGAGTTCGCCCGGCGAGACGACTTGCGTATCGCCGACCTTCGTCGCCATCGAGAGGCTGTCTTTGCCGCCGTCAATCTTGATCCCAAGCCGAAGCATGAAATCGCGCATCGATACTGCGGCTTCGTAGAGCAGCGCTCCCTCTCCGGGAAGCTTTGCCGCCCACATCCAGTTCGCGCGACAGGTTACGTCCGAGAGCGACGTAATGCGGACGCTTGCCATGTTCGTGAGCATTTCTGCCACGGCCATGCGTGCGCCCGCCTCAGGCTTGATGAGCATTTTTATCGGCTGTTCGCCGATAGCCACTGCCGCTCCGGTAATACCGAAGTAGCCATCGGCTGTCACCGCGACGTTCGCCACCGGCACTTGCATGGGGCCGCAGCATTGCTGCTGAGCCACAAGACCGGTAACACTGCGATCGACCTTCCGCACCAGGAACCCTTTCGAGCCGACCTGGGGCAGTTTGAAGACCATTTGCAGCGCCTCGTCCACACTGAGCCCTTCCGGAATCTGAACGGCTTTGTAGGCCGCCCGACTCCGGTCCGAGGGAAACCGCTTGCGCGGCACCTTCGACATGATGTCGTCCAGGTCCAGGTTCACGGGCGAAGTGCCGTTGGCTGAGTCGAGTACGACGACGTTGCCGTTGCCGGTGATTTCACCGAGCACTTCGCAGTTCACGCGTTCACGTTTGCAGATCGCTTGGAACACTTCGAGGTTTTCAGGCCTGACAAGCAGTCCGTAGCCCTCTTGGTACTCGGCGACCCAGATCTCAAGCACCGACATCGTTTGATCGCCGAGGACGATCTTGCGAATGTCGACGTGTCCACCGGCAGGCTCCATCAACTCCGTGAGGACGTTGCTGGGACCGCCGGCACCCTGGTCGTGGATGCTTTCGACAGGGTTGTTGTCCCCCATCTCGCCGCACGCCTGGATGACGCGGTTCACGCGGTTTTCCATCTCTGGATTGCCGCGCTGCACCGACTTGAGGTCGAGTTCAGCCGTATTAGTGCCCTGGATCATGCTGGAGGCGCTTCCGCCCCCAACGCCAATCCGATATGCCGGGCCTCCGATGCGGACGATGTGCATTCCTGGCTTCGCCTCGTGCTTGCGCAGGTGGCGATCATCGATGCGTCCGAAGCCGGCGCTGTAGAGCACTGGCTTGCGAAACTCGCGACGCTGACCAACAACGATTTGACCGAATGTCCGGGTAAACCCTCCGAGAAGCGGTTCACCGATCTTGTTGCCGTAGTCGGAAACGCCGTCGCTCCCCCGCAGAAGAATCTGGAGCGGAGAGGCTTGGGTATTCGTCTCCCCGCCGATGTCTTCGCCTGGAATAGCGAAGTTCGGCAGATGCAGATTACCCACGCAGTAGCCAGCGATGCCGGCATGCGTGAGGCCGCTTCGTCCGACCGCCCTACTGTCGCGGATACGTCCACCAGAACCAGTGTTGGCCCCGGGGAACGGCGCGATGAGCGTCGGATGATTGTGAGTTTCCGCAGTCGCCGTGATGTGTTGAAGCACTTCACGAAGCTCGAACGCCGATGGTGCAAGCGGTGATATCGGTCCGAGCAGTTGCACGCTCGTACCAACGATGACGCCGCTATTGTCATGGAATGCGGTCAGGCTGTTGCCCGGATTCGCGCTCCACGGAGCTTTCACGACAGACATCAGGCTCTCGGGCATTTCCTCGCCGTCGATGACCTGAATGCCACCGAAGAAATGGTGGCGACTGTGTTCGGAATTGCCATTGCCGATCTGGAAGAGTTCCACATCGGTCGGGTTACGGCCGAGATGACGAAACATCTGCGTGTAGTACGCGAGATCCGCATCGTCCATACCGAGCCCTAGAGCATTGTTCGCTTGGGCGAGCGCTTGCTCGCCTTCAGCGAGAACGTCGACGAATTGCACCGCCTCAGGCTGGTGGCTTGAGGCGAAGCTCGTAAGAGGCTCCGGATAGATCTGTTGCGTGAGTGGATCGATCGACGGCGCGACTCCTTCCGGATAACGCGTCGAATACTCGATCCGAAACACAGATAGTCCCATCGATTGGCAGATGCCGACGGCATTCGAGGAGAATGGGGTCTCGACTGAGAGACGAGGTCCCACTTCCACCACAAAGCCTTGATAGCACGGCTCGTGAGTGATCTCCTCGGAAGGGGCGGCGATAAGCCATTTGATAAGCGCGAGCTCATGAGCTTCTGGCATGCGAGCGAACTCGATGTAGAAGCATTCCTCGAGAGCCTGCTGGCCCGCGAGGCAACGATAGAGTCGTAGCAACATGGCAGCATACTCCCTTTATTGGCTGCAGATTGACAAACAACAAAGCACCCGCGAAGGTGCTTGCCTGGGTGGAATCTACCATTTTAAGTAGCCTATAGCGAGGTTATTTTTAATGCGCCCTTGAACTAAAAACGACGTACTGAGAAGACGAAAGTGGCCTTTCGGCTTCTTTCCTTCTTGATGCGTGACTTAGTAGACGCTATTGGAACCAAGACTAGGGTAGCGTCACAAGATTCTTTATGAGTCCGGCGGCCTCAGCGATTTGGCTTTCTAGATTGTTCTGGGATGTGTCAAAAGTATAAATAAAAGGTATCCCTTCAAGATCTTCGTGTAAATTCTTGCGGCGCTTGTAATTAGCAACTGCCTCGTCTGCATCCTTAAAAAGCCATGTGTGCTTGTACGTGCGCAGCTTATTCAAGATAAACTCTTCCGGCGGGTTGATATGTATCCATACCGGAATCGCTCCGAATTCCTGTTCTGCGTTATCGATAACGGCCTTGCTACGCGGACTCGCTGCATCGCTATCAAGCGCCAGGCTATATCCTTGGGATAAATACTTTTTGCTTAGTGCGGCGCCAATGGGTACCACCGCGTCATATTCTAGACCGTGCTCTTTCAGGATTTTACGTATCTCATCTCCTGAGATGCGTACTAGTGAGAGTCTTTCTGAAAGCGGCTTCATTACCGTAGTCTTACCTGCTCCCACTATTCCAACAGGACAGAGAATGAATTGCTTTCGGTTTAGACGGACAGGCATCGTCAAAGAATCCTCGTATTCGATCATGACCTCTTTCTCAGGTTCAGGGAGATCCATGATGAAAGTATACCTGGTTCAACTATCCCATAGACTGAAACGCAAAACCGCCCACATGGGCGGTTTTGCAATACGCGCCTTAGTGCACGCTATTGGAACTGAGATAAGACGGTTGGCGGTCTTCAAACTCGTGCGCTGATCATTACTTTAACAATTCCGAATACGCTGCCCTCAGATGGGAAATCATGGTCAACGCTCTACTCAATTTTTCATCGTCTGGATACTTCTCCTTCACGACTGCAAGTTTTTTCTCTTCTTCCTCTATGTCTAGCAGCAAACCTGGCAAATCCGGATAATTCTTGTAAGTGTCCCCTGAGGAGATGTTAGTGAGGAGCGCGACATACGCAATGTGTGGAGTTGGCAGCTCCGGTTCAACCTCTACAGCCTTCTTATGTGCGGCGTTTGCTGTAGCGTATGCACCCAACCTTCCTGCCACGTTGCCGAGCCGCATATAGGCGAGCGAGGAGCTTGGATTGTTAGCTATAGCCTTCTCTAGATAGCGGTATGCTTCTTCTCCCTTACCGATGGAAAGATACCGCTCGGCAATTGCCATATAAAGATCGTAATCGCTCGTTCCATAGCAGTCGGAGTACTCGTCATAGAGAGGGCAGACTAGGCTCCCCTGCAATACGAGCATGGCAGGACGCTGATCCTCGGGTGCTTGCACCAGTTCCTCAAGAGAGGCAATCTCGGTGGTTATGTACGTTCCTTCATGGTTCTGCGAATTCGAAACCGGGCCGATCTCCCACTCAACACTCGAATCTGACTGGGCCAAAGGGAAAACTGATGCAGGCGCCATCGTTGAGGCTGAAGTTAAGAAATATGCGGTTCCGCCGAGGATGACGAGGACCGCGAATGAGATCCAAATATACTTCCGCTTCCATATGGGCTGTGAAGGTGAAGTGTTCATATTATTATATTTAATGATAGAAATAGCATAGCATCGGTTCAAACCGCATTTAGATCGAAACACGAAACCGCCCATATGGGCGGTTTCGTGATCTGCGCGCCTTAGTGCACGCTGTTGGAACTGCTATCGCACGATAGTGAAGAGATTCTTGGCATTCTTAGGATTTCCGTCGTATCGATAGACCCCATCGAGACGGTATAGGTGGTTCTTGTCCGAAAAGTAATTATTCTTTTCTTCCGTATCGATATACTCGACCGCAGGAACGACCACCGAGGCAGCATCGACTCCTGGGAGTATGGTATCCATCCAGTAGACATGATTCTTATCCTTCGCGTACGCACCACCGAATGTCTCATGTAGCGGGACGAAGGTTGTCACATCAACTGCTATGGGTCTCTTGGCGGACAGAGTCTGATCGGTATACATGAACACCTGCGTACCATCGCTCGCATACGTATAGGACTTCTGGCGCTCGTCACCTCCTTGCGGATAGTAATAAATGTTCCCTTCGGAATCGAACTCGGCCACCATCGACTTTACTACCTCGTTTCCTACCTCGGCCGACTCACCCTTATCGCTAAGGTATAGGCACGTCCCAGTGAAACCAGCCGCGACAATTAGGACGATAAGTATCCAGCGTGTCTTTTGCTTCATTATGAAAGTATACCCTGCCTCGTCGCATACGAATGTATTACGCACAAAACCGCCCATATGGGCGGTTTTGTGATCTGCGCGGTCGACGAGACTTGAACTCGCAACCTCCCGCGTGACAGGCGGGTGCTCT
>JAZKIS010000008.1:0-35583 GCA_040384725.1 Patescibacteria group bacterium | reverse complement strand
GAACCAAGGACCGCGGAGGTATAAGCTCCGTGCTCTAACCAACTGAGCTAAGGGTGCCCCTGTACTCTAACGCAGACTTATTCCGGATGCACTTCCTCGTCCGCGTCCTTCGCCAGTTTCGCGAGAAGGGGATGCTTCTTGAGTTCCGGGTCCTTCTTTACGAGTTCCTGCGCCTCGTTTCTCGCTGCCTCTACCATCTTTATGTTCTTCAAGGCTTCCATGGCGATGTCCGATACTCCCCACTGACGCGCGCCATAGAGTTCTCCGGCGCCCCTAAGCGCGAGATCGTACTCCGCGAGCTCGAAGCCGTTCTTCGCGGTGGTAAGGGCCGTGAGGCGTTCTTTGGTCGCAGGTCCATAGGACTCTGGGAGCGCAAAACAGTACGCCTGATTCGATGAGCGGATAACGCGGCCGCGTAGCTGATGCAGCTGCGCGAGCCCGAATCGCTCAGCGCCTTCGATGAGTATGACGGTGGCGTTCGGCACGTTCACGCCGACCTCAACAACCGACGTCGCAACGAGTATCTGGACGTCTCCGTCTTCAAACCGTTTCATAACACTCTCCTTATCTTTCGGTGTCATCTTGCTGTGCAGGATGTCTATCGAAGCGTTGGGAAATACGTTCAGCTTCAATCGTTCCGCTTCCGCTTTCACGGATTTCGCTTGCACCGCGAACTCCTTCTGAGGATCCGGCTCGTCGATGCGCGGGCAGATCACGTAGGCCTGATGTCCGAATGCGAGCTCTGCTCTGACTCTTTCGTATGCCTTCTCACGCTTCTCTGGACCGAGGACTTCCGTAAGGATGGGCTTTCTGCCAAGCGGCATCTGATCAAGGAGCGAGAGATCGAGGTCTCCGTATATGGAAAGGGCGAGCGTGCGCGGGATCGGCGTTGCCGTCATCGAGAGGAGATGCGGCGAGAGGGAGCCGTCCTTCTTAGTCAGTTTCTGGCGATGCGCTTTCCCGAAGCGGTGCTGCTCGTCGATGATGGCGTACGCGAGGTTCTGGAACTTGAGCGACTTGTAGACGAGCGCATGGGTGCCGATAACGATGGGAATCTCGCCGTTGGCGACCCATTTCGCGAACTGTGCACGCGAAACTTTCGCTGATTCCTCATACTTGACCTTCGACGGGAACTTGCGGCACTCGTTTCCCGTTATGAGGCCTATCGGAATCGGATGATCCTTGAAGTATGAGACGAAGGTAGAGAAGTGCTGCTTCGCCAGGATCTCCGTCGGGCACATGTACGCGACCTGGAGCGTCCCAGCAACGCGGCCTGGCGGTCTCGAGGTCGCAACCATGTACGCCGTTGCCGCTGCTACCGCGGTCTTGCCACTCCCCACATCACCCTCGAGAAGCCTGCGCATCGGGTGCGGCTTCTCGAAATCCGCGACGATGCTTTCGATCGAGCGCGCCTGCGCTTCGGTCGGCGGGAACGGGAACGAATCCATGAAAGCCGAAAGGGACATGCGGTCCGCGTGTACGGGAAGCGCGCGTTCCTTGGTCGCTTCGAGACGGCGCCGTTGAGTCGTGAGCTGGATCGCGAGCACTTCCTGGAACGCGAACCGCTTTCGTGCGGCTTGCGAGTCAGGAAGCTTTCTCGGAGCGTGCATCCAGATGAGCGCGGTTGCCAAGGTCGGCAGGCTATAGCGATCGAGCATCTCTTTGGGTATCGGGTCCGACAAGCGTTCGTGCACTCCTGCTTCGAACACGCGTTTCAGCGCGTGCAGGAACCAGAGCGAGGACACGCCTTTAGATTCGGGATAGATCGCAAAGAGCGTGTCCTCGATGAGTGCGCCTCCGAGGTCTTCGGCATTCGTGAACAGGGAGTCATGCACCTCCTCAGGATTAATGGGGGAGCGATCTATCTCTGGATTCGCGAGATAGATCTTGTCTCCGGTGCCGGTTATCTTGCCGCTCGCCTTAACCACCATCCCGTCCTTGAGTGACTTCGCTATGTAGGGCTGCGAGAACCATCGGAGCTTCATGCGTCCCGAGGCGTCCTCGAGCCACGCTTCGCCCATGGGACGCTTCGTAGTCCAGGATTTCTTCGCTTCAGGTTTCCTGATGGTGCCGTAGAGCGTCACCTCGCTTCCGGATGTTGCGCTCCCGATGGTTCCGGTCGGCCCCGCCGCTTCGTAGCGGGCAGGGAAATGGTACAGAAGGTCCTTGATTGTCCGGATGCCGAGCTTCTCGAGCGCTTTCTTCTGGTCTGGCTTGAGGCGGGTGAAATGGGTTGAGACGGGATCCTCAGGCTTCATGGGCTCAGTATACCGCCCGGTTCATGAAGAGGAGCACTAGTGTTTCTTTCCCAACCATGGTCTCATACCTCTATATGACTACTCGACGTATCTTCCTCGCTGCTCTGTTCCCTCTACTTCTCTGCATGGTTACGGCCGTGCCGTCCGCGCATGCCGCAGACTTCACCATCTCCGTTGAGAATGTCACCATGGTCCCGCTTCCGCCGAAGTGCGAAGCGCGTGCCACGAAGCGCTCCATCCGATCAGGAGGGTCCGTCGACATCGTTTGGAAGAGCAATGCCGAGAAGATGATCGGTCTCACAAAAGGAGAGGCTGAGTGGCCGGCAGACGGACGTCAGCGCGTCGCTATCGCCGTGCGTGGCAAGCACGTGTTCCCGCTGACTTTCGTCGGGAAGAACGGCGCAACGCGTACCTGTACCGCAACCGTCTTCGTCCACGCCAAGAAGTAAGAGGGCCTTCACGCGCACGTCACCTCCTACAGTAGAGACTGGGGATATTCCCCTTATGCTACGGTAGGTATATGCGCACCACACCTTCTTTCTTCCTCACTCTTACGCTCATCATGAGTATCGCGCTTTTCTCAAGCGCCCCCCATCTCGAAGCGGCTACCAAGCGAACCTCGAAGGTTACCTTCGAGGAGACCGTAAGCGTCGACGATCTTGCTGCTTCGTATGCAGAAGCCTCCGCGGGAGGCCAGAAGGTCCGGATCCTCATCATGCCCGGACACGAGCCTGATTTCGGCGGTGCCGAGTTCATGGGGTACTACGAACGCGAGCTCGTCGTCGATATCGCGAACAAGCTCGCGACAGAGCTCCGTACAGACGCGAATTTCGAGGTATTCGTTGCGCGCGGCATGAATGGATGGAACGACGACTTTACGTATTACTTCGACAAGCACGGAAGGAAGATCGAGCGTTTCGTCGAGGACCATAAGGAAACAATGGAGAAGCTCGAGAAGCGGAAGAAGCTCGAAGAGAACGATGCGCAGGCGGCGCATAATGAGGCAAGAAGCGACGTTGCGCTCCGTCTGTACGGCGTGAACAAGTGGGCCAACGAGAACGACATCGATCTCGTGCTCCATCTCCACCTTAATGATGAGACCGGGCATGGCGCGAACGCGCCGGGCGCGTACTCAGGAAGCGCTATCTATATTCCCGACAGCATCTTCGGGAATGCCAAAGCATCAAAGGCGATCGCAGAACCGATATTCGAGCGCCTCAATGCAACAAACGCGACATCGACCTTCGGGCTCGAGACGAGCGGCATTCTCGAGGACCGCGAGCTCATCGCGATCGGCGCGTACAACACGAGCGAGGTGCCGAGCCTCCTTATCGAATACGGCTACATCTATGAGCCGCGTATTACGGGCGACGGAGCGCGGAGCGAGGTGCTGACAGATTTTGCGTTTCAGACCGCACAGGGAGTAAAAGATTTCTTCGGATCTCCCGGACGTCCGAGATTCTCGACGAAGGTGCTGCCGTATCAGTTCGCGAGCGATGTGCTTGCAACCTCAACACCGAAGGATGCGCGCGGTGTCTACGCGCTCCAGGCGGCACTCCATTCCCTTGGGTACTATCCAGGTACAGAAGCCGCGCTTTCCGTGTGTCCGGTCTCCGGCATCACGAACGAGTGCATGGCACCGGCATTGAGAGCGTTCCAGAAAGCGAAGGGACTCGAGCAGACCGGAACGTTCGGTCCTGCGACACGCGCTGCATTGAACAGCTCGTTCGGTCTCGCAACGCCCGCTGCTGCGCCGGTAGCAGCTGTTGCACCGCAGGCGCCAGTCGTGCAGGCAGCTCCTGTATGCTCAGCGTTTACGAACACGCTTGAAGAAGACGCGACGGACGCATCGACGAACGGAGAAGTAACGAGGCTTCAGACAATCCTCGCGAAAGACACTGCCGTGTATCCAGAAGGGAAGGTAACCGGGTACTTCGGTCCGGCTACCGTGGCCGCGGTGAAGCGATTTCAGGTGAAGAATGAGATCGTGAAGGAGGGGGCGGACGGATACGGCATCATTGGTCCCCGCACGCTCAAGGTTCTCGTGGCGCAGTGTGCCCAATAGTTATATCCACCCTTGACCTTTGTTTTAAACTTATATGTAGGTTAGGGTAGCTGCATACGCACTCATCCTTACCTCATGCCTTATTTCCATCGTTTCGTCGCGACCCTTCTATTCCTTGCTCTTGCATCTGTACCGTTCAGTACTCCTGCGCAGGCAGCAGTGGCTGGGTCTAAGCCGTTGTCCACAACACCCGCTCTCTCGAATGAAGTGGTCATCGTGAGCAGCCCGGAGAACCCAGACTGGGGTATTCTCGAGGTGAGTGCAACGAAATCATCCGAGGAGTACACCGTATTTGTATTCGAAATCGAAAACCACTCGAAAGATGATGTGACGATTCGTCAGCTCTCCATCGCCACCCAGATCTCCGGAACGGCGTCTACACGGGACGTCATCCGTACCGCTGAAGTCACGTTCGGTGGTGACGAGTATGCGGGTACCATCCAGAACAAGAACGACGGGTACCTCACGTTCAGCAACCTCGATCTGGAGATCTACGCCGGAGAAACGGACGAGTTCGAACTGCTCGTCTCGTTCAAGGCAGCTGACGCATATGCACAGGGAAGCACGGCAACGTTCAGCATCGACTCCAAAGATGTAATGGCGAGAGGCGAAAAGAAGTTCACCGTTAGCGGCGCCGCTAGCTCAGCGAGCCATACGCTTTCGTCGACGGGGATTGTCATAGAGCCGGTCAGTACAAGCGAGAGTGTAATCGTTATGGACTCTCTTTCTTCAAGTTACGGCACATTCCAGATTAAGTTCGACGTAACTGCTATTGGTGCTGACGCGTTTATTCCGCAAACCATAGCGTCTAAGGAATCTGGAAACGTCGGGGGAGCCACGTTCCATTTCATTGAGGAGACGTCACCCTATGCGGGCACTTCTGTGGGCACCATGACGTCAACGGCGGATATTAAAACCGGCTACTACGTCGTAGGAGAGGGGGAAACCGAGACCTTCACGGCGACGATGATCGCAAATCCGACAAGGTCAGGTATGTATGCCGCATCGCTCGACATAGTCCGTTACGGCACCAGGGCCGCAACGACGACGGATACGTATTACCTGCCCGCGTCTGACTACAACGACTTCGTGACCAAGAGCGTAAGCATTCCTGATGCGCCGACGCCGCAGGCAACGGTACAACTTACGGCACCGAACGGTGGGGAATCTTTCGTGGCTGGTTCCGGTACAAGCGTACCGGTTCGATGGACCGCGACGAATGTTCCTGCCGGAGCTACAGCATGTACAACACTCCTGAAAGCAGGATCTTCTGGAGCGTATGCGTTTCCTGGTACAGGCTCATGCACGAGCGCTCGGAACGGGACTGATAGCCACACAGGAACGCTCATACGTAACGCAGGATACGATCTCGGCCCTGGTACATACACAGCGCGCGTGCAGATCGTCGCTGCACCGTCTGGAGGCAAGGATGGCGCCGTGCTCGCGGAAGATCGGAGCGACACCTCGTTCATCCTGACAGAAGCCGTCGCTCTTGATACGTACCGCGGATATATGAATGGGCGCCTCTTCATAGAGACGAAGAAGATCTCTGAATCGAATGCGCTTTCGAACTGCACCATGAACGCGACAAATAATCCTACCGCCTCCTTTACCTGTACGTGGGGAACGAAGGAGATCTATCGTAGGGATGCCGCACAGGTAAAGACAACGACTACACCGAAGCCAGAAGTATTGCCAGCGGTACCGACGACAAAAACGACCCCCGTGAAGCCAGAAGTATTACCGGCGGTGCCGACGACGAAGAAGGTCGTCCCGGTAACTCCCGAAGTCCTTCCTGCAGCACCAACCAAGGCCACGTCACCTGCGCCTGAGGTCCTGCCGACAGTGCCAACGAATTCGAAAACGCAGACAAATACATCCATGTTCGAAGCCAATGTACTCACCGGCGTTAGGAACGTGTTCAACGCGATATTCGGTAAATAGCTCGAGACTCACAGCTGCGATACACTAGGCGCTACTACAGCGCCTTTTGTATTCCTGCCATGAAAAAACCGCCTTCACCCAAAGAGATCCTTGCTGCCTTTAAGAAGGCCGGTGCACGTGTCGAGACTAAGGGGCGCGTGTCGCTTAAGAACAAGGCTGATTTCTCCCTGTACTACACCCCCGGAGTTGGTATTGCGTCCATGCATCTTGCAAAGTATCCGGAAGATGCGAAGAAGCTTTCCGTAAAGAAGAACAGCGTGGCGGTGATCAGTGACGGATCTGCGGTACTCGGTCTCGGCAATATAGGACCCTATGGCGCGCTCCCCGTCATGGAAGGGAAGGCACTCATCTTTAAGGAGCTCGCGAATGTCGATGCCTGGCCTATCGTGCTTGATACCCAGGACCCGGACGAGATCGTTCGGACGATAATCACTATCGCTCCAGGCTTCGGCGGCATCAATCTCGAAGACATCAAGGCGCCGGAGTGTTTCGATATCGAGAAACGGCTTATCGAAGCACTCGACATTCCGGTTATGCACGACGACCAGCATGGCACGGCGATCGTGGTGCTCGCTGCGCTCATCAACGCTGCAGCCGTGGTCGGCAAGTCGTTCAAGAAACTGAGAGTGGTTATATCGGGCGCAGGAGCTGCGGGGAGTGCGGTTGCGAAGCTCCTTCACGCTTCCGGTATTACAGACATCGTAGTGCTTGATCGCGGCGGCGCTATCTATGCAGGCCGCTCGGGCCTCAACGAGAGCAAGCAGGAGCTCGCGCTCGTAACCAATCCGCGCAAGGTTTCCGGAGACCTAAAGGCTGCCCTTGAAGGGAGCGATGTGTTCGTTGGCGTTTCAGGGCCGAATCTCCTAACGGCAAGCGAGATACAGACCATGGCGAAGGACGCTATCGTCTTCGCTCTCTCCAACCCGATCCCCGAGATCATGCCGGACGAGGCGAGGAAGGGCGGAGCGTGCGTCATCGCAACGGGACGCTCTGATTTCCCTAATCAGGTAAACAACGCGCTCGTGTTCCCGGGTGTATTTCGTGGAGCGCTCGATCGGGGAGTAACGGAGATCACGCAAGCGATGAAGCTCAAGGCAGCGAAAGCTCTTGCGGCACTCGTCGAGAAGCCGACCGCAAAGAAGATAATTCCGGACGTGCTCGACAAGCGCGTCGTGCCGTCGATCGCAAAAGCGATTCGCTAACGACAAAGGCCCGCGAGTGCGGGCCTTTGTTTGTTAATCGCGCTGGACGGCGTGTCGCACGCGTTCGAAGACGGTGGTAAACCATGCCCTGTCCTTCGGATGCGTGAGCGTGGTAATCACGCGCGGAAGCGCTACCCACTCAGCCTCTGCTACTTCCATGCTCGGAACGAGCTCTGCATGCGGTTTTGCCGCAAAGAGATAGAGATGGATCTCCTTGCTCTCCGAGGTATCGTCGTCAGTCCCGTTCGGGCCGATACGATAGCGCTCGTACTGTCCGAGGTCGTCGATAAGTTCAAGGTCCGTAAGGCCCGTCTCTTCTTCGATCTCCCGACGCGCTGCGATCTCGTCGCTCTCGCCCTCCTCGATGTGCCCCTTCGGGAAGGTCCAGCCTTTTCCCCGATGGGTGCGTACGAGCGCGAGCGTTCCTCGGTCCCCGAGTACGATGCCGCCCGCACAGCGAACCTTATACATGCTTCCTCTTGTTTACGATCGCGAGCGAGAGGGCGGCGAGCGCAATCGAGATATCGCGGAAGAGGATAGGGAATTGTCCCGGGTTGAGTACGACGACCGCGATGAGCGCTACAGCCATGATGATGCTCGGGATGAAGACCCGGGTGCCAAACAGTACCCAGAGAGCAAGCAGGATCTCAAGAAGGCCCCAGCCGTGCAAAAGGAGCTCGGTGTTTGTTCCGGCGAGGTCAAGGATGAATCCTGGGAAGTACCCGATCCAGGAATCAGGATTGAACCAGGCATCTATCGCTGGATAGATGAAGGCGAACGCTACCGAGAGGCGCATGAGAAGCCCCGGCAGTGGAAGCGTAAGAGGATTCACCATACTACCGGACGATAACGGTGCCCGTGTTCGACGCGCCTACGTGGTTATGGAAACCGAAGGTGCCGGTCTTCTCGAACATGTAGTCCCAGAAGTCCCCTTTGTTGACCGAAGCACACTGATCAAACGAAGTTCCTGTGTTCATGCCGTTCGCGCAGTGTTCGCGCGTGGAAGTGCCGTCGTACTCGGTGTGCGTAGGGTGCTCATCCGCACCAACCCACATGCCGCGGGAGGAGTCGTTGATGAAGCGAACCGTCTCGCCGCGAGCAACCGTTACGGATGCCGGAGAGAATCCGTTCTCGGTGAGCGTGATTACCTGGAAGGCAGGTCCGCCGTCTTCCTCGTTCTCCATAACTGTGCCGGCACTTTCCATCGCGTTTTCTTCAACCGTCGCTTCGTTTGACGGGGCAGCTGCCCGATTCGTTGAGAACGCGTACGCGCCGAGCGCGATGAGGGCTATAACGAGAATGGCAATGAGAGCATGCTTGGTATTCATAGGAAGGCAAAGGTTACGCCGATAGGCTCCCTCTATTCTACCTTGTCCGTTCTAGGCAGAGGCAAGGGGCGGTAACGAAGCCCAGAGAGCCTGTGTTTCGCTTGTTCGGCTGGCGCGTATCCACGAGCGAGCGAGTATGCCAACAACCGGCAGCTCATTCAGGCGCTTCGCTACCGGATGCGCGTCGTCCGCATGCTTCCGTGACAAGAGTGCTTCTATGCTTGGTGCATTCATACTCACGCAGCATACAAAGGCATGCATGAGGGGTGCGTGAAGGTTAGCGCGGGAAGGAATCGATGAGTTCGTCTGAACGGTAGAAGTCGCCGCCGAGCTGGCCGAACGCGTAGCTGCGTCCGCCAACGGTGATGGATGCTCCGCCAGCCTTGGGTTCAGGGTTTGGGTTCGAGTTCTCAAATCCGATATTGAAAAGAGTTACGAGCGCATCCGCATCGTTCGAGATATCGAATCCTGCGCGTTCCCACTGCATCATGACCTCCTTCAGATAGAGCGCGGTGTAGAGATAGGAGTAGTAATGGTCCTTGTCGTCGGTGAGGCGGTTGAAGAGTTCCGCGTCCTGGTCGATGGGGTCGTTGTAGGCGAGGAGACGAGCGGCATCAGGACCTGGGTAGAGCGGCGAAGAAGGATCCTTTGCATGCTCCTCTACCTTTCTCGCGGTCTCCTGCTTGATCCCGGAGACACCGAGCGAGAACTGCGACAGGGAACCGAGGATCTTGAGTGGCTCGAAGTAGCGCTTGAACACTTCGCGCTCAGACGTGAAGAAGCGGATCTGTTCCGGGATAACGACGGCTGCGATGAGTCGCGCGTCGACACCGGTCTCGACTGCGACGCGCTTGATGAGTGCCGCGTCTTTCTCAAGTCCTCCTGCGACTACAAGCCACTCAGGCGATTCGTTCCAGGCACACGAATCAAGGGCGATGTCGACGCATGGCTGCGCGGCGATGACGGCAGCAGGCCCTGCATCCGCAGCTTCAAAGAAGCTGTTGCGCTCCATGATTGATCCGCGCACGTTCAGGAGTCCGAACTGCATGGCGACGAAGACTCCCGAGAAGAGGAGTCCGATGCCTGCGAACACGATGAGCAGCGCCAACAGCGCTATCTTGAGTCTCTTATCCATTCCTTTGTATATACCAGGTATTAGTCCTGAAGACGAATCAGGATGCCAGGTCTTCTAGGCGATACGCGTTCATGGTGTTGTGCGCCGCACGCGTTGGTTCTGGCAGACGATGCTTCCGGACGCACCGCATAACGATGCGTATGGAATCCTCAAGGGTTATGAGGTGTCCCGGAGAGATGAACATCGGCTTCACGTTCGTCTTGGTACGGAGCGCCGCTCCTATGGTCTCGTTCGTCTTGAGATCAATAAGCGGTGAGTAGTCGCCCGGAGTATTGCCTGGCTCCTCATAGGCGCCCGTGAGAACGCTCTTCGCGCACCCGATTGTAGGAATATTCAGCATGAGACCGAGATGCGTCGCGATACCAAGCCTCCGGGGATGCGCGATACCGATACCGTCGACGAGAAGCACGTCGGGCTTCGTCTCAAGGTCCTCCCAGGCTTTCATGAGCATGGGTATCTCGCGGAAGGAGAGGAGTCCCGGGATATAGGGGAAAGGGATCGTATCTTTCACGACCGCATGATCAACCATTTCAAGTGCAGGGAAGGAAAGCGTAACGAATCCCGCGAAGCCTTCCTTGGCGAAGCGATTCATCGATACGTCGCACCCGCCGACAAGGGCAGGCTCTGAGGCGAGTGGCACGAGGCGTACCTGATCGCGGAGTTCCTTCTGAAGCGCGATCGCTTCCTTAGGAGAGAGGTTCCAGTTGTGCATGGGCAAAGTATAGAACCAGACCGTGAGCAATGGCTGAAGAAACGACCCCTACGACGGGGCTATACTGTAGTACATGAACTACATGCGCATACTGTCACCAAAGAAGATGGCCGAGGATCTGCGGGCGGATAAAGTCGGAAAGAGAGAATTTTACGTGTACAGCGGCGTCTTCGTAATCGCCATAGTTTGTGGTGTCCTTATGATGGTCGGTATATGGGATTTGGACATCGCGTACAGGCCCGAGTACCTGGAGGCTTCAGATGAGGTTCTCGCCATACTTGCGAGCCTAGGCTCACTTCTCCTCGCGTACCATGTTAATAAGAAAGGCGACGGAAAAAGATTCTGGTACCGCTACCTGTCACTCGGGTTCCCTATAGGAGTGGTTCTCGGTGCAGTTGGATTTGCGGTCTTCATCCTTGCCACGATGTTCGGCATCGTCTCTATCGAATACTCCGGCTATGCAGACTCAGTCATACTCGCCGTTCTCTATGGTCTCAGTATCTTCATGACCTGGAAGTACATGAAGATGGTCGCGTCAGGGGGGTAGCACCGGGTATTGGCGGAGACGGCGGGATTCGAACCCGCGGAGCCTTTTACAGCTCGCCTCGTTAGCAGTGAGGTACTTTCGACCACTCAGCCACGTCTCCTTCCGTACTACCGTATCATTTCAGCCTTAATGCGCCAATGCGATTCCCATAACCGCGCCTGGATGAACTGCTCTAAGCGCTGCGATGGCGGCACGCAGGGTGGTGCCGGTCGTCGTCACGTCGTCGAACACTATATAGGTACAGCTCGGGTCTGGGGTCCGGGCGGCTTGAAACGCGCCCTCGAGATTAGAGCGTCGCTCCACTCCGTTCAGGCTTGTCTGAGGAGCGGTGTCCCGGACCCGTGCTAAAAGGTCCGTGTCGAGATACACGTCAGGAAGCTGCTTAGCCGCGAGGTGCGCGATGCGTTCTGTCTGGTTATAGCCGCGCTCCTTATATCGTGCAGCCGAGAGCGGAACAGGCACCAGTACTAAGGTGCTTGACGAGAGTGCCGCGTGTTCCGTGCTCCATTCGGCAAGGTACTCAGCGAGCATTGACGCAAGAAGTCTCTGCGCCTGCTCGTTGTCTCTGAACTTCGCTTCGACGATGCATGCGCGTACGAGCGAACGCCGGTAGGGAAGCAGCGCAACGATGTGCTCGTCGACCTGCCTCGGGCGTGCATGCGCGCCGATTGATGCAAGCGTCGCGTCTCGGACGAGCGCCTGCGTATCGCTCTGAGGGAACAATAAGTCGAGGATAAATCGCAGGAGCAACATGCTCGCATGATACAATCCCCGCAATGGGCTTTCTGTCTAAACTCTTTGGCGGTACGAGCAAATCGAAGAGCGTCATAGGCGTTGATATAGGCTCGTCCTCCCTGAAAGTCGTGCAGTTACGCCGCGAAGGCGGCACCGCGGTGCTCGAGACCTATGGCGAACTCGCGCTCGGTCCTTATGCGGGCGTCGAGGTGGGGCAGGCGACGAACATGCCGGCGACAAAGATCGCAGAGACCCTGAACGATCTCCTGCGCGAGGCGAATGTGACGACTAAGGACGCGGGCATCTCCATCCCGTTCTCCCGTTCGCTGCTCACGCTCGTTGAGCTTCCGCGGCGCGATGATCCTGCAGAGCAGAAGACCGTTATCGAGCTCGAGGCGAGGAAGTACATCCCGGTGCCGGTGTCCGAGGTCCAGCTCGACTGGTTCATCATCCCCGAGGCACTCTCAGAAGGTGCGCCGCCATCGCCCAAGATCCAGGTGCTCTTGGTTGCGGTGCATAACGACGAGCTCACGCTTCTCGAGGGCGTGATCCGCGAGTCCCAGCTCGCCGCAACGTTCTACGAGATCGAGATCTTCAGTACCATCCGCTCGGTCGTGGACGAGCCCGTGAAGCCCGTACTCGTGCTCGATATCGGCGCATCCGCAACGAAGGTGTATGTCGTCGAGCACGGCGTGGTAGCGCTTTCGCACAACATCCCGAGCGGCGGACAGGACGTAACGCGCACCATCGCTACCTCGCAGGGGATTACGGTGGGGAATGCGGAGATCATGAAGAAGGAACACGGATTCGCCAACGAAGCGGGTACCTACGACCACCGCTCGATCGAGCTCGTCTTCTCGCGCATCTTCGAAGAGGCGAAGCGCGCGCTCGCGCAGTACGAGAACTCGAAAGGGAAGCAGGTCTCGTGTCTGGTGCTTACGGGCGGCGGCGGCGTTACCAAGGAGCTCGCTGCATACGCTAAGACCTTCTTCTCG
Source organism: Patescibacteria group bacterium (assembly GCA_040384725.1). GTDB lineage: Bacteria > Patescibacteriota > Minisyncoccia > Phycocordibacterales > Phycocordibacteraceae > C7867-001. The sequence continues at coordinate 22,662 of JAZKIS010000008.1, read as the reverse complement.
ACTGACGTGCGGATTGCCGATCCGTTCGGGAAGACGCAGGCACCGGCGTTCATGCGTCCCGTACTCGAGGCTATCGGCCCTGAATTCGCGGTAGCGGTAGGGCTCGCGCTTCGAAAGCTTGAGGAAGAAGGATAGTGTCGTGCGTTCTGTGCATAAGAGCACCGAAATTCCTCATCGTTCCCGTATACTCTAAAGTACCGTGGCCCTCCCTCCGACCATCCCAACCTCGTTCGTACCGAAACAGCCGGTAGCGCCCTCGTCGCGCCAGCAGAAGACCGGCATGAACATGTTTTTCATTATCGGTGGCGTGGTCGCCATCGTCTCCTTGCTTCTCGCCGCGGCAGTATTTGGCTATGAGCTGTACCTGAAGAATGCACGGGATCAGAAGAGCGCGGACCTTACCGAGGCACAGAAGGCGGTGAATCTCGATACGGTCGAGGAGTTCATACGTCTCAAGAACCGGCTCAGTACGGTTGAGACCTTGCTCAACCAGCATGTCGGACTCTCCGAGTTCTTCGACACGCTCGAGGCGAGGACGTTGCAGACCGTTCGTTTCAGCGGACTTACGGTTACGGTCGAGGACGACCGATCGGCAGAGATTCAGATGGAAGGCGTTGCGCGTAGTTTCAACGCGCTCGCTGCACAGAGCTCCGCTATCGCTGCGGAGAAACGCATCAAGCGCGCGATATTCTCGGACATCTTGGTTAAGACGAACGGCACCGTCGGCTTCACGCTTACGGCGACGCTCGATCCTCGACTCATCACGTCCGGCGAGGTGCTGCCAGGCATTCCTGACGCGCCGACGACCCTTCCGGCAGCAACGTCGCCAGCGGCAACGAGCTCGCCGGTTAGCGCGCCTGCCGCAACGACGACCCGTGCAGCAAGCACTACCACCACACGACCATGATAGCCTCCCGCATCATCCCGCTCCTTCTCCTGGTCGGTGCCATCGGCCTCTTCGTCGGGTATACGCAACCGACCTACGGCGGATCGATCGCTGCGCTCAATGAAGAGATAGCCACCCTTGATAGTGCGCTTAAGGCTGCCGAGCAGTTTAAGCAGAAGGAGGCGCAGCTTACGCAGCAGCGCAATGAAATGTCCGGCGAGCAGCTCGCACGTCTCGAGTCATTCCTTCCCGATAACGTTGATAACGTGCAGCTTATCGTTGACCTTAACTCGCTCGCCTCTCGCTCAGGCGTCCTGCTCTCTGAATTCAGTATCGAAGGAGGCACGGAGACATCCACGACAGGGAACACGGCGACCGTTGCTGCAGCTCCCGTTGCACCCCTCACGTCACCAGGCGGCCCGGGGCAAGGGAACGCTCTCGCCCTTCAGAGCTCTGAACCGACGGAGTCGCTCGAGCTTTCCGTCTCAGCGACCGGAAGCTATGCGGCATTCCGAACCTTCCTCACGGGCGTTGAGCAGAGCCTCCGTCCTCTCGACGTGATCGAGCTCTCCGTGCAGGATTCTGATACGGGCGTCTATACGTACGACGTAACCTTCCGCCTTTACTGGCTCCGCTAACGATCCTTCCTATGGCACTCTCAAAGAAAAAAACCATCATCATTGCGGCAGCCATCGTGGTGCTCGGTGTCGTGGCGTACTTCGTCTGGCTCAAGCCTCAGCCGGAAGAGAATGTCTCCATCGTCGGTTTCGGCCCCACCGGTCAAGCGCAAGCGACGTTCCTTACGCTTGCCGCCCAGCTGCAGCCGATCGCATTCGATGCGAGCGTCCTTGAGGACCCGCGCTTCTTGTCGCTCGTTGATATAAAGACCGTCATCGTGCCGGAGGCAACGGGACGCCCAGATCCGTTCGCGCCGCTCGCGGGGGTCAAGGAAGAGCAGTAATTCCCCAGAGGTTCCGTAGAGGCAGCGGCATATCGTAGTACACTAAAGAATAGTGTTCACGGCTTTGCGTATTATCGATCGTTTCATAATCTAAGAGGCCCTGCCTCGTCACCCGGGATGAACCTCGTCGCCCTTCTTACAGAAAAAGGAATACTCTCTCCAGAAGACGCGCAAAGCGTCGAGGAAGAGGCACGCACCACAGGCTTTCCGATCGATTCGTTCCTTGAGAAGAAGGGAGTGTCCCTTGAGAAGGCGTATGCGGTTGTTTCAGAGAAGTACGGCATCCCGTACCGTGCGCTCCCTACAGAGCTGAAAGACCCAAAGGCCCTCTCCTATATCCCCGAGGAATCCGCGCGGCACTATGAGTTCGTGCCGATCGAGGTCGCCGACGGCGCACTCGCGGTGGGTATCTTGGACCCTGATAACATCGAGGCGCTCGATGCGCTCCAATTCATCTCCTCGAGGGTGGGGATGCCGTACAAGCTGTTCATCATCTCCCGGAACGATTTCGATAAGGTGCTCAAGGAATACGAGAACCTCTCCGGGGAAGTCGATGAGGCTCTGTCTGAGATCGAGGGCACGGCAGCGGTGCCGCTTGACGATCCTAAGGGGAAGGCGGCTCCCGAAGAGTCCGTCGATACGAATATTAAGGCGGACGCGCCCGTGACGAAGATCGTCGCGACGATCCTTCGGTATGCGGTTGAGGGCGGCGCATCCGATATCCATGTCGAGCCGACGCCTGAAAAGACCCGCGTTCGTTTCCGTATGGACGGCGAGCTGCATACCTCGCTCGAGCTTCCTGCGAAGGTGCATCCGGCGGTTGTCGCGCGCATCAAGATCCTCTCGCAGATGCGCCTCGATGAGAAACGAAAGCCGCAGGACGGACGCTTCTCGGCGACCGTGGAGGGCCGTCGCATCGACTTCCGTGTCTCGACCTTCCCGACGCAGGGAGGGGAGAAGGTGGTGATGCGTATTCTCGATAGCGCGAAATCGGTCGCGACGCTCGAGACGATCGGTCTCTCGGTTGCGGACCTGGCGCAGGTGCGCGAGATCATCAAGCAGCCGTACGGCATCATCCTTATCGCCGGACCGACCGGTTCCGGTAAGTCGACCACCTTGTTCTCGATGCTCACCGAGCTCGATCGGGAGTCTTCGAACGTCGTGTCGGTAGAGGATCCGGTCGAGTACGAGATCGCGGGCGTCGCGCAGTCGCAGGTGCGTCCGGAGATCGGCTACACCTTCGCGTCAGGCCTCCGCTCGATCCTTCGTCAGGACCCGGACATCATCATGGTGGGAGAGATTCGCGACAAGGAGACCGCGCAGCTTGCGATCCAGGCGGCGCTCACCGGACACCTCGTGTTCTCGACCATTCACACGAACACCGCCGCGGGCGTTATCCCGCGCTTGGTAGATATGGGTGTCGATCCGTACTTGATCGCGCCGACCTTGATCGCGGCCATCGGCCAGCGCCTCGTCCGGAAGCTGTGTCCGGGCGCCGGGAAGGCATTCCCGCTCACGGAGAGCATGCAGGGGCTCCTCACACGCGAGTTCTCGGATCTTCCTGAGGAGTACCGGCAGCATCTGCCTGCATTCGATGAGTTCTACCGTGCAGAACCTACCGCTGATTGCCCGAACGGGACGCGCGGCCGGCTTGCGGTCTTTGAATTCCTGCGTATGGATAAGGAGCTTGAGCATGTCGTCCTTACGAACCCGACGGAGGAAGCCGTGTATGCGGCCGCCAGGCAGAGGGGCATGTTCACGATGCGCGAGGATGCTATCATGAAAGCGTTAGCAGGACAGATCCCCTTTGAGGAAGTGAACGCGCTCGGCGGTCAGGTTATCCTCGAAGAAGAGGGTCCGTCTAAATAGATTCCTATGCCTACTTCCCCCTATCGCCTATATCTCGTCGATGATGATCGCTTCCTTCTCGACATGTATGCCGTTAAATTCAAGGCAGCAGGGCACACGGTAACCGCGTTCTCGAGCGGCGAGGAGGTGCTCGAGGCGCTTCGCAAAGAGCCCGCACCGGACGCGCTTCTCCTTGATATCGTCATGCCGGGCATGACCGGCTTCGAGATCCTCGAAGCGATCAAGCGCGAGAACCTCGCACAGACCGCGAAGGTTATCGTCCTCTCGAATCAGGGCCAGGAATCTGATATCGCGAAGGCGCGCGAGCTCGGCGCAGACGGCTATATCATCAAGGCGTCAGCCATCCCGTCCGAAGTGTTCTCGGAGACTATGAAGATAATCGAAGCGAAGGCATGAACGAAGCCGTAGACGCTTCACTCAAGGCACTCTTCGACACGGTCGTAGCCGAAGGCGCGTCTGACCTGCACCTTTCAGCAGGCAATAACCCCATTCTCCGTATCTCGGGATCTTTGGTGCCGCTTCTCCAGCACCCGGTACTGACCCCTGAGATGACCATCAGCTATCTCAAGAGCATTGCGCCTGGACACCGGTTCGAGCGCTTCGCCTCCGAACAGGCTATCGATTTCTCTTACGCACACACGGCCAAGGCACGCTTCCGCGTGAACGGGTATACGGTCCAAGGTGCCGCCGCTATCGCGATGCGTCTCATCCCGCACGAGATACGCACCTTCGAGTCCCTGAACCTGCCACCGATCCTCGAGGTCTTCAGCCAGCGCTCGCAGGGATTCTTCCTCGTGGTGGGTCCAGTGGGGCAAGGGAAGTCGACAACGCTTGCAACGATCATCGATCGCATCAATGAGACGCGTGCGGAGCACATCGTCACGATCGAGGACCCTGTGGAGTACATCTTCGAGCAGAAGAAGTCCCTCATCCATCAGCGCGAGGTGCATATCGATACCCCTGACTTCCATTCAGCGCTCAACTCTGCCTTCCGCGAGGACGTGAACGTGATCATGGTGGGCGAGATGCGTAACCAGGAGACGATCTCCTCCGCCGTGACCGCGGCTGAGACCGGACACCTCGTCCTCTCGACGCTCCACACCAACAACGCTGCGCAGACTATCGACCGTATCATCGACATGTTCCCGCCGAACCAGCAGGATCAGGTCCGCGTGCAGCTCGCGGGCTCCCTTGCGGGTATCTTCTCGCAGCGCCTCATTCCGCGCATCGCGGGCGGCCAGCTTCCGGCGTATGAGCTACTCATCAACAACAGCGCCGTCTCGAACCTCATCCGCGAGGGCCGCACGCATGAGATCACCACCGTTATCCAGACCAGTTCCCAGGAAGGCATGATCGACATGGACCGTTCCTTGGCGGAACTCGTTCGTCGCGGAGAGGTTACGATCGAGCACGCCTACGAGCGCGCGAACGATCCGAAGACCTTCGAGCGCTACCTGTAGATACCTATGCTTTTCTCGTACCACGCACTCGATAAGGACGGACACGAACGAGCAGGAACCGTTGAGGCGCTCTCGGTCGATGTCGCCGTCTCCACGCTCCAGCGCCGCGGCCTCATCGTCTCGTCTATAGAGCCCGTGGCGAAGAAGTCGGGGCTCAGTATCGAGATTGGCCTCTTCAAGCGCGTTTCGAACAAGGAGGTGGTTATACTCTCGCGGCAGATCGCGACCCTGTTCGAGGCTCAGGTCTCGGCACTCCGTATCTTCCGCCTTCTGGCGGCCGAAGTAGACAACAAGTATCTCGCCGAGATCATGACGCAGATCGCGGACGATCTCCAGGGAGGAAGCCCTATTTCAAAAGCGCTCGGACGGCATCCTAAGGTGTTCACGGGCTTCTATGTGAACATGGTGCGCTCAGGCGAGGAATCAGGACGCCTGTCGGAGACCTTCGGCTATCTTGCCGATTACCTCGATCGTACCTACGAGGTCATGAACAAAGCGCAGAACGCGCTTATCTACCCGGCATTCGTCATCGGCGTGTTCTTCGTGGTGATGGCGCTCATGCTCACCATGGTTATCCCGCGCATCGCGGGCATCCTTAAGGATTCGGGGCAGGAGATCCCGCTCTATACGCAAATCGTCATCGCAGTCTCAGAGTTCCTGGTGCGGTACGGCTTTCTTTTCCTGATCGCTATGGGCGTGGGTGCGTTCTTTGCCTGGCGTTCGCTCCAGACAGGCCCGGGACGCCTGTTCTTCGACAAGCTCAAGCTTGAGGTCCCGTATGTAGGCGATCTCTACCAGAAGCTCTACCTCTCGCGTATCGCAGACAACTTCGCGACCATGCTCGTGTCTGGCGTGCCCGTGGTCGAAGCGGTAGAGATAACCGCCTCCGTTGTGGGAAGTCCGACCTACGAGAAGCTCCTGATCGATGTCGGGGAATCGGTGAAGGGGGGTGCCTCTATCTCAGACGCGCTTTCAAAGCATGCAGAGATTCCGGGCATTATGACCGCTATGGTACGCGTCGGCGAAGAGACCGGAGAGCTCGGCAATATCCTTACGACGCTTGCCAAATTCTATCAGCGCGAGGTTACCACCGCGGTTGATACGCTCGTCGACCTCATCGAGCCTATGATGATCGTGCTCCTCGGCCTCGGCGTCGGAACGCTCCTCGCGTCCGTGCTTATCCCTATCTACAACATGGCCGGCTCCATTTCCTAGACATATCGGGGTTATCCACATTAGGGACGGATGAAGAAGGGGGGTGCCGTACAATACGAGTAAGCGGATATTTACCCATTCTGCGCATTAAACACATTTATAGACATTATGACTCTCGGACATATCAAAGCAGATCGCGGCTTTACGCTCATCGAGCTCCTCGTCGTGATCGCAATCATCGGTATTCTCTCGTCCGTCGTGCTCGCGTCCCTCAATACGGCGCGAACTCGCGCAAACGACGCAACGGTTAAGTCGAACCTCGCTACGGTAGCAGTTCAGGCCGAGCTCTACTACGACAACGCGACTACGCCAACGTACGGGGCTGCAGCAACCTCTTGTACTGCAGCAAGCACCATGTTCGCTGACTCAACAATCACGAACGCAATCGCGCAGGCAGAAGTAGCGAACGGTACGACACCAACCGTTTCTTGCCGTAACAGCACGAGCGCATGGTCAGTCGCGTCAGCACTTCCTGGCGTTACAACTGGAAACACCATCTGGTGTGTGGATAGCACAGGATACAAGGGATTGGTCGCAGCTGCTCCAAGCACTGCATCAGACTACACCTGTCAGTAGTTAGAAGTTCAAAAGAACACGGTCCGCGTCATGCGGACCGTGTTCTTTTGTATGCATAACCTTCCGCTCCTGAATCCAGGACGGAGTATACTGAGAGCATCTATGATGCCGTTGCTCGTCTTCAGCTTTTTTCTCCTCGGGGCGGTTATGGCGAGCTTCATGGCGGTCATCGCTGAAAGACTCCATACCGGCCAGTCGTGGATCAAAGGGCGCTCCGCCTGCAATTCTTGTGGCAGGGAACTCGTCGTTCTTGACCTCATCCCCATTCTTTCGTGGCTCGTAACGAGGGGGCGCTGCCGTACATGTTGCGCGCGGATTCCGGCAGCCTATGCGATCGGGGAAGCGATACTCGGTATTCTCTTCGCGCTTGCCGTTCTGAAGCTCGGCCTCTCGTTCCCCTTGATTCTGCTTCTGCTGGCGTTCTCGGTGCTTGCGTTCATTGTTATGTACGATCTACGCCATACGGTTGTGCCAACCACCGCATCAACGCTCCTTATCGTGTTCTCTCTCGGGTACGCGGTACTCATGGCAGGAGGGAAGGAGCATCTCGGCCAGACACTCCTCGTAGCCGGGGTGATAGGGCTTTTGTTCTTCCTGGCACATTTCTTTTCGCGCGGACGCGCCATGGGACTCGGCGACAGTCCCGTCGCGCTCGCGCTCTCGCTCTTGACCGGTGGGTCGCTCGCTATCGCGGGCGTGCTCTTCTCGTTCTGGATCGGCGCCGTTATCGGCATGGCGATATTGGTCTCGCGTCCGAAAGGCCATAGAATGGGGATCGAAGTGCCGTTCGTGCCGTTCCTCGCGGCGGGATACGTGCTCGCGTATTTCACGCAATGGAACCCTCTTCTCTTAACCCTATGACCAGGCTCATGCGAGGATTCACGCTTGTGGAGATGATCGTGGTGCTGGCGATCATCATTATCATCACGACCATCGCACTGTTGGGCCAGTCCTCGTTCAATCGCTCCATGGTGCTTACGGATACCGCGTACACCATCGCGTTCTCGGTGCGCGAGGCCCAGTCCTTAGGTATCTCGAGCCGGACATTCGCAGGAACGCAGGATGCGGGATACGGTATACATTTCACCAATCTCGCACCGACCGCTTACAAGCTCTTCGCCGACATCGCTCCGGCAGCGCCGGGAGACACGGAGTACACCGCTATCTGTCCCGGACACCCAAACGTGGCGAAAACGCATCCTGAAGCAAAGCCAGGCGACTGCATCCAGACGGTCGAGGCTGAGGTGGTGCGGACCTATAGTCTAAATAACGGATTCCAGATCAAGTCGTTCTGTGGGCGACAAACAAATGGTAACCAACTTTGTAGCGGTACAACCCCAGGTTCGCTCGATGCGCTCGATATCGTTTATCTGCGTCCGAACACGCAGTCCGTTATAACCGGCGTGAATGGCAATATCCGTACGGCGCTCGAGGATGCCACTATACGCGTCTCGTCTCCAGACGGGTCTGCGGAACGCTGTATCTATGTTTCAAAGGTTGGGCAGGTTTCTGTTGTACACAAAGGAGACGTCAAATGCCCATGAGTACCGTACCTTCTCAGCGCGGCTATACCCTCCTCGAGCTCATCGTATCGCTCGGTATCTTCAGTATGGTCATGCTCGTCGTTATGGGCGCGTACGTGACGCTCATAAGTCTCGATCGGCAGGCGCGCGCGAACAATCAACTTGCCGCGTCCCTCTCGTTCGCGGTCGAGAGCATGGCTCGCTCGATGCGAACGGGTACGGGCTATGACTGCAATGCAAACGGGGTCCCACACAACTGCAATAACGGCGGAAGCAGCATCTCATTCACTGACAGCCAGAATCAGATCATCACGTACATAGTCAAGAATGACGGCAGCATCGGGCAGTGTACAGGATCTTCGAGCTGTCTCGACAACAATGCCGTTTCGCTAACGGATCCGAACATCGACATCGAAGCGCTCACGTTCTATGTGCGCGGCGTGGACTTGAACTCAAGCCCGCTCGAGAACGACAACGTCCAGCCGAACGTCACGTTCACGATTAAGGGCACGATGCGTACCGAGGGCGGGGAGGAGGCAAATTTCTCTATCCAGACCAGCGCGACACAGCGCCTCATAGAGCTATGATTACTACACCCATGCGCGGCTTCACGCTTGTCGAGACTCTCGTAGCGATCACTATCGTGGTGACGGCCATGGTAGGTCCGCTCTATGCCGTGCAGCAATCACTGAATGCATCGCGGACAGCCCGCGAGCAGCTCATCGCGTCGTCTCTCGCGCAGGAAGGGATTGAGTATGTGCGCGGCAAGCGTGATAACAACTACCTCTACCTATTCATGTATCCAGTTTCCGGCAGATCGTGGCTCTTCGGCGTCGACGGTACCGGTGGATCAGTGAACTGCATCTCGGCACCTTGCGTCGTTGACGCTACTCAGAATACGCAGAGCCGGACCATTCTGCCGCTCTATCTTGATCTGTCCGGACTCTACAACCAGGCATCGAGCGGAACTATAACGCCTTACACGAGGACCGTGCAGCTCTCGGCGGTCTCTGGGAACACGACTGAGATGCTCGTGACTGTCACGGTTACCTGGACAACCAAAGGACAGCAGCGGAATGTCACCATCAGGGAGTACCTGCATAATTGGCTATGATGAAGAACGAACCACGTGGATTCACCCTGCTTATCGCCATCGTCCTGACGTCGGTGCTGCTCTCCGTCGGACTCGCGCTCCTTGATATCTCGCTTAAGCAGGTCACGCTCTCCTCGACTGCACGTCAGTCGCAGTATGCGTTCTATGCTGCAGATTCAGCGATGGAGTGCGCGCTGTACTGGGATCAGCGGATGAACGTCTTCGTATACGACTTCCCGGGAAGCCAGGGAAACGATGCCCTGAACGTAAAGTGCGGCGGCCTTGATGTGTCGAATTACAGCGTGTCGCAGTCGGGTGGCATTCGTACCACGAAGTATTCGGTCCCGTGCGCTGGCGGGGGACTCAACGCATGGGTGGAGGTGCATAAGAACCAGTCGGGCGTCACGAACATCTACACGAACGGCTACAACGTCTGCAGCGAGACGGACCCTCATCGCATCGAGCGCGGCTTGAAGGTCTATTACTAGCGGTTGGGGCGCGGCGTTGGCTAGGGTAGAGTAGGTACATGACGCAGGTCCCTAAGGAAGCACGCGAACGAGCCAAGAAGCTCCAGAGCGCGATCAGCACCTATCGCGCCGAATATCATGAGCGCGACCAGTCTTCCATATCTCCTGAAGCGCTCGACTCCTTGAAGCATGAGCTCGCGCTCCTTGAAAGGGAGTATCCGTCGCTCGTAACGGCTAATTCGCCTACACAAAAGGTGGCAGGCAATGTCCTCCCCGGCCTTAAGAAGGTCAGGCATCAGGTTGCCCAGTGGTCCCTCGATGATGCGTTCAACGAAGAAGAGATTCGCGCGTTCGATGAGCGCGTGAGGCGCGGACTCATGAAGGTTGGCTCGACCGCAGCACCCGCCTATGTGTGCGAGCTTAAGATCGACGGCGCGCATATCATCCTCACGTACGAGAAAGGGAACCTGGTACTCGCGGCGACGCGCGGCGACGGGGTCGTTGGCGAGAACGTTACGCACTCCGTCTCGACCATACAGAACATCCCGAAGCGCCTCGCTCGCCCGGTCGACCTCATCGTCGAGGGCGAGATATACATGAGCCGAAAGGGTTTCCTCGCGCTCAACAAGGAACAGGAGCGTCTGGGAAAGCCGCTCTTCGCGAATCCACGAAACATTGTCGCAGGATCACTTCGGCAGCTCGACGCGAATGCCGCAGCAGCGCGTCCGCTCGCCGCCTTCTTGTACGACATCGAGGGTCTTTCAGAGGCGATGCCCGAGACACAGGCGAAAGAGCTCGCGTACCTGCGTTCGCTCGGGCTGCCGGTTAATGCGCACGAGACGCGCGCGGGAAGCATCGAGGATGTTATCACGTACTGGAAGCGATGGCAGGGTGCGGCACGCGAGAAGGAGGACTACCTTATCGACGGCGTAGTGGTGAAGGTGGACTCGAGAGAGCATCAGGTAGCGCTCGGTCACACGGGGAAGGGTCCCCGCTATGCCATCGCGTTCAAGTTCCCGGCGGAGCAGGTGACGACCGTAATCGAGGACATCAGCCTCCAGGTCGGACGGACGGGAGTGCTAACGCCAGTAGCGCATCTCGCGCCGACGGCCGTAGCAGGTACCATCGTCGCGCGCGCGACCCTGCACAACGAGGATTTCATACGGGAGAAGGATATCCGCATCGGCGACACCGTGATCATGCAGAAGGCAGGCGATATCATACCGGAGATCGTACAGGTGCTGCCCGAGTTCAGGACCGGCAAGGAGAAGAAGTGGAAGTTTCCCGCGTCCTCTCCGCTGTGCGGCGGGGGCGGAGGCATCGAACGGGTGCCAGGTACGAGTGCGCGCCGGTGCAAGGTAGCAGGATCCTTCGATCAGCAGCTGCGAAAGCTCGCGCATTTCGCCGGCAAGAGCGCGCTCGATATCGAAGGATTGGGCGCCAAGACCGTGCAGCTTCTTATGGAGCATGAGCTCGTGGCGAATCCTGACGATTTCTTCGATCTGACGCGCGACGAGCTCCTGAAGCTCCCGGGATTCAAGGAGAAGTCTGCGACGAATCTCATCGCGTCACTCGAGAACAAGAAACGCATCTCCCTCGATCGGTTGCTCGTTGGCCTCTCCATTCCGCATGTCGGCGAAGAGACGGCCCGCCTTATCGCGATACATTTCGGTACGCTCGCGAAGCTCAGGGATGCGCGACGTGAGAATTTCTCAGATATCCACGGTATCGGGAACGTGGTCGCGGATACGGTTGCGGATTGGTTCGAGAACGCTGAGAACAGAACGCTGATCGAGCGGCTCAATGAGCACCTTTCCGTTGCGGTTGTGACGAAAGAACGGGGGAGCGGCGCCCTCGAAGGCGTATCGGTCGTTATAACCGGGTCATTCGAAGGATTCTCTCGGGAAGAGGCAGAAGCCATGGTCCGGAAGGCCGGAGGCAGGCCAGGCAGCTCGGTCTCGAAGAAGACCGGCTTCGTGCTCGCGGGAGAGAAGCCCGGCTCGAAGCTGAAAGCGGCCGAAGAACTAGGCATACCTGTTATCGACGAGGCTGAGTTCGTGAGGAGGCTCAAGCCGTGATAGATTGCCTAGTACTATGAGCGATATGAAGGCCACCGCTGAGGACGTGAAGCGCTTAGCGACGCTCGCGCGCGTCGACGTCGCGGAGGCTGACCTTGTGCGCTTCGCTGCTGAGTTCGACAGCATTCTCGCGTACGTCGGGAAGCTCGACGAGCTTACGCTTCCGGAGAGCGGGAGGAATCTGTCGATAGTGCGCAACGTGCTTCGAGCGGACGAAGCACCGTATGAAGCAGGCACCTGGACGGAACGAATCGTCGAGCAGTTCCCTGCGAAAGAAGGGAATAGCCTTTCGGTGAAGAAGATAATCAGCCATGACTAAGCCCTTGAACGAGCTTTCCATAACCGAAGCGGCGCGTGGTCTTCGCGCGAAGGAGTTCACGGTGCGTGATCTTTGGAACGCCTGTGCAAACGCGGCGGCGGAGAAGAACCCGGAACTCAACGCGTTCCTCGAGCTCTTCGACGCGGACGAGGCTGCAATCGAGTCGGCACAAAAGCGTATCGACAGCGAGGAGGCACCGCTACTTTGCGGCATACCGCTTGCGATGAAGGACAATATCCTCATCGAGGGGAAGATCGCGAGCGCGGCATCGAAGATGCTCGCGAACTATCGCGCGACGTATGACGCGACAGTAACGAGGAAGCTAAGAGAGTACGGTGCGCTCTTCATTGGTCGGACCAATATGGACGAATTCGCCATGGGCTCATCGACTGAGCACTCCGCGTACGGTCCGGTGAAAAATCCGCTCGACACGTCTCGTGTTCCAGGAGGTTCTTCGGGGGGTTCTTCAGCAGCGGTCGCAGCACACATGGCGCTTGGGGCGCTAGGTACCGATACGGGAGGCTCGATTCGCCAGCCTGCAGCGCATACCGGGCTTGTAGGCATGAAGCCGACCTATGGTGCGGTGTCACGCAGCGGCCTGATTGCACTCGGTTCTTCTCTTGATCAGGCAGGACCTCTTACAACGTCGGTCGCAGACGCGAAGATTCTGTATGACGCAATGAAGGGAGGCGATCAGCTCGATGCGACGACGATAGCGAGCGATACGTACGAGAAGAAGGAGGCAGGCGCAACGCTCCGTATTGGTGTACCGCGCCATTTGCTCGTAGACGGTATAGATGAGGATGTGGTGACTCGTTTCAACGATGCGCTCGCGAGACTTGAAGCAGAAGGGCATGCGCTCGTTGATGTCTCGCTCCCGACGAGTGGGTATGCGCTCCCGGTCTATTACGTAATCATGCCGGCCGAAGCATCAGCGAACCTCGCCCGCTTCGATGGGGTCCGCTATGGCCTCGCGGAACGCGGAGGAACGTTACTCGAGGACTACGTAAAGAGCAGGACCAGCGGATTCGGAGCCGAGACCGTACGTCGCATCCTCCTCGGTACGTTCGTGCTTTCCTCGGGCTATATCGATGCCTACTATCGGAAAGCCGACCTGGCGCGCTCGGTCTTGCGTGGAGAGTATGACGCCGCTTTCGAAAGTTGCGACGTCATTGCGTTTCCGACCACTCCTTCGCCTGCGTTCAAGTTCGGCGAGAAGTCTGATCCGGTGTCTATGTACCTCGAGGATATCTTCACCGTCACCGCGAACCTCACAGGCATGCCGGCAATTTCCGTGCCGATGGGGAATGTCGAGCGTGACGGCGTGCCGCTCCCGACGGGTATCCATTTCACGGCGCCTCTCGGCGCAGACGACCTGTTGTTTAAAATCGGTGCACTCGTGACCGGCGAGACGCTATAATTCGAGGAATGGGAACAACCACGGAACCTACCGTACATTTTCTAAACGTCGAGTATTTCTTCAGGCTCCTCTACGAGCTCATTTCGAATCCGGGAGGCTTTTCCCTGCAGACGGATCTGCTAACGCTCGCGAGCCAGATCTGGCTCATCGTAACGGGGCTCTCGATCGTTGTAACGATTGCGCTGCTTGCGGTGTTCATTAACTCCACCATTCGCCTGCACCAGACCAGGCGTGAAGAGTCGGCGAAGTATGCAACCGAGCATGCTACTCACGCGGAAGTAGAGCGAGACCATTCCCGGTGGGAGCACGTACGCGAGCTCGTTGAGCGTCCGCACGAGAGCGATTGGCGCCAGGCGATCATCGAGGCGGATATCATGCTCGACGATCTCCTGTCCCAGCTCGGATATCCGGGCCAGTCGGTGGGAGAGAAGCTGAAGGCCGTTAACCCCGCGAGGTTCACCACGCTCCAGTACGCCTGGGAAGCTCATAAGGTGCGTAACGAGATAGCGCATAGCGGTTCCGCTTTTGAGTTAACCGAGCATCTCGCGCATCGAACGATAGCGATGTATGAGATGGTGATGCGAGAGCACGGGGAGATTTAGCTTGCAAATCCCGGGAAGTGGCGTATTGTATAGGTATAGCGGGGTAGAGGAGAGGTACCTCGGGAGGCTCATAACCTCCAGACGCCGGTTCGATTCCGGCCCCCGCAACAGATTTAGGAAAACGGCACCTTATGGTGTCGTTTTCCATTTGTGTAGAAATCTTCCCATTGTTAACGGCACATTAGGGAGAGTAATGTCATGTTGTTAAGTCTGCCCCAGAGTACTGTATTATTTGCCTATACCCCTCAACCCCCATAAAACAACCTACGTATGGACCTAATCGCACTTATCGTTCTTATCCTAGGTGCCATATGGCTACTCACCTCCTCGATCTTCATCGTTCGGGGAAAGACCGCCGCAGTACTTGAGACCTTCGGAAAGCCGCATGCCCGCGCCCGGATGGCAGGCCTGCAGCTGAAGCTGCCTTGGCCGTTCACGGCCGTGCGCGCACGCGTTAACCTCCAGCTCCAGGAAATAATCGCAGACGTTTCTGTGAAGACGCAGGACAACGCTTTCATGACGCTTCCCGTTAAGGTGCAGTATCGCGCAAGCGACGAGCCGGAGGGTGCGGTGAAGGCTCATTACGAACTGGAAAAGCCTGAAGCGCAGATAACCTCCTACGTCCTGAACAACGTGCGCCAGACCGCGTCCGGTATGGAGATGGTGGAACTCTATGCGAACCGCGATTCTATGGAGAGCCAGGTGCAGACGGCCCTTTCCGAGCGCTTCGCACGCTACGGCTACGTAATCGAGAACGTGCTCGTCGACGAGCCGCAGCCTAGTCCTGAGGTGCGTGACTCCTTCAACCGCGTGATCGCGTCTCAGCGACTCAAGGAAGCCGCTGCGAACGAGGCAGCAGCTGCGCGAATCAAGCTCGTCGGCGTCGCAGAGGCGGAAGCGGAGAGTAAGCGGCTCCAGGGAGAAGGTATGGCGAAGATGCGCGAGGCGATGTCTCGCGGCCTCCACCAGGCGCTCGCCACCATGACCGCTGCGGGCCTCGATACGAGGGATGCTATCGCATTCCTTAATGAGACGAATCGCCTTGATACGCTCTCGACCGCTGCAGACAAGGGCAATATGATCATTGCCGACACGAACGCGCGCGGCATCGTGGACGTGGTCGCGGCTATTAGGGCACTTGATCAGCAGCAGAGTGCAAGCAGGGAACCTCGAACGTAGTATCGCTCGCACCGTACGTAGCTCATAGTCACAAATGCATTATGAAAAGAATCCGGTCTTGACCGGATTCTTTTCATAATGAAGACTTCATATTCAAATGATAAAACTAAGGTAAGTGAACGGTAGACTGTACGTCTACTGTTTCGAACCTAATTCCTAGTACGTATTATGCACATACCGTTTATGCGCTCAGTTGGAGCGCTCCTCGTTCTCCTCGTGCTAGTCATGAGTCCGTTTCTTGCTTCTTCTGCTGAGGCTCAGTCACGCTCGTATCGTGACTGGCAGTCTTATGTCCGTAACTCCTCTGAGGGGGATGCGAATGATAGCGAACAGGAAGCCGTAACGACACGTCGCGGAACCTCTTCCTCGGTACAGAGAAAGATCAACGATCTCGATAACGATTCCGTAGAGGAGATACCGATACCGATTCTCCTTGGCGTATCGTTGAAGCAGATCTATTCAGACTTCGGCGATCCGCGCGGCGGAGGAACGCGCGAGCATGAAGGCCAGGATATCCTCGCTCCACGCGGCGCGTATATCGTGTCGCCAACCGAGGCGGTCGTGCTCCGGACCGGCAACGGCGAGAGCTCGGGTAAGTACGTCTACACCGCGAACCCAGGAGACGAGACGTTCATCTATATGCACCTCGACGATATCGCGGACGATATCAAGGCGGGCGTCGTGCTCAAGAAGGGAGACCTCATCGGCTACGTGGGCGACACCGGGAACGCGAAGGGCGGCGTTACGCACCTCCATTTCGAGATCCGTGAGGGAAGGAAGGCAACGGATCCGTACCCTCGTCTTGAGGGAGAGTTCACGCTCAAGGAGCGCATGGCAGCACTCACTGAGATCCTCAAGGATTCAGATGATGAGGAAGACGAGGCAGAAGCGCTTGTGAAGATGTATCGTGGTCTTTTCGTTGCGGCCGTTGCACAAGGCATTGATATCCCAGAGGCCATTGAAGATGCACTCGGAACTGTGGGCGCCGTAGCGACCGGATTCCTGAGGGATCTTACGCTCGGCTCACAAGGTGACGATGTTATCGCACTCCAGGCATTCCTTATCGCTGAGGATAAGGGCGCCAAGGCTGACGCGCTTTCGGCTGCTGGCGCAACCGGATACTTCGGTCCTATGACGCAGGCAGCGCTGATCGAGTATCAGACTGCTGTTGGCATTAGTCCGGCGTCTGGATACTTCGGTCCGCTTACGCGCGCACGTATCGCTGCAGGTGCGAAGTAGCAAAAGACCGGCAGGGATTCCTGCCGGTCTTTTCGCTATGCCTCGAGCGCGAGAAGCGCCATCATCGCAGCGACGCCGAGGATGATCGCGATAACCTGCACGACGCTCTGACGGCCTCGATTGCTCTTATGGAGCTCAGGTATGAGATCCGAGAGTGCCACATAGATGAAGCCTCCAGCGGCAACGGGAAGGAGCCACATGGCGAATTGTTCGGTGATGCTTCCAAGGAGAAGTGCGACCACCGCACCTGCTATCGCCATGAGTGCGGAAACGAAGTTGAACCAGAGCGCCTTTGTCTTCGAGTATCCCGCATGCAGGAGCACGCCGAAGTTCCCGATCTCTTGGGGGATCTCGTGGAGGATAACGGCGATAGTCGTTGCGATACCAACCTCGATAGAGACCATATAGCCGGCCGCGATGATGAGGCCGTCTATGAAGTTATGGACGCCGTCAGAGACGAGCATAAGGCGGCCGATCGGGTGCTCGTGCTCTTCTGCATGTTCAGTCGTGTGATGGTGCCAATGGAGTGCCTTTTCAAGTATGAAGAAGAGAAGAATGCCGAAGATTATCGAGAGCGACACGAGCGTCGAGTTGCCGATCGCCTCGTATGCCTCCGGAATGATATGGATGAATACGTCCCCGAGAAGGGCACCGACCGCGAGCGAGACGAGTATGAAGATACTCTTGTGGAGTAAGGTCTTGTTAAGGACGAGCGTTACGGCGCCGACGAAGGAGATAAGGCTAATGAGCACGACGCTTGCGAGAGTGGGGAGGATGATCATGAGATCACTAAATTAGATATTGTTGATGCCGAAACACGCATACTGAGCATAGTAGCGCATGTTTGTATATAGGACATGCACAAAAGCATATTCTTTTCTCGCTGTGTTTGTTTAGGATACCGCTAAAAACTAGCCAGAAGTGAATCAAACTACAGATGATACCACCATGAATTTTTTTCTTGACAATCACTGTGAGAAGCATAGGGTGGAAGTATTACTGGGGCAGAGGCATGACCTCTGGGGTAATAGGGCCATTACTTCATTAGCTACGCTTATGACTACATTCTTTACCAAACTCGCGAGCGCGGTTACCGCACTCGCACTCATTGGGACCGTGATCCCAATGAGCGTGCTTGCGGCGCCCGCAGCGCCGACCCTTACATTCCCGTTGGATGGCGCAAGCCTTACGGATGAGGAGCTCACGAAGCTTGACTGGGAGGGTGCTGCAGAGGCAGTAACCTATACCTACGAGGTATCGTTTACGGACACTGCTGACGGCGATTTCGCTTCTGCTATCTACACACAGAGCGGCATCGCTGACACAGAGCTCCCAACTGGCAGCAATGCAGAGGGAACCTATTACTGGCACATACGAGGCGTTGATACCGAGGGTAACCCTGGTGCATGGAGCGAAACCTTCATGTTTTCCGTTGTGCCTCCGCCAGCACCTGGAGACAATGGCATGTGGTATGTGGATGACAGTAACGCGGGAACCGAGGACGGCACCTTCGCGCAGCCGTTCAACACTATCGAAGAAGGTGTTACGGCAGCAGGGGTAGGAGAAACCGTTTCTATCGCTAACGGTGCATATGCGCTTTCAGGAACGCTCACGCTTTCTGAGGCAGGCATGTCCCTCATCGGTGAGAGCGAGGCGGGGGTTGTTATCACTGCCGCGCCTTCCGGATACGGCATCGCGCCCTCCGCTGACAGCATCACGCTCGAACGCTTTACTCTCAACGGACCAAGCGTCCTTGCAAGCGGGAACTACGGCATCAAGGCGTACAACCTAGCCAGCATGACCATTCGCGATGTAACGGTCCAGGGATCTGGTCGTACGGAGGTTGACCTCAACGCCGTTACGAACAGCACGCTTGAGAACGTTACTGCCGACGGGATGAACACGCCTGGCGTAGGTATCGGTCTAAGCAACGTGACGAACGTTACGCTCGATTCCGTAACGACACAGGGCAATGCATGGGGAGGTGTCGGGCTCTACGACTATTCGACGGGACCGACTACTGACGTTTCGTTTGCAGGAGGAGACTTCAACGAAGCGAATCCTATCTACATCGATGCGCAGTATGGTTTCGGAGCGAGTGCTATCAGCCTACCGTCTGGCTACGACTATGCGGTGCGCAATACGTCCCATCGTCCAAACGGCGGCAACTTCACGTACTTCGAGTCTTCGGAGGATGATGCGGTTGAGGCTGCACTTGCATACCAGAACGCACCATATGCCGTGAACATGGTCTCAACCATCCAGACGGTTGCAGGCAACGGTTCGCTCGAGAATGAGTTCTTCGTTGGTGAAGGCATGGCTATACAGGCGGCAGTCGATCTAGCCTCGAACGGAGGGATCGTTACGCTTGGCGAGGGAACGTTCGATGAGAACGTAATCACTACCTCGAGCCTCTCTTTTGTTGGAGCAGGCGTAGGCGACACCACCGTGTCTCCGACTGCAGGATCAGCCTTCTACCTCAATGCGAATGCCTCTTTCGAGGGCATCTCGATGACGGGAACAGGCTCACAGCGCGGTATCGAGGTTGCAAACGGTGCTATTGAGCTCTCCGTAGAGGATCTTGAGACGAGCAATCTTCTCACGGGTATCTACCTGAACCCAGGAAACATCGCTGACATCCTTAACTTCGTATCAACAGAGAACGTAGCTGGTATCGGTATCGATCAGGCGCAGGTCACTGTTGAGAACGGTACTTTTACCGGAAGCACGGACGAGGCTATCGGCTTCACGGCTGCAGGCGCACAGACCATCACAATCTCTGGCAGCTCCTTCAGTGGCAACGCATTCGCCATAAAGGGATACTCAGCATGGCCAACACAGTACGTAGGCGCTGATATCTTCGTATCCGCTCCAGAGAACTGGTGGGGAGACGCAACAGGGCCATCGCATGCTGCAAACGTAGGAGGAGTTGGAGACGCAGTTACAGACGGCGTCATGTACTCTCCGTTCTGCGTCGATACTGACTGCGACAACAACTCAGATGACGACCTCACGGCTCCGGTCATCACGCTTCTTGGAGACGCGACCGTAACCATCGAGGAAGGCGATGTCTATGTTGATGCCGGCGCAACCGCGCAGGACAACGTTGATGGCGACATCAGTGCTGAAATTGAAGTCGACGGTGCCGTTGACTCGTCAGAAGACGGTGTGTACGAGCTTACGTACACCGTAACGGACGCTGCTGGAAACGATGCTAGTCCGGTAACTCGTACGATTATCGTCAACGATGTCGACGCGCCAGTCATCACGCTTCTTGGAGACGCGACCATCACGATCGACGAGGGAGATGACTTCACGGACCCAGGTGCAACTGCATTCGACGAAACTGACAATGCAGCAGTAGCTGTCGTAGTCTCCGGCTCAGTCAATACGCTCGACGGCGGCACGTATACGCTTACGTACACTGCTGAGGATAGCGAAGGAAATGTATCCACTGCTACGCGTACCGTTATTGTGAACGAGCAGGGTTCTCGTGGCGGAAGCGGAGGAAGCGGGTCTTCAAATCGCCGTACCGTTAACAACAACTCGAACGCAAATGCGAACGCGAGTCCGACCGGACAGGTCAACAGCGTTACGCCAGGCCAGGGTCAGGTTCTCGGTGCGTCGACGTACAACTTCACTGCTGACCTTACGGTCGGTTCGATGGGAGCTGACGTAAACGCGCTTCAACAGATGCTTATCGATGCAGGACTCCTCATGATTCCAGCACCGACGGGATGGTTTGGTCCTATGACCCAGGCTGCACTTGCTAAGTGGCAGGCCGCTCATGGAGTCACACCAGCGGTTGGGTACTTCGGTCCGATCACACGCGCAGCGATTCTCGCGGCGAACGCAGGATCAACCACTTCCAACTAAGTATTCAGGGAGAGGAAAAAGAGCAACCCCGCCCTCGTGGCGGGGTTGCTCTTTTTCATATCCGTCGTATGCTTTAAGGAATGGCCAAAAAGCTTCGCTCCCATATCCATGACCACCTGATTCCGCACCAAGGAAACGGCTTCAAGCCGCTTCTTTTCACGGCGACAGGCATTGGCGCTGTTATCGTCGTCCTTCTCTTGGTACAGGCCGCCTACTTCGTCCAGACGAAGATCGTCTTTACGAAGACCGACTTCCTCGCAAGCGTCCTTCCCGGAGTGCTCGCGACTCTCACTAACCAGGATAGGGCAGCGAACGGTATCGCAAGTCTTTCCGTCGATCCGCATCTTTCTCAGGCGGCACAGATGAAGGCTAATGACATGGCAGCGAGAGGATACTTCTCTCACGTCGATCCTGACGGGAACCAGCCATGGTTCTGGTTCAAGAAGGCTGGCTACGATTATGCGTATGCCGGCGAAAATCTCGCCGTTAACTTCACTGATTCTGAGGATGTACAGAAGGCTTGGATGAATTCGCCGACTCATCATGCAAATATTGTGAAAGCGCAGTACACCCGTATCGGTATCGGTGTGGCGCAGGGTATGTACGAAGGGAAGGAAACAATCTTTGTTGTGCAATTCTTCGCAACGCCTCGTCTGGCCACAGCACCAGTGAAGGCCGTTGCTGCAGAGCCGGTCGCGGTATCTGCAGAGCAAGCTCCCGTCGAGGGAGAGCCAGCAGATACTCAAGTCCTCGGTGTCGAGGTGGGTACGGTTGTGCCGGACGAACCAGGCGAGGAGGCGATGTTTGAAACTGAATACGAATCTAGTCAGCCAGGAATGGTACAGGGCGAATCGATCGATCCGGCCCTCAGCTTCTTCGCACAGGTAGCTGCTTCGCCGACCCATACGGTTATCTACATCCTCGCAGGGCTCGCGGCACTCATCGCTATTCTTCTTCTTGTTGCTATCGGAGTGCACATTAAAGTCCAGTATCTCGAAGTAGTGGGAGGGGGCCTCATTCTCCTCCTTGTAGCACTCAGTCTCCTTGTCTTCAATGCGACGAATGAGTCAGAGGTACAAGTGCCCGTAGGAGAGCAACCAGCAGCCTCTGTAGGAGCGTTCTAGGGTATATGCAAGCCGTCATACTTGTCGCTGGAGAAGGTAAGCGCATGCAGCCGCTTACGTTCGAGCGTCCGAAGCCTCTTATCGAGGTTGCGGGAAAGCCGCTCCTTGAGCACATCATCGATGCGCTTCCGGAGGAGATAACCGACCTTATTCTCGTTATCGGCTACAAGGGAGACATGATCAAGGACCATTTTGGCAGCGAGTATCGCGGTCGCTCAGTTCAGTATATTGAACAGGGTGAGCCGCTCGGAACGGGGCACGCCCTTTCGCTCGCAAAGCCTCTGCTTTCAGGGAGGTTCCTTCTCATGTTCGGGGACGATATCCACGGAGCGGAGGCACTTAAGGAGCTTATTGAGAAACCTAGCGGTATTCTCGTTGCCGAGAGCCCTACACCGGAACGGTTCGGCGTCGTGTACGTAAATCCGGACGGGACTATGCAAAAGATCGTCGAGAAGCCGGCGCGCCCTGAAAGCAATCTGGTCTATGCAGGGCCTATGGTGCTTGACGAGCGGATCTTCGACTTCCCGGCGCCACGAAACGAGAACGGGGAATACTACCTTACGGACTCCTTCACACAGTATGCGGCTGTCCATCCAGCGTATGTGGTACGCCAGCCGCTGTGGATCTCTATTGGCTACCCAGAAGACATCAAGAAGGCAGAGGATGCACTCAAGGCTATAAACGTTGAACCCGGACGGTCCCTATAGTACTGTGCGTAGACGCTGGTGTAGCTCAGGTAGTTAGAGCATAGGACTCATAAACCTAAGGTCGGAGG
>JAZKIS010000007.1:0-29392 GCA_040384725.1 Patescibacteria group bacterium | reverse complement strand
AGGCTGGATATCGAAACTACGATTTCCGTACTACTTACTCAGCGCTACGTTGATATTCGAACATTACTACAATCGGTTTATTTTGTCAACTGTTCTGGGGATGGCCCGGCCTCGAGGTAGCGGGCGGACAAGCGTTTGTAGTAGACCGAGTTGAAGGCGAGTATGGTCGCCATAAGGCCTATAGAGCCAGCAACGATGAAGACGAGCGCCATGCCACGAGCGGGTCCCGTCCCGAACCAGTCGCCTATAAGCAGCGCGCCGGCGCCGGTGGTCATGAAGGGAATGAAGAAGAACTGGGTGAGGGGCCCGATCAGGAAAGCCGTCAACGGGGATGCCATCTGCTCGACGCTCTGGGCGAATCCGAACACGCGGCCTTGGCGCTCGAGCGGCACAACCTTCTGGAGGACGGTATGCTCAGACGCCTCGGCATAGGGGCCGAGCAGCATCCATATGAAGAAGCCGATCGAGAGAAGGACGATAGATGGCTGGATCGTGAAGAAGATGCAGGTGGTCCAGGTGATCATGTTCACGAGGAGCAAGGTGCGAAGCGGGTTCTTCCCAAGGCCGAACTTCGCGATGATGAGTCCGCTCGCGATAAAGGCCGTTGAGAGGACGCTGAGGAGAATGCCCCAGGTTTGCACCGATACAAGAGAGAGTCCGTACGGATCCATGAGCGCCATGAAGATGCCGCCGAGGAAGTTGTTGAAGGTCGCGAAGAAGATGAGGGCGAACAAGCCCGGTACTGCCTTGATGATGAGGACGGTCCCACGGATGTCGATTCTCTTCGGCGGAGCAGGATTCTCTTCGGTATGTACGGCTCGCTTCTCAGGGATAGGTACAGGAACGAGGTGCAGGATAACGAGCACCGTTAGTGCAATCGCGAACAGGAGCGCGTAGTGCATGCCGCCCCAGGCTACGAGGAATCCGCTGATAAGGGAGGTGGTGAGGAATCCGATTCCCGTAACGGTGCCAACGAGACCATTCGCCTTATCCCTGCGATCCTCAGGCACGAGTATCGTCACGAGCGTCGTGAGCGCGATGCTGCGGATATTGCCTGCGATCGCGCCGAGCATAACGACGAGTACGAATAGCCAGAGCGTAATGCCGTACACGTTCCGGAGCGCCTCTGCGCCCACTATCTGGAACATGCCGAACGCGAGCGCGTAAAAGAGAAGCGACATCGCGCTCGAGCCGAGCATCACGTGTTTCTTCTTGTTATGGTCCACGATGCTCCCGAGCCAGAACCCGGAGAGCGCTGTCATAACGAGGTAGATGCCGGCGATCATGCCGGTAGCGAACACTGACTGCGTCTCAAGGAAGACGTAGAAGGTGAGTGCGAACCAGACAGTGTAGTTCGTTATGGTGGCAACGAGTGTGTTGCCGAGAATGTGGTAGAAAGGCTTCATAGGTATCGGTAGATACTATCATTCCTCTAGATTAAGGAATGGTGACCAATCCTACTCAGGATTTCTTCTTCCTTGTCGCGAAAATGGTGCCTACAATAATTGCTAGGAGCCCGAGCATCTGCGCTCCGGGACTATCATCCATGCCGCCGTATACGATCATGAAGATACCGACTGAGAGTGCGAGTATGACGTAGAGTATTTTACTGACTTTCATACGTATTCAAGTCTACCTGTAGGTAGTTAACGAACTTCTTCTGGAGAAGGTCGTATTGGCCTTTGTAAGGGTTTCGATCCTTATTGATATCCAAGGGATCCTTCTGTACTAAATAGATCTGTGCCTTCAGCGGAGCTCCTGGATAGCAGCTGAGCACCCACTGTTCCCGCCCTTGCACGAAATCGTTATGCAGCTCGAGCTGACGGTTCATCAACAGGTACTCAAAGAGATGCTCTTCCAGGTAGAAGCTGAGCTGCTCCTCGGTTAGTTCACGTCCGTTTTCCTCTGCATCAACAGCTACCCACTTTTGGAATTCAGGGTCGCTTTCATATAAGTCACGCACTGCCTTGAGTGCGTTAAAGAAGCTCTTATGTGACAGGTACATCTGGAACCATGATTCGAAGCTAATCGCGTTCTCTATCTGGAATTTCTGCCGATGCTGCACGAGCAGTTTCTGCACCGCACGCTTGTGTCCCGTAGCTGCGTGAGCGAAGTTGTTCTTCGTGGTGAACGCATCATGCTCGAGATTCATGTACAGCCCTTCAGAATAGAAGAAGTGCGCCCCGACACGATTGATGCTTATTTTTGGCAGCATGTCCCTCAGGTGCCTGACGCATTCTTCAGCAGACTGCGCGCTGATTATCTTGCTCATGGAAATGGGCATGACGATGATGCCCCAGTCCTTGGGGAATCGATTGATGTCGAAAAACTCATTCTTTACCATGGTCATGCGAGTAGTATAGCGACTCCGTGAGTCCTTGAATTATTACATACTGGTGGTATAGTTTCAACAGAAGGGAGGGCTCGCAAATGCATATACGCCCATTAGTTCTAAGCGACATACCGGCTCTTCTCGCAATGGCGAGCCAGGTAGAAGGATTCAAGGTTTCTGAAGACGCGCCTTATTTCTGGTCTGAGGAGCAGCTTGCGCAGTGGATTTTCGCCGAAGAGGACGTCCTCCTCGGCGCTGAACTCAACGGCAAGCTCGTGGGATTCATCCTCACGACGCATCACCGTCCTACGGGCAAGGTGACCTGGGAGAACCAGTTGGTGCTCTCGGGGTATCGCGGCCAGGGTATCGGCGAGGCTCTGATGCTCGAGATGAGAAAGCGCCTTCGCCTGGCAGGGGCAACCTATCTGTGCGGCCTCGTACGGACCAACAACACAGACGGCAGCCGCTACTATGCGAGCAGAGGAATGAATCGCGGACACGATTTCGTCTGGTTGGAGGAAACACTCTAACTGACGGCACGGCCGCTCCGGTAGAACGAAGGTCACTTCGTTCACCACGGAGCGGCTTTTGTTTTTATACAGAAACAATTTAGCCCCGCATCCAGATTGATGCGGGGCCATTTCAGGTGAGTTCTTAGTGGGCCGAGACCACGTCACGCGCTAACTGGGAAAGCGTTTCCCTGTCGATCTTGCACAGCCCCAGGAAGCAGAAGCTGGTCTTTGTGGCCCAGCCTACCAGGAGAACGTTCCTGATCTCGTTTCGGTCCGCTGCGCTGGGAATCATGCCAGCCGGTTCCCCGTAAGCCATGATGTTTTTCAAGCAGCGAAGACCGACCTCGGTCGCAGGAAAGGTGACTTTCACATAGTCGTCACCCTTCCTGCAGACAGTGTCAATAAAACCTTGGGCGTCCATTGTTATTTCCTCCAGGACGTGAACAACTGGATTTAATATAGCATTTAGTATAGAAAAGTCAAATTCCGACTCATGCTAGCGAGAACTGGAGTCAGTTCAAACAAGAGTTACATAACTGCCTTGCTGCATGCCGTACTCTCCTTGAGTTTGAGCCACGCTATAATCAACGTATATGAAAAGAAGGATCCTGGTTGCGTCGTTACTCGTTACGTTGCTTTTCTTCGCAGCCGGCCAGGCGAGCGCATGCAGTATTGGTCCAACGCTCCCAGAGGAAATAAGAGATGCGACCAGTTGGTTTTACTTGGGTACATCAAGTATTGCTGAGTACTACCATCCGAATTTGCGAAGTGACTATGTACCCGTGTTTCTAGATCCAGTGAATCTTCTCTCAGGTAACACATGTGGGCCGGTTACTCTCTATCTTAGGAAAGATGTCGCTATGCCAACACTTTTCCTTTCTGTCCTACTCGTCGTGTCTATTGGCTACTATGCCTTTCGACGTATGCATAGAAAGACTGTTTAGGCGAATAAATCTACTATGAGACCCTAAACAGGAAAGCCGCCCCTACGGGCGGTTCCTATTACATGATCCCACGGGGAATCGAACCCCGATTTCCTGCGTGAAAGGCGGGCGTCCTAACCGTTAGACGATGGGACCTTTCTCTAATGTGGCACCTACGTATCCTACATTTTTGAGGCCGGAAATGCTAGGATGCAGGAGTTCTGCCACACGGAGAGGTGCGTGAGTGGTTGAAACGACCGGTTTCGAAAACCGGCATGCCGAAAGGTATCGGGAGTTCGAATCTCCCCCTCTCCGCCAAAGAAAAAGGGCGCCCGCAGCTGCGGGCGCCTTTCAAGTTTCAGTATAGGGTCGGCTTGTTCGAGTCCTTCAGGAAGGCTGCGATCGTTTCCGGAGCGGAAAGTCCCGGATAGGCCACAGACCCGTTAACGAACATGCGCATCGGTACGCCTGCCCGCTCGATCATCTCGAAGCCGGGACGGCGGGTTTGGACCAGGTTGTCCGTCACGAACCGGAGATTCTCCCCGGCGTGCGAGACACCGAACCGGGCATCGGCCCGATCGAAGTGCGGCGCGAGCGGCGAGCCGCCTGCAAGAAGGAACGTTGCCCTTAGTGCGCGTCCTGCATAGCACCCGGCCCGAAGGTCCGGAAGCATATCACCCGCGATGAGAAGATCGTCGATCATCTCCCCGCGCGACAGGATCGCGAGCGTCTCGTCCACCATCTCTTCCTTAGACGCGTACCGCGGCATGAGGTAGAACTGGTACCTGCCGATGGACTCGTCGCTCTCGTCTACGATGCGCAGGTTGAGATGGATGTTGCCAAACTCCTCAACAAGCTGATCGGTGTTCTCGAGCGTGATACCCGAGAGTTCCGAGATCTGCCTCAGTCCGATAATGGCCGTCTGCAGATCGTTCTTAACGCGATCCTTCGTAGCGCGATCCTTGAACTCGAACTGGATGCGGTACTCGAGCGGCATGACGTCCGTCTTGCCGAGCCGGTAGTTCTCCGCGGATTCGATGGGTGCGAAGTAGCGCCCAATGTCTCCTTTGCTCGGATCGAGCGCAGTGCGCACGAAGTGCAAGGCGCCCTGCCGCCAGTTGATACCCAGTCGCCGCTTGTAAGGGCGGTGTTCCCGGTACCAGTTTTCAGGCTGCAGAAAATGACATCCCGTCCCCATGCTCATGATCGCTCGTGGGTCGGTGAAGGGAACACGATAGGCAATTGTTTCCGGCTTTACGTAGAAGCGCTTGCCCGGCTCCCCGCCAAGATGGGGAGGAAGCCGAGAGAAACCGTTGCGTACCGAGGTCTCATGTCGCTCGTGAGACATGAGCATTTCAGCGGTCTGTGCAGAAGCAACGGTAAACGTACCATTCTCTTCGAAGTAATCACGCACGAACTGGGCGGCAGCGAGCGACTCGGGTGTCGCTCGCCCTTCCTTCATTGCGCTTGTAAGCAGGGTTCCGTCGACGTCGAAGACGCCAGCGTAACCGAGATTCGGCGTCTCCATTGAGTTTTCCCCCTATAGTGTGAATGAACAGTCCCGCGGACTATACACTATATTTTCTGAAGCGTTCATGAATCCTCTAGAAGAGCGTATGAGCTATACTGTACGTACTATGCCGCTCCCGAAGCCCAAAGACTGCGCTGAATGCGGGGACGGAGCCATCTTTCACAAGATTACGTACATGAGCATCGTCGTGGACGAGATCATGGCTCCTTTGTCCCAGCCGAACCCGTTTCTTCGAGGCTTCGTCCGTCTCGTCTACGGCATCGAGCGGAAGGTAACGCCGGTGCTGCTTACTCAGTTCATGAAGTGGGGATGGGCAACGAGGGTAACCGAACCAGACGACGATACGCAGCTCCTTGCGCTCATGCTCTGGAACGAAGCCAAGGAACGAAGCATAGCCGTCTCAGAGTTCCGTCTCTTTGGACTGCCGCGCAACATCTTCCTCGCTAAGTACCCGGATGGTCGTCAGATCGCGTATGAAGGGATCCCGATGCCCGGGAACTCAGACCTCGAGCGCGTGCCGTGGATGGATAACAAGGCGGTACTCAAGCAGAAGTTCCGGAAGCTCGGCCTCCCGGTTGCGAAGGGCGGTGCCGTATCGAACCTTAAAGAAGCAAAGAAGCTCTTTGCTACGTTAACGCCTCCCGTTATCGCGAAACCCTTCTCAGGTTCAGCCTCGCGCCATACGGTGCTCCATATAACGAACGATAAAGAGCTCGAGCGAGGGTTCAACGTCGCGAAGGAGATCGCACCGAAGGTCGTTATCGAGGAAGAGCTCGTGGGTGCAGTCTATCGGGCAACGGTTGTAGATGGGAAGTTTGCGGCAGCGCTCCGTAGGGACCAGCCACACGTCGTCGGGGACGGAACGAGTACAATCAAGGAACTTGCCGCAAAAGCGAACGAGCACCCGGGACGTCAGGGCCCGTATTTTCATCATGTGAAGCTCGACGAATACGCGAAGGAAGAGCTGGCATGGCAGGGACTCGCGTTCGAGAGCGTCCTTCCACTAGGCACACGCGCGACACTGCACCAAAAGATCAATTGGAGCGTTGGGGGCACCACGTGCGACGTCACGGACGAGACACATCCGGACAATATCGCCCTTTTCGAGGAAGTGGCGAGGGCGCTCAACACGAAGATGGTAGGTCTCGACTTCATAATCGGCGACATGAATAGGTCCTGGAAGGAGCAGGAGCGCTGCGGGATTCTCGAATGCAACAGCATGCCGTTTTTCGACAACCATCACCTTCCGTTCGAAGGGAAGCCCCGGAACGTAGCCTCGCTCATCTGGGACATGAATGGGGGATAGCCATTCATTTCCTTTTCACCTACCCCTCTGTTAGACTTCATATATAGGTCGAATTGCCAGCCAATATATATTGGATGGCTTTGTTTTCGGCCTTTTAGGCCTTATACGAAGTCGTTCACCACACAACAACATGACTGATGACACACAGATGGACCCTATGGTCGGTGGCGAGGAGGAGGTAGCTCCTGTCGCACCAGCTGAGGAGGGCATGGAGGAGGCGCCTGCAGAGGCTGCTCCCGAGGCTGGCGAGGAGGAGGCTGCATAAGCCCCTTTAGCTAAAGAAAGAACCGCATCCTTAGGATGCGGTTCTTTCTTTTTCTAGGAGTGCTTCATAAGCCACTGATAGATGTCTTCGAGCGCTTTCACCGCGTCGCCTGCGGCGATGTTGTTCTGGTGATAGAGCTCGTCGGTACAGTCTCCGGCAGCCCACACGCCGTCTACGGAGGTGTGCTGGTTCCTCGGGTCCGTTACAACCCGACCTACCTCATCAAGCTCAACGAGCCCCTTCGCATAGTCAGTGTTCGGGATAACGCCGATCTCAACGAAGACGCCGGTTACAGGGAGCTCGGTAACGGCTTCGGTCGTACGGTCCTTAACCGTGAGACCTGAGACGAACTTGTCGCCAAGCACCTCAACCGGCTCCGCGTTCAGCACCGTCCTCATGTTCGGATGCGTGAGTATCTTCTCAACCGTTATGGCGTCTCCCTTGAACACCGAGTGCCGATGGATGAGAGTCACAGACTTCGCATACGCAAGGAGTTGCGCAGCCGTCTCGAGGCCGGCATTCCCGCCGCCAACAACCGCCACGTCCTGGCCGGAGAACATCGGGCCGTCGCACGAGGCGCAGTACGTAACGCCCATGTTCTCGAACTTCTCCGCGCCTGGCACCATGAGCTTCTTGCGACCAGCTCCTGACGCGAGCAACACCGAGCGTCCGCTATAGGTCTTGCCGTCGCGGGTAGTGGCCGTAAACACGCCATCAGCCTTCGTAAGGCTCTCTACGCGGTCTCCTTCCACAATCTCGAGCACGTCTTGCTTGTACGCCTCAAGGTGCGCCTTGAAGGACTTCTTGAGGTCGTCTCCTGCAATGCGTACCGTACCAACCCAGTTCTCGATGCCGTCCGAGACCGTGGACTGTCCGCCGATCTCTTCGGCTATGAGTACTGCCTTGAGGCGCTTCCTGGCGGCGTAGACGCCCGCAGCGACGCCCGCAGGTCCGCCGCCAATGATGATGAGATCGTTCATGCGTGCAGTATAGCAAAATCCCCTGGAGGGAGCTCCAGGGGATTTCGTCTCTATTCTTTACTTCTTGTGCCTTCGAAGGAAACTCGGGATTGCGCCCCATGCCTCGTCCTCGTCCTCAGTGGCTGCGTTCTGAGCGGATGGGGGAGTCACGGTCTTTGCGACCGCTGGCTCCTCACGGCGCTGCGGCTGTGCCGTAACGAGAGGCTCCTCGCGACGCTTCTCAACCTTTGGCTCCTCAACGACAGGCTCTGGGAGCGGTGCAGGAGCTGGCTCCTCGCGGCGACCCATGTCGTTGTAGATCTTGCCACGGGTCTCCTCCTGCTCGGCTGGCGCCATCGCGAAGAGGGAACGCTCGATGCCGCCCTGGCTGCCGTCTCCGTTGTCACCCTCGGGGAAGCCGGTAGCGATAACGATGATGCGGATCTGGCCCTTCTTGAGCTTCTCGTCGCGCATGATACCGAAGATAACCTTCGCGGACGGGTCAACCGAGTCCGAGACAACCTTCGCGGCTTCCTGGACCTCGAGGATGCCGAGATCGTCAGCGCCGGCGACAACGAAGAGTACGCCCTTCGCGCCCGTGATAGAGACGTCGAGGAGAGGGGAGTTAACGGCTTGTGCGGCGGCGTCCTGTGCACGGCGATCGCCATCAGCGATACCGATACCCATGAGCGCGGGACCTGCGCCTTCCATGATGGCCTTGATATCGTTGAAGTCGGTGTTGATCTCTCCCGGGGTGGTGATGATGTCGGAGACACCCTCAACTGCCTGGCGAAGGATCTCGTCGGCCATAGCGAATGCGGACTTCGCTGAGGTCTGTGCCTCAACGATAGCGAGAAGCTTGTCGTTCGGGATAACGATGAATGCGTCGACTTCCTTCTTAAGCTCCATGAGACCGCGCTCGGCGAGCTCCTTGCGGTGCATGCCCTCGAACATGAATGGACGGGTAACAACCGCTACGGTGAGTGCGCCGATCTCTTTCGCAATACGCGCTACAACCGGTGCAGCTCCGGTTCCGGTGCCGCCACCCATACCACAGGTGATGAAGACCATGTCCGAGCCCTGGAGTGCCTCCTGGATCTCCTGGCGAGTCTCCTCAGCAGCACGCTTGCCGAGCTCCGGATTCATGCCGGTACCGAGGCCGCGGGTGAGGTTCTTGCCGATGTGGATCTTCCGCTTCGCGAGGGAACGGTGAAGATCCTGCGCGTCTGAGTTAACGGCGATGAATTCAACACCCTTCACCTTGGAATTAACCATGTGATTCACGGCATTGCAGCCGGATCCGCCGACGCCCACGACGCGTATCCTGGCGAACGTCTCGACTTCTGGTTCTACTCGCTTTGACATATGGAGCTGTTAAATGGTCCCCTAATAAGTTCTGCCTCATCATACCAGGCAAATGCAGCATGCAAATACTGACAAAAATGGGAATCGTGCTGTAAATAAATCCTTAATTTGCAACGATTTGCCCTGCGTAAAGGTAAACCCCGGCGCTCATGCACCGGGGCTTGCTCCATTTCGGCAGCCGTGGAGCGCGGCGCTGGGTTCGTGGAATTAGGCTCGAACCCATCCCGGCAGTGCCTTAGTAACGGACGGCGCGTCGCATAGGCGATCTCCCTCGGATCCGTTCTTGCTACAGGCTGTAGCCGTTTGCTCGGTCCGCTACTGATGATGGGTGACAGACGACTGAACGTCAATGCAGTATCTACGGAAGGAATTGCTTCAAAAACTTCTGCACCGTCGTTGCAAATTCGCCCATCGCAATCCCGCCTTTCTTCTTCGGCGTCTCGGTGTCTCCGGTTAGGCCCCAGAGCGCGAGACCGTACGCAACGGCCCATGTAGCATCCTTCACCTTCGTATCGCTCGAGACCTTAAGGTCTGCGATACGGGACGGCAGATTGAGCGTGCCCTTCGCGATGTCGCTGATAGATCCTTGTCCGGACGCACCCCCCGAAATGATGATGCCGGCAGGGAGATTGCCGCGACGACCGAGCATCTTCAGGTGCTTATCGATAAGCTCGAACATCGTACGGAAGCGGGTAGTAACGATCTCGTCGACTTTCTTCCTTGGATACATGGCGCCGCCGAGGCGTCCGAGCTTCAAACGCTCCGCGTCCTCGAGCGAGACCTTGAATCCGAGTGCGAGATCGTCGGTGATGTTCGTGGAGCCAATAGGGAACACCTTTACGGAAATCGGGAGACCCTCGTCATACACAACGATAGATACGGTCTCCGCGCCAATATTAGCGAGCACGCAGCCCTTCATCTTCTGGTCCTTGGTGAGGGTTACGTAGGAGCCTGCTAGAGGAGAGGCCATGCGATCGATAACTTCGATGTTCGCCGCTTCGGTGGTCGCGGTCAGAACTTCTGCATGCTGCGTAAGGCACGTAACGAAAAGATAGTCCGCGGTGAGGCGTGTACCCTTGAGGCCGATAGGCTCGCCGAGCGACTTCGCGCCGTCGACCCTGAACTCAACAGGGATCTCATGGAGTACCGTCCGGTTCAAGAAGCTCGGACGTGCTGCCTCTCGTGCGGTCTCAAGCACCTTCTCAAGATCGAGATCAGTTATCTCTTGGTCTGCGCGCGAGATGATGGTCTCGCCCGTAGCGCGTACCTCATCGAGGGATACGCCGCCGATGGCGAGGAAGCCCTTGCGGATAGGGACACGTGCCGCGTGCTCAGCCTGAGTACGCGCCTGACGTACGCTCTCTGCCGCATCCTCTGCGTCAACGACATACCCGTGGCGCATGCCGCGGCTCTCCGAGATGCCGGTCCCGATGATATGGAGCTCTGGTCCCGAATCGAGCTGCACCTCCTCGACCACCACGACTTTCGTCTGGTGCGTGCCGATGTCGATGCCGGTAGCGATTCTTCGGGACATTAAGAAGAGCGTTTTTTAGACTGACTAGTAAACCGCTTGAGGAGCAAGCGTTCCTTGCGTTCCATTGTAGCCCCGTGGCGCTCTCCCTTCAAATGAAGGCATCCGTGGATAAAGAGAAATCCTACGAACTCGGTGTACGTCATGTCGTAGTCGGGTGCCTGCTTCTTCGCAACCTCGAGACAGATAACGATCTCCCCGGACTTCGTCCCTGATTCGTACGAGAGTACGTTCGGGACGTAGTCCTTCCCGCGAAGCCTGATGTTCATGGACTGCGCGCGGGTTGAGCCCGCGAACACCAGAGACATATCCCATCCAGGCAAGGTTGCCGTGAGTGCGTCCTGGTACGGAAACTTCGGGATAGGGGACTTCGTGAAGTTGCGAGTGTCGAGCGATGTAGGCATAGCTATAGGATATAGCAAAAAGCGCCCGAAGGCGCTTGTTGTTCTACTTGCGGCCGCGGGTCTTTCGGGCTGCCGGGTCGATCTTGCCGAGCTTCACCTGCTCGTTGTACTCCGCGATGCGCTCTCCACGGATCATGGCACGAGCGTGGTCCACGTTCTTGGACTTGGAGCGCACGTAGTAACGGCGCTTCCTGAGTGCACGAACGAGACCGAGGCCCTGGCCACGGCGGGAGAAACGGCGGATAAGAGACGCAGCGCTCTCGTTCTTAGCGCGGCGGACCTCTACGCGTACGGCGTTTTGCATACCAGAAACATAGCATATGGGGGTGTTTCCTGTCTAGGAAGGATGCAAAACACCCCCGCTGCCAGAGCAGAGGGGGTGCTTGTGACCTATTACTGGTCCTTGGTTTTTCCGACGTTCAGACTGAAAGAGATGAAGACGTGACCCCATATCGTGAAGAGAATGGGCATGACAACACCGAGGAATCCTCCCCCGTACGGAGGCTCGTCTTGAAAGATCGGCGTAGTACTTTGAGAAGCCGTTGCTTCTCG
Source organism: Patescibacteria group bacterium (assembly GCA_040384725.1). Taxonomy (GTDB): domain Bacteria; phylum Patescibacteriota; class Minisyncoccia; order Phycocordibacterales; family Phycocordibacteraceae; genus C7867-001. Next base: position 17,712 of record JAZKIS010000007.1, on the reverse strand, counting down.
TACAGTCTGCGCGTAAGCGAGAGCAGCTTCATACGCAGTCAGCCATTCCCACATAGCCCAGATGGCCAGGACGATCATGGCGCCGCCAGTCAGAAGGAAAAAAAGAGCGTGGATACGATTGCGGTTCATAGTGGCCTCCCAGCCAGTGATGTTGATCCTATGAATTAACCATAGCAATTTATATGCAAAATGTCAAGGCCATGCAAACCTTGTTTGCTTGGCCTTGGTTTCAATTCTTTCGCTTACGCAACAACCTTCAGCCTCTCAATAAGAGACGAAAGCGGAATGAACGTCTCGGTATGCGTGGAGCGCTCCCGGAGGATTACATTTCCTTCGAGCGCCTCCTTGCGGCCCATGATGAGTAGATACTGCGGATTCGAGACCTCAGCCAAGCGCATCTGCTCAGACAAGGACGCGATACCCATAGCCTGCGTCATAGGGATGCGTGCACGGCGAAGCTCGTCCGCCATCTTCATGCTCTCGCGCTTAGCTTCGTCCCCGATATGCACGAACACGAAACGAGGCGCAGCGCGCTCCTTCACAGGCGCGATTGGTTCGCGGTTCGACGTATTGATACGGATAACCGCGCCAACGGAATGGACCGCAGACTTAAAGAACGGACGCGCGAGCTCGTTGTACCGGGAGCCCCAGGCATGCACGTTGCCGTTGCCGTTCGGAATGGAAAGGTCGAAGCAGGTCTCTGCCCATGAGGAACCGTGCGAGAGAAGATCCGGCGCGAGCTCATACGGCGTATCCGTAGTCTCAAGGTACTCGAGCACGCACTCGAAGTGCTTGCGGCTCGCCTCGGAGAGATGGTCGGTTGGAGAAGGGAGATGCTCGGAATCTTCCTTAGAGCGCGCGAGCATCTGCGCAGCTTCGAGGATGTCGCCATCCTTCGCGCAGTTAACGCACTCTTCGGGAAGTACCGGTCCGTGCTTGCGGAAGAACTGGGTAAGCTCTCGGGCGAAGCGGCTGCGCGTCTCGCGGTCTCCCATGCTGTTCAATTTCAGATGCGGCTCAGCCTTAGTTAAGTCCTGCATGAGGGCACGCACCGCACGGATGAGCACCGCGTCGCCGATCGCGTGCTCGACGCCGAGTACATGGAATTGGATAACGATCTGCTTTGGTGCCGGGCGTCCCGCTGCCGCATTCGAGTGCCAGAAGAAGAGCGGCTGGAGCGCGGACGGCGTGATGCCAGAGTCACGGACCTGCTTCAGAAGCGCCACCACTTCCTTCGCGGACGGATCAAGCGAATCAAGAGGGAACCCGTCCGGGTACGGCGCCTTCACGTTCTGTCCGCGGCGCGCGTGCGTAAGCGTTGAAAGAGGCGCGAAGCCGTAGTAGTTGCCGATCGCGTGCGCACGCTTGAGGACATCGGAAGGAAGAAGCGTGGTTGGCATAGAGTTTTATTGAGCTTCAGTAACGGCACCGGGCAATACGCCTATAGAACTAAACGGCAGGAGCCTCACGTACGCGCGTCCCATGAGGTCTCGTTCAGGAAGGGCGCCCCACGTGCGCGAGTCCGAGCTCTTCGGGCGGTTGTCACCCATAACGAAGTATTCTCCGGCTCCAAGGGAGCGATCGAGCGTGTAGGTAGCGTCTTCGGAGACGACATACGACTCGTCGAGCTCGATCCGAGCACCGTCGGTCTTCGTTACGAAGGTCTTCCCTTGCTCGATGTGCACCGTCTCGCCAGGGAGACCGATGAGGCGCTTAATGTAGAAGACGGATTCGTCGTTCGGATACCGGAATACCACGACGTCGCCGCGCTTCGGGTCGCCGACGCGGTAGGAGAGCTGATCAACGATCAGATAATCGCCGCTCTCGAACGTGGGAGACATGCTTTCGCCTTCGACGACGAACGGTTGTGCGACGAACAGGCGGATGGGGACGACGATGACAACAGCAAGGACAACGAAAGTGATGATCTCACGAAACGCGGTCCCAAGAACGTTCATGGGGGCATTGTATTCCTATGAAATCGCACGTCAACTTTTTCCGCGATTGATGACGTCTTGCCGCATGCATTCTGAGATGCTATAGCTTCTCCAGATTCACCTCCTTACCTGAAAGGACACCCAGTTCCATGTGCGATACCTGCGAGACACTCATCTGCATGCTGTTCGATGCACTCGTGAGCGATTACTTCCGTGATTTTCCTGAGCCGCAGGAAGATGCCAGTCGTCAGCGAGCGACCTACATGCGGCTCGACGTGCGCAACGCCGCAGAATCCGCCGCAACCAAGACCGGCTTCAATGCCATGGTCGAGGCGGCGACGGGCATCGGGTATGATCCCGGCGAATTCCTCGCCGTGCTCGCCGAAAAGTCCGGGTTCAAGGACCACGTCCATAACTGGGCGCGCGGCACCATCCCGAACGGCCTGGCACGGAAGATCATTCTCACCTGCGCGGAGAACATCATCCGCGAGCGCGGCGCCCAGCCGACCCTGAGTCTGCTGGCCGCATAAGGCTTCTTTGACGGCATCCAGCGCCGCGGCACTCACCCTGCCGCGGCGTATCTCTTTCCCTGGTACACTTAGGGCAATGGCACACGTCATCATCGGACTCGGCAATCCTGGAGGGGAATACGCGCACACCCGGCACAATGCCGGACGCATGGCTGCGGAACTCTTCGCGAAGCAGGAAGGACTCTCGGACTTTACGCTCAAGAAGACCTCGCAGGCGCTTCTTTCAGAAGGCTCTGTAGACGGGACTAAGGTGCAGGTAGCACTCCCCGAGGTCTATATGAATCTCTCGGGCAAGAGCGCGCTCGCGCTCGTTAAGAGCAAGCCAGCTGCAAAGAAGCTCCTCGTTATCCGCGACGATCTCGACCTGCCGCTCGGCGTGATCAAGATGACAACCTTCGGGCGAGGTGCGGGAGGGCACAAGGGTGCCGAGAGCATCATGCGTCTACTTAAGACCAAGGACTTCGCGCAGATGAAGATCGGCATCGCGGGACAGACCCCGAAAGGAAAGCTCAAGAAGGTCTCGGGTGAGGAGAAGGTAATCAAGCACGTGATAGGGAAGTTCAAGCCGGCAGAAGAAGCGCTCCTCAAGAAGACACTGAAGAAGGCCGCAGAAGCCGCGCGCCTCTTCGTTACGGACGGCATCGAGAAGGCGATGCTCGTCGCCAATACGCGCTAATTGCCCTTACGCTCGCCAGGCTGCATACTCCGGCCAGGATTGTTCCATTCGGGTCAAGGGGGATACACGTGACCAGCAACAAACGGAAGAAGCAGATCCCGTCGGGACCTTGCAAGGTTAAGAGCCTGAAGTCGCTCCGCCGCCTCCTGAAGCGCCACGGCGTGAACTATGCAGACTGGGGTGCCGGATACACCAAAACGCCGCAGGAACTGATGAAGGAGACCCGGCTGGGCGAATCCTTGTTTCTTATCAAGCGAGGCAAGCTCAGGCGTCAGGCACGGCACTCACAGGCGGCCATCACCTGTCTGGTCGACGGCGTGCTCTATACGCTCGTCGAGGATCGCCAGGTATTCGCAAACGGTACGGTCCGCTATCGACAGAGCGGCCGCAGCGTAAGCGAGAAGATCCAGTCCGGCGAGTCGTCTAAGGCGGCGATGATACGAGGCATACAGGAGGAGCTCGGCCTCACTGACTACACGGGGGCAGGACTTGTGCGAGAAATCCGCCGCCCGCGCAAGCGCAGCAGCGATTCTGCCGAATCCTACCCGGGACTCGCGGTCGATCACATCGAGTTCCAGTTCACCTGGGCTATGCCGATCATGTACTTCTGTGCTGACGGCTATGTCGAGGTGAAGAAGCGCAAGACGACCTACTTCATTTGGAAGGTCGCGTGACTCACTAACGCCTGCTAACGAAAGCGCCCGGAACGAAAGTTCCGGGCGTCACTGTTTGCAGAGAATCCGCATGAGGCGTAGGGTTTGAAAGGACCGTACGCCTCATCGAGGCATTGCCATGGAAAGGAGACGGGCATGACCCGACTATTTGATCTGCCGGACCCGAATCCTGCGAAGCTCCTCGAGCTCGGCATCGCGCAAGCGATGCCGCTCTGGATAGAAGGACTCGACGAGAAGACGAAGGCTGTCTGGATTCATACCAGGCGTTGGGACAGAACGGGCCCGAACCTCCCGCTCGAGCTCGTTGCGCTCGTCATGGCCCAGGTATCGCTCGAGCTCTTCGAGGAGCCTGGCGAGACCGAGCAGCCCGACGTAGAGGGCGTACGCGACTATGCAGGGGATTATCTGCATCGCGTCGTACGGCATGGCGATTTCGCGAGCAACGTGCGTACTCTCGGCGACAAGATCGCACGCGAGCACTCGCTCTGCATCACGATTCACGCGGACGTACAGGGTGGGCAGTGGTATGTGCTCAGCCCTCCCGCGAGTGTCGAGTCCGAGCTCCTTCGCTTCATGCAGGATCCGATGCTCGCACGGTTCGCTGAACATTTCAGGGAACGGTATCCAGTCGTTGTAGGGCTCCTTAGGCATGCAACAGACTGGGAGAAGACCATAACTGAAATCCTGCAGGGCATCAGCGACAAATACATTGCTGCTTTGGAAGGAGAGCGCAGTACCGCCTGAGACGAAAACGCCCGGAACGAGAGTTCCGGGCGTCACTGTTTGCCGCATGTCGTTAAGGAGAGTAAGGTAGCGACGGACCGTGTGCTCTCGTTCCGAGAGCGTTTCAGCAAAGAGGAGGCGGGCATGACCCACCACAGAATAGTCGCTATCGGCCCGTATCGTATCCTCGAGGCAGCCCTCGCTGTCTGCATCCCGCTCTGGGAAGCTGGTCTCGACGAAAAAGATCAGGTTACCTGGAATCACCGGCGCACCTGGAGCGTTACCGGAACGATTCCTGCAGCGAAGATGGCGCTCGCGGCGGCGCACGCGTCGCTCGACGTGCTGCGCCGATTCAGGCGCCGGAAGCATCTTACGAAAGAAGAGCAGACGGCGATCGAGCACGCGCGCGACTATCTCTTCGTCATCCGCAACTGCAGGTACAGTTTTGACAAGACGGTTTCGGATATGCTGAGTCAGCTCGCCATGGATCTGTCGCCGTGCATCCAGGAACACTACAACACGGGCTTCGGAAACTCATGGTTCCAGATTCCGGACGCTTCGTACATCCGTACCTATGCGTACGGTCTGAAAGACCATCCGATCCGCGGCCGGTTCATTGAACCCATCCGTACTCGGTACGAGGCCTACCAGTCATCCGAGAAGCCTGTCGACCAGGACAGGGAGAAGCGGAAGGTGCTGCGTCTCTTCAGCATCTATCTCGACCGTACGCTCCGTTCTCCGAAGCGCATGGCCGCATAACGAAAACGCCCGGAACGAAAGTTCCGGGCGTCCTCAATTTCCTTTCTTACTTCTTCGCTCCCTTCTTCGCTCCTTCGTAGGAGAGCGTCATGCGCTGGTCCTTCGGTTCGAATAGGGTAATGGAGAACGGGTAGGTCTTGCCGAGCTCGAGAGACTCGCGAAGCTCCACAGGAGACGCGAACTCTGAGATATGGACGAGACCCGCAACGCCTTCCTCGATGGAAGCGAGTGCTCCGTGCTTGTTGTACTTGATGATGACACCCGATACCTCCATGCCCTTCTTGTAGCGGTCCTGCGCGGTCTTCCATGGGTTCTCCTTGAGGGCCTTCACGGAAAGGGATACCTTGCCGTCTTTCACCTCGATAACCTTCACGGAAACCTTGTCGCCGACCTTGAATAGGGAACGAGGATCCTCAACGAGACCCCAGTCGAGCTCGCTGATGTGCACGAGACCCTCGAGACCCTGCTCGAGCTTCACGAACACGCCGAAGTCAACGGCGCCCGTAACCTCGCCCTCAACGACGTCGCCAACCTGGTACTTGTCGATAAGCGAAGCCTTCTCGTTCTCCTCGTCGCCTGCGCGCTCGGAGAATATGAGCTTGCCCTCCTTCGCATCCGCCGTAATGATGCGGACCGAAAGCATCTGGCCGGTGAGCTTCTGGAGCTCGCCGAAGATCTTGTCCTTGTCGCCCTCAGGAACGCGCGGGTAGTGCTCCTTCGTGAGCTGGGAAGCCGGGAGGAATCCCTGGATGCCCTGCCACGAGAGGATGAGTCCGCCCTTGTTCGCCTCGTCGACGGTAAGGGTATAGACGGTCTGTCCCGCGATAGCGAGTTCAGCCTCGCTCCAGATAGCGGCCTGACGTGCTTCCTTAAGAGAGAGCTCGATGTAGCCATCGAGGCCAGCAGCGTCAACGACCTTTGCGGAGATAGTGTCGCCAGGGTTCGCCTTCCTTAGAACGTCTGCGGCGTTCAGGTACTCGCGGCCGTAGATGATACCGGTACCGAACGGAGGAAGGTCTACGTAGAGGCGTCCGCGGACGAGCTCGATGATGGTTCCCTCGATGAGGTCGCCGGCACGCGGCGGGGTAGCAATACCCTCGAGCATCCCCTCCATCGGATGGCCGGGCTCTACAGTTACGGTCGAGACGACAGGGGGAGCCTTACGCTCCTCAGTCGCCTGGATTTCTTCAGGCATGATTAGTTGTACGAGGCGCTCGTAGGTGACGGGTACTAGCTGCCTTTCGGTATGCCAGGGATAGCCCGCTCACGGCTTGTATACGCGCTCGCGATAGGGAAAAGCTATCATATATATAGGTAAAGGGGAAGTATAAAAACAAAAAAACCCGGCGCAAAGCGTCGAGTTTCGAAGGGGTGGGGAGGCGGTGTGAACCGCCTCCCCAGGGGGTTTCGGCCGCGGCCGCCCGATCAGCAGCGCTGATGCAGGGCGCCGGCGGCGATGGCGGAGGTGTTGTGCAGATCCAGGCCGATGACGGCCGACGCGGTGCCCAGGACGGTTCCCATCAAGATATCGGAGCCGATGTGGCCCGGCGGGTGACTGGTACGCATGTTGCTCTCCCTTGCTTTGACATCCCGACCATCGGGCTCTTAGCTCGGGTAAGTTACCATACCCAAAAATATTGTCAATACCCTCGCGGATATGTCGTAATAATACGGAAAAGCCCAGACACGTGGTCTGGGCTGCCTCCGAAGAGGACTTAAGGTACTGCATTCAGTTCTTCAGGCGGGCCCGATTATCCTGGGCGCGACCGAGGCGGTTGGCGTCACGCCGGCGCCGCTGCTGTTCGCGCTCCTCGGGGGTGCGCTCGCGGCGCATCCGCGGCGGGTTGCGTTTCAGCTCCCCGTACCGCTTCCAGGCACTCTTCGCCAGAATCTGATTCTGGTTGAAGGCCCGTTGCAGCAGACTCCAGGCGCGCTGGTGATTCGGACCACCCGATTCGGCGCAGGCGAGCAGCGCGTAGATTGCAGCGTCGACGCAGGGTCGATGACTGGTCTTCTTCGGCCCGAACAGGGCCTTTTCGGCGCGAACGACAGGGTCTTCCTTGTTGTTGCTCGAAGCCGGAACGGTGGTGCTTTGCGAGGTGGCGGTCATGGATTCCTCCCTGGAATGACCTACAAGCATGAATTCGCTCTGATTCAGAGTCTAGCATAATTAAGCTATTTGTCAATACCATCCAGACATGTCGCAATAAAACAACGCCCACCCAAAAAGGGCAGGCGGGGAGGGAAAGAGCTGACCCGATCTAGTGTCGGCCACCCGGAAGAACCGGCAGTAACCCAGATGGGCCAGCTCTCCGCGCAGCGGCCAACGCGCGCTCCATGAACCGTATCATTAGAGTCACCGGTAGAGCCTCTGTGGCCTGTGCACAGCCCTGACTTCCCTACCTACTCCCCTTCAATTGCGGTATAATGAAGGGAACATGGTCATCACCCACCACGGCGGGCAGTGCTTCAAGATCACCCAAGGCGACCTCACGATCGTCTTCGATCCTATATCCAAAGGAGGCAGCTTGCCTGCGGTCCGCTTCGGTGCGGATCTCGCGCTCGTGACTCGGAAGCATGCGGACATGAACGGGACCGACGAGGTCTCGTTCGGCGGGAAGGAACCGTTCGTTATAGACGGACCGGGCGAGTACGAGCACTCGGGCGTACGCGTGCAGGGCTTTCTGACGAAGAGCCAGTATCAGCCGGTGAAGGGCTCTCTGGATGCTGTTAACACCGTCTATGCCATTACGGTAGACGGCATGACCTTGGTACATCTCGGTGCGCTCTCAGACCCGATGCTCTCGCACGACGCGAGGGAAGCCATCGACGAGATCGATATCCTCTTCGTCCCGGTCGGGGGCGCGGGAGTCCTTTCGGCGGCAGAAGCGTCGAAGCTCGCGGTTACCCTCCAGCCCAAGATCATCATTCCGATGCACTGGTCCGGCATGGGCGAGGCGAAGTCGCTCGAAAGCTTCCTCGGAGACGGCGGCAAGGACGTCGAGAAGGTGGACAAGCTCACCCTTAAGAAGAAGGACACGGCAGAGAAGGACGGTGCTATCATCGTGATAACCCCTTAACGTTATGGCTACCGACCGCATCATCGAGCATATCGACCGCCTCCGGGAGAAGCCGGAGCACGTACGGCACCGCATCGCCATGCTTACCGCCGCTGGCATCACGGGACTCGTGGCCGTTACCTGGATGGGTGCGCTCGCAACCTCCGGCACGCTCGCGCTCGAGACAGCGGGGAATGAGAGCGGCACGGGCGAAGTCTCTGAAGCTATTACGGAATCAACTTCCGCATTCTCGAATCTCATGGGTGCCGCAGGGGCAGCGTTCAACGCAACGAGCACCGAAGCGGCGCTCCAGATAATCGAGACGCGGACCTCGTCCACGCTCGATGCGAAGGTTGCGCCCGCCAACAACACGCATAAGACCGTCATCCCTTTTTAGTACATGGCAAAGAAAGCAGCTGTTCCTGAAGAGCCGATCGTACCGCGTGTGAACGTGGTCGATCAGTCGATCGTGGGCGAGATGCGCACGTCGTACCTCGACTACGCGATGTCCGTGATCACCTCACGTGCGTTGCCTGACGTCCGTGACGGACTGAAGCCGGTGCATCGTCGCATCCTCTACGCGATGCGCATGACAGGACTCACGCCAACGGCGAAGTTCCGGAAGTCCGCTACCGTGGTGGGAGAGGTGCTCGGTTCGTACCATCCGCACGGCGACAGCTCGGTATACGACGCGATGGTGAAGCTCGCGCAGGATTTCGCGACGCGCTATCCGCTCGTGCAGGGCCAGGGTAACTTCGGCTCGATAGACGGGGACCCGGCCGCGGCATACCGCTATACCGAAGCGAAGATGTCGCGGTTAGCTGACGAGATGCTCAAGGACCTCGAGAAGGACACCATCGAGTGGGCGCCGAACTTCGATGGCTCGAAGCAGGAACCGTCGGTGCTTCCGGCAGCCGTCCCGAATCTCCTCCTTAACGGCACGCTCGGCATCGCCGTCGGTATGGCGACCAACATCCCGCCGCATAACCTGCGCGAGGTGGTTGCGGCAACCACACATCTCATCGATGATCCGGACGCGACCATCGACGACCTCCTCGGCCACGTGAAGGGCCCTGACTTCCCGCTCGGCGCCGTCGCGTTCAACCAGACTGACATTAAGCACGCGTACACCACCGGCCGCGGCGGCGTCGTGGTGCGCGGGGAAGCCGATATCGTCGAGGAGAAGAAAGGCACCTCGATCATCATCACGTCGATCCCCTACCGCGTGAACAAGGCGGACCTGATCACACGCATCGCGGACCTCGTCCGTGACAAGAAGCTCGAGGGCGTGAAGGACCTCCGGGACGAGTCCACCACGGACATCCGCATCAACGTGGAGCTGAAGGGCAGCGCGCACCCGCAGGCAGTGCTGAACAACCTCTACAAGCACACGGAGCTTGAGTCGACCTTCCATTACAACATGCTCGCGCTCGTGGACGGCGTCCCGGAGACCCTCTCCCTGAAGGGGATGCTCGAGAGCTTCATAGCGCACCGCAAGGAGGTGGTGAAGCGCCGTACCGAGTACGAGCTCCGGAAGGCGCAGGAGCGCGAGCACATCCTGCTCGGCCTCTCGAAGGCGCTCGACCACATCGACGAGGTCATCGCTACCATCAAGAAGGCGAAGGACGTGCCGGACGCAAGCGTGCAGCTCCAGAAGAAGTTCGGTTTCTCCGTAATCCAGGCGGCTGCCATCCTCGATATGCGCCTCCAGAAGCTCGCCGGCCTCGAGCGAAAGAAGATCGAGGATGAGCTCAAGGAAGTGCAGGACCTCATCAAGCGGCTCCAGAAGATTCTCTCAAGCGCGAAGACCATACTCGCGGTTGTCCGCGAGGAGCTGCAACTGATCTCCGAGAAGTACGGCGACGACCGACGCACGAAGATCGTGAAGGGCGGCGTGAAGAACATTTCCATAGAAGACCTCGTCGCGGACGAGGAGTCCGTGCTCGTCCTTACCCAGGGCGGCTACGTGAAGCGTACGAATCCTGAAGAATTCAAATTGCAGAAGCGCGGCGGCGTTGGCGTTATCGACATGTCGACGAAGGAAGAGGATGTTGTGACGCACTTCCTCGCGACCACCGCCCACGCCGACCTCCTCTTCTTCACCGACTTCGGCAAGGCGTACCAGCTCAAGATGTACGAGCTTCCGGAAGGAAAGCGCGCGACGAAGGGCAAGAGCATCATGAACTTCCTGCAGCTCTCGGCAGAGGAGAAGGTAACGAGCGTGCTCGCCATGCCCAAGATGGAGAAAGGAAGCGGGGCACGCGACACGCTCTCCGTATTCCTCGTCACCGAATACGGCACCATAAAGAAGGTGGAGGCGAAGTCCTTCGGCGACGTACGCCGTTCCGGCATCATCGCTATCGCGCTCAAGGGAGGCGACAAACTCGTGTCCGCGCACCTCGCGGCACCGGGCGACTCGGTGTCGATCGTGACGGCGGAAGGCCAATCGATCCGCTTCGACGAGAGCGAGACGCGCGCCATGGGCCGCACCGCGGCAGGCGTACGCGGCATGACGGTTAAGAAGGGCGACCGCATCGTCTCTGCGGAAGTGGTGCCGGCTGAAGCCGGGAACAACGCGTCCTTGCTCGTTATCATGGATAAGGGATACGGAAAGAAGACTTCCCTTTCTGAGTACAAGATCCAAGGACGCGGGGGATCCGGCATCAAGACCGCGGACGTCACGGCGAAGACCGGAAAGATCATCGGCGCCAAGGTGCTCATCGGCGACGAGGCCAAGGACGAGGAGCTCGTGGTTATCTCGAAGAAGGGCCAGGTTATCCGCTGCCTTGCAGGAGAGATCTCCACCCTGTCGCGCGCGACGCAGGGCGTGCGCATCATGAAGATGCGCGAAGGGGATTCGATCGCATCGATGGTTGCCCTATAAACTAATCATATTCATATGAAAGGAAGATTCGAGAGCACCGGCATTCCGGAGAGCAGAGAGAGCAAAGACCGATACGATGCGGTCGAGGAGCTAACCGGATCGCTTTCGGACGCTGACATGGAGCTCTTCAGCACCATCATCAGCCCCGCGACGTCCGAGGAAGAGCGGGCAGTGCGTATCGCAGAGTTTAATAAGAGGATGGACGCGTTGCCTGAGGGCGTGGCTGATGCTGCAAGCAGAATCAATGGAGTTCCGATAAACTTCGGAGGAAAAAAGCTCAACGTATCTCGAGACGAGTTCGGAAGATTCAATCTGGGCCTCTAGGCGTTTCTTGTTGATTGCGAGCCGCGTTATGCGGCTCGCTTGCTATACTCTCTCTATGAACTTCAGTAATCCGCAGAGCAACGTGCTCCAGCTCGGCCTGCGTGAGGGCATGAAGGTAGTGGACCTCGGCGCCGGTTCCGGACACTATGCCGCGGCAGCGGGTTCAATCGTAGGACCCGAAGGCCGGGTGTACGCGGTTGATATCCAGGAAGACATCCTCAAGCACGTGAAGGACCATGCAGAAGGCAAGGGGCTCCGGAACGTGGAGACCCTCTGGGGAAACTTCGAGAAGCTCGGCGGCACGAAACTGAGAGAGGCGTCCGTTGACGCGGTTATCCTCTCGAACACGCTATTCCAGCTCGATCACCGGGAAGGCGCGGTTGCGGAGATCAAGCGTATCCTGAAGACCGGCGGACGCCTCCTCGTTGTGGATTGGGCGGGCGCGTACGGCGGCATGGGGCCGCTCCCGCATCGTGTGGTCTCAGAGCATGTCGCCGAAGAACTGTTCATCGGCGCCGGCTTCCACAAGGTGAAGGATTTCCGGGCAGGGCCGCATCATTACTCCATAGTCTTTACCGCGCCGTAGTATGGCTAACTTGAAACCGTTCCAGGTGATCATCATGGGAATCTTCGGATTCATCGCGCTCGCGGGCCTCTTCCTGTTCGCGAACTTCCAAGGCTTCTCGAACGGGCAGGTACAGGTGGGTACCGTATCCATATGGGGCACACTCCCGGCTAGCTCCATGAATAGCGCTCTCATGGCGTTCAAGGAGGCGCACCAGGAGTACGGGAAGGTTACCTACACCGAGCGGCCCCAGGAAACCTTCGACGCTGACGTCGCAGAAGCGATCGCGTCAGGCCGCGGCCCTGATCTGCTTATCCTCAGCCAGGAGGACCTTCTCGCGGCGCAGGCCAAGATTTCTCCTATCCCTTCGTCCGATCTCTCTGAGCGCGATTTCAGGGACAACTATCTTCCGATACACGAGCTCTACCTGATCCAGGGCGGCACCTATGCCATTCCGTTCCTCGTTGATCCGCTCGTCCTCTATTACAACCGGCCGATCCTCGCGTCGTCTGGTGCCGTTCAGCCTCCTGCTACCTGGGAAGCGGTCACGGGACTTGCCGCTACTGTGAACCGGCAGACCGATACCCAGACCGTTACCCGGAGCCTCATCGCGCTCGGGACGTATGAGAACGTGGAGAACGCCCGGGCGATCATCTCGCTCCTCTTCCTGCAGGCGGGATACGGCATAAGCGAGCGCACGCCAACGGGCGTCCGCTCGAGCCTCTCTGACCCGGTAGACGACGTGTTCGGCATGACGCCGTCCGAAAGCGCGCTCAACTTTTATACCGAGTTCTCGAATCCCGGGAAGACGGTGTACTCCTGGAACCGGTCACTCCCGAACAGCCGCCAGGCATTCATCGCCGGAGACCTCGCGCTCTATCTCGGATTCGCGTCCGAGCGTGCGGAGCTTGCCGCGACTAATCCGAACCTCGACTTCGATATGAGCGCCGCCCCGATGCCGGGCACGAACGCGACGCGCACCACGTATGGACGTGCGTACGGGTTCTCTATCCCGCGGGCCACTCAGAACGGAGAGGGAGCCCTTCGGGTCGCGCTTACGCTGTCCGAGCGCGATTCCGTCCCGCTCTTCGCGAGAGCGTTCGGCATGGCCCCGGCGCACCGCGGCGCGCTCGCACCGCTCGCGGGCGATCTCTATGAACCGGTCTACTACCCGGAGGCGCTCGTTGCGCGCGCCTGGCTCTCCCCAGCGCCCGCCGATACCGATCGCATCTTTGCTACCATGATCAATAACGTGCTCTCGGGAAGGGAAGGCATCAGCAGTGCTATAACGACCGTGAGCCAGTCCCTTAACGCCGCATTCAAATAACCATGATCACTATGAAGAAACGTCTCTGGATCGGCATCGGCGCCCTGCTCGCGCTCGCGCAGCCGCACTCGGTCGCTGCCCAGCCTACGCCTCCCAACACGCCTCCCCCGTCTCCAACACCAACCGCGAGCGAAGGACTGGTTAATCCGTTGAACGGCGTGAGCACCCTGCCTGAATTCCTCAAGGCGATCCTCGCCGGCGTCGTGCAGATCGGTACGATCATCCTCATCATGATGCTCGTGTATGTCGGCTTCCTGTTCGTTGCTGCGCGCGGGAACTCGGAGAAGCTGCAGAGCGCGAAGAGCGCGCTGGTGTGGACCGTTATCGGCGGCCTCATCCTTCTCGGCGCTACGTCGATACAGCTCGTTATCGAGGGAACCGTTAACTCGCTCCGCTAGTATGAAGAAGAGCTTCCTCGCCCTCGCGGTTCTCGCCCTCACGCCTCTTGCGGCCCGCGCCGCAAGCTTCAAGGACCTGACGGACGACATCGTTGAGTTCGTAAATGCGTCGATTGTCCCGCTCTTCTACACCCTCGCATTCCTCCTCTTCATCATCGGCATGGTCCGGTTCTTTTTCCTCGGAGGCGAGGAGGGACGAGAGAAAGGGCGCCAGTTCATGCTCTGGGGAATCATCGGGTTCGTGGTTATGTTCTCGGTGTGGGGCATTGTACGCCTCCTCCTGACCACCTTCGGCGTATCCGGTGTATAAGGTCTTGCATGGTGCCCAGGGCCTGCTAGGCTTCAAGGTATGAAACCATTTGCCTTTACCGCGGCCCTCAGCGCGCTCGTCCTACCAGTATTCGTGCACGCGCAGGAGTTTAATGGAGCAATCCTCGGCCGCTACACTGCGGGCATTATCGACTTCATAAACAAGTACCTCATCCCGTTCATCTGGGCGATTGCGTTCATCGTCTTCCTGTGGGGCGTCTACGTCTACTTCATCGCGGGGGGTGCTGACGAGGAGAAGCGCTCGCAGGGCAAGCAGCTCGTTATGTGGGCCGTTATCGGCTTCGTTATCATGACGAGCCTCTGGGGCATCGTTAACCTCCTTACGAACTCGTTCGGATTCGGCGGCCAGAATGCGCCGAAGCCGCCGACCTTTAACCCGGGAGCGCCTGCTGCGCCTGCGGCTCCGGCGCCCAATACGAATAACGATTCGATGTTCTACTAGGAAAACTGTTTTCCACACGGAATTCCTAGCTCTATTGACGCACGCTCAGTACCGTCTATCCTATAGCTATACGCCTTCGCGTTACCCGTAATCAAACATTATGAAGAAACTAGGTTATCTCAGTGCAGCATTCGCGCTCTCGTTCCCACTTTTCGCTTCGGCGCAGGTGAACGCAACGAACGTGCAGGATCTCGGCCAGGGCATCATCGGCCTTATCAACAACGTCGCCGTACCGCTTCTTTTCGCGATCGCATTCATCGTCTTCATCTGGGGCGTGTTCCAGTACTTCATTGCTGGAGGACACGACGAGGAGAAGCGCGAGACAGGAAAGAGCCTCATGCTCTGGGGAATCATCGGATTCTTCATCATGGTCTCGGTGTGGGGTCTCGTGAATATCCTTCGCGGAACATTCGAATTTGACAACCGCATCGATTACGGACAGCCGCTCCCGCCGAGCCGCTAAACGCTCTCTCCACACAAAAGCCCGCGCGCAAGCGCGGGCTTTTGCTATGATTACCGTATGAGTCCCTACCAAACCTTTATTACGAAAGTGCAGGCGCAGATCCTCACGCCTATCATCACGCTCCTTTCGCTCGCCGCGTTCCTTTTATTCCTGTGGGGCATCGTTGAGTTCATCGCAGGCGCTGAAGACGAGGAGAAGCGCAGGGATGGGCAGCAGCATATGATCTGGGGCATCATCGGCCTCGTTATCATATTCGGCGCGAACGCTATCGTGTCGCTTATCAAGGCAACCGTCGGGGCGCCATAAGTATAGAAAAAGGGCCGGTCTCGAAAGACCGGCCCATTGGGTGCACGTGAGTGCAAGACGCGTTACACAGGTGGCGAGAATATGAAGGCGTACTCGAGCTTGATGGGCTCGTCCCCTTTGGACTGGGGGCGGCAGGCATTCACAGCCTGGTCGCCGCTCGTCTCGAGGGGAAGTTCAGTGTTGCGGGTGCGCGTGGTGCACCAGACATTGAACCGGGCTCCTTCGAAGGTTGCCGCGTTGCATTCAGGATCCTGCGTCTTGTCGCAGAACCTGATGTAGTGGCAGTCGGGGATGGGGATCATCGCCGACTTCGCCGCGTTACTTGGCGGAGCGGTGACGCTCTGCCATGCAACGGGTCCTGGCGTACAGATGGCAGCAGCGGGCGTGGCCCGTGCAGCAACCTGTTCTGTGTAGCGGTTGAACCGCTCCACATGCGTGAGGCCGGGCTTTTGACCCGCCCCCATGCCCACCAGAAGCCACCAAACGAAGGCTCCCACTATTACAGCCGCACCAATTGCGATCGACCAGTTGAGAATCACCTTCGACAACGGCGTCGAGTGGTGATCATCGTGGTCATGGTGAACGGCCTTGTGATGGCCATGGTCTCTATGCTCTGTGTTCGGTGGAGCGGGAGCTGCACCAGGCACGGTAGGAGGAGCCTTTGTATCGGCCCCTCCCTTTTTCTTTCCGTGCATCGCCGAGGCGGCCAGGATCGCGATTACAAGTAACGCGATGAGGATGACCGCCACGACGATAACCACGACCATGCCGAGCGACGAGCTTCCCGAACCGAAGTAGGTCAGCGCGAAGCAGAGCGCGAGGGCTAACCCAATGAAGATAAAGACTCTCTTCATCACGCACCCACTTTCGTGATAGCCGCCTTCAGTGCGGCGGAGACCAGATCAGAATCAGCGATGATCACCTTTCCTTGGCCCGGCGTTTTCAGGGCTTCAGTGCCAAGCAGGAGGCGTGCAGCCTCCATGTTTTCACTGATAACCGTAAACCGTGCCTTGTCCGCTGCAGCCTTTGATTTGCCTTCTTCCAATGTGGCGTAAGCGTCGGCGTCGGCGATGGTTCGGGTGGTGTAGGCGTCGGCGTCGGTCTTGACTTGCTGGGCAGCAGCGTTGGTTTCTGCCGTGTACTTAGCCGTGCTCGCTTTCGTGAGTTCCGTGGCGGTTTCACCCGTCACGATGATCTTACGAAGGTTCGCCGACTTGATAGTCACGCCATAGACTTCTGCCATGCCCTTCCTGTCAGGCCGGTCCTCGATCGTCTCGGTGAGTGCCGTGACGATGAGCGAATACTCCTGCTTGAGCCTGTCAGAGGGTGTCCCGTCCTCGTCCTTTTCAGAACGAATTTGATCGAACGTCAGGGCGCCGACATAGTCCTTGGAAACGCTTTCAACAAGCGTGTGGACGATGTTGAGCCAGTCGTTCGTCGCGAACAGAGCCCGTTCAGGATTATTAATCCAGACCGTAATCACCACTTCGATCTTGGTCGGCACGTTGTCGAAGGTTCGAAGTTCTTCGAGGACCATGCCGTAGTGGAAATCGTTTGCGATGAAGATGTCAGTCTCCGCTTCGCGCGTGACGATTTCCTGGGTGCCGTTCGCGTTCTTCTTGAGTTCACTCCAAGCGAATTTGTAGGTGTAGATCTGGTGCTGCCAGGGTAGGCCGACCCAGTGGAGGTTGTGCTCCTGGAACAGATTGCTCCGTTCATCGTAGTTCACTCCCGGGATGTCCGGCAGATTTTCGTAGTTCCGTTTGCTCGGATCGTATCCGGGCTTGCCGGGACGATTCAAGTGGAAGCCCTTGCGGACCATCTTGATGTCGCGCAGGGCACCGTTCGCCACGATGACCTTGCCCGAACCTTCGCCGATGGTCGTCACAAGAAAGTCTTGCTTGGCCATGTTGGTGAGAAGGATGGGCATACCGATGCTGTATACAGCGGCGGTGATGGCGATCGTGCTCGCAGTCCCGATAAGAATCGCGTTCATGGTTCAGCCCTCCTCGAGCTGTATCTGTGTTGATGTTTGCACCTTGCTCTCAAGGAGCTGGTTTCTAGAAATAGTATACCACTAAAATTGACACAAAGTCAAGTAGTGGCTTGGTTGTTGTGCTGGAGAGAGGACTCGAACCTCCACCCCCGAAGGGACCTGCTCCTAAGGCAAGCGTGTCTACCATTTCACCACTCCAGCGTCCTCCTATCCTACCAGGAAACAGGAAAGGGCGGGAATCCGAGGATCCCGCCCTTTCCGCCTGTGCACCTGCCTGGGCTCGAACCAGGGACCATCTCCTTAAGAGGGAGTTGCTCTA
>JAZKIS010000006.1:0-37345 GCA_040384725.1 Patescibacteria group bacterium | reverse complement strand
CTTGGGGAAACGCCCTGAAGCCGTCAAGCCTTGCCTAGAGGGTGCTATGTGCGATCTAAAAAGAAATTCGGCCCTTATGAAGGAGCCGGTGTGTTAGAATACTAGCATAGTGCAACTTTATGTCAAGCCCTACCGACCTACCAAAGCTTAGGGATCAGGCCCTCGATAGCGCGCTCAGGCCATCCACCTGGGACGATTATGTGGGTCAGGGCCACGTAAAAGCCAATGTTTCCGTCGTTCTGGAGGCTGCGCGCATGCGCGGGGACATGCCAGAGCATATTCTCTTCTACGGTCCGCCGGGCGTCGGCAAGACTACTCTCGCCCATCTCGTGGCCGCATCCCTTGATGCTCCGCTCAAGTCCACCTCGGGCGTCGCCATAGAGCGCGCGGCAGATCTCGCCTCCATCCTCACGAATCTCGAGCCCGGAACCGTTCTTTTCATCGACGAGATACATCAGCTCTCCTCTAAGGTAGAAGAGCTCCTCTACCCTGCCCTTGAGTCGGGATCCTTGGACATTATTCTCGGCAAAGGGCCCTCAGCTCGTACCGTTGAGCTCGCCCTTCCGCCCTTCACCCTCGTTGGTGCAACGACGAGGGTTGCACAGCTCTCTTCCCCCCTCCGTTCCCGCTTCGGTGGTGGCGTGTACCAGCTCGATTTCTATACGGACGACGATCTTCGAAGCATCATTCGCCGTTCCGCCGGCGTACTAGGTCTTGATGCGCCCGACGAGGTTATCGAGCGTGTCGCGTCGAGAAGTCGCGCAACGCCGCGCGTTGCGAACGCCCTTCTTAAGCGGGTTCGTGATTACTCCCAGGTGGAAAACAAGGCGCTCTCCGCAGAAGTAGCGGATCTCGCGTGCGAACTCTTCGGCATCGATACGCTCGGTCTTACCAAGGATGATCGCCGCTACCTCACGACGCTCCGCGACTCCTTTAAGGGCGGGCCTGCAGGTATACGTGCGCTCGCGTCAGCGCTCCACGAGGACCCCAATACAGTTGAGAACGTGTACGAGCCGTATTTGTTGAGACTCGGATTTGTTGAGCGCTCGCCACGCGGGCGTATTCTTACCCAGAAAGGGGCGGAGTACCTTCGCGGCTAGGTATTGCCAGGGCTCCTTGTTTCCTATCGTAAGCTTTCATAAAAAAGTGGCTTCCCACGGACATACCTAGATACATGAAGAGGCCCTGGACGACTGCAAGCACAGCAACGATAAGAACTGCTAATCGAGTGTCGTTCATATACGCAAAGAAGAAGAGTGCGAGGGTGACAATAACTCCGAGGTATACGAGCAGCGCTTTGATTTTCTCTGCCCTTGGCATCTTTGCCTTGTGGCTCCATGAGTAAACCTGTCCGACAGCAAATGAAAGGATGACACCGGAAACCAGAATGGAACCGACTAGCAAGTTTACAATTGCTTCGGTTACTATCATGAGCAGTCCGAGAACGTAGCTATTTCCAAGTAATTTCATGTTGTAAGTGTAGTTTGTTTATCCGCTTATAACCATGGTTCATACGGACACAACGCGATATAGGCCCAAGGACGAGGCCTTGGTAAAGTAGAGATATGTCAGGACACAGCAAATGGTCGCAGATTAAGAGACAGAAAGGCGTTACGGACGCTGCCCGCTCAAAGACCTTTTCTCGCTTCGCAAAGCTCATCGCTATCGAAGCGAAGAAAGCGGGAGGCAATCTCTCCTCTCCTGGCCTCTCATCCGCCATCGAGCGCGCGAAGGCAGCGAACATGCCCAAAGACAATATCGAGCGCGCCGTAACCAAGGGCGCATCGAAGGAAGCGAGTGATCTCTCGCAGGTAGTCTACGAGTGGTACGGACCAGGCGGCACGGCGATAATAATCGACGCACTTACCGATAATACGAACCGTACGACACAAGAGATAAAGCATCTCATCTCGAAGAGCGGGTTCGAGCTAGGTTCCCCTGGGTCAGCCGCTTGGGCGTTCCAGAAGTCTCCGGACGGAAGGTTCGCGCCGAACGAGCCCTTGATGGATCTATCGGAAAGCGACGAAGAGTCTCTCGGAAAGATCTTCGATCTGATCGACGAGAACGACGACGTGCAGCGCGTCTTCACGAACGCGCGCGGATACGAGAGTAACGAGAGCGACTAGGATGCGTATCCTGGCCATCGATCCCGGGTACGATCGCATGGGCCTCGCGGTCCTCGAGGGTGACCCATCGCGCCCAGTGCATGTATGGAGCGACTGTGCTCTTCCGCCGAAAGGCGCAGCGGAAGATCGTCTCGCGTTCATGCACGAGGCTGTAGCGCTTGCTATTAAGAAGCATCAGCCGGTCCGTGTCGCGATCGAGAGCTTGTTCTGGAGTACGAACAATAAAAGAAGCGCGCTCGGTGTGGCGGAAGCCCGCGGTGCCGCACTCTCTGCAGCCGCAGAAGCGGGACTTTCCGTCTCCGAGCATTCCCCGCAACAGGTGAAGCTCGCCGTTACGGGATACGGGAACGCGGATAAGAAGGCGGTGGCGAGCATGATTCCCCGTCTCATACGGCTTCCTGAAAAGAAACGCCTCGACGACGAACTCGATGCGATCGCGCTGGGGATCTGCGCGCTGTCCACACGCGTGTAATTATCCCCGTTTGCAAACCCTCATTGGTTTGTTCAAATAGAGAAGCTTCGCACGGTGCGGGCACACTATACGTAATTTTGTAGCCATGATTTTTGACGACGAGCTATTGGATGATGAGGAAGAAGTCGACGAGAACGGTCTCCCTCTCGTTGACGAGGAAGAAGAGCCTCTCGTAGAGGACGAAGAATCCGAAGAAGACGCTATCTAGCGAAACGGCCCCCAACGGGGCCGTTCTTCGTGATAACATGGGCAAATCATGCCGAAACGACCCCGCAAGAAGCTCGACATTCGTGCGCACCTCGAGAATCCTCATCCAGTACTGCGCATTGTATTCATCGCGATCGGCGGTCTCATGCTTCTGGCTGGTGCCGGCATCCTCTGGGCTGCACTCACTCCGATCCCGGACCTCAACTCCTTCGATTCCCGAAAGGTTGCCCAGTCTACGAAGATCTATGACCGTACCGGAAAGACGGTGCTCTACGACCTCAACCATGACGTCCGAAGGAACGTGGTTCCGCTCGTTGAGATCTCGCCGAATCTCCAGAAGGCCGCGATAGCGATCGAGGACTCCGAGTTCTATAACCACAGCGGCGTATCCCTGAAGGCTGTCGCGCGTGCGATCTGGGTTGATATCCAGACCCTTTCCTTCGCACAGGGCGGCTCGACCATCACCCAGCAGGTGGTGAAGAATACGATCCTCTCGGGTAACAAGACCCCTATCCGTAAGTTCCAGGAATGGATCCTCGCCTGGAAGCTTGAGCAGAAGTACACCAAGGACCAGATCCTTGAGTTCTATTTCAATGTGACGCCCTACGGCGGCACGCTGTATGGTGCCGAGGTTGCCTCACGCGCGTTCTACGGAAAGAGCGCGAACGACCTTTCGGTTGCTGAGGCGGCCTACCTTGCCGCTATTCCGCAGCTCCCGACCTACTACTCTCCATACGGGAACAACCGGGACGAGCTCGATATCCGCAAGGACTACGTCATCGATCGCATGGAGTACCTCGGATACCTCACCGCGGAAGAGGCAGCGTCCGCAAAGCGCGAACTCGTGGTCTTCAGTCGCCAACAGAACAACTCGATCCTCGCCCCTCACTTCGTCTTCTATATCGAAGGCATCCTTGAGCAGAAGTATGGATCGGATGTGGTTACGCAGGGCCTTACCGTTATAACCACGCTCGATGCAGAGATGCAGAACGCAGCGCAATCGATCGTGAAGGAGTACGCGCTCGCGAACGCCGCGAAGTTCAATGCATCAAACGCGGCTCTCGTTGCGATCGACCCGAAAACCGGACAGATCCTCTCGATGGTTGGCTCACGTGACTACTTCGACGAGATCATCCCCGGCAACTACAACGTCGCGGTAGCCCCGCGCCAGCCAGGCTCCGCGTTCAAGCCGTTCGTATATGCCGCCGCTATCGAGAAGGGATACACCCCCGAGACCGTTATCTTCGACGTGCCGACGCAGTTCTCAACCGCCTGCTCGCCGTCGGACACCGGCAACAGTGCCCCTCCCTGCTATGCCCCTCAGAACTATGATCTGAAGTTCCGCGGCCCTATGACCTTCCGTACCGCCCTCGCGCAGTCGATCAACATCCCGGCCGTGAAGGCTCTCTACCTCGCAGGTATCGACAACGTGATCAACCTCGCGACACGTATGGGTATCACGTCCCTCGGCACCGCTAAGGATTACGGACTCTCGTTCGCGCTCGGTGCCGCTGAGGTCTCTCCGCTCCAGATGGCGAGCGCTATGGGCGTATTCGCGAACGACGGCGTTAGGAATCCCCCGACCGGCATCCTCGAGATCCGCGACATGAAGGGACGCGTTATCGAGAAGTTCACTCCAGCGCCTGAACAGGCTATCGACCAGGGCGTTGCCCGTCAGATTGCAGACATCATGTCAGACAACCAGGCACGTATCCCGTCCTACAACCCGGTTAACCCGCTCGCCTTCTCTGACTACGACGTAGCAGCGAAGACCGGTACGACGAACGAGTCACGTGACGCATGGACCGTTGGGTATTCCCCGAACCTCGCGGTTGCCGCATGGGCCGGAAACAACGACAACACGCCGATGGTGAAGGAGATCGCGGGATACATCGTGGCACCGATGTGGCGCGAGTTCATGGATGTAGCGCTCACAAAGGTTCCTAAGGAATACTTCAACGAGCCGCCAGGCATTCCGGAGAGCGCTCCTTCAGTACTCCGCGGTGTCGTTAGCTACCATTCCCTCCTTCTCTTAACGAACAAGGAGAACCCTCAGGGTCCTCCGCCAGCAAATCCTTATTCAGATCCTCAGCTCGCGTACTGGGAGACTCCGATCCAGATGTGGACTGGGATGATGCAGCAGCAGACCGCAACCACAACAGAACCTGTTCCTGAGTTAACCGAGCGAGAACAACGAGATCTCGAGCGAGAAGAACGGAGGAGAGAACGAGAAGAGAATAATTAGTCTAGAGATAGAACAAAGGCCGCACTCAGTGCGGCCTTTGTTCTATTCACAGCCCAACACGATGCTGGAACACGTTTAGATACCGAGAGCAGGCAGAATCTGATCATCTGAATCAATTTGCCTTACTTCAGGCAAAGCAAAGAACCATGCCCTATGGTCGGTCACAGCAATAACCTTCTTTCTGAGACCCATTGCCATTCCCGCCTCAAATCGAGCGCTCTCTTGATTGTCCTTCCACAGGTACACCAGTGCATCACATTCTCTGACTCCCTCGCGTTCTTTTAAAGCTTTGGTGATTTTATCCTCCTGATCTTCGTTTTCGATATCAACAGTCCAATCGAATGTGATCGTATGTCCCGCAGTAATGAGTTCTTGCATCACTTTTTTAGCCCGCGCAACCTCATTACTGGCTACGTAGATTCTCATTGGCTGGCAGACTAGGAATCGAATCTACTGATTCATCGGCATCACGAGGTACAAGAACGACGTATCCCCTGTGCCGCGCATAACCATTGCCCTTCCGATACCGCTCGCAGACAAGGAAATACTTTCTGTAGCGATAGTTGAAATAGGTGCTGAGAGGTAGCGATAGTTGAACGAGAGTTCAACTGCGTCGCCTGAAATCGCCGCAGGAATAGATTCAGCTGAATCCCCCACATCAGAGTTCTGTGCTGAAAGTGCAACCGCTTTCGCTCCCGCATCAAGGCCTATGCGTACTTTCTGGAACGTATCCGAGAAGATTGCAGTACGGCGGAGCGCTGCCTCGAAGTCTTTCTTCAATACCGTAGCCTCAGAGACGAAGGACTTAGGGATAATCTGCGTGTAGTCCGGGTAATTAGCAGTAACGAGACGGGTCGTAAGCACGCCCTTCTTCCAGTAGAACGCGCACTGGTGCTCATCAACCGCGATCTCAATAGTCTCGTCCGGCAAAGTCTGCATGATATCGATCGCGTTCTTCGCTGGGATGAGCATCGAGAACGCATCAATTGAGCTCGAGAGTGACACTTTCTTCTCAGCCAGACGGAATGAGTCGGTTGCAACCGCCTTAAGTGCGCTTCCCTCGCCTGCGATGAGAACGGAGGCGAGTTCAGGACGTACCGTCGAAGTTGATGCATAGGAGACAACAGACATTACGAGTGCCTTGAGAAGACTTCCTGGGAGCTCGAATTTCGCCCGTGGAGACTCAGGGAGCGGAAGCGTAGGGAAATCCTCGAATGGGAGGGTCTTGAGCGTTGAGCGGCCGTTTCCGGTTGATACGAGGACCGTATCACCCGAGTGCTCGAGCGTGAGAGTGCCGCTTCCCGATAAGGAGGACGCAATGTCGCGAAGTGTCGCTGCCGGAAGTGCCACGACACCATCGCTCTTGATCGTTCCTTCGATCTTCAAGTCGACACCGGTCTCAAGATTGGTTGCGCGAAGCTTGATGCCATCGTCTCCAGCGATGATCGCGATGCCGGCGAGTACCGGGAGCGTACCGCTCCTCTTCTCTGCGAAGCGTGCAACGCTCTGCACTCCTTCTGAGAATTCTTTTTTATCTAAAGTAATAATCATAGACCTATTATTAGGGGTGTGGACACGGGGGACAACCCCTTACGTCGCACAGGTTGGCTGTCTTTAATCGCTTCACCCTGAAACAACCTGTTGAGGACGGCCTCGTCTGGACGAGATGTTCTGGGGATAAGGAATTGTTGTCCTTCCTGAAACCGTTCTTTCCCCTGCATATCCCCGTAGTTCTTCGAAGGTTATCCATAGGTTTTCAACAGCTATACCAACAGGCTTCTAATATCCTGGATCTCTTTGGCGAGATCCGGGTCGACGAGCACCTCCCGCTTCACCTTCTCGCAGGAGTGTATGACGGTTGTGTGGTCACGTCCGCCGAGCTTCGAGCCTATGGTCGGGTACGAGACGCTGAAATCCTCCCTAAGGATATACATGATCACCTGGCGCGGGCGCACTACCTCCCTCCTGCGGGTCTTCTCGTAGATGCTCTCCTCATCGATGCCGTAGAACTCAGCGACTTTCGATACCACGTGCTTAACGGATACGGTCTTCTGCGGCCGTGCGAAGGAACGAAGAGAATGACGGACTTCCGCGAGGTCCGGCGGTACGCCCTTCACCTGGGTGTGGCAGACCACACTGTTGATGACACCCTCGAGCTCACGGATAGACCCGGAAATAGAGGTAGCGATATGCTCGATAACCTCGTCTGAGAGGTAGACCCCGTGTGAGGCGGCCTTCTTCCGGACGATAGCCATGCGGCTCTCGGTATCAGGTTCCCCAATATCGATACTCATTCCCGCGGCGAAGCGCCCACGGAGCCTGTCTGCGATGTCAGGAATCGCTGCCGGTGCCCTATCAGAAGAGAACAGGATCTGCTTGTTATTGTCGTAGAGCGCGTTGAAGAGATGAAAGAGCTCTTCCTGCGTCTTATCCTTCTTCGCGAAGAACTGGATGTCGTCCATGATCAACAGGTCGTACTGGCGGTACTTCTCCTTGAATCTATTGGTGTTTCCAGCCTGTATGGAGTTCGTGTAGTCCTGGCCGAACGTCTCAGCGGTTAAGTAGTACACCTTCCTTCCGGGATAGAGCTTCTTGAACTGGTTCCCGATAGCCTGGATCAGGTGGGTCTTCCCTCTTCCGGTGTCTCCGTAGATGAACAGAGGGTTATACATGATGCCGGGACGCTTCAATGCCGCCTGAGCTGCCGTATGAGCGAGTTCGTTAAAGGATCCCACCACGAACGTATCGAAGGTATAGCGAGGATTCAGGCCGTCGCTCTTGTTTATATAGAACTCGTCGAGGGGCATCTCGACCGTCTGCTGTGGCTGGCGGCGAGGCTCCTTCGGAGGGCGACGACGATCGTCCTTCACGATCATGTACTCGATGTTCCGGTACTCATGAGAGACGCCGCGGATGATCTTCAGGAGAAGCATGTTGAACTTCTTCAGGTACCAGTCACGGAAGAACTGGCTCGGGACACCGACGTAGACGATCCCCTCTTCGATCTTGACGATCGAGCTGTCGCGGAACCAGGTGTTGAAATTAGCGGGCGAAATGGAGAGCTCCACCTGCGTGAGGGTGTATTCCCAGAGTTCCCGCGCATCAAGCCTATTCATCGTGTGGATAAGTATACGGACGTTTCAAAAATGCGCGAACAAGGCACCTATGAGGCATTTGCTTGCTACTCGCCCGTCAACCTGTTAGTATCCTGTGCATATGCCAAAGCGCACCTACCAGCCGAAAAAGCGTAAGCGCGCGCGTACGCACGGCTTCCGTGCACGCACGAGCACCCCTACAGGACGCGCCGTTCTCCTTCGCCGCCGCCGCAAGGGCCGCTCGAAGCTCACCGTCTAATGATTCCACGTAAACTGCGCCTCACTCGGGCGCATTTTGCGCCCTCAGGACCCGAGAAAAGGCTTGTTTCAAGCCATTTTTCCCTATCCATACGCGAAAAACAGGACCATGGGGGCTGCGCGGTCGTGGTGTCTAAGAAGGTCTCAAAACTCTCCGTTGGCCGGCACCTCTTGAAGCGACGGGTCCTTTCGGTGCTCAAGCCGTGGTGCCTTCCTTCCCGTGCACTCATCGTCTATGCGCGCCCGGGAAGCCAGACTCTTCCCTTCCCTGTTCTCAAGGAGGAACTCGAGGAACTCCTTACTCGCGCCTTCCCTGAAGTACGGTAGACTGAACTCCCATGATGTCCTTCTTCCACACCGTTCTCTACACGCCGATCTATAACCTCCTCATGTTCCTCACGGATATCCTGCCCGGACAGGATATCGGCCTCGCGGTAGTAGCAGCGACCCTCATCGTTAAGGTCATCCTCATGCCGCTCTCGTTCGCCGCGCTCCGTACCCAGCGCGCGATCAAGGCGATCGAGCCAGAGATGAAGGAGATACGTGAGAAGCTCAAGGACGATAAGGAGAACCAGGCGAAAGAGATGTTCGCGCTTTACAAGAAGTACGGCGTGAATCCCTTCGCAGGACTCCTCACCCTTATCATCCAGCTTCCGATCGTTATCGCGCTCTACTGGGTATTCAACAACAAGACCCTGCTTTCGGTAGATACGTCGATCCTCTACTCGTTCGTCCCGGCACCGCTCGCCATCTCTCCGCTCTTCCTCGGCATCTTCTCGATAACGGGCGTAAGCATCACCCTCGCACTTATTGCGGCAGTT
Source organism: Patescibacteria group bacterium (assembly GCA_040384725.1). Lineage (GTDB taxonomy): Bacteria > Patescibacteriota > Minisyncoccia > Phycocordibacterales > Phycocordibacteraceae > C7867-001. Next base: position 28,121 of record JAZKIS010000006.1, on the reverse strand, counting down.
ACTCAGTTCGCGTACGGCTGGTATGCGATCCCGGTTCCCGAGAAGAGCACGAAGAAGCCTGGAACCGATATGCAGGCAGACTTCGGACGCTCGCTCGCGATGCAGATGCGCTTCATGCTCCCGGTGTTCATCGGCATCGCCGCGTACTACACCTCGGTCGCTATCGCGCTCTACTTCATAACGAGCAACCTCGTAGGCATCCTGCAGGAGTTCATCATTCGCCAGAAGAAGACCGAGCCGATTTCCTCATAGAAAAAGAGCCCGTATGTACGGGCTCTTTTTCTTATCTCTCTTCTAGAGATCGTATACCCAGAGGGTACCGTCCTTCTTGTTCGTAAAGACGAGGGCGTCGCTCTCCGAATCGATCGCGAGTGCAACGGCATCGATCGCGACGTCCGCCACCTGTCCCGGATCGACAACCAGCGTCGCGAGTCTCGTATCGAGATCGATGCGCCAGATGCGGTCTGAGAATGTTTTCGCGCCCTGATACCAATCGTCTGGCACATTCCCTGCGAGTGCCGTCGGTACGCCGCAGTACACGGCCCTGCCTCCTGGCTCCCACACGCACTTTTCAGCGAGCGTAACGAGCGGAAGCGCGGTTGCATTCCTCGACGCGAGATCGAGTACCTGAAGATAGGTGCGATTCGCATCCACGTAGCTATAAAGTACCGACGTTCCCTCGTTGTTCGAAAGCGTTGCAAGGCCCCTGAGCGGTCCGAGGATGCGCGTGAAAGACCCATCCGCGCCACTTACGAGGAACGAGTACCCATCGAGCCCGCTCGACGCTTTCGTCGTGGCAACAATGTTTGCACCCGAGAATCCTGCACGCAGCCGCGAGAGTGCTGACGTGAAAAGTGTCCGCACGTTTGTGCCGTCGGGCGCGGACAGCGATCCGATAGACCCTGAGGAGCTCGGAAGGAGCGAGAATACGGTGCTCGTCGCACGCACGGCAACCTGCTCAAGATCCTGCTCGAGGAAGTACCCTTCTCCGCCGTCTGCAGGAAGCGCGTAGGTGTCGACATGCTCGGTGCCGTCGGTTGCGCGCGTAAGGTAGCGGACGAAGGCTCGAGAGCCGTCCGTGGACCACACAGCTTCCTGTATCCCAGGCAGTGTCCGGTTCGAGATACGCGTAAGCACGCGATCATGAACCCTGAACGCGTAGATGTTGCCGCTCTGTCGCTCAATGAAGCGGACCTCGGTATCTGCAGGCGTCCCAGGCTCTGTAGAGGACGCCATGGCCGGAACAGGAGGAATATAAAGCGCTACCGCGCCCTTCCCTACCGGCGCGTCACTGATGCGGATGAGCCTCGGGGCCACAACCGTTCCTGCGCCCTGGATAGGCTGCCCGTCAGGACCGAGGAGTTCGGTAGCGGGTCTATCCCCGCTCGAGCCGAAGGGGTTGCTCGGAATACCGACCGAGAGAGTCGGTCCGTTGAAGAAAAGGAAGTACGCCCCTGCGAGGAGGCCAAGGACGACCACGAGGCTGGCGACGATTATAAGGAGACGGCGGTTCATACTCAGGTTTACTTTATTTCACACGTAGCGGTCCGGTCCTCGCACTGGTATTCGGTATCGGCATTGCCGGTAGTAGCCGGAACGCCGGTAGATCCAGGACATGCGCCCCATCGCGCAATAGCGAAGGACTCCAAGGCGTTGTCATCTCGGTCGTACTTCATCTCCCCTCCTGCTCTGGTGCAGGAGTTGACGTACGTCCCAATCCGCAACACATCGTTCGGAACGATACCCTTATGTTCGCTGGTGGTGGTGCGCTTGTTGTAGGCCTGGTAGCTGAAGTATTTTATCGGCTCGCTTACCGCTTCTATTGCGGCGGCGGTATTGCTGCCGCAGCACACCGCTCCGGCAGCAAGCGTGCCGCAGCAGGTAGATCCTATTTGCACGAATCCCGCGTTCCCGTTGCATATGCCGCTGCCTGCTGCTGCTTTTCGCGCATACGTTCCGCATGACGCACCTACACCTCCCTGAGGTGTGCGGCACACCGTATGGTCGTTCTCAGTAGCAGAGTTGCACTGGCCAGAGAGGCTCACGGTCCGGCCAGCTCCTCCCGCTTTCGGCTGGCAGGAGAAGACCGCAGTCCCTCCCGCAGCCTCGCAGCGCGTCTGCGCCCCTGCGCGATCAGATCCGGTGTATACGAAGAGCGTGTTTGCGGCGACCTCGGCGCTCACGGGCGAGGACGTACCCTTAAGCTTCTCGATGTTCCCTATCTTAAGCGTGAGGATCTCTGGATTGATAACCGAGAACACCACGACAGGAGAAAGCACGAGGATAAGCCCGCCGATCGAGAGCGCGATGAGGTTCTTCGCTTCCTTCTTTTCAGTGACACTGTCCCCTCCCATATACATGATGCCCGCACGCATGATCTGAAGTACCGCTACAACCGCGGCGACACCGATGCTTATGCGGTAGAGACCGTTCAGGAATGTCTCGAGACTGAACGCGTTGCCTGTTTCAGTCAGGAACGGAACGTTGGTGAGCGGAATGAATTCGACGCTAGTATTCGGTGTCCCGGTCGTATCCTGCGCAAGCGCAAGAAGCGGCAAGACGAGTAAGAGTGTGAGAAAAGCGAGGTATTTCATAGGTATTATAGGCCGAAGAATCCGAAGCCAGTAGATTTACCGAAATCAACCGTAACACCGGCGTTCGCGCTCCGCCGGGTCTCCGGTTCGGTAGCGGTTAGGCCGAGGCTCGCGGTTCCCTGTCCGTTTCCGGTGGCACGAACGGTAATGTCCTTGTCGGTGCCGCTCGTCGCCTTGTTTACGGTCCAGGCGAATGTCGGCGGCACCGCGAAGAAGTACCCGATAGCGCGGAACGTGGCTTCGGTGTCAGGCATCGAGAATCGCTCGGTAAGCGCGACGTCGAAGTTCGGCCCGAGGAGCGGATCGTTTCTGTATATGCGCGTTACGGGATCGGTCGCGGATACGAGCGTGCGCGCCTCTCCCACAAGGGAGCTGTCGGGACTCGTAACCGTCACGGAGATATCCGCATTGCGATGCCGGACGGGCGCGGTGGCGATCAGTGTAGACTTCCCTATTCCTGAGGAATCGGTAAGTATGCGGTTTCCGAGACGCCACGTGTAGACCAGGTTCGCGTTCGAGAGACGGGTTCCGGGCGCCGTCCTAAGATCGGCGAACGCTACAAGCCGCACGCGACCTTCCGAGGCAACCAGTCCCCCTCCCTGATAGAAGGGATGCAGGGTCGATGCCGGTTCAAGTATCAGCGAGACCTCCGCAGGACGCAGGACCACCTGCTTCGAGTACGCGCGTCCCGAGGGATCTGTAACGGAAACGACAATGGTAGTGCGCTCGCCGAGCGCTCCTGCGCGCACGTTCGTAGACTGTGTGCCGCTCCCCTCGTAGACGTTGGCGCCATTTACGGAAATACGTACCTTGCTTGCGGACAGGTCGATAAGGGTGCTCCGCGGGGAAATGGTAACGGTCTGATAGGGACGCGGGTACTGGGGCGACACAGAAACAGTGAGCGGCTCAGTCCCGGTCGGGAGACCCTGAGCATAGGACGTTCCTGCGAAGGATGTGGCAAGAAGCACGACAAGAAGCACGACGCGTATCATACGCACAGTATATACCGAAGCGATGCGCGAACCTGCCCTTTCCGCGGGGGTATCTTACGGCGTCTCGTTTGAGGTTGTGCCGCTGTCTGCTGGCGAATGCCGAGCTTGCTGGGTCTCTTCCCTCCCTTCGCGCGCCGAATCCGTGCGTGCGGCACGCGCCGCCTTCATTTTCCGGAGTCTCGCGGCGGCCATTGCGGTGCGCGGCGTCACTTTTCCTCCCGCATTCGCACGTGCGTCTTCGATGCGGGTCTGCACGATGATGCCCACAACGCCGACCGTCGTCGCAGGAAGCGCGTTGATAACAGGCACGAGCTCCGCCACCGTCGAGGCAAGGGCTAAAAGAAGCTTCTTGCCACCGTCATTCCCGACGTATTTAACGCCGGAAAGCGCAAACCATAGGAAGAACATGGTAGCGGTCATGAACGTTATGAGGACAGAGAGGGGGAGCAGAAATACAGAGAAAGTAAGCAGACCCTGAACGCAGTCCGCAAGAACAGCCGCCACGATCATGAGACCGGCCGTTACGTTCCCTATCTTGTGCTGCTTTTCCATACGCTAGGCAGCGAGCCCTGCGTCGTTGCGCGCCTTCTCCTGCTTGATCTGTAGAAGCTGGGACGGGTCCGAGGTTATGATCTGGTCCTCGGTATACGAGGCAACGATCTTTATCGCGACGTGCTTGAGGCCCGCGAAGAAGAGCCCCTCCCCCACTCCCGACTCGAGCAGCAAGAACTTCTCCTCGTCCGTAAGGTTGAACGTCTCCTTAAGCACGTTGATCGTTGTCGGCGACTGCTTCAGCAAAAGCTGCATCGAGGAGTTCGTGAGTATCGGACGGCCGTACGGGCTCTTCAAGAAGTCCTCCACGTCCTGGGTGATGGTTGCGACGCCGAGATAGTACTTGCGGCCGCGCTTCGCGACGCTGTAGAGGAACGAGGCGGTATCTTCCGACTTCATCATCCACCAGGCCTCGTCGATAACGAGAAGGCGCTTCTTGAGCTCGTGCCGCACCGCGTTCCAGATGAAATGCGTGATGATGTACATCGCCACCGGCTTCAGCTCGTCCTCCATGTCACGCACGGAGAAGACGATGAACTGCTTGTTGATGTCGATGTTCGTCGGCTGGTTTATGAACCCGGCCCAGGTACCATGAGTGTACTTAGAAAGGCGTATAACAAGGGATTCTGAGCCTTCCATGCCGGAGAGCACGTTCTCGAAATCCGAAAGCAAGGGAGGCTCGACGCCGGTGAAGTCTGCATCGCCCGTGATGTCCTTGAGGGCATAGGTCTCCGTTATAGCGCGATCGATGATTGCGTCCTCTTCCGGAGTGAGTCCCCCGAGCATGATGCGGAAGAGGCCTACGAGGTTGATGATGTTCGAGCGGAGGATGTCGGAAGGCTCCTCGTCTTCCTTAACGGGAGGAAGATCGAACGGGTTGATGTGGTGCTCGGATGAGAGCGAGATATTGAAAGTGCGTCCTCCGGTCGCGGACGCGAGGTTCTCATACTCGCGCTCAGGGTCGATGACGATAACATCAGACCCGAACATGAGAGAGCGGAGGATCTCGAGCTTCACCGCGTACGACTTACCAGAACCGGACTTTGCGAACACCACAGAGTTGTAGTTCTCCAAGGAGAAACGGTCAAAGAGGATCAGGGACGCGTTGTGGCGGTTGATGCCGTAGAGGATGCCCCGATCGCTCGTGAGGTCGAAGGAGACGAACGGGAAGATCGAGGAGAGTGGGGACGAATTAAGCTTGCTCGTAACCATGAGCTCGTCGGTCGCGAGCGGCAAGGTGGAACGGAACCCCTGTTCCTGCTGGAACAAAGCGGGTTTTGTATAGACAAGCTTCGCGTCGAGGATGCCGCGCACGTCCCCTTCTATCTTGTCGAGGTCTTCTTTCGAGTTTCCGTAGAGCGTGATGTAGAGCCCTACCTCGAAGATATGCTCTTCTGCCTGCTGAAGCTGGTCACGGAGCTGCTCGAGGTCGCGATACGCGGTGTCGAGCATCGGGTCGCGTACCAATCCCTTCTCCTCCCTGTCAGAGATCTGGCTCTCGATCTCGGCCACCTTCTTCTGGAAGCCACGGAGCGCGGAACCGGTCTCGACCGGATGAATGAATATGGAAACGTCGAAGACCTTGTCGAGGTTGATGATCGGAGTGAACCAGCTGTCGACGAGGAAGCGTGGATACGAGATCGTATAGAACGATCGGGACACCTTCTCGCCGAGCTCGAGCTCTCGAGCCCCTACCTTAAGGGCCGCAGGCGCGATAGCGTCCGCGAGCTTAAGCTCCCCTTCCGCGTATATGTCCTTCGGCAAGACCGGCGTGATGGCTGGCGCGTCATCTTTCTTATTCTTTCCGAGGAAGTCGAGGAGTGCCATAGGTTATGCAGAAAGGTGGATAGGATTCTCAAGCTCAGAAAGGTTGAACGAGCGGTACAGGAGCTCGATTATCTCTTCAGTACCGAGCGGCACGGCGCGGACGCCGCTCGAGGCAAGGCCCTGCACCACCAGAGACATGCGCTGTTCGAGCTGCACGCGATGCTCTTCGAACCCGTCTGTCCCATTGTCCTTGGGCACCGGCCTCCCTCCGAGGAATGCGGGGGTGCTCTTCCCTATCCCGCCTCCACCCGAGGAATATGGCACGACGACGTAGAACATCTTTGTCATGATGTCGCTCGAGTCGATGAAATTCCTGATGAACGCGATGTACTCGCGCAACTGGAGGCGCATGAGTTCGGTCGCCTGGTCCTGCATACGAGTCTCGAGGAGCGCGAGGTACGGGCGGATGTCGGTCTTCCGGGAGTGCACAACGATCTGTATGGAAAAATCGAGCGTATTCAAGAGGCTCTGGAACCCGCCGATGATCGCACGCTGCTCGTCCTCCCCTTTGAGGGCGAAGTTGATCGACGAGCACATGAGAATGCCGCGGTACCCGTCGTCCTTAAGCACGATCACGCCGTTGCGGACTTCCTTCACCGGCACGAACGATTGCGTTGTCTTTGTCGATGCCATACCTATGCGCCGTTATTCTGGTTGTCCTTGATATCAAGCGACCACGCGAGGTCCTTCAGCTTGCTCTGTGTGAGGCCGAGCTTTGCCGGGTCTGCAGGCTTAACCGCAACGGGCGCATCTACGTGCACGTTCCTGTCCTTCTTCCAGAGGTAGAGGCGGTCTCCGATGTAATAGTTAAAGGCCGCCTCCATGATCTCAACGAACGGCTTGTTGTTTATCTTGTAGAACGCGAGCGCGGCAGTGAGCGCGCCAACCGGAAGCGCGATGATGATACCGAGCCAGAGCGGAAGGTAGAGAATCACGATCGCACAGAGGCCGATGCCTCCGGCGACGTAGATAAACTGCTTGAGCGTGAACGGCCCGAAGATCTTGTCCTCAACCTCAATGAACTGCGGTACCTGGTACTCCATTAGCATTCAGTATACCCGATACTGCATGCACACCCACGTTATTCCCTACTGAATAGGCTCGCGATACGGATCAGATCCAAACTCTTTCTTTGCTTGAGGCACAGGCGCCGCGACCGGAGGAACATACGCGGGCGCCGCTCTCTCTATCGGAGCGGCTGGTACAGGTGCTACAGGTTCCGGAGCCTGCGTGTACGTAGGGATTACCTCGTGAGCCTGTTGCATTGGAGCCGCCTGAGGGTGCTGAGCGTTGTGGGTCGGCACGAATATGTGAACCGCAGCCGCTGGATGCCAGCCTGACTGAGGCTGTGCGTTCGGCATCGAGTGTACGAAATGCTGCTGGGGGATAATAGCCTGCTGCACTGGAGCCGGTTCCTGGGAAGTAGGTGCTTGGGGAACGGGCATCGGGGCGGCAACGGGCGAACCAGGGAGTGTTGGCGCTACGGCCGGCTGGTAGTCGAGGGCGGGTGGCGGAAGAGGGGCTGGTTTCTTCGGCGCTGGGGGTACGGGAGTTGCCTCTCCGCGTTCTGCGTCCCGCAAGCGCATGAATACGCGGGTGTTCACGTCTGCCGCTAGTCCGTTCACGATGTCCTGCGTGAGTCCGGCTTGAGTCAGGGTCGTCACGAACTCCTCAGGGCGCATTACGCCCAGGAGCATCAGAATGAAGGATCGTTCGAACTCTCCTGCCTGGTCGACATGGAGCTGGTACTTTGCCGCTAGCTCACGAGCGACCGTATCGCGCTCGTCGCTCTTCAAGAAATCCTGTACCGGCTTCGGCAGATCACGCATGGCAGCGCCCACTGCCTGGTTTACATCTACATCATCAAGATCTTCTTCGGGATTCATTACAGTATTGTACTAGTGATGTCCGGTATCTCCTCCGCTCTTCTTTTCACTGCTGCTGCCGGACTTCTCCTCCTTCTTATGGTCGCCGTCGTCTTCCCTGTCTTCCTTGGCATTCTCCTTAATCGCATCAACTAATTTGTCACGCTTGCTTCTCTTGAGCTTCTTTATGATCTCAGCTGAAGCTTCCTGATTAATATGATGTCCGAGCGTAAGCGGTAGGCCATGGTTTCTACCAAGCGCTTCCCCATACTCACGCTGTGCTGACTCCTTAGAAAGGCCTTTATTCCAGGTGATACCGCCGCTGCTATCGATAGACTCGTAGCCACTGATTGTTCTATCGATCTCCTTCGACCGGTTGTCGTAATCCTTGAGGATCTGGTCGAAGCGAACCTTGCGATCTGACATTCGTTTCTGTCGAGAGGTGATATCAGCAGCCTCAATCTCCGATGCCTGCGCGTGCTCCTCCTCCAATGCAGCAAGCTCTTTCTTCTGTGCATCGAGCTCATTACCCCAGACCCCGTCTGCTTCAAGTTTCGCTACCGCTTGTTTCTTGGTATTAACGTCCTTCAAGCGCGCTGCTGCAGCCTCGGTGTGCTTTTCTTTCTGCGCTTTAAGAGCAGTTTCTTCTGGCTCATTTCCGCGATCGAGTTCTTCCTTCGCCGCCTCCCTGTAGAGCTTGATCCGCTCCTTCTCTTCCTTGAGCCTCTTCTCCGCAGCCTGTTCTCCAGGTGTCTGAGCAAGGGTCTTCTCTGCGAATTCTTTACGCTTCTTGACCTCCGCCTCTTCGATGCCATGGAGGCCATGACTTACGTTCTTACCCGCGTTACCTATATCCAAACCGGCGCCCTTTGTAAGGTTATTTATGCCGGTACGAGCGCTATAGCTTGAGGTAGCGCCTTTATTTGCAAGATTGTAAGCGAATCTACTTCCAAATCCGTCGCTACGAGCGTAATTCGAAGACGCGATTCTTTTAGCAATATTGCCTGAAGCCGCTCCCAAGGTCCTTCGACCGGCAAACCCCGCGAACCCTACCGTGGCACCAGCAACAGACTGCGTTGCAAACTTTGCCCCCACCGCGCCGATCTTTGATGCTGCTACGAGCGACGCGATCATGAACCCAATAACAACCATGAACACCATAACGACCTGCATATTGCCGGCAACCGATGCCCCTTGGTTCGCGATCAGGGCGTTCGCGAGCGTAGCCTCGCCCGACGAAAGTCCTTCGGTCAGCTTGATACTGATGAAGATAAGAAGCAGGAACACAGGCGCAAAGAACGCCTGAGACATGAGCTTGCTCCACCACATGCTGGCGAGCCCTTGTAGCTTCGGGATAGCCATGCCCGCAAAGCCGATAGGAGACGTAACCATAAGGAGCGAGAGAATAACGACTCGTATGATGAGCATGATAGAGCCGGCAAGAAGAACCATGGCGGTAACCAAGACGAATACCGAGAGCATCATGAGCGACACGGCATAGGAGTACGGACGATCAAGCAGGTTCTTCATTGCTGCGTCGATATCTCTATTCTCAGCATCCCAGATCGACGTGAGTCCGGCTGCCTTGAGGATCTGTCCGGATATACCGACATTAGAACACTCCTCGTTCGTCTGATCTGCGTCGCTTGCGGTGCCGGTCGAGGTCTTGGTCGTACAGCTCTCTCCGGCGAGTGTCGCGAAGCTCGAGCTGAACGCGTTTGCCACATCGATAACCGCCTGAGAAGCGAAGAGGCTGAAGTTTAGGAGCACGGCAAAGATAATGAGACGAGGGATGGCCTTCTTCGCGCTCATCCCGCTTCCGTGCCCATGACCTCCCCCATCAACGTTCAGGATAAGGAGCACGCCCATAAATATGAAACCGAAGAGAAGACCGATGTTCGCTATGTCGCGCATGACGCCCCACGCGATAAGCATGCCCTCGTTCGTGCCGAAATAGGTTCCGAACTGGAATACGGTTCGTATAACCACCCAATTGAATACCGTACCCGCCAGACCCAGGATCAGACCTGAAAGTGTAAGGAAAAGGAACGCGATACCGGTAAAGAGCATGCCGGGTAAGGCACGGATACAGGCACCGAAGTCTCCGAGACTACACGAGCTCGAGTTGTCGCGTGCCGCTATCGGCGTTTCGGTGATAGTGCCATCTGCATTTTCAGTGCTCGATACCCCGCCACCTGTGTTTGGATTCACTACGGTCGTGGTCGTCTCTGCGCCGTTTACTTGGGTACATACAAGACGGGTTAGGCCGCCCTCCACACCGCCGATAGGAACCAACCTACAGGTACACGTACCATTGGCCATACATGAACGCTGCTCTGGTGTGGGCTCGGTCTGAGCCAGTGCTTGCTGTGGGGTCAGGCCCAGTCCTAAACCAGCAAAGAGAGTAACAGCAAGGAGCAGCGTCTTGATAGAGGAAGCATGCTCGCCAAAGAAACGACCGGAGGACCTGGTGGTTCGCTTTTTGAAAAGTTCAGCTACCATCATAATTACTCCCCTGAGACGCGACAGGAGACAGAGGAAGAAAGGCGAACCATCTGGCTGTAGAGAGATCCTGGGGAAAGAGTTCCGGTATCCTGCGACTCAACCTGTGCAACAGCGACCTCCTCGCTCGAAGGAATGGTCGTTGAGCGGCTCAGCGCCGTGAAGTCGTTCACGATCTCAGAAATCGCCGCGGTCTGGTTGCCACCGGCAGCATTCGCGGCTGCAATGCGATTCTCAAGATCACGATACGCGGCAATACCATTCGCTGCCTTAACGAGCGCTTCCTGGGCACGCGCGATAACCTGTTCAGGGCTCGGGTTCCCTACCCCCGCGCAACGGGCGCGCGCAGCTTCCGCCGCGGTGCGAATCTTCTCCCAGTTTGCCTGGAATGTCTCGAGGATCTTCCGCTGGTCCGCAACCGTAGCAGCGAACGCGGCGCTTGTGCTCCGGCTGTTTCCTAGGTTAAGCGTCGGATCGGTAGCGCGGTCGACAAACGATGATCCTCCGCCAGAGGACGGACGTGATACGCCGGCCAATCCGCCGTCGCTCCCGCCGAGCACCTGGCCGACAAGCTGATTCAAGAGCGCGCTGATGATCTCATTGAAATCATCAGCAACGATAAGACGATCTCTCCCTGAACCAAGCGCATCATTAAGCTGGTCCTGGATAACCGAGCCTGGTGTCCTGACCTGGTGCTTCAGACACGGCTCTTCGCTCGTGAGGTTAACCGGCGTCTCGCCGTCGCCCGCATTGGTTGCGGTAGCGACACAGTCGCCACGCCACGAGAGAAATCCCTTGCTCCAGTTGAGTTCCTGGGTACGAACGCTGACTTCCCCGCCGATCGCGTTCTCGAGCGCCTCGTTCGCGAGCATGTTCACACCGTAGATGTTGTTCTCCGGATTCATAACCGTAGAAAACCACGCATTGAAGCCTCCTTGGCTGAAGTCGCCGCGAAGGAATGCCCTATCGTCAGAACTGACCTGACCTAAGCTGTACGGATAGCGGTTATAGAAAGACTCAGGGCTGGTACGAAGATAGTAGCCAAGGCGCACCGCATCTAAGACCGGATCCTGGAGCGGGGAGTTCCCGAAGTTCGTAGCGGAAAGCTCGTCGAAGAAGCGCCCAGCCACCGCGTCGCTAACGCCCCGCATGTTCTGCTGGAGGTCGGTAACGAATGCGGGAGAGCCCTGGAAACCGGAATTGATCCAGTTAACCGTACTCTTGGTCATGGACTCGATAGCGAGGTTCGCGACGTCCCACGCGAGTCCGTTCAAGACATAGTTGAGCGTCTTGTCAGCAGCGACACCGACCGACGTAACCAAAGAGTTGAAGACCTGGAGCGGACTGTCATAGTCGGCAGCGCGAGCGATCTGTGGCGCTGCCGTTACTGACGAGAGAAGCAGCGCACCGACGACGAGTGCAGTGAACGATCCCGTGGTTCGGAAGTTGGTCATGTTATTGGATGGCAGCTAGTTCGCTCGTATTGAAGAACTCATATCCTGGCTGCCCCTCCGTAAAGGAGACCTGCCGTGCCCTAAAGACGCTATTCAGGTTGGAGAATCCTGACTTCATGCCTGCGGCATACTTCCCGTAGAGGCCGATACCGAGAAGCGCGCGTAGCGGATCCTCCGTAAGGGTCGCCATGTCAGCGGTCGTGCCGCTTAGGTGCATGGTGGCGTTCACAATCGCGAGGTGCGCCTGGCGAGATTCCTCAGGAACCGGCATTGCGATGAGTGCCTTAGCCATCGCGTCATACGCTTTGCTGTACGCGCTTATCTTCGCGAGCGCTGTGGCGTCTCCGCGGATCGCATCCTGGAAATACGCGAGCTCGTTTCGAGAGCTTATGGAGCTCGATACGGTGTTCGCGGCGATGGCCGCTTCCGCATCCGCTGCATAGGACGTAAGCGTCGCGGTGCTCGACACCTTAACGTCAGCGAGGGTATAGCGGTCCGGTTCCGTTGCTCCAGAAGAGAGCTCCGCAACGCCCTCCTGTACGAACGCAACGATCTCCTCCTGGGTTGGAGGCGTACCGGTCCGGTTAAGCAGGTACTGCTTGAGAAGTGTCTGCGCGAAACGATCAGTGAGCGAGGAAGGCGCACCTGCGGTGCCCGGGATGCTGTCCGGGTCAATCGGCTCATCTTCGGGTCGCACCATAACCTTCGGCTCGATAAGGCCCTGCGCGACCGCCTCCCCATCCTTTACTCCTGCCTTGTAGGATTCTGGATTCAACGGGTCGGTCCCGTACAGTGCTTCCTGCCAATCAGGAAGGCCGTCGGTGTCGCTATCCTTTGCCGCGTACTCGCGAAGGAGCTCTTCCGAGGACTGCGCGCCCGCGATGCGTGTCATGCCAAAGAACGGGTTCGGTCCGGTCGAGAGGAACGTGCCGCCCATCATGAGAACGGCTAGTAAAGAAGCGCCTGCAATGCGGAGGGTACGGGTAGAATGAGCCATAATTCAGTAAGGAAATAATAGCACGCAGGCTCATCTCCCCTTCATCTACCTATAGAGGTACATGTGCATTAGTACACAAGATTTATGAAGACTTCAGTTCTTTCGTAAGTACCTTCCAGATGTCGAGCGAGAGATCTTCTGCGCGAACATTCGTATCAAGCGTAGCGATAGCAAACGCATGCACCACTCCTTCTTTTGAAAACTTCTCCTCGAGATTCTTCGCAAGACGCTTCCGTTTATGGGCGAATCCCGCCCGTATAACCTCAAAGAAGCGTTCTTCCTCGGCGGCGTCCGTAAATCCAGTGCGACTAATATTCCCAATGCGGAGCACGGCCGAATCGACGTTCGGTGCCGGCTTGAACGCCCCGCGCGGCACGGTGAAGCAGTAGTTCGGTACGCCGTATACCTTTACGGAGAGCGACAGGAGGCTCTCCTTCTTCTCTCGTGCGATCCGGAACGCCACCTCTTTCTGGACGAGGAGCGTCATAGAGGCTGGCTGATTCGGTGCGGTGAGGAACTGCCGGATGATCTCTCCGGTTATGTAGTACGGAATGTTCGCAACGAGGTGGTAGGCGCCTTTGATGCTCGTCGTATCGAATGTGCGGATGTCCGCGCCTTGAAGTGCAAGGGTTCCCTCCTCTACCTCGTTCGCGAACGCAGCCTCGAGCTCCGGGATAAGCGCGAAGTCCGCTTCGACCGCGATAACGCGCATGCCTGCGCTTAAGAGCTCTTTCGTCAGCATGCCGGTCCCGGGACCAATCTCGAGCACCTGGGCATTCTCCGGAAGGAGGGCTGCGCCAACGATGCGCTCGGCGGTCTGCCGGTGCATGAGGAAGTTCTGTCCGAGGGATTTCTTAGCGAGCATACTAGATGTATATCGTACGCTCTCCGTAGAGCTCGTCCCCTTCCGAGAAGCTGATAAGTTCCTCGTCTATGTCACGGATGAACATGGAGGGTTCCGACGCGAAGTCGGTGCCGTAGATGCGGCGGACCGTAGCCAAGGTGAGGTTTAGCCTGCGTTTCGCTCGCGTAACCGCTACATAGAACAGGCGACGCTCTTCTTCTTCGTCCCGCTTCTCCCCTTCCCTCGCTTCGTGCGGGAAGAGTCCCTGTTCCATGCCGGTTACGAATACCGTATCGAACTCGAGTCCTTTGGCCGCATGGACCGTCATGAGAGTGATGCCGGTGGTCCCCGGTGCGTCGAGCTCGTCCTGGTCGCCGGCAAGCGCTGACTCTGCAAGGAACGCGGCGATTCCTTCTTCTCCCGGCATGCCGTCGTATCTGCTTGCCAACGTGGCGAGCTCCTTCGCGTTCTCAAGGCGCTCCACGTCTTCTTCCCCGCCCTTCCGGAGGGCTTCAGCAAGTCCGGACCGCTCGATCACGAGCTTCACGAACTCAGACGGGACCGCAATCTTTGAGAGCTCGTTCAGCTCCATGACGATCGCTTCGAATGCCGCTACTTTCTTAACTTCTGCAGGCTTCAGGGTATCGCGTTTCCCGTCGATAAGTTTTCCGAGCGTTACCTTCCCTATGCCGCGGGTCGGCGCCTGCACCGCGCGGATGCGATCTACTTCCCGCTCAGGATCAAGCGCGAGCCTGACCCACGCGAGCACGTCTTTCACTTCCTTGCGATCAAGGAACCGTGTACCGAGCACCTTGTACGGGAGACCTTCCGAAAGGAATGCTTCTTCGAGCACGCGGGACTGGAAGTTGGTGCGGAACAGCACTGCTACCTCCTCAGGAGGAAGACCCTCTCGAAGTGCCTTCTTCGCTTCGCGCGCGACCCACCGGGCTTCGCTCTCCGCGTTACGCGCGATATGCAGACGGATCGGTTCCCCGTCTGGGTTGTCGGTTACGGCGTGCTTGTCCTTGCGGTTCTGGTTCTTCTCGATTATCTGGTTGCCTGCGGCAACGATGGTTTTCGTTGAGCGGTAGTTATGCGCGAGCACGATGGTCTTCGCGTTCTCGTACTGCTCTTCGAACTTGAGCAGGTTCTCGATCGTAGCGCCCCGCCAGGTGTAGATGGTCTGATCGATATCCCCCACCACGAAGAGATTGTTATGGACCGCTGAGAGATATCCCGCGAGCTTCCCTTGCAGCTCGTTGGTGTCCTGGAACTCGTCCACGTGCACATGGCTGTAGAGCTGCTCCGCTTCCCTGCGGATGTCCTCGTGCTCCCTGAGGAGACGGACCGGCAGACAGATGAGATCGTCGAAGTCGAGCGCCTTCTCTTTCTTTAGAATCGCTTCGTATTTCGGCCAGACCTCCGCGATAACGCGGGACTGGAAGCTCTTCTGAGCGTACTTCTCGCGGAACGCGTCAGGCGTCGAGCCCTCCCCCTTCTCTTTCGAGATGCGGGACAGGACGAAGTTCGGATTCATCTCCTTCGGGTCGATATCCATCTCCTTCAAGACCCTCTTTATCGCAGACTTCGAGTCGTCTCGGTCGAAGATCGTGAAATAGCGCGAGATGCCGATTCGGGTGCCGTACCGCTGGAGGATCTCCCGGCCAAGGCCATGGAACGTAGCGACGAACGGGAGCGGGCTGTCCCCTAGCCGGTGCGCCAGGCGCTCCCGCATCTCCCGGGCAGCCTTGTTGGTGAAGGTAACGGCCAGAATGCGGTTCGCAGGGACCCCCTCCTTTATCAAATGGTAGATCCGGGTGGTCAAAACCCTAGTTTTTCCGGACCCTGCACCGGCGAGCACGGAAACAGGCCCCTCGGTGGCTAGGACGGCTTCCCGTTGCGCGTCATTGAGGCCTTCGAGGTGCTGCATGCTTCCGTAACTATACCCGAAATCCACTCTCAACACCCTCTTTTCGACCGGGTTGACCCTATCTGAGGAGCGTTTATACTACCTTCATCGAATGATTACCTGATACTCAAGAGATGGCTTACCTAAGCCGTTTTTGTATTCTGAAGAAACGCTGAAGATCCCTTGTTTCCCCTATAATTGAACCCAACAAACCTTTCGGTCCCACGGCACGCGCTGAAGACCTTAACGCATACTGGATTTCTGGCGCTCTAATCGCCGCAAGCCTCCTTTTGGGGATAGGAATCATGTTCATGCCACGCGCCGCCGGCGCATTCTGGCCCTTTTCTGTTACGAGAGCATCGGACGGCGCTTCGACCGTACCTATGGTCCATGACAGCAGCCTCGACCTCCTTGATGCGGCCGTAAACAGCGACCCGAACCCGGCAAAGGGCCGTGGCGGGATAGCCACCACCGGCGGATCGGCACTCATCGCCTATACCGGCCCTGACGGCACCATCGCGGACATCGATCGTACGGCATCCTCTGGCCGCATCTCTACCTATACCGTTCGCGACGGCGACTCCCTCTCTGGTATCGCGGACATGTTCGATGTATCCATGAATACGATCCTGTGGGCCAACAACCTCTCGGATAAGGGCGCCGTACGTCCCGGCATGACCCTGGTTATCCTTCCGGTATCCGGTATCCGCCATAAGGTAGCGTCTGGCGAAACGCTCGCCACGCTCGCCAAGCGCTATGGCTCTGATGCGGACGAGATCGCGTCCTTCAACGGCCTCTCGAGCTCAGGAAGCCTCGCTTCTGGCGACACCGTCATTATCCCTGGCGGCGAGATCGCTGCGGCAAAGGCTCCTGCGAAAGCAAAGGCGAAGACGGCTACAAAGATTAAGACCGGTGGCAGCCTCGGTGCGGTGCTCGGTACGGGCAACACCTCGAACACCTCTTCCGGCTCGTTCGCGAATCCGGCGCCGGCCGGCCGTGTCTCCCAGGGTATCCATGGCTGGAACGGCGTGGACCTCGCGGCCCCGCAGGGCTCCGCTATCAATGCCGCTGCCGCAGGTACCGTTATCATCTCTCGCGTCGGCGGATGGAACGGCGGATACGGCAACTACGTGGTTATCGATCACGGAAACGGCGTGCAGACACTCTACGCGCACATGAGCACCGACGCAGTATCGGTCGGCGACACGGTTGTCCGCGGCCAGAACATCGGAACCGTCGGAAACACCGGACAGTCTACCGGCTACCACCTCCACTTCGAGGTTCGTGGTGCGAAGAACCCCTTCGCCTACTAGTTTCTTATTACACCCTCTTCGTTCACAACGAAGACCGAGTTAAGACCCTCTGACGCACGCGGAGGGTCTTCTCGTATAAGCCGGTCCATGCGCGCGAGTGCATGATGCCTAACCGGATTCTCGCGACCAATGTTTCTCTTCTGCGCGATTTCTAGCGGCACGTCGAAATAGTACCCTTCGATGCATTCAGCCCCGTACGCTCGTGCGGCTTCTATGAATGAGCGACGCTCATACCCGCGTACGAACGTCGCATCGAACACGACGCTCTCCCCTTCCTGGAAGCGGTCGCGCATGCGTGCCTCGGCGAGCTGCCACACCTCCGCGTTGCGTGCTTGGTGCAATCGGTCTCCCGTAAGCTCTTCTCGTATGTCATCGGGAGAGATATACGCATACCCATGGCTTTTCGCGTACTGCGTAAGGAACGTCGTCTTTCCGGAGCCAGGGATGCCGATGCCGATCACCAGTTTCTTCATGCTGCCCAGCATACCTGAATGTTTACAAAGAAACGCCCCGGACTGGTCCGGGGCGTTTCTTTTCTCCGCGTCCTTACGCCGCTACCGGCTCGACGACCGCCTCGGCCACACCCTGCCCTTTCAGCGTACGGTACGCATGCACCATGGCGATGAATGAGACCGGAATGGTAACGAAGAGGCCCACGAGAAGCGCGAGGAATCCGAGGATGTTAAGCAGAAGGGTCGCAAGCGCGAGCTGGAAGAGCTTAACGCGGCTTCCCTTCGTGAGTGCGATGCTGCGCTTGATCGCATCAATCGGACCGAGCTTCTCGTCGATAACGATGTAGCCGACGAACGCAACCATAAGGCCAACGATAATGCCGGGAACGATGAGGAGAACGAGACCAACGAGAATCATGAGACCCGCGAGCAGGCTCGCGCCCAGGAACTTCCAGAACGGGTGCGGGTGCCAGAGGTCCTTGAAGGACAGGTTCGCTGTCTCGTCATGCGCGCGCAGGAAGAAGGCGGTCTCTCCCATGCTTATGAGGAAGGACACGCCAATGCCGAGCGCGAGAGAAAGAAGCCCGAGTGCGAGCGCAACCATATCGCCTCCCTGCTGGCCTCCATACTCGAGCACGGACTGCACGAGGTTCATCGCGATGTTCAGAAGGAAGAGAAGGATTCCTACCTGTACGAATATCCACGGGCGGGACTTGAAGGTATTCCAGCCGTGTCGCAGAGACTCCTTAACAGAAAGTGTATTCATACTAGCCGTTCATATGTGCCTTGCACGTTGCTGCTGCAGGATCGGCCTCGAGGCGATCCTCTTCGATGGTCTCGTCTCCGGCGATGCAGGTGCCGTACATGCCGTCTTCAATGCGGCTCAGGGCTGCGATGACGTCGTTATACCGGTGTTCAAGGTCAGCGAGGATAGCTGCATTGTTGCCGAACTCCTCCATCTGGTCTGCGCGATCGTTCGGATCGGCTTCAAGACCGGTCTCCTCAGGCGTCGCCTCCCAGTCGTTTGGGTTGCTCGGGTTCTTACGGCCAACCGTTGCGAGCTCGGCCTCGAGCGTTACTTTCTCCTCGGTTAAACGTGTGCGGAATTGTTCGATGTTCATGGCCGCTACTGTACCACGAAAACGAAGGACCCTATTCGCCCTTCAGACGGGCGAGAAGTGCTTCAAAGGAGGCTTCGTCCCGGACGATAAGGAGCGTCCGCTTGTCCGCGTAGCCGTAGAGGATAAGGGAGCGTCCCGTGGTGTCCTTGAGAATGCGCACATCGTGATTGGCTAC
Organism: Patescibacteria group bacterium; assembly: GCA_040384725.1. Lineage (GTDB taxonomy): Bacteria > Patescibacteriota > Minisyncoccia > Phycocordibacterales > Phycocordibacteraceae > C7867-001. The sequence continues at coordinate 9,524 of JAZKIS010000006.1, read as the reverse complement.
GATCGCGTCTTCGAATCGGGTGCGGGCTGGCGCTTCGGTTGCGAATGCAGGGGTCGTAATCGTTGTGGTCGCGGTGGTTGAAGTGGCGGTAGTTGTAGCGACGGTCTCCTCGACAGCGGGAGCGCTCTCCACCGGATAGAGCGGGTACAAAAGCGCGAGGTCGCGGTGCATGAGCGGTTCCCACGTCAGGATGCCGGCGTAGGTGCGCTCATACGAATCGACACGGAGTGCGAAGAACGGCGTCGTTTTCCCTCCTGCGTTCACCACTCCCGTGGTGCTCTCTTCTGCGATATTGCGAAGAAGGATATCAGGCGCAGGAACCTGGAGCGCACGGACGAATGCCGCGCCGCCTGCAGGGCTTCTGAGGATAGTCCCGTCTTCTCCGCTCGTGTCGGTGAGGATGTACGTAACCAGAACGTTCCCAGGAACGAGTGCACCGTTTGCAGCAGACGCGAATGCGCTCATGAGCTCGTATCCGGCACCCGAGAGCTCGCGGTACTCGTCAGCGAACACGATCGACGGAACCGTCAGGGATGCTATCGGCGTATTGCGCATGGTCATCACGAACTGATACGTAGCGAAGATGCCGCCGCCCGCGAGAGCCAGAAGCAGAATACCGGTCCCTACGGCAAGGATCGCTTTAACCGGGCTCTTCTTCGGTTCAGAGAGCACCGCGGCGGTTTTCGTGTGAGAGTCCTGCTCGGCGGCGAGTACGGAGAACGCAGACGCGCTCTTCGTGTCGATGCGGTTCGAGAAATCGCTCGAATAGGTATGCATGACGTCAGGACCTGCAGGTGCAAGAGGCCGCGCGGGCTCGACCGCTTCAATAGGCTCGCGGTACGTTTCCTTCCCTACGGGAGGGAGTCTCGACGGTACAGGTTCTGCGAGCGGGGCGAACTGGGGTGCGGGAGCCGGGATATTCGACCACTCAGATTTCGGTACCTTAGGCACTGAGCTTTGGATAGATGGCGCTGAAAAATCCGGAGCGGGAATGTCAGGCCAAGACCTATCTGCCGGGGCCTGTACAGAGCTCGGCGCGATTGGCGCGGGAGACTGCTGGATAGACATCTGCGCGCTCTCCCCCACCTTCTGACGGAGCCGTTCGAGTACGGCGGCACGTTCTGCCGCGCGCACTTCAACAGGGTTCGGTCCGGACTCTACAACTGCTCCTGCTTCTTCCATCGAAGGGAGCGCGAGCGGCACGTCTGCCTCGCGTTCCTCTCTCGACTGCGGTTTCTCAAAGAACGGACGTTCTTCTGTCTGCAGGGTGACGCCGGCAACCGTCTCTTCTCGTGCGGGCACCTTCTGTACGGGTGCCTGCACGGGCGGATTCCCGGAAAGCGTCGCCATGTCTTTGGCCATGGTGCGGATATACTTCGAGCGATCTTCGAGCGCAACGCCTATGCTTGCTGCGGTTTCATTGGGAGTGGGGGTTGCCGCAGGCTCCTTCTTTGGATCGTTGAGTGGTGGCATGACGTTCTCTTGATTATACCCGGGCGACGCACCATGAAGAGGTGTGCGCGTGTATAGAAAAGACCGCACCACGATGGTGCGGTCTTTTCATGCAAGTCACCTCTCTAGCGGTGTCCGATGATGAACTTCTTCGGATCCTCGCACATGTCGGTAAACGCGTGCGCGGCTTCCTTGAGTTTCTGCGAGGAAGACTTCCCGAAGGAGATAACTTCCACCTGGCAGCCCTGGTTCATGTCCAAGTACTCGATGAGAGGCACGAAATCCCCGTCCCCGCTCGCGATAATAACAGTGTCGAGCTTCGGGGCGAGTTTTACGGCGTCTATGGCGAGACCCACGTCCCAGTCGGCCTTCTTGGCGCCGTCTGAGAAGATCTGGAGGCCTTTCACCTTCGTTTCGATGCCGATCTTGGTGAGGGCATCGAAGAAGGCGCTCTCGTCGCCACCTTCGGTAGAAATAACGTAGGCGATGGCGCGAACGAGAATGCGGTCCCCCACGGCCTCTTCGAGGACCTTGGCGAAGTTAACGCGGGACTTATAGAGATGCTTGGCGCTGTGGTAGAGGTTCTGCGTGTCGATGAAAACTCCTACTCGTTGCGCCGGATGCTTGATAACAGGCATGACGGTTCAGTATTAAAACGGTGTAATGGGGCTCAGAGGAGCCTTGCTCTATTCTAGCACCTGCTTAGAACGAGAAACGCGGGCCTCCTGCCCGCGGTTTCTTACTTCTTCAAACCGAGCTTCTTCACGACTGCGCTGTAACGGCGCTTGTCGTTTCGTTCTAGGTAGCGAAGATGAGTGCGGCGATCAGCAACCATCTGAAGAAGGCCACGGCGGGAGTGGAAATCCTTCTTGTTCTTCTTTAGATGGCTTGTAAGCTCATCAATCTTGCGGCTCAGGATAGCAACCTGGACGTCGGCGGAGCCGGTGTCCTCTGGGTGGCGTGCAATATCCTTAATAACCGCGGTCTTCACTCGTTTCGTAAGCATTACATGCACCTTACCACACCTTGATTAAAAACGCAAGTGTTTCCTAGTGGGAGGGCCTAGAGCCTCAGGAATATTGTGCGAAGCTCCATGCTACTCTTTATCCTATGGATGCGGTCCAGATGAAGCGTCAGTTTCTCGAGTATCTCGAGATTGAGCGCGGTAGGGCGGTAAAAACCATTGAAAACTATGATCATTACCTCTCTCGCTTCTTCGAGTACGCTCAGATTACGGACACTGGTGCCATAACCGAAGAGAAGGTCCGTGAGTTCAGGCTCTGGCTCAATCGCCAGCCAGGAACGAATAAGGACTCGATGAAGCGCCGGACGCAGAACTATTACCTCATCGCACTCCGGGCGTACCTCAAGTTCCTCAGAAAGCGTGATATATCCTCACTTTCTCCGGAAAAGATCGAGCTCGCGAAGGTTCCAGAGCGTCATTTGGACCTCATATCCCCTCTGGAGCTCGACCGTCTCCTTAAGGCAACCGATGGTGAGGACGAGAAAGCGCTCCGTGACAAGGCGATCCTTGAGATGTTGTTCTCCACGGGACTCCGTGTTTCCGAGCTTTGCTCGCTTGATTCAGATCTCGACCTATCCCGTGACGACTTCCCTATCCGAGGAAAAGGCGACAAGGTGCGCGTGGTATTCCTTTCAGACGCTGCCAAAGCCGCTACGAGGGCCTACTTAAAGGCTCGTACCGATATGGAGCCAGCATTGTTCGTGAGTGCCGCGAGGAAGACGGAAACGAAGAAGCGAATCCCTACGCGACTCACTCCCCGCTCCATTGAGCTCCTCATAAAGACCTATGCCACGAAGGCCGGGATCACGAAGAAAGTGACGCCCCACGTCATGCGGCACTCGTTCGCCACCGACCTTCTCTCGAATGGCGCCGATATACGCTCCGTCCAGGCCTTACTCGGCCATGCCTCTATCAATACGACGCAGATCTATACCCACGTTACGGACTCCCATCTGAGGGAGGTGCATAAGAAGTTTCATTCGAAGCGCGGATAAGAAAGGGCCCGCACAGGTGCGGGCCCTCAGAGAAAGAACTAAGCTCCGTCATTGCGAACCGAGGAAAGGACGCGATTCAGGAACTGTCCCGCCACTTCGCCGTTCGGCAGCACAACGTCATGTCTCGGCTCAAGGAAAAAGAAGAGAGCCGTACGTTGCGCCGAAGTGCCCATAACGCGGTGTCGCATGGGTACGACTTCCGGGCAGTACTGCTTCAAGAGCGATCCGGCACCGATAAGCACGTCCCCGAGCGGGAGCGTAATCGGAACCCACTCCCCTTCTCGCTTCACCTCAAGTCCCTGTGTCGAGCCTCCGATGAAGAGGGTGAAGACCCCGAAGTCGATGTGCTCAGGGAAGAGCATCTGGTCTGTCTCGACGACGGTATTGAGATACCGTGCTGTCCGCAAGACATGCGGACCTCCTCGCACAGCCTCTAGGACTGCCTGTGCGTCTGCGCCGATGCCTTCGAGTACACGGAAGGCGACTCGTTCAAGTTCCCAGTAGAACGGGTCCATGATAATGCTTCCGACGATCCCGCATGTGCCGGGTCGATAGTCGAAGGCGTGACGGATCAGGGTCGGCGCACTTCTCACCGTACGTTCGACACCCGGAGCTGTATATCCTATGCGCGTCCCGTGGCAGTAGGGATGTACCTTGAGGAGTTCAGGATAGTTAAACCATGCCTTCCCGACCTCCTGTGCCTCCCACGCAAGCGATATGGGGAGCGCATTACGGATAACGAATCCTCCGGTGGTTGTAAGCGCCTGCCATAGCGTTGCATGCGCACTGATACGGAACGGTAATTCGAATTGTGCGAGCATCACGCTCCTCCTTTTCTGATGAATGTTCGAGTGATTCCGACAGCATCGCTGTTAGGAAGCTTCTGTGGCTTCCGGACAGATACCGTCGCGCGTTGGGTATTAGCGTTGCGGAAGCAGGTCTCCGCTATCTCCTCTGCAAGTGTTTCGATGAGTCGCCTCCTTTTCGTAGCAGCAAGAAGACGCACTGCTTCTGCGACGGGTACGTAGTCCACGGTGCTTTGGAGGCGTTCGTCGAGTGTGGACGCTTCATCAAGCTCGAGGAGAATGTCGATACGCACATTCTGGCTGTGTGAGCGCTCCTTCGTTCCCCACCCTACGTAGGCACTCACTATGAGGCCTTCGATGTGCACGGAAGTACCGGTGCATAGGTATGCAGTCTGCATGCAAGATCTCCCTTATGGATTGATGGTTACTGGTCCGCACGAACGCAAGCCCAAGGAGAAAGAGGGTTACGGAAAGCTCGACCAGGTGGTCAGATGTGAGCTTGTAAGCATTAATGTAAGTTTAGCACGCGCGACGTTCTGCAGTATCGTACAATGACCACATGCGTATCGTGTCTTGGAATGTGAACGGCATTCGTGCGGTCCATAAGAAAGGGCTGTTTGAGCCGTTCATAAAGCAGCTAAAGCCAGATATCATCTGTCTCCAGGAAACAAAGGCTGAGCAGCATCAGTCCCCCGTCGATCTCATGGGGTATGAGGAATACTGGCACTCAGCGAAGAATCGGAAGGGTTATAGCGGAACTGCCATATTCACCAAGCAGGTTCCCGAGGATGTGCTTTTCGGCATGCCTGAGGATATAGCCAAGGAATACGGCCTATCTGACGACGGCTATGGCGATCCGAATGAGGAGGGGCGCATCATTGCGGCCGATATGGGCCAGTTCTGGGTTGTCTCCGTGTACACACCCAACTCTAAGGAAGATCTCTCGCGACTCAGCCTTCGCCACGACAAATGGGACCCCGCGTTCCTAACCTATATGAAGCGGCTCGAAGAGGAGAAACCCGTTATTTTTTGCGGCGATTTGAACGTTGCACATACGCCTGACGATCTGGCAAACCCTAAGGCAAACGAAGGCGGCCACGGGTATACCAAGGAAGAACGGTCAGGGATCGATCAGATCCAGGAAGCTGGATTCGTTGATACGTTCCGTATGTTCACCCAAGGGAACGGCTACTACTCCTGGTGGAGCCCGTTTAGAATGGCGCGCGACCGTAACGTGGGCTGGCGCATAGACTACATTTTCGCTTCGAAGAAATTCGCCTCAAAAGTTATGGGCGCAGAGGTACACGCTGATATATACGGTTCGGATCATTGTCCGGTGTCCATTACGCTCTAAAGGACATTATAAAAGACAAGTTATCCACTCTATCCACAGAGTTGTCCTTTACTCTGTCCTATAGAAGAGTACTATCTATAAAGACCTGAGGGGGTTCGGCCGAGCTCGCGAGAGACATGCCACCCCTTAAGGGTGGCGATGTTCTTTGCGAGCTCTTTGTGCCCTATCAGGTGCAAGTAGCGTGGCGTGTTGGCTGTCCAACGACGAGGCGTATCCTCACCATATCGACTGGGTCCGGCTCAAACTAGTTCCACGTGAAAAGCACATCATCAGATTGTTCGTCCTGTTATCTGTCCATACTCTATTGGCGGGAACTATCCAAAGCCCCTTCCCCAACCTTTCCCGCCGCCTTGGACGTATTACAGAAGAGACCGCCTCCCCTGGCGGTCTTCTGTTATATAGCTATATTTCACATGAAACATGATAAAAGCCCGTATATACTGGCTTTTATCCTTTAAATGGCTTGTTCCACGTGAAAAGCTACCCTACGTGATGCTTTTCCAGTATTTCCTTGATCTCTCGCTCCTCCTCCTCCTCCCTTCTCTTCTTGCCTGACTCTCCGAGCGACTTGAGTTCCGCTATAGGTAGCGCGAGAAGCTCCGTAGTCCTCGTATCCAGGTATTCCTCGGCATTACGCTTCGGGTCCTCGAGAACCTCCTCTAGGAGCGCATGGAGTGCATATCCTATCGAAGGGCCGGGTTGCACGTGGAACTTCTCCATTATCCGCGAACCGTCCGTCTTAAGCATGCCTACTGATATCGGGTCGCGAAGCGCCTCTTCAACCATGGCCTTATAGCGACGGAAACGGAATGGCTGCTCTTTCGGGCGTCCGGTACCGATACGGTCGCAGATACGGAGATTCAAAAGGTCATAGATGTTCTCCTCCCCTACGTTCCGAATCATACGACGGACGGCGGAAAGCGTAATCTGGTCAGGATCTGAGAAGAACATGTGCCAGCGCACCAATTTACTCACTCTTTCGATAGTTTCACGTGAAAACTTAAGGTCTTCGAGGGCCTTACGGGTTACACGTGAACCGACAACCTCATGTCCGTGGAAGGTCCAGTCCTTCTTCTCATCAGACCAGCGACGGGTTTCTGGCTTAGATACGTCATGGAATACCGCAGCGAGGCGAATATCAGGTCCCCAGCCTTTGTCAGCTGCATGCTGAAGCGCGCGCATAAGGTGCCCAAATACGTCATAGCTGTGGGCCTGGTTCTGATCGACACCCACCCCTCTGGAAAGGTCTGGAGCGATATAGTTAAGTATTTCAAGCTGCTGAGCCAGCACGAGCGCCATCATGGGCTGGTTTGAGTTCAGGATACGCACGAATTCGTCTCGTATCCTTTCACGTGAAATGTGCGCAAGGTTCGGCCCCTTTTCCTTTATAGCAGCAGCGGTGTCGGTATCGAGCGCAAACTCGAGTTCTGCTACAAGGCGAACTGCGCGCATAAGGCGGAGGGCATCCTCCTCAAACCGGTCAACAGGTATGCCAACTGTCCTTAATACCCGAGCTTCTATGTCCTTTTGTCCTTGATAGGGGTCTATCAATTGTCCTTTAGAAGGATCAAGGGCAATGGCGTTGATGGTGAAGTCTCGACGAGCGAGATCTTCTTCAAGGTTATCCCCAAACGATACAGCGTCTGGGCGGCGCTTGTCTGAGTACCCGGTTTCAGTGCGATAGGGGGTTACTTCAATGATCGCGAGGGCCTGGTCCTCGCTCCCGGTCTTCACCCCTACGGTTCCGAAATCGTTCTCGTAGAAGGACTCAGGGAACACTGCCTGGATCTGTTCCGGTTTTGCGTTGGTGGTCACGTCCCAGTCCTTGGGGGTGCGGTCTAGAAGGAGATCGCGGACGCATCCGCCCACGAGATATGCCTCGTATCCAGCGTCCTGGAGTGCTGTGGTGACGCGGGATACCTCAAGAGGAACAGGGAACTTCATTAGGAAAATACTAGTACGCTGATGGCCATTCTCCTAGCTTCCAGGTAGTATCACTAAGACGCTCCTGTAGTGAAATGGATATCACAACAGTCTTCGGAACTGTCGTTCCAGGTTCGAGTCCTGGCGGGAGCACAGTATGAAAAAGGGAAGAGAGGTACTGAATAGGGCAGCACTGTCATACGGGACTCCGCTCTATGTCTATGAGCAGCAGGCCATAGAAGCGCAGTGTCAGAAGCTCAAGCGGCATTTCCCGAATGTCGCGTTCCACTACGCCATGAAGGCGAACAGCAACCCAGAGATTCTGAGGCTTATTCGGAAGCAGGGAATAGGGGCAGAGGCCGTAAGCCTTGGAGAGATCGCACTCGCCAAACATGCAGGATTCAAGGCGAACGACACGAGCTTCACGTGCGCGAGCCTAATGGAAACAGAACTAACTACCGCTGCGGCATCAGGAGCCCGGGTGCATCTTGATTCCCTCACACAGCTTGAAGCGTGGGGAAGGCGAGCGCTCGGAAGGGAAGTGTCCCTGCGCCTTAACCGGGGTATCGGTGCGGGGCATCATGCGCACGTAATAACCGGTGGTCCGCACAGCAAGTTCGGCATAGCGCTTAATGACATTCCGGAGGCGCAGCGGATTGCAGACACCTACGGCCTCACCATAACCGGCATACAGCAGCATATTGGTTCGAATGTGCTTGATGCGGGAGTCTTTCTGAAGTCAGTGCGAGTGCTCTTACAAACAGCTAAGAGGTTTTCGGATATAGCGCACATCGATTTCGGCGGAGGGCTCGGCATACCGTACGCGCCGGGAGAAAGCCAACTTGATCTGAAGAGGGTAGCGAAGGAGTTCAAGATCCTAACTGGCGCCTTCAAGAAGTCTCTTGGACGCGATGTGTCGTTCGCGATGGAGCCCGGGCGGTTCATTGTGGCCGAGAGCGGATCCTTGCTCGTATCAGTCGTTGATCAAAAAGAAACCAGTGCGCACCAGTTCGTCGGGGTTAACTCCGGGTTCAACCAGCTGATACGGCATGCCATGTACGGCTCGTATCATCCTATCGAGAACCTCTCTCGCACGCGTGGTCCCAAGACTCCAATAACAGCCGCAGGGAACGTATGCGAGTCAGGAGACCTCTTCGCGGTTGATCGCGTGATGGTTCGTCCCGAGCTCGGCGATGTGCTCGCCATACGGAATGCCGGTGCGTATGGATTCTCCATGGCAAGCAACTTCAACATGCACGCGCTCCCGAGAGAGGTGCTTGTCTCGGGAGCCGGCAGATTGAAGGACATCTCCTTTAATCCGTCCGAGTACGCCCGCTAAAACACTGGAACGTACGGCACTCCCTGTGCTATGATGCCCCTCGTAGCGGATATGGTTTAGTGGTAAAACGCGTCCTTGCCAAGGACGAGTCGGGAGTTCGATTCTCCCTATCCGCACCAAGTATGAGAACGCAAAAGACAGCCCAATCGGCTGTCTTTTGCGTTGGGGACAAAGGGGGATAAACCTGTGGGTACTGGGGATAAAGGACATAGGACAAACCTGAAGAAATCTTCATAGTCCTAAAAATACCCTTACTTTTATTATGTTCTGTATAAGTCTCTCTCAAAGACCTTCATATTGAGAGACATGAAGGTATCCGACATGCATGTACAGAATAAGTAACCTCATGGACTCTCGAGAGAATCCTCCATGCTCTCTGCCGTAAATCATATAAATCTGTTAGGATAGCGGAGACAGGAGATTCGTGAGAAGGTATTCCTGTCGGGATGCGTGCGCGCATCCCATCGTTCGCTCGGGGTGTCGTATACCGGTAGTACGCTACTTTTGGGAAGTAGTTGACGGAGTTCGATTCTCCGCACCCCGACCAGGAAGGAGACAGGAGGCAAGGGAATATGGTATTCTCGAGCCGAAGCGGGATTAGTTTAATGGTAGAACATCAGTTTTCCAAACT
>JAZKIS010000005.1:0-43837 GCA_040384725.1 Patescibacteria group bacterium | reverse complement strand
TAGAACATCAGTTTTCCAAACTGAGAGCAGGAGTCCGATTCTCCTATCCCGCACTAAGAGAAAAGAGCGCCGCGAGGCGCTCTTTTCTGTATCTCCATCACGCATTCCACAGATAGGTGCATGCTATCTTTAGTACATACGATCGTACAACGCGTACGAACGCGGGACGTTTACCACTGATCTTAGTACGTATGACAATCACCACTATCCAGAAGAGCGCCGCAACACTCGCAGTGCTCGGGCTGATGCTCGTTGCGAGCGCGCTCATGATTCCAGCACAGGCTCGCGCAGCGACCTGTACCTTTACTAGCAACCTCGAGCTCGGTGTCGAGAGTGAGGCGGTCCGTTGTCTCCAGCAGTACCTGAACGCGAACGGCTTCACTGTCTCCGCAACAGGCGTCGGCTCCAAGGGGTACGAGACAACCCAGTACCAGTCGAAGACCGTAGCGGCCGTGCAGAAGTGGCAGACCGCCAAAGGCATCAGTCCTGCAACGGGAACGTTCGGTCCGATCTCGCGCGCGAAGTACATCGTACTTACGTCGCCTGCGATCCCTGTACCAACCACTCCTGTTCCGCAGCCAACGACACCGGTTATCCCGACACCGAAGCCAACCTCTTCTGCAGAGACAGAGGCACGCAACGCCATCCTTGATGCGCGTGACTCGTACGAAGACGTGCTCGACGAGTACGAGAACGCGAAGGATGATGGCGACAACGTCGGAACCTCAAAGACACTCCTCGCAGAAGCGAGCGAGCAGCTCACCGACGCGCTCTATGCGTTCGTTGACGAGGACTACGGAGACGCTATCGATATGGCTGACGAGGCCATGGACCTCATCGACGAAGCTGCCGACGAGATCGATGGAGACAGTGACGACGATGACAACAGCGATGGCGACGAAGGGGATGCAGAAGACGCTATCGACGAAGCGAATGATGCGCTCGACGACGCCAGAGACGAAGTTGAAGCCGCATATGACGACGGAGACGACACAGATGACGCTGAGGATCTCCTCGACGAAGCAGAAGACCTCATAAGCGATGCAGAGGATGCGCTCGACGATGAGGATTACGAGGATGCTATGGATCTCGCAGACGAGGCCATGGACCTTATCGATGAGGCACTCGACGATATCGGCGCGAGCAGCAACAGCGGCGACGATGAGTCCGATGCAGAAGACGCTATCGATGATGCGCAGGAAGCGATTAGCGACGCACAGGACGAGATCGACGAGGCAGATGACGACGGTGAAGACACCGATGAGGCATACGACCTCCTTGATGAGGCTGAGGAGGCCCTTGAAGACGCAGAGGATGCCTTTGACGACGAAGACTACGACGACGCCATAGACTTCGCTGACGAGGCTCGAGACCTTGCCGAAGACGCAGTAGACGCGCTCTAGTAGCCATTACGGTGAAGAGGTACAACAGGCTCTCCGGAGCCTGTTGTACGTTATAGACACCATGCTTCTTTGGGAGAGGTGGAAACCGGTATACTTTTCTTATGGATTTCTCACCCGAAGGACAGTTCCGACCGCCAGAACCGACGCATTCGTACGAAAGAGTAATCGAATCCGGACAGGGCATACTGCCGCTGATCGATTTCAAGAGCATTATGAAGGCACAAATGCTCCTTGCTGCCGCCGCGTTTCCGAACGAGCAATCACCCCTGGATGCATGGGTCGAGGAGAAAGCACCCGGAGACTCTCTCGCAAGCCGTTTCCGTGCATACATCGAGGACCCAGCACGTACTCCCGAGGACATGCAGCTCGATCAGTCTAAGATCACCGCATTTTTAGAGTCAGTTCGCTCGCATGCTCCAGAGAGCGTGCAGTAGGGTGTTCGATTGATTTTCATGTGGGGAAGCGTAGGCTTTCCCTATGGAACCGCTCGCGAACCGTCTACGACCGACAGCCCTCGATGAGGTGGTGGGACAGGAGCACCTGGTAGGGGAGGGGAAACCTCTCAGGGTGGCTATCGAGAAGAAGCATCTCTTCTCGTTCGTCCTCTGGGGGCCGCCAGGCACCGGGAAGACCACTATCGCGCGTATCTACGCGCGGGCACTCGATGCGGAGCTGCACGAGCTCTCTGCTGTCTCAGCAGGGAAGGAGGATATTAGAAAGATCGTAGGGACTGCAGGGCAGGGAAGAACGCTCAACCTGCGCCCCAAGCTATTGTTCCTCGACGAGATACACCGCTTCAACAAGAGCCAGCAAGATTTCCTCCTTCCGTATGTCGAGAACGGGGAACTGACGCTCATCGGCGCCACTACCGAGAATCCTTCCTTCGAGATCATTCCCGCGCTCCTTTCACGAAGCCGGGTGTTCGTGCTCGAGCCGATCTCAGAAGAAGCGCTCCGTACCATAACCGAGCGTGCGGGCGTAAAGCTGGGCAAAGATGCGTTCGAATGGGTCATGGGATACGCGAACGGGGATGCGCGGAGAGCGCTCACGCTCCTTGACGGCTCCATCGCGCTCTACGGGAAGAAGATAACGGTAGCGAACCTCAACAAGGCGCTTGAGGACCCGCATTTGCGCTACGACAAGAAGGGAGACGAGCATTACGACACTATCAGTGCGTTCATTAAGAGCATGCGCGCCTCTCAGCCTGATGCTGCGATGTACTATCTCGCTCGCATGGTAGACGCGGGGGAAGACCCTCTCTTTATCGCTCGCAGGATGGTTATCTTCGCCTCTGAGGATATCGGACTCGCAGCCCCAACGGCACTCGTGGTTGCGAATGCGGTGTTCCGCGCCTGTGAGACTATCGGATACCCCGAATGCGTCATAAATCTCGCGCATGGCGTGGCGTATCTTTCCTACGCGAAGAAGACCAAGTCCGCCTACGAAGCATTACGAGAAGCACAGGCGGATGTAAAGAAGTTCGGGAACCTTCCGGTACCGAAGAAGATACGTAACGCGCCCACATCGCTCATGAAAGATCTCGAATACGGGAAAGGATACGAACGGTACGACGAGGAGAGCTACATGCCGGACAAGCTCAAGAAGAAACGCTACTTCCTAGATACATAAAGAAAAGCCCCGCGAGATGCGGGGCTTTTCCGTAACAAACAGTCTAACTACTTAACCGCGTCCTTGAGCGCCTTAGCAGCGCGGAACTTCGGCGTGCGTGTAGCTGCGATCTTGATGGTCTCGCCAGTGCGCGGATTGCGTCCGGTGCGTGCTGGGCGAGCCTTCGCGCTGAAGATGCCGAGGCCAGCGATGGATACCTCGTCGCCTCCCTTGAGGCCGTCAGTGATGCTACCGATGACGCACTCAACTGCGCGCTCTGCGTCAGCCTTCGTGCCGCCGAGCACCTCCTGCACCTTTGCTGCGATGTCTGCTTTGTTCATGATCGTAATTAGGGTTATTCCCTGGTAGGGCTTTGGTAAAGCCCTACGGAAGGGCTACCTGAGAAGTATAGGAAATGAGCCATTTAACGCAATAGGGCTTGATTTTAAGAGGGGATAAGGTGAAATAGGGAAAATTGACAGCATCTTCTGTAAAGAATACCCTCAGCAAGGCTCGCATGGGCGAGATATTTTCAGCGCCCGGAGGGCTCAGGGGGACGGAGTCCCAGAAAGAAGGTTGCCATGTTCGGAAAAGGACGAGGCATTGCAAGGGTTTTCAGAGAAATGCCCTGGCTGTGGGCGATCACGTCGAAATTCTCCGAGGAACTGGTTGTTGATGTGAGCGTTCTGAACACTGGATCGCTCGGTCAGTTCCTAGAATTCAATGGAGATCAATGGTGGATGCGGATAGAAAGCGGTGACGACCAGTACGTCGTTGCGCTTGAAGGCTCGCCGGAGTCCCCTCTTGGAGGAAGAATCCTTGCCGCGCTCAATGCGCTGCATTCAAACTTCGCATGGGGCAAAGACGAGCGAGTTGCGGTAACGCACCTGGTCGTCAGGAACAGAGGAGGAGATATCTTCGTGCTTCGACCTCAGCAGGGCGTCAGCATCAAGGCCGCATGCCTGAAGCTGGTTGGGCATGACTAGGCACTACGCAAAGGCCCCGGGAATCCCGGGGCCTTTTTCTTATCGTGCGAACTCGACGACTCTGTTCTCGCGAATCACGTTCACCTTGATTTCTCCGGGGTATTTCAACTCCTTCTGCACGCGTTCAGCGATATCACGTGCCATCCGATGCATCGCGAGGTCCGTAACCTTTCCTGGGTTCACGAATATGCGGATCTCGCGTCCGGCAGAGATGGCGTATACCTTCTCAACGCCTTCATACCCACGCGCGATGCGCTCCAGGTCGCCTAAGCGTTCAAGATAGCGCTCAACGGTGTCGCGACGCGCTCCCGGACGTCCTGCGGAGATCGCGTCTGCCACCTGCACGATCATTGATTCCGCGGTCTCGTACGGATATTCCTCATGATGGGACTGCATCGCCTGGATAACCGCCTTATCAACGCCGAACTTCTCAAGAATACGGCGGCCGATCTCCACATGCGTGCCCTCGAGCTCGTGGTCCACTGCCTTTCCGATGTCGTGGAGAAGGGCACCGGTCTTGGCAATGTCCGCATTCGCGCCAAGCTCTGCGGCGAGCATGCCGGCGATGTGAGCCATCTCGATAGAGTGCTGGAGTACGTTCTGCCCGTAGCTGGTACGGAAGTTAAGGCGTCCAAGAAGCGCGATGAGGCGCGGATCGAGGCCGATAACGCCTACTTCGTATGCCGCTTCCTCGCCCTTCTGCTTAACCATCTCGGCGATCTCAGCCTTTGCCTTCTCGACCGCTTCTTCGATCTTTGCAGGCTGGATACGGCCGTCTGCGATGAGGTTCTCGAGCGCAAGCTTTGCGGTATGGCGACGGAGCGGATCGAACGAAGAGAGCGTTATCTTGTCAGGCGCGTCGTCGATAATCACGTCGACACCGGTCGCGCGCTCGAAGGCCTTGATATTGCGGCCTTCCTTGCCGATGATCTTGCCCTTCACTTCCTCGGAAGGGATCTGAACGGACAGCGTCATAACCTCGCTGTTAACGGCACCGCCCATGCGGTGAATAACGGAGAGGAGTATGGAACGAGCCTTACCTTCGAGCTGTTCGCGGCCATGCGCTTCGAGCTTCTGAAGACGCGCGAGCACGCTCTCCTCGTGGCTGTCCTCAAGGTCCTTTAAAAGCATCGCTTTCGCATCCTTCTCTGAGAGGTGCGAGACGCGTGCAAGTTCCTGGCGGCGCTCGTCACGCAGTTTCTCGGCGTCGCGCTTGAGATTCGCCACCTCGTTCTCCCGGCTTTTCACGTCCTCAGCCTCGCTCGTAAGTGCTCGCTCGCGCTCGTCGAGGAACTCTTCGCGCTTGTTGATGCGGTCCGCAGCTTTCGCGAGCTTCTCCTCGCGCTCCTTGAGAGGGTGCATGCGTTCTCCTTCAAGCTTCTTGGCGCGGTCTTCTGCGTCTTCAAGTACGCGACTCGCGCGTTCTTTGGCTTCAAGCATCTTCTGCTTCACTTCGAGCTCGAGCGATCCGCGCTGGCCGAGCGCTATCAAAAGACGGAGCACGTATCCGAGCACGATGCCGGCGAGACCCGAAAGGGCGAGAAGACTCAAGACTATCTTTATGGACATACCGGTGGATGGGACTCTCTGTGCGTACACGAAGAGGTTTGCAAGCAATTAGGTTCGGGAATGCAGCGTTTCAGCCGTTTCTGCGTATAAGAATCCCCTGGAACCCTTATAAAATAACACTTTTTGCCAGTTTCGCAAATCGAATGGCCACCCCCTAAGGAGCGGCCATGTCGTTTCTTAGAGATCGGTTACTTGCTCTTGTAGACCTGATCTACGAGTCCGTATTTCTTAGCATCCTCTGCCATCATGAAGTAATCGCGATCGACGTCCTTCTCGATCTTCGCGAGCGGCTGCCCGGTCGACTTCGCGAGGATCTTGTTCAAACGGTCGCGGGTGAGGAGGATGTGCTTCGCGGTGATCTCGATATCGGTCGCCTGTCCTTGCGCGCCGCCCCATGGCTGATGGATCATAACTTCAGCGTTCGGAAGGGCATAACGTTTGCCCTTAGCGCCAGCCGCGAGGATAACGGCTGCAGCGGACGCAGCCATACCCACGCAAACCGTGGAGACGTCCGGCTTCACGTGATTCATGGTGTCGAGGATCGCGAGACCGGCCGTAACCGAGCCGCCCGGAGAGTTCACATAGAGGGAGATATCCTTCTTCGGGTCCTCGGACTCGAGAAAGAGAAGCTGCGCGATGATGAGGTTCGCCATATCGTCGTCGATACCCCCGCCAAGGAACACGATGCGGTCTTTCAAGAGGCGCGAGTAGATGTCGTAGCCGCGCTCACCGAACTGCGTCTTCTCCACGACCATCGGCACGAGCATCGCACGGGGATTTGTAGTTCGGTGTTCCATAGTTCAGTCATAGTACCAAAGCTCCCGAGATAAGAGAAAGCGCCTCGCATTGCGAGGCGCTTTCTGCTCCGTAGATGCTCTACTGGGGAATCGGGCCGTTCTCTCCTTCTTCGATGTCAGCGGCACCTTCGACGGTTGGCATCGAGCCATCAGGAAGGATCTCGCCACG
This sequence comes from Patescibacteria group bacterium, assembly GCA_040384725.1. Taxonomy (GTDB): domain Bacteria; phylum Patescibacteriota; class Minisyncoccia; order Phycocordibacterales; family Phycocordibacteraceae; genus C7867-001. The sequence continues at coordinate 37,305 of JAZKIS010000005.1, read as the reverse complement.
GACGCCGTTCTCGGGCATCTCATTCATGCCAAGGCGCTCGTTCCATACGTAGAACGCACCGGCAACGAGGATGGCGACGATGAGAACGATGCCGAGGATCGAACCGAATGCAGCGGGCTTCGCTGGCTCGTTTGCCATAGGCGCTGTCGCTGGAGGAGGGGTAACGCTCCCCGGGTTCATGTTCTGATCTGGTGCTTGGTCCATAGATGATTGATTAGGTATGCCCTAAGTATAGGGGACAGGAGGGAGTGGCAGCTCTCCGGTGGGGATATGAGAAAACCCGGGTCTCATGAGAGACCCGGGTTTTCTCAAGCACTTATTACGCTGCTTTCTTCTCCTGATACATCGCTACGGAGCGATCGAACGCCGCCTGCGCGGCTGCCTTGTCCGCCCAGGCGCCAAGAGACACTTCCTTGTTCTGGATCTTCTTGTAGGTCTCGAAGAAGTGCGCGATCTCCTTGAGCGTGTGCTTGTTCACGTCGCTGAGGTCCTGCACGTCGCCGAAGCGCGGATCGGCGATCGGCACGGCGAGGATCTTCTCGTCCGAATCGCCGCCATCAACCATAGGAAGGGTTGCGATAGGGCGCGCACGGACCAGGATGCCCGGAAGAAGGGGATTGGTCGTGAGAAGTACAACGTCGAGCGCATCGCCGTCATCCCAGAGCGTCTGCGGCACGAAGCCGTAATCAAACGGATAGGTCTGCGCGGTATGCAGTACGCGATCGAGCGCGATGATGCCCGTCTCCTTATCTATCTCATACTTGTTGTGCGAGCCGCGAGGAATCTCGATGATCACGTTCATCTCGTCCTTCGTGCCCGGTGTGATGTCGTGAAGAAGGTTCATAGGGTAGAGAGTACTATGCTGCGGACTCGTCGCGCGCCTCTTCAGCGTCCGCAACGGAGCCGTTGTCGGTAAGGGTAGTCTCGTCTTCAACGGTGAGTGCGCCGTCAGCCTGGTCGTCCTCGGTGATAACGGACTCGGTCTCGGTCGGATCGATACCGGCGGCTACCGCTGGGTCCATATCCTCCTGGCTCTCGATGGCTGTCACTGACTCGTCAGATGCGCCCTCAACGGTTTCCGTTGGAGCCTCAGTCTCAGCGACGCTCGCGCCGCCGACCGCCATGATGTCGATGTTCCAGCCGGTGAGCTTCGCGGCGAGACGGACGTTCTGGCCGCCACGACCGATAGCAAGAGACTGCTGGTCTTCGGTAACGGTAACGCTCGCGCGATGTCCTTCCTCGTCGAGGACAACCTCAATGATGGTTGCCGGGGAAAGGGATTCCTTGATGTAGGCTGCCTGGTCCTCGGACCACTCGATGATGTCGATGCGCTCGCCGCCGAGGGCTGCCATAACGGTCGAGACACGGACGCCACGCTGGCCAACGAGTGAGCCAACGGGATCGACATGCGGATCGTTCGAGGCGATCGCGATCTTGGTGCGGCTTCCTGGCTCGCGGGCGAGGCCCTTGATCTCGATAGCACCTGCTGCGAGCTCAGGCACCTCCATCTCGAAGAGACGGGTGAGGAAGCGAGGATGGCTGCGCGAGAGGCGCAGATACACGCCACGGAATCCCTCGTCTACGGCGTAGAGGTAGGCGCTGATGCGCTCTCCTGGACGATAGCGCTCTCCCGGGATCTGCTCCTCGTAGGGGATGATACCGGTCGCGCGTCCGAGGTCGACGAAGATCGCGCCGCGCTCTGCGCGCTGCACGATACCGGTGACGATCTCGCCCTTCTTGTGCCCGAACTCGTCGAGGATAGAAAGCTTCTCAGCCTCGCGGATCTTCTGAATCACCACCTGCTTCGCGGTCTGTGCGGCGATGCGACCGAAGTCGTCCTGCGGCTCGAGCGGGAAGATGATCTCTTCGCCGAGTTCCGCGGTGCGCTTGATGCGCTTCGCGTCTTCGAGAAGGATGTGCTTCTCGGCGTCGTAGCGGGGGAGCTCGCCTTCAGCGACCTCCTCCTCGCGGTCGAAGTGCGGGTGATGCGCCGGGAGCTCGTGCTCCTCTTCGCCCTCTTCAGGGAAACGCACCATCGTGTCGTCCACGATAGTCTTCACCTGCTCGAAGGTAACGGTGCCCGAATCCATGTCGAGCATGCCGCGTACCACCTGGCCGCGCTTTCCGTACTCCTTCTTATAGGCCGTTGCCATGGCCTGCTCGATAGCGTCCACCATAGTCTCCTTGGTGATGCCACGCTCCTCGAACTCGCCGAGCACTGAATTGATTGTTTTGAGATCCAACATAGGTCCTGTATTTAGTTGTTCGCACTCTATTATTCTATTTTCGCACGTATCTCTGGATTCCTAAAAATAAATGCCCGCGGGTGCGGACATTCCAGATAGGGAGAAGATACCATATATAGGTAAAGCGTCAATGAAGCCCATTGAGACAGAAAGGGTATATATTGACAATATAAGCAACTGAGGTACTCTATTCTCAGCTTGCGTAAGGACTACATTTTCTCAACCGAGACGATTGCAGGACTTCATTGATCCTTGTAACTCGTCTCATTTTCGAAGGAAGCGACCAATGACCGACATCCTGATGGATGGCCGCCACACCAGCAACGCCGCCACGACGTCCAAGCGCCTCGATCCCAACCAGAAGCGCATGCTCAAGCGCGGCGGCGGCGCACTCGCCGCGCTCTTCGCGGGGACCGTCATCGTCATGGCGATCAATCAGCCCCACGGCACGATCGAACCCAACGACGACCTGGCCACTCTGATCGGCTACAAGCCGGCGGTGCAGTTCGCCGCGGCGAACAAGCACCAGGGCATGAAGATCTACCGCACCAAGGACGGCAATCGCTTCGGCGAGACCATCGACCTGCGGACGGCGCTCGCCACCGACACCGACCGCAGCCAGGTCACGGTGCTGGTCTACGCGGGTGATCGCTACGATCGTCGCTTCTGGCGCAATCGCTACATCCCTGCCAACGCCGGCTGATCCAACTTCAGCTATGAGACGAAAACGCCCGCACTGCTTGCAGTTGCGGGTGTTTTCTATTGTGCCTTGTGTATTTGACTCCATGGCCTATAAATGGTTTTATCCACTCAACGCTAGCCTGATTCCAGGCGTATGAAGCGAGCGTTCCTTAGAGAGTACACTGCATTTGGAGGGCAGTTAGATGACCGATCAGACAGAACAAGCCGAAGCGCCAGGCCTCAATAGGCGTCAGGCCGCAAAGGTGAAGACTCGGGCAAAGGTGCTCGCAGCAGCATGTAAACTCTTCGTCGAGAAGGGATACGACCTGACGACAATCCGGGACATCGCGAAAGACCCAGTCCTCGACATGTCGACCGGCGCCATATTCGCGAACTTCGGGAGCAAGGCTGAGCTGTTCATCGCGGTCGTCGAGATGAAGTTTCGCGAACGGGAAACCGAAGCGAATGCGCTCGCCGAAGGCAACCGTCCGATTCGGGAACGCATCCATGCGATCAGCGCTCTCGACTACCGGTTCTATGTCGAGAATATGCCGCTCGCCGGCATGCTGACGGTGTCGGCTTGGCAGCGCGTCCCTGCGGTCGCCCGGTATCTCACGAAGGTGAAATACACCCTGGTCGGCACGATCGAACGGTTGCTCGCGCTTGCTGCCAGCAGAAACGAACTTCCGCAAGGTTTGAATACCCAACTTCTCGCGGAGATGATCTGGAGCGTGCACGAGGGAAACTTCGATCTCGCTCTGCTCGGCGGCTGGGATGAATCCGAAATGAACCCGCGCTTCGGACAGCAGCTCGCCATCCTGCTTCCGAATACGGGAAACTAGCCGTTCGATATTTCGGCAATGATGAGTCGCGCGGCACACCACCGCGCGGCTTTTTCTTTTCCACGCTCCGTACCTATATAGGTGCGCGAGAAACATGCGGCACCGCGCTATACTTTGTATACAAACGGCATGCAGGTCTCTGAAAGCGAACTCAAAGAATTCATTCTCGACTCCGGACTCGTGTCTCGGAAGGATGTCGATGCTGCAGACGAGGAAGCGAAACGAAAGAAGCAATCCATCGGCGACATATTGATTGCGCAGGGACTTCTTTCAAGCGACAGCCTTCGACGAATCAAGGCGTACGTGCTTGGCATTCCGTTCGTGAACCTGAAGGACAAGAAGATCGACCTGAACGTCCTCTCGTTGATCCCGGAGCCAATCGCGCGTACGCACTCCATCGTTGCGTTCAAGAAGGACGGAAGCTCGCTCGAGGTGGCGATGCTCGATACGGAGGACCTTCCGGCCATCGACTCGGTCCGGAAGACGACCGGACTCAAGATCCTTCCACGACTTACGGACGATGAGTCTTTGAAGAACGTGCTCCTGCAGTACCAGAAGTCCCTGAAGGAGGAGTTCGGCGACCTCATCACGACCGAAGCCGGCCGCATCAACCTAATAAAGGACGGACAGCCGGGAGACGATGCGTCGGGCGAGGACCTCAAGAAGATGGCAGAGGACCTGCCGATCGTGCGCATCGTTGATACGTTGCTTCGCCACGCCATCATCCAGAAGGCATCCGACATCCATATCGAGCCAATGGAGCAGGAAGTGTTGGTGCGCTACCGCATCGACGGCGTGCTGCATGACGCGATGACATTGCCGCGCACGGCAGCTCCCGGTATAACCGCGCGCATCAAGGTGCTCGCCAACCTGAAGCTTGACGAGAAGCGCCTGCCGCAGGACGGCCGCTTCAAGATGGAGACCGAGGCGGACAAGGTGTCCTTCCGCGTGTCGTTGCTGCCGACGTACTACGGCGAGAAGATCGTCATGCGTCTTTTGAGAGAGACCGGCGAAGGATTCACCCTCGACGTGCTCGGGTTCCATGGCTCCGGGCTCGAGCGCGTGCACCAGTCTATGAAACAGACGACGGGCATCATCCTGATCTCTGGACCGACTGGTTCCGGAAAGACCACGACCCTCTACACGATCCTCGATATTTTGAATACGCCGGACGTGAACATCTCCACCGTGGAGGACCCGATCGAGTACCAGATGAAGCGGGTGAACCAGACACAGGTGAACCCCGCCATAGGGTTTACGTTCGCGAACGGCCTCCGTGCGCTCCTTCGCCAGGACCCGAACATCATTATGGTGGGAGAGATCCGCGATGCAGAGACGGCATCTCTTGCGATCAATGCCGCGCTTACGGGACACCTCGTGCTCTCGACCATTCACACGAACTCCGCAGCCGGTGCCATCCCTCGTCTCATGGATATGGGCGTGGAACCGTTCCTCCTCGTCTCAACGCTCCGCATGGTTATGGGCCAGCGCCTCGTCCGACGCCTGTGCGACGGCAAGGAGCAGTACGCACTCGACGCGGTTGAGCGTGAGAAGGTCGCGAGTGGCGATAAGTTCGACAACGTCATGAAAGCGCTCCTCGAAGAGAAGCTCGTGAAAGAAGGAACGACTATGGATGCGGTCCCGTTCTATAAGCCGGTGCCGTCTGCACAGTGCGAGGACGGATACTCAGGCCGAATCGGCATCCACGAGGTGCTTATGCTCTCTCCTGCGCTGCGCGAGCTCATACTCCATAATGCGGCACCGGACGCAATCGAAGCGCAGGCCCGGAAAGAAGGCATGCTCACCATGCTCGAGGACGGACTCTACAAGTCCACGCGCGGCATCACGTCGGTCGAGGAAGTGTTAAGGGCGGTTTCTGAATAATGGGTTGCATTTGGGTTTTATAGGCGTATAACGTGCAAGGAAGCACGGCACTATTGTCTGACACCCAGACATGCGCTTCAGGAGATACGTCCATGAACAGATCTGCCCTCATCGCGGCTGCCATCGCCGGAGCCTTCGGACTCGTCGCCTACATCCTCACCGCCAGTGCCGCGATCTTGACCCTCTCAACCGTCACGGTCCCGGTCTGGATCTGGATTGTTGGCGCCGCCGTCACCGGCTACTTCGGCTACATCATCGCCGCGACGCAGAACGAGCGGCTGGTTGCCGTCCTCATCTCGACCGCTATCGCCACGCTGGCAGCCTTCGCCGGATTCGACCTGTTCCGCGTGCTCGGATGCATCGCGGGCTTCGCCTTCGGTTCCTGCTGGATCGTCGGTGCATTCCAGTCGCGGCCGCCGCGCTAGCTGCACAGCGCCCCGCGCGGGCCCGGATCTCCAAGAGGGATCCGGGCCTTTCGTTTTGCATGCTACGATTCTTCTATGAAATTTCGCGTAACCTCGAAGAGTCCCGAAGGAGAAGAGATAAAGCGTGTCCTTGATGCGCCGTCACGCTTCGCGGTATACGAGCAGGTAGAGAAAGAAGGCGCTGTCGTCGTCTCGGTACAAGAGGGAAGCGGCACCATGCTGCCCGCGTGGACACAGATGACCATCGGCACAGGCGTGAAGACTGACGAGAAGATCACCTTCACGAAGAACCTTGCGGCGATGATCGCAGCGGGCCTTACGCTTACACGCGCGCTCTCCGTTATCGAGCGTCAGACGAAGAACAGGGCGCTCAAGAAGATCGTGATGGATCTCGAGGAGGAGGTGAAGAAAGGTTCCTCGTTCCACGAGGCGCTCGCGCGCCATCGAAAGGTATTCTCGGATCTCTTCATCGCGATGAGCAAGGCAGGCGAGGAGTCAGGAACCTTGGCTGATGCGCTTGCGGTGGTTGCGCGCCAGATGGACAAGGCGAACGCGCTCCAGAAGAAGGTGAAAGGCGCGATGATCTATCCGATGATCATCCTCTTCGCGATTATCGTGATCGGTATCCTCATGATGATCTTCGTGGTGCCGACGCTCTCGAGCACGTTCAAGGAGCTAAACGTCGAGCTCCCGACCGCGACAAAGGTAATCATCGGCACGTCCGACTTCATGGCATCGAACGCCATCCTCGTGTTCGTGATGCTCGTGGCATTCATAACGGGATTCATCTTCTTTCTCAAATCGAAGATCGGAAGCCGTATCACTCTCTTTCTCTCGCTCCGGATTCCCGTTATCGGCGAGCTCGTGCGCGAGACCATGAGCGCCAGAGCCGCTCGCGCGATGTCCTCGCTCCTCTCGTCAGGGGTTGAGATGCTCTCAGCGCTCTCGATTGCCGGAGAGGTGGTCGGCGACAACTCATTCGGAAAAGTAGTGAAGGAGGCAGAAGAGCGCGTCCGCAAGGGCGAGCCGCTCTCGGTCTCGTTCACGGACCATTCGAAACTCTATCCGGTATTCGTGGGCGATATGATCGCGGTGGGTGAGGAGACCGGAAAGGTCGCGGACATGCTCAGTCAGGTCGCACAATACTACGAGAACGACGTTGAGGAACGCACCAAAGACCTCTCCACGATCATCGAGCCGATACTCATGCTCTTCATCGGCAGTGCCGTGGGTGTATTCGCGATGGCGATGATTACGCCAATCTACTCGCTCTCGGATAAGATCTAACCCAACATCCAGCCCAATTTTAGTAAAAGTGATATTGTAGACCCAGCTCTTTGAAAGGAACTGAGCAATGGGCGAAACGCCTGAATACCTCACGCTCGATGAGCTTGTAGCTCTCATCGACGAACCAAACCGTAGCGCCTGTAAGCGCATTCTGGATGAACACCGACCTCTCTTCGAGAGGGCACGCGGCTCCACTCACAACCATCAGACGTGGGACGGCGGGTACATCGACCATGTCACCGATGGCATGAACTTCGGCCGTGTCTTGTACCCGTGTGTGGCCTCGTTCGGCAGACCTCTACCGTTCTCGCTCTCGGACGCGCTGCTGGTGTTCTTCCTGCACGACCTGGAGAAGCCTTGGCGCATTCAGGTCAATCAGGACGGCACCGTCTCGAATCGGGAAGGGCTCGCCACGAAGGAAGAGTTCCAGGCATTCCGCGAGCAGAAGCTGGTAGAGTACGGGATCAGTCTTACTCCCGAGCAACTCAACGGCCTGACCTACGTCGAAGGCGAGTACAAGGATTACTCGAGCAAGCGTCGCGTGATGAACGAGCTGGCCTCGTTCTGTCACATGATGGACAACTGGTGCGCCCGCGGCTGGTACAACTACCCCATGGCAGAAGGGGACGGGTGGACTGGTGCACGCCGGTTCCGTACAACCTAGAAGAACGCCGTCCGGCTAACCCCGGACGGCACTTTCTTTACAAAGAAAAATTCAGATGTCGTTCCATGCCACCAATCGCGCTACACTGCCTGCATATGGCGATAGGAAAAGTAGTATCAATCCGATTCAGGAACGAGAAAGGGAATGATGTCTATGTACGCGCGAGCGAAGAGCCAGTGCACGGGGTTCCCGGCATAGTGCTGTTCGTAACCGGTCCGGACGAGGATGCCGAGATGCACATAACGCGCCAAGAGGGGCTCGAGCTCTTCGCGCTCCTATCGAAGCTTCTGAAGCCAGGCCGCCGAAGCAGCTAGGGAGCACAGCGGTGCGTTATCATACGTCTATGAACGCACCGCGAGGAATGTCACTGATGGATGTCATTGTCGGGATCGCGCTCGTGCTCATCGTCTTCCTCGCGCTCTTCGGCCTTTTGCGCGCGTCCCTCCTCATCTCGTCGTCAGCAAAAGCGAAGGCGGGAGCCACGGCGGTCGCTACGACGCAGATGGAGTACATGCGCTCGTTACCGTATAGCTCCGTGGGAACTGTAGGCGGCATTCCCGCGGGCCCTGTCGCGCAGTTCGCAACCACAACCCTGAACGGCATTCCGTACACCGTGCGTACGCTCGTTGAGTATGTGGACGATGCGAAGGACGGAAGCGGGTCGGGCGACTCGAACGGCATCACGACCGACTACAAGCGCGTACGCATCACGACGTCGTACATTTTCCGTTCCGAGGTGCGTGAGGTAGCGATCATCTCAAACATCGCGCCGCCTTCGATCGAGACGACGACCGGCGGCGGGACGCTCCGCATCAACGCGGTCGATGCCGCAGGAGTCGCCGTTGCCGGCGCTTCGGTGCGCATACAGAATCCGAGCGTGGTGCCGTCGGTGGATTTCACTACCTTCACCGATATTGCGGGCAGCGTGTCTCTTCCGGGCGCTCCCACCTCAACCGATTACCGGATCACGGTATCAAAGGACGGCTACTCAACGGCACAGACGTACGCGCGCGATGCGACGAATCAGAACCCAACGCCTGGCTATCTCACGGTCGCTTTGAACCAGACAACTACGAGCACCTTCGCGATCGACCTGCTGTCGACCCTTACGCTCAAAACCTTCTCGCCGATACGAACCGCAACGTCAAGCGATACGTTCGCAAACGCTTCCGGTATCGCGAGTTCAGTGTCGACGCAGGTCGCCGGGGGAGCGCTCTCGCTTTCGGGTGCTCCGGGCTCGTATGCGCTCTCGGGGAACGCACGGGCGACGAGTACGAGTCCTGTGTATCTTTCTGAGTGGACGAGCGCGAGCGCGAATACGTCTGTTCCTGCCGGTACGACATTCCGGATACAGGTAACGGATGGCGCGGGCGGGATTCTTCCGGACAGCGCGCTTCCGGGCAACAGCACCGGCTTTACCGCGTTCCCGATAAACCTTACGTCGGTCTCGACCACTACCTATACCGCGCTTGCGCTCCGGGCGGATCTTGTCGGTGACGGCCTTTCGACGCCTCAGGTGCTCGACTGGCAGATTGTTTTTAGACAGGGGCCGATCCCTCTTCCGAACGTGGCGTTCACGCTCACCGGCGCCAAGAAGAAGGGGACGACGGGCGGAGGAAGCGCGATTTACAAGACTATCGTAGCGAGTACGACGGGAGCCACGGGCGTGAACGCACTGTCGCTTGAGTGGGATGTCTACTCGCTCGTCGTTTCCGGGTATGCTGTAGTGAGCGCTTCCTCATCTCCGCCGTTCACGCTCGAGCCGGCAGGAATCCTGGAATCGATTCTTATCCTGCAATGATTCCTATGCACCGTACCCGTCCCGCTCGCGGACTAACCCTCATGGAGATGCTCGTCGTGGTCGGGATCACGGGCCTCGTCGGCGTCGGCGTGCTTTCGATGATTTCGTACTTCTATAAATCGAACGCCTTCCTTCTCGAGGCGACGACCGCGGTCGATAGCGCATCGCGAGGTCTCAATGATTCGCTCGCGGCGCTCAGAGAAGCGTCCTACGGGGAAGACGGGTCGTACCCGATTCTCGCGGCAGCGACGTCGAGCGTGACATTCTACAGCGACCTTGATGTCGACAATTCCGTTGAGCGCGTGCGCTTCTATGTGTCGAACGGCACCCTGTACCGAGGTGTCACGGACGCGACAGGGAACCCGCCGTCCTATACTGGGCAGCCCGAGGCATCATCGATAATCGCGACATGGGTGAAGAATGCGACATCGACACCCGTGTTCCGGTATTACGACGAGGCAGGCACGCTGCTGTCCGGAACGATCGATATCGCAAGCGTGCGCTCGGTGCGTACCCGGCTCGATGTCGACATAAACCCCCTGCGCGCACCGAACATCCTGATACTTGAGGGTGCGGCGACGCTCCGTAATCTCTATAACGAATAGCTATGAAGACGCACACTCCCGTCCGCGGCTACCTCATGCTCCTCGCGATCGTCTTCGGGGCGATTTTCGTAACCGTCCTCGGCGCGCTTTCGGCATTCGTGCTCACCGAGAACCGGGCGCAGACCGCGGCGACCTCGAGCACGCGCGCGACTGCGATCGCTGAAGCCGGGCTCGAGTACTATCGCTGGTTCCTCGCGCACTACCCGACGGACCTGCAGAACGGTACTGGCGTAAACGGTCCCTATACCATTGCGTATAACGATCCGGAGGGAGGGCAGACCGGTACCATCGAACTTGAGATCTCGGGCAACTCGTCGTGCGGTACCATCACCTCGATCGACATAAGCTCAACGGGTACTCCTGCCGAAGCGCCGACTATCTCAAAGACCATCCATGCGCGCTACGCGCAGCCCACGGTCGCTCGTTACTCCTATGTCCTCAACAGCACGGTATGGGCAGGCGATGACCGCATCATCCTCGGCCCCTATCACAGCAACGGCGGCATCCGCATGGACGGGAGCGCGAACTCTTCTGTTACCAGCTCGCTGTCGTCCTGGCTATGCACGAGTTCCTTCGGCTGTTCGTCGAGCCAGACCAGACCTGGCGTATGGGGCGCAGGTACGAACCAGACGCTGTGGGATTATCCGATACCGCAGGTAGATTTCGCGGGCATCGCGGCAGACTTCGGAAGCCTGAAGACCAAGGCGATTGCGAGCGGACGCTATCTTGCGCGCTACAGCAGCGGCACAAACCAGAGTCAGGCGAACTACTGGCGCGGCTACCACCTCATCTTTAACGGGAACAACACGGTAACGGTGCGAAGGGTGTCATCGACCACGTCTCTAACATCGACGTCTATTAACGCGGAAGAGGAAGATGATGATATTCCGGACCGTACGCTCATCGCGAGCGAGAGCTTCTACAGTACGCTAACGCTCCCGAGCGACTGCGGACTCATCTATGTCGAGGACAATGTTTGGATAGAAGGGGTTGTCGACAGTAAGGTAACGGTGATTGCGGCGAATACCGTAAACACAGGGATCGCGCCGAACGTTATGCTTCCGGATAATTTAACGTATGCCGTTACGGACGGAACCGACGGCCTTACGGTTATCGCAGAGAATAATGTCCTCATTACGCCAGACTCTCCGCAGAACATGACACTGAACGGCATCTTCGTTGCGCAGAACGGGGCGTTCGGGAGGAATCTCTATGCGTGTCCGAGCAGCTATGAGCCCCGCGGGACCCTTACGATACTCGGCACGACGGTCTCGAACCTCCGCACCGGAACCAAGTGGGTGAACGGAGGATGCGGCTCGGTTGATGACGGGGGATATCAGAACCGTATCGATGCGTACGACCGCAATCTCTCTACTGATCCGCCACCCTTCACTCCGCAGACCTCAAGCGACTTCGTATTCCTCGATTGGCGGGAGGACTAGGGTTCGGCTGCTAGTTTAGAATCACGAACGCTAGGCATACGACGCCGAATACCGAAGCCCATACAACGGCCGCGGCAGCCAGGTCCTTGCTGCGCCCGATAGCCTCGTCGTGCTCAGGGTGAATCTTTGTGAGGGCCACTTCGATCGCTGTGTTCTGGAGCTCGGTAACCATCACGAAAAACCAGCAGAACACGAGCAATAAGAGCTCGCTCGCAGAAAGATTGAATAGGAAGTAGACGACCGGCAGACCAATGGCCGCCAAGGCAGCCTCGATACGGATCGCGTCGTCATGCATAAACGCATACTTCAGTCCTCGGACGGGATGTGACATTCGCGTAATCCAATACTGCATAGCAACAGTATATCGCCTGCTAACGGCCGGGAGAGCTGTTTGGGACGATGCTGGAACCTGTCTGCAACATATGGTAGGTTCTGTCTAGATTCGAGAAAGGATTCGACATGAGAAAGTCCGGTAGCATAACTGCAATTCTTGCAGACAAGCTTGGCGAGACCCCTGCTGCGTTCCAGGAGTACGTAAAGAAGTATTTTGCCAAGCAAGATATCTGCGGCACAGTGTACTTTGTTGCCTTTGGTGCAGACAGCCGTCCTGACTGGAAAAATGAAAGTACGAAGCCTGGGTCAGCACCCTCGCACAGCGTGGATCAAGCGATTTACACAGAAGGCCTTGATGGCAAGAGTCTATCCGAATGGATGCGTGAAGCTGCTGAGCAAGGCTCAATCTGGAAGTTCAACGCAACTTGGGACGACGGCTGTGCTTCGCCAATTGGCTATGATGGGTTGTAACCCGCCAGCGGAATTCCCGCTTCGGTGGGTTTTCTGTTTATTGCTGTGGGCCTAGAGGCCGAACCCATACCCCGGCATGCTACGATTTAGCCATGCTCATCGTCGGAAACTGGAAGGCCTACGTAGAATCAAAAACGAAGGCCAAGGCGCTCTGCGTAAGTGCCAAGCGCCTCGCAAGCAAAGGAGATCATGAGATCGTTATCGCTCCTGCTGCTCCGCATATAGGGTTTATTGCGCCCTCAAAGTCTGAAGCGAAAGAAGCATTGAAGCTCGGTGCTCAGGACGTATCGATAACTGTCGGGGGAGCCGAGACCGGGGAAGTGGCCGCAGGACTCCTCAAGGACCTCGGAGTCTCCTATGTGATAGTCGGGCACTCGGAGCGTCGTGCTCGCGGAGAATCGGACGAGGTCGTTACCGAAAAGGCCCGCCATGCGCTCGCGCACGGCATGACCCCTATCGTCTGCATCGGGGAGATAGATCGCGACCCCGAGGCGCACTATCTGAAACACGTGCGTGCGCAGCTGAGCGCCGTTATGGCGTCGCTCTCAACAAAGGAGCGTCTCTCTGTTGTTATTGCGTACGAGCCTATCTGGGCTATCGGCAAGTCAGAGCTCGAGGCGATAACGCCGAACGATCTCTCAGAGATGATCCTCTATATCAGGAAGGTGCTTACGGACTTCATGCCAGGCCGTGCGAACCTGAAGGTCCGTGTTCTGTACGGTGGATCGGTTGACGCGAGTAACGCTCGCTCGCTCGCGGCAGGTACAGGCATCGACGGGTTCCTCGTGGGACGTGCGTCAACAGATGTTGCTGGATTCACGGCGCTCGTGAAGGCAGTATCCTAACCTACGCTTCATACCGCGTCCGGTAGTATCGGACTTCACCTAACCTCTTCTCATGCGCATCACTCTTTTCGTGCTCGGCGGGCTCGCCCTGCTTTTAGTTGCGTATTGGGGTATCAAGTTTTTTATGACCGTGCAGGTTTCGAAGAGGATCATTAACTCGACCGTCGCCTACGAGAAGGCTGGGGAAGGGGAGAATTCCGTACTCGTGCTCGGAGACAGCACGGCTGTTGGTATCGGTGCGGATCGGCCGGAAGAGAGCGTTGCGGGGCGCGTGAGTACTTTCCTTCAGGCAGACCGTGTAGAGAACTACGCGGTCTCGGGTGCTGTGACGAGTGATTTGAATACACAAAGAAAAAACGCCACTCTTTCCTCGTACGGTCTGATCCTTATCCAGATTGGCGGCAACGACATCATCCGTTTCAAGCCGGCCGAAGACGCGGGCGAAGAACTTCGTGCGGCGATTCAGAATCTCCCGGACGCCCAGAAGGTCGTGATTATCTCGGCAGGGGATGTGGGCGGCGCTACGCTGTTCCCGTGGCCCGTGCGTCCCTTCCATACGCGCTTGAACAACGAGTATCACGAGACCTTCGCGCGCATCGCAAAAGAGGAAGGCGTAACCTATGTGAATTTCGGTAATTCGCCTGCCACGAAAATCATCAATGAGAAGCCGGAAATATACCTCGCGGCAGACGGACTGCACCCCTCCTCCGAGGGATACCGGCTGTGGTTCGAGGAGATTCAGTCGAGTCTGTAGCGCTTCTCCTCTATACTGAAGGCATGCGAAGCGTTCGTAGCATCAAGGTGCTCGAGAATATTCCGGTACTGGTCCGGTGCGCATTGAACGTGCCCGTGCAGCAAGGAGAAGTTGCCGGAAGCTTCAGACTCAGGCGCGCGCTCCCGACGATCGAATACCTACGGAAGCGCCATGCGCGCGTGGTGCTCATCGGTCACATCGGCGACAAGGGAACGGAAACCCTGGAGCCCGTATATCGCGCTATGAAGGAATTCATTCCGGACCTTACATTCTGTCCGGTTACCACGGGCCCCAAGGCACGCGACGCGGTACGCCAGCTTCCCCCGGGCGGCGTGCTCATGCTCGAGAACCTGAGACGCGATACCGGAGAGCAACGGAATCAGCGGGAGTTCGCTGCAGCGCTGGCAGATTTGGCGGACGTGTTCGTCGAGGACTCGTTCGACGTGTGCCATCGTCCGCACGCCTCAGTTGTGGGGGTTCCGGAGTTCTTGCCGTCCTACGCGGGATTCCTTGTCGAAGAGGAAGTGCGGGAACTCTCAAAGGCCCTGAAGCCCGGGAAGCCATCGCTCGCGATTATCGGCGGCGCGAAATTCGGAACGAAAGAGCCGGTACTGAAGAAGCTTCTTACGTCTTACGAGCGCGTGTTCGTGGGCGGCGCGCTTGCGAACGATTTCATGCAGGCGAGCGGAAGGCCGGTTGGGAAGTCCTTGGTGTCGGGCGCCGACAAGACAGAACTGAAAACCCTGATGGGCAACAGGAAGCTGTTATTGCCGGTAGATTATGTCGTGACGCACGCCGGAGAGCCGGTCTCAAGCGGAAGGGTCGCGGAGATACAAGATGTGAATCCAACCGAGACCATTCTTGACGATGGTCCGAAGACGGTCGCGCTTATCGCCACGCACGCACAAAAGGCGAAGACCATTCTCTGGAACGGACCCCTCGGAAACTATGAGAACGGGTTCGTGCAAGGGACCGAAGCAGTCGCGCGCGTGATCGCGTCGTCCAAGGCGCGCTCTATCGTGGGTGGGGGAGATACCGTAGCAGCGATAGAGAAGCTCGGTATCTCCGACCAGTTCTCCTTCATCTCCACCGGAGGCGGCGCCATGCTCGACTTCCTGGCGAAGGGAACGCTTCCGGGACTCGACGTACTCCGTTAGGAGAGATGCGAGCGGATCTTATCGCCAACGGTCCTAAGTTCTTCCGGGGTTGCTTGCGGGGAGTGCTTGAGCTCGAGACGCCCGGTCTGGACGGGGTATAGGCGCACGTGAATGTGCGGGACATCGAACCCTTCGATAACGACACACGTACGAAGCGTATTGAACGTAACGTCGAGAACCTTGGCCATGCGCTTTACCACTGACATAAGGTGGGCATAGGTCTCATCATCAAGATCCGCGAAGTAGGCTACCTGTTCTTTAGGTATCACCATCATCTCGCCTTCTATGTTTGGGAAGATGTTAAGGATGCCCACCACCACGTCGTCCTCGTAGACGATCTCTCCCGGCAGCTCTCGCTTGATGATCTTAGTGAAAACGCTGTCTTCCATGAGGAAATGATACCTCGGTAGCCAATTTTGATACAATGACCCGACATGTTCCCGCTCCATGATCCGATAGACGATTCTGCCCGCGAAGCGCTTCGGGCATACGACGACATCACGGCCGCATTGCTCGCCCGCCGGGGCATCACAACCGCGAAAGACGCGGAAGCCTTCCTCTCGCCTTCGTACGACGAGCACATCCATGACCCGATGCTCATGCTCGATATGCCGAGGGCTGCGGAGCGGCTAGCTGCCGCTATCGCTTCAAGCGAGAAGATCTGCGTGTGGAGCGACTATGACTGCGACGGCATCCCGGGCGGCGTGCTCCTCCATGACTTCCTGAAGAAAGCAGGCGCGAATTTCGTGAACTATATCCCGCACCGGCATAACGAAGGGTACGGCGTGAATATTCCGGGACTCGAGAAGCTGGCTTCGGAAGGCGTGACGCTCGTGGTGACCGTTGACTCGGGAATTACGGACGTTGCAGCGGTCGCGCGCGCGAACGAGCTCGGCATGGAAGTGATCGTCACCGATCACCACCTTCCGGCAGAGGAACTGCCGCCTGCGTTCGCGATCCTTAACCCGAACGCGAGGCCTGACGAGACGTATCCGTACAAGAGTCTCTGCGGTGCCGGCGTTGCATGGAAACTTGTGTGTGCAACGCTCGCGATCGGGTTTCCCGGACGCGATCTCATTCCTGAGGGATGGGAGAAGTGGCTCCTTGATATGGCAGGACTCTCGACGATCGCCGACATGGTGCCGCTCACGGGAGAGAACCGTGTCATCGCGTCTTACGGGCTTCTCGTTATGAGGAAGTCTCCGCGCATCGGGCTCATAAAGCTCTGCAAGGCGGCCCGGGTGAATCAAGGGAAGATCGAGGAGGGCGACGTCGGTTTCATGATCGCGCCGCGCATCAACGCCGCGTCGCGGATGGGAGATCCGCGCGATGCCTTCCTCCTCTTATCAACCACGAGCGAGTCGGAAGCGGATCTGCTCGCAAAGAAGCTCGAGGCGCTGAATCGTTCCCGACGCGCGTCTGCCGGAGCCATTACGCGCGCGGTGCACGAGCGCCTCCTTGAGCGGAAGATGGAAGGGAAGGAACTGTCCGGGGTTATCGCGATGGGAGATCCGGACTGGCGGCCGGGGCTCTTAGGTCTTGTTGCTAATGGCATCGCTGAGGAGTACGGCCGCCCGGTGTTTTTATGGGGGCGCGAAGGGAACGACACGATGAAGGGATCGTGCCGTTCGGGACCAGGGAACGCAAACGTCGTTGAGCTCATGCGTGCGGCAGGCGACACGTTTCTCGGGTTTGGCGGGCACAAGGCATCGGGCGGGTTCTCGGTTGCGCCCGATGCGGTCTTCGATCTCGAGGAGCGGCTCTCAAAGACCCTCGCCTCGCTGCCGAAGGAGGATGAGCGCGAAGCGGTGCGCGCTGACGCCCTCATGACACCAGAAGCGGTATCGAAAGAAGTGCTGAAGAAGCTTCAGATGCTCGCGCCGTTCGGCATGGGCAACAGCAAGCCCGCGATCGCGTTCCATGACGTGCGTCTCGAGCAGGTGTCGTGGTTCGGGAAAGCAGAGGAGCACCTGCGTCTGGCTATCGGGCGCGGACACGACGAGTTTCCGGAGGTGCCGATAGAAGCAATGACGTTCTATGCGAAGCGCCAGCTCGGCGACGCGTGCGCGAAGCTTGAGAAGGGACAGCGCATCTCGCTCCTCGCGCATCTCGAGGAGGATACCTTTTCGCGCGGGCAGCCGATCCGGCTGCGCATCATCGCGCTGGGCTAATTGCTATACTCAGGGCTATGCGTTTCACCATATACGGCGACGGCGGTTCCCGCGGCAACCCGGGCCCTGCGGGCAGCGGTGCCATTATCCGGAACGAGGAAGGGGATACGGTAGCTACCGTCTCTGAATTCCTCGGAGTAGCTACGAACAATGTCGCGGAGTACACGGCAGTGCTCCGTGCGCTCGAGACGTTAGCAGCGATGCTCGAATCGAAGACGAGTCAGGCAGAGGTGCTCGTCCGCATGGACAGCATGCTCGTGGTGAAGCAGATGACAGGAGAATGGAAATTAAAGCACCCGGGACTAAAACCGCTCGCGGCACGGGTGGGGGAGCTCGTACGGCTGTTCAAGTCAGTTGCGTTCGAGCACGTATATCGAGATTTCAATAAAGATGCAGATCGACTTGCGAACGAGGCGATGGATCGCGGCGTTTGACGCAGTCGCGGTACAGGCGTAGGGTTCTCTGTAGGTCCGGATCAAACCGGACGAATGTTTTTCAGGGAGCGCTCTTTTATGAAACAGACGGGTCCAAAAGGTATTTCGGCAGAGTTCCGGAACCACCTTCTTGACTATGACAACCGCGCGGCGATCGAGACGGCCTTAGCTATCGACTCGATGCTGCGCAACCCTGGCCAGGACTACCGCACCGCGTATACCCTCGGTATGGGCGTATGGGAACAGATGCGCATCGATAGGCCGGTGATTGAACCGGTTTGTGGAAGCGTCACGAGTCCTTATGCCGCCGTGAATTTCTTCACTCCTGAAGGGACGACCTTCAAGATGAGGATCGAGATGCATAAGGGCAAGCCGCGATTGCGATCCATGCTTGGAAAAGCACGCCAGCTGAAAGACCTGATGGCCGAGTGTCAGAAGCCGCAGCCAAAGGAGTTCCTCGCGATGCTCTCGAAGAAACATCGAGAAGGTCGCATCCAGGCTGCTACTATTCGCAGATGAGCCGAACGCTCCTCGTTGCGGGACCACTAGGATTCACGGGCGGCCTTTTGTGCCGCTCGTTTTTCTTTTTCCCCTGGCAGGTACTTGTGTTCGCCCTCCTCCTTTCGGGTATTTTCGTTCTTGCGTGGATGCATGCGCGCAGGGTTCTGTATGGAGCCTGTGCTGTAGCGCTCCTTGGTGTCGCTATCGGGGCGGGGCGGGTGATGCTCGCACCTTCGTCTTTGCCGGAAACGTTCGCCTCTCGTATCGGCACCGAGGTTGTGCTTGAGGGCGTCGTGAGTAGAGAGCCCGATATACGGGAAACAACGCAGAGAGTAACTATCAAGGTAGAAGATAGCGGAGAGCGAACGAACGCACTCGCGATTGCACCGCTCTACCCTGAGATCGAGTACGGCTCTCGTGTAGCGATTCGCGGAACGCTCGCATACCCCGAACCGTTCGAGACGGATACGGGAAGGACTTTTCGATACGATCGATTCCTCGCAAAGGAAGGGATCTTCGCGCTCGTAGAATCGGCATCGATAGATACCATTGCGCCGCGGGAGGGAATCACCTCCCTAATCACGCAGACTCTCCTCAACGGGAAGCATCAGTTCCAAGAAGGCCTCGCGCGAGCGATACCCGAGCCAGGGGCGTCGCTCGCGAATGGACTGCTAACAGGCGGGAAGCAGGGTCTCGGCCCTAAGCTTCTCGACGCGTTCATTGTTACGGGCCTCGTGCATATCGTGGTTCTCTCGGGCTACAACGTGATGATCGTTGCAGAGGGAGTGATGCGCTCCCTGTCGTTCCTCCCAAGACGGGGGAGTGCGATTGCTGCTGGCATCACGATCGCGCTCTTCGTGCTCGCGGCGGGTGCCGGGGCGGCAAGCGTTAGAGCGGGCCTCATGGCCGGACTCGCGCTCGTTGCACGTGCGACCGGCAGGACGTATGCCGTGGTGAGAGCGCTCTTAGTCGTCGCGGTGCTCATGCTGTTCATGAACCCGTTACTCCTCGCATTCGATCCGGGCTTCCAGCTTTCTTTCGTCGCGACGCTTGGCCTCATATTGCTCGCGCCGATACTTGAAGCGCGGTTCACGAAAATCAGGAGCGCATTCTGGCGCGAACTGCTCGCCGCTACGCTTGCGGCTCAGATAGCGGTACTGCCGCTCCTCTTATTCCAGACAGGCCTCTTCTCGCTCGTATCAATACCCGCCAATCTTCTTGTGCTCCCGTTCGTCCCTCTCGCCATGCTGCTCGCGGCGCTCGCGGGAGGCATCGGCATGGTGCTGCCAGCGCTCGCCCCGTTCGCGGGCCTTCCCGCACATGCCGTCCTTTCGTTCATCATCTGGATAGCAGAGTTCGCGAGTACGCTCCCGGTCGCGTCAGTAGCGGTACCGAAATTTCCATTCCTTATCACGATTGCTGTGTATCTCGGACTGGGCTACGTTGTAGCAAAAATGCCGGCGAAGCGAGAGGCTTCGCCGGCATTCGTGCGATAGGAACCCTAGAGAGCGAGCCGTCCCTCAACGACGCTCCAGTTCACGTTTTCCAGGAACGCCTCGACGTAAGTCTTCTTCTCCGCGGGCTTGTAGTCAACCATGTACGCGTGTTCCCAGAGATCAACTGCAAGGAGGA
Organism: Patescibacteria group bacterium; assembly: GCA_040384725.1. Taxonomy (GTDB): domain Bacteria; phylum Patescibacteriota; class Minisyncoccia; order Phycocordibacterales; family Phycocordibacteraceae; genus C7867-001. The sequence goes on along the minus strand of JAZKIS010000005.1, from coordinate 17,130 downwards.
TAGGAAGGCCCGAGAGCTGTCCGAGCTCATGGTCGTTCACGAATGCGGTGTGCAGCGTCGCGGCTTTCGGATCGTGATACACCACGACCCAGCCAATGCCGCGCGTGCCGGCCACTTCCTTTATGTGCGCGATGAAACCGTCCCAGCTTCCGTACTTGTCGCTCGCTGCTTTCTGTAGCGCTGCGCCTGATGGCTGCGTGCCGCCTTCGAACTGCTCGAAGTAGTACTCGTGCATGCGCATGCCGTCGAACTCGAAGCCGAGCCTGCGGCGGAGCTCGTTCATCACGAACGCATTCCCGTCCGCGTCTTCCGTGCGGAGCTTCTGGATCGTGTCGAGAATGAGGTTCGTGTGCTTCACGTACCCTTCGTAGAGCGCGAGGTGCACGGCTATCTGTTCAGGCGAGAGCCCTTTCAGTTCAGGGAGGGCAAATGTACGGGCGGTGTAGGACATAGGATTCCGGATTAGATGTGCGAGCAGTATATCGCGTACGTGCCATTATGAGGATATGAAGACCCGGATCCCGAGTGTTGCGCTTGTTCTTGCGTCTTTAGTGCTGCTGATGCTGAACGCTGCAGTATTTAGCTATCTCTATCGACCGCAGACAGCAAATCTCACGGTCTCGTTCCTTGATGTGGGGCAGGGCGACGCGATCCTTATCGAAGGACCGACCGGAATCGAAATGCTTATCGACGGCGGGAAGGATCGTTCCGTGCTCCGCGAGCTGCCGCGCGCTATGGGTCCCTTGGATCGGAGTATCGACGTTGTCTTGGCGACGCACCCTGATGCCGATCACATCGGCGGGCTCCCTGCGGTGCTTGATAGGTATTCGGTGACGTACTTCTTCGACCAGGAGAAGGTCGGGAATACGAGCACCTATGAGCATCTTGAAAATTCAGTCGACCAGGAGCGCGGAGTACAGGAGAGTCTCTTGCGGAGCGGCATGCGCTTACACCTTGGGAACGGTGCATACGCTGACGTCCTGCATCCCGAAGAGAATGCCGAATCACTGCGCGAGACAAATGATGCGTCAGTCTCTCTGCGGCTCGTGTATGGCGAGACCGAATTTATGCTTACGGGCGATGCGCCTGCATGGGTAGAGGAACGAATCGTGAAGCGATACGGAGATACGCTGAAAAGCGACGTGCTAAAGGCGGGGCACCATGGCTCGAAGACCTCGACGAGTCCTGCGTTCCTCGCGGCAGTTGATCCGGGGATCGTGGTTGTGTCGGCAGGGAAGGATAACTCCTACGGACACCCGAACGCAGATATCGTTGTGCGCATACTCGAATCGGGCGCATCGCTCGTCTCGACGATCAACGAAGGGACGATCACGTTCGTGAGTGACGGGAGGGCCGTGGTGCAGAAATAGTCCAAGGTTGACCAGGCAGATGAAGAGGCGTTTACTCTTTGTGGGGCATATCTAGTTCTTAGTTACAGGGAGAGGGAGTCATGTCCCAACCGAATAGCGATTCCACGAATCAAGAAGGTCCGCCGTATACGCTTGAGAGATGCGATGCGAGTGCAGGGAACAACGAAGTCGCGCTCATCAGCATCTTCGCCGACAACGACACCGCTGCCGAGATGCGGACTGCCGCACATCTCCAGATTGCCTATCCGCTAACCGAAGAAGATTTTCTCGGGAAGAGAGCGATCCGATTACGGGATCGCAATAACCGTCTTCTGTTCGGCTTGCCGATGACCTGAGACAAGGCCCGCCTCATGAGGCGGGCCTTTCACGTATATAAGGAACGAGCCGGTGTTTCCGGCTCGTTCCTACTTGATCTTGATGACGCCTGCCTTCTTCAGGGTGGCGAAGGCGCCGTTCTTCTTGATGTGGCGCATACCCTTCGCTGAGATGTCGATGAGGAGCATCTTGCCGAGCTCCGCTACGAAGATGCGGCGCTTCTGGAGGTTAGCCTGGCGGCGTACCTTTCCGGTTGGGTTGAACTGGGTTGCACGGGTACGGTTAGAGTACCGCCCGCCAATCTGGGTCGACTTTCCGGTTACTGCGCATTCGCGTGCCATAGTCCCCGCATGCTAGCATACGGGCACGTAGTTAGGCAACGCCTGCATGGAAACCACCATTTTCACCGTTATCGTCCTCGTTATCTCGGTCATCATCCATGAGGTGGCGCATGGCTGGGCTGCGAACGCGCTCGGCGATCCCACGGCCAAGCTGCAGGGGCGTTTGTCCCTGAATCCTATCCGGCACATCGATCCGGTGGGATCGATCCTCATTCCGGCCGTTCTCGTCCTTACGAATTCGAGCTTTCTCTTTGGATGGGCGAAGCCGGTGCCCTATAACCCCTATAACCTGAAGAACCAGCGTTGGGGCGAGGCGATCGTTGGCGTCGCCGGCGTCGCGGTGAACCTCTTCATCGCGGTACTCTTCGCGCTTATCGCACGCTTCGCGTTCGGAGCGGGGATGGTCGAGTTCGGTACGCTCGCCTCACTAGTGACGCTCGTGAACCTCTCGCTGGGTATCTTTAATCTTCTCCCGATACCGCCGCTCGACGGCTTCACGGTCTTGCGCGGCATCCTGCCGTTCAAGGCTTCCATGAAGCTTCGTGAAGTAGAGGATCGTATCCAGGCAGGGGGCATCCTTTCGCTCGTACTGATTCTGTTTTTGTTTTCGTACTTCCTTTCCGCACCCTTCGGACTCCTGATCCGTTCCGTATTCCGGTTCCTGGTCGGTATCTAGCGGTATGCAAAAGCCTGAGCTCACTAAAGAAGCCGTTCAGGCCATTATTGATCTCGGAGAACTTTCGCTCGCCTTCGGGAGGGTGAATCGCATCACCTGTCATCCGGACGGAGTGACTCCGGAATCAGACACGGACCATACCGTTATGCTCGGGCTGGTTGCCTGTGCATTCGCTGAACGATTCGCCCCCGAGCTTGATAGGGGGAAGATAGCGCAGTTCGCGCTCGTCCACGATTTTGTGGAAGTGTATGCAGGAGACACGCCCACCGCAAATATCCTCTCTGACGCCGACTATACGAGCAAGGAAGAGCGTGAGGCTGAAGCGCTTCTTCGCCTGCGGAGCGAGTTCGATGCCGAACTGCCATGGCTTGGCGAAACGATTGATGCGTATGAGCGGCGTGATACTCCCGAGGCTCGCTTCATAAAGGTGATAGACAAGGCGCTCCCTAAGATTACAAACATGCTCAACAAGGGCGCGACATTCTTGAAGCGCGGTCATGATAAGGAGAGTACCGTCGAGTTTCTCAAGCATCAGCAGGGAAAGATCTCGCAAGGATACGGGAGCGACCAGCCTGCTGCCATGGCACTCCTTTCGGCGCTCGGCGAGGAGATGCTGCAGGAGATATTTGCGTAGGGGATTTCCTTGTATTCGAACGATTGTTCGAATACACTGTAAGGATGAATAACGGCAGGGAATCGCTCCTCGTAAGGCGTGAGAAACTCCTCTCCTTCTATAGGAAGAATAGGCGTATGCCGAGCATCACGGAGATGCTCAAGCTTTTCAACCTTTCAAGCCGCAGTTCTGCGTTCTACGTATCTCAAAGGCTTATCGAGGAAGGATACGTAACGAAGGACGGGACCGGGAAGCTCATACCTGCGCCAGGTCTTTTCTCCGTTCCTCTGTTAGGGCATGTGCGTGCCGGGTTCGCAGCGCCCGCAGAAGAAGAGCTTGCTGACACGGTTGCAATCGGGGATTACCTGATCGGGAATCCGAACGCGAGCTACCTGCTCACGGTCGAAGGGGACTCTATGGAAGATGCCGGGATTCAGAGTGGGGACATGGTTATCTTCGAACGTACGCAGGATTACAAGCCGGGCGATATCGTCGTTGCGCTCACGGAGGACGGCTATACGCTCAAGTATCTACGAAAGAGAGGGAAGACGTTCTATCTCGAGGCAGCGAATGATAGGTATCCCGATATCTATCCCAAAGAGGGAGAGATCGTGGGGAAGGTATCGTCCACGTTCCGTACGTACAAATAATATGGACCAGTCGAGCTCGTACCCTCGGGCGATCGTGCACTTCGACGGAGATTCGTTCTTCGCATCGGTTGAGCAGGCGAAGGATTGGAAGCTCCGCGGGAAGCCGGTCGTTACGGGAGGGGAGCGGGGAGCGGCGACGTCGCTCTCGAAGGAAGCGAAGATGCTCGGCGCTCATCGCGGCATGCCAATGCAGGAGATTAGAAGGACGTGTCCGGGCGTCATTGTGCTCGCCGGAGACTATACGGCGTATTCGATCTATGCGCGCAGGATGTATGCGATCGCGAAGACCTTCACGACCAAGGTCGAGGAATACAGCATCGACGAGTGCTTCGCCGACATAACGGGACTCAACGAGAGTCGTGGACAGGCGTACGAAGAGATCGCCGAAGCGATACAGGAGAAGCTTGAACTTAGCCTCGGCATCACGTTCGGCGTAGGGCTCGCGCCGTCAAAGACGCTCGCCAAGGTCGCGTCGAAACGGAACAAGCCGGGAGGCTTCACGCCGCTCCCTAAGGAGCGCATCGAAGAGGTGCTCAAGGATACGGAGATCTACGACATCTGGGGACTTGGCGGGGCGCTCTCAACGCGCTTACGCGGACTCGGTGTTATAACGGCGTTCGACTTTATACAGAAACCAGACCCATGGCTGAAGGAGCATGGGTTCGGGAAGACGGTGCGCGATACCTGGCTCGAGCTTCAGGGGTATCCCGCGCTCGATCTTTCTGTGGGTGCGCATGCGAAGCCGCACTCCGTTATGATGACGCGCACCTTCACGCCGCCTTCTTCCGATCGGGATTTTATCTTCTCGCAATTGTCTAAGAACGTTGAGGGGGCGTGCGCGAAGATACGGCGCGTAGGCATGAAGGCGAGCGCACTTAGTTTTTATCTGAAGACACAAGAGTTCACGTATCACGGCGTGCAGCTCGACTTGTCCGCAGCATACGACGCACCGCCCGAAATCCTAAAAGCTATCCGCACACGTTTCGACGAAGTGTATGCAGAGGGCATTCCGTATCGCGCATCCGGCGTGACGCTCAGGTGTCTGAGAAGCGAAGACGCGGTCACCCCTGATCTCTTCGGTGCGTACGCACAGAGCCGGGAGAGAGAGGCTGCGTTCCGTGCACAGGACTCGGTTAATCAGAGGTACGGACGTAATACCATGTACCTTGGTTCGAGCATGCAGGCACTCGTGCGTCCCGAGGCGGCGTACCGGACGAAGGTCGCGCCAGGATTCCTGCCAGCGACCAGGGACCGGAAGAAGTCGCTCGATATCCCGTACCTCGGCACCGCACACTAAATGTGTTGCAATTTATACATTTTATTGCATTATATAAAGCATCATGCGCCAGCCTGACTTTCGCAAGAACATCATTCCGTTCGCAGGACTCCTCGTGCTCGTTGGAGGCGTTGGTGTGCTTGCGGTCGTAACCGCACCACTCCTCGAGTCTCCGCAGAATCCCGCTGCGGTGAGCGCAGCAGAGGTCGCGACCCTTACGAATAAGGAGCGTAGCGAGAAAGATATTCCGGCCCTTCAGCGGAACTCGCTCCTCGACCAGGCAGCTCAGATGAAAGCGCAGGACATGGCCGCCAACGGCTACTATGCGCACGTATCGCCTGACGGTGTTACGCCCATGCACTGGGTAGGGAAGGCAGGGTACAAGTACCTCATCATCGGCGAGAACCTCGTGGTGAACCGGACAGATGCGGAGCAGGTCGTCGACGCATTCATGGGGTCTCCTGGGCATCGTGCGAACATTCTCCGCACCGATTTCACGGAGATCGGTATCGGCGTAGCCAACGGCGTCTACAAAGGGAAGGACGCAACGTTCACGGTGCAGATATTTGCGGCACCGTATCCGCAGCAAGCAGCACCGAAGAAAGAAGTACCCAAGGTAGCAGTGAAACCGGTTTCGACTCCGGTAAAAGCTTCGGCGCCCGCAAAGCCAGTTGCGCCTGTTTCCGTTCCACGGCCTGCTGCAGCCACGACTATGACAGCAAAGACTGCCACGACGAGCCGTCCGTCCGATGCGCTTCAGAAGGAAGTAACGCGACTGATATCACCAATACTTTCCTCGATACAGAACGCATCGACGTCGAGCTCAACGGTCGCAACCACGACGCCGCTCGAGCGTCCGTCGTTCTCCTTGAACACATCGGTCCCGATCGAGCTCACGGGCGTTTCCCAGTTAGAAGCGGAGACACTCCCGGTGCCGATTGGCTCAAGCTGGACGATGGAGGTACGAGTATTCCTTAACGCCCTCGTACAGAAAACCCGGAGCCTGTTCCCCTAAAGGGATAGCATGAAGAGAATACAAAAAGCCCCCGGGATGGTTACCGGGGGCTTCGGCTGTCAGGCGAACAGGGTTCTAGGAACCCCGAGCCTTTTCAGTGATGACGAGCGACGAGCCGTCGGAGATGGCGGCGTCCAGGTTGTCCTGGGGCCGGCCGTCGACCGCGTACTGGAAATGCGTCGCATCGGCCGAGATACCGGCTTCGCGAAGCACGTCCCTGAGCGAGGTCATGGTCGCCTCGACCTCGACCTCGCGGGAGTCGCCCGAGGTCGGTACGACTTTGACTTTGACTTTCATCTTCTGTAGTTCCCTGTGCTAGAAGACCCGTTGGAGCGTATCACACCGCTCGGTTACTCGCCATTCCTTCATCCCGTAGGTCCAGAAGCGGGTGAGGTTTGCGACGATAACTCCCGCCGCACGCGAGGTGGCAAACACGATGCCGTGCATACCACAGACTTGCGTCTGAGCATCCTCGTCCGAGAACGAGAGCGACTCGTAGTCCTTGATCTCCTCAGCCTTACACGGCGCGATCGACAGGATGTCGATAAACGCCGCGTTCAGCCGAGTGTCGCCGAAGAAGTCGATGGTCGGCTTACGCTTTGCTGCATTCCAGATGACCGAGCGGGCCATCATGGTATCCACGCACGAGATGACGGAGGCGTTCCTCAACGGTTCGCCCTCGTACATCTTTTCGTGGATCGTGATGCGCACTCCCGTTTCTCTTTCGATCAGTTCCTGGAGCGCGATAACCTTCACTTTGCCGATGTCACTCTTTCCGTATGCAGACATCGGAACGTTGTGGGAGGCGACGGAGTCGCCATCCCAGACGTGAATGTCGGTGATGCCCACGCGTGCGAGCATCACCGCGACCCAGCTCCCGACCGAACCGACACCGATGAGGTGCACGGTGCGGGCGAGCCTCGGGTCGAACAGACTCGCTTGATGCGAGTGGTTCAGTCGTGTCATGCGACCTCCGGTGGCCATTCAGTTAATGGGGTTGTCGTCGTGTTCGGATCGTAGCCCTCCTGAATCCAGTCGAGCAGGTAGCGCAGCGCTTGCGGGTAGTTGCGACGCATGAATATCTCTTCCTGAACTAACAGGGAGAGGTTTCCATAGCAGACGCTCCCAAATGCGGAGATGTGCGGATGCGGGACACGTTCAGGATGGCGTGAATCGTTACACCATATCGAGATCATGCCGGCGCCGTCCGCGCGCATCGTGAAGGAGCCGAGGGGATACCTGACTCCTTCATGCTCAAGCACCACAGGTTTCGTGGTGAGATGCAGACCGAGGTCTTTTACGATGATCGAATCAGTGAGCGGATGGTCGAGGACCGTCTGCCATGATGCGATCCACTCAGGATGAGAGTGCGCCGCTATATTGTTTTCGATATATCGCCGCGCGCCGATCTTCGTGATCTGCCACATCTTCAGTTCCGCCAAGGCGGTGTGGTATGCCTTTTCAGCTTCCCGCACCTTCTCTTCGTGGTCCTTGATCATTCCGTCGAGTTCTTTTTCCCCGACATCAGTCCAAGAAGCAGTAGCCTCAACAAGCAGCGCCGGATCAGTGACGGGCTCATCAGCCTTTTCTTCACCCCGTTCGAGATACGCCTTCCAGCAGGTAGCGATCATATCCCGATACACGCGTAGTGCGGCATCGGGGAAATGTTTCAGCGTCCCTTCGTTCAGGCTTAAGAACAGATAGAGCGTGTCGTGAACGATCTGGCCGATGGCGATGCCATCAGCGTTTCGTACGACCGTACCGTATCCGATGGTCGGTCGATCGCGGATGAAGTACTGACTTTCAGTGCGCATCGCCAAGGTAGCTATCGTAGAAGTCTCGGACTTCCCGGGAGGGAAGGCACCGAGAACGATGTTGACGGCTTTCTCGGTATGACGGAATGGCGCAAAGATGCGATCTTCCGGCATATGCAGGGCGACTCTCTTGCCGGTGAGCGACGAAAGCTGTTCGATGGAGCGCTCGATAGCTTCCCGGAGAGCGTGATGCTGAACGGGATCATGAGCCAGCAGATAATTCCATTGGATCGCAACCACTGGGTCCGGGCCGTAGATGTAACAGCACCGGCTGGTCCAGTTGAAGAAGCCGAGGCCACGCTTCTCTAAGCCAAGTTCCTTCAGGATGCTTTCGAGTTTCCGGCTTCGTCCACGGATCAGGAATCCGTCGATAACGAAATGGCCGTGGTCTCCTTCGATGTTCTTGGTCGTTCCCGGCACAAGAGTGAGGCCGGCATCGCGAAGCGCCTGAGCATACATGCCCGGCACGAAGTAACCAATCGAGTCGGTCATGGTCTATTTCCTTTTGCTCGTTCGCCCTTTCAAAGGGCAGATTCCTGATTTGAGATTTAACACTAAATATGCAGAGTGTCAACTAATAGGTAGAGGAACATGTCCTTAATAGTCATCACTTACATTATCAAAAATTCGTGGTATGGTTCATTTGGATTCAGTCACGGAGACATAAGAAATGATCCTATCTATTGTTGCTGGCATCGCGATCGCGGCGCTCATCATCGGGATACTCAGCTACCATTGGGTGAACGTCCCGCTCCTCACCAAGGTTCAGGACGACGGTCCGATGGAAGGCGTGGTCGATTCGATCGTCACTCTCCCCGGCGGCCTCGTCCAGATCGGCCTCAAGCAGGGAGGGACCATCGATCCTTCCCTTCAAGTGGGGCGGTTAACCATGCTGAGCGCATCTATCACGCGCTACGCACATTTCCGTCCCGGGCAGACTCTGCCGGAGAAGGGAATGATGGTTAAGGCAGAGGTAACGAGTCGCCTCTACCCTCTCCGCAATCGTTCCCTGAGCTGGGTACGCTCATGGGTGCTGGTCGATTCGATCGAGCCGGGCCTGACCGTATCGGTCGCCTAGTCTGGATAGCCCCCGAAGAGATTCGGGGGCTACTACTTTATATAAAGGTCCCTATATCGCCCCGGTTGGTAATAGTGAAGCTATACCTATATATATATGATACGAGTGTAGTCCGGCGGCAGTTTGCATTTACGGACGAGCTCTTATATAGTGCTTTTGACTCCCCCGGGGAGTTTTTACTTCAATCCATGTCGACCATCAATCAGCTCACAAAGAAGGCCCGCAAGACTACCAGTCGCAAGACGAAGGTCGTGGCTCTTGGACGTGGTTTCAACACCCTCAAGAACCGCCCTACGTTCTACCCGGCTCCGTTCAAGCGCGGCGTGTGCGTGAAGGTGACGACAAAGACTCCCCGTAAGCCTAACTCGGCTATTCGTAAGATCGCTCGCGTGAAGCTCACCAACCAGATGGAGGTAACCGCCTACATCCCGGGTGAGGGACACAACCTCCAGGAGCACTCGGTGGTTATGCTCCGTGGCGGCCGCGTGAAGGACATCGGTGTCCAGTACACCATCGTCCGTGGACGCCTCGACACCGCAGGTCTCGACAAGCGCCGCAAGGGACGCTCGAAGTACGGTGCTAAGAAGCCAAAGGCATAGTTTTCATTCTCAATCATGCGACACCCAGTAAAGAACAAGTATCCTCGCCGCCCGGACCTCGTGTACGGTTCTGAGGCGATCTCTCGCTTCATCAACACCGTTATGTGGGACGGCAAGAAGGACACTGCCCGCAAGCTCGTGTACGGAGCCCTCGATATCATCAAGGCTCAGGACATGGACCCGCTCGAGACCTTCGAGACCGCGATCCGCAACGTTGCTCCTCTCATGGAGGTCCGTTCCCGTCGTGTCGGCGGTGCGAACTACCAGGTTCCTCGCGAGGTACCGCAGCAGCGCCGCGTCGCGCTCGCGTACCGCTGGCTCATCAACGCCGCTCGCGCGCAGAAGGGTAAGCCAATGGCGCAGCGTCTCGCTTCGGAGATCCTCATGGCCGCAAAGAACGAAGGTTCCGCGATCAAGAAGAAGGACGACATGCACCGCATGGCCGACTCGAACAAGGCCTTCGCGCACTTCGCCTGGTAATCCAGAGTTTTGTAGAGAAGAAAGCCCGCATCTGCGGGCTTTTCTTGTATTTCATGACGGTTCCTGTACCGTTCTCTATGGAACACAAACTCATGAAAGGAGGTTATTGTGTCTTCATTGATCATCGACAGCAATTTCGCCTCCTTGCGTGAGGCAACACAGAACCCGCCGATACCCATTCCCTCGAAGGTGTATAGGAAGCTCTCGCTACTCACGGTGTACTACTACTCATTTGACGGGCAGATACATCGAGGTCAGCTCGTGGTGCATCGGAGTCTCAAGGCTGAGATCAAGGAAATCTTCGCGAGGCTCCTCGCGATACGTTTCCCTATTGAGAAGGTCAAGCCGATATCGATGTACGGCTGGGACGATGAGGCCTCGATGGCAGACAACAATTCGTCGGCCTTCAACTTCCGTCCCATCGGGAGGAAGAAAGACCTGTGCTGGTCCGAGCACTCCTTCGGATGGGCGCTCGATCTGAATCCGCGACTCAATCCCTTTAGGGATGAGAAGGGGATTATCTCACCCTCGGGAGCGACATACGACCTTTCGGTTCCGGGCACCATCATTCCGGGCGGTCCTGTGGTGCAACTCTTCCTCGAAAGGGTCTGGGTGTGGGGAGGTAACTGGATCACGGTTAAGGACTACCAGCACTTCGAGAAAGTGCTGGTCGCAAGGAGCAAGGGCGCGGACTGAAAGGTTCGCGCCCTTTTTCTTTACCTCTACACTGAGAGGCGTATACTCCTGCCCAGACCAGGGCCATTCCGGCCATGTTCTTAAGGGAGAGAGCGTCATGAAAGACAAGGATACTCCGCCGCGAGCTTCCGGGGTGAGTAAGAGGGGATTCGCCTCCATGGATCCCGAACGTCAGCGTGAGATCGCCCGCAAGGGCGGCGCTTCGGTTCCGAGCGGGAAACGCTCGTTCAGCCAGGACCGCAGTCTTGCGGCTCAGGCTGGTCGGAAAGGAGGCGAAGCTTCCAAGGGCGCACGGCGTCGCGAAACCAGTCCTCAGGAGCCGGCGCCCGAACGGCCTCGCCCGCAACGCGATTTCTGAAGGGGGCCTTCAAGACAAGAAAGGGCGGCATCCGCGGATGCCGCCCTTTTCATTAGGGCTTCTTCTTGAACCCCATCGCTTCGCTCACTTCACGAACTTGCTCGGATGTATTGTTAAATCCAAACGATGAAAGGTCCACCGTTCCGACTCTCATCCATGATTGGCCGAGATCGTCGGTCGCAAAGGTCATGGCAGGGTCGCCTAGCGCAGAGAAGCTCGGCGGGCTAAGTGCCTTTTGTCCTTGCGAGACTGCAACTCCAGGCACTTTCCTGAATCCGAGATCGCGGAGCTTTCTCCCCAAAGGACTGGTTGTCATGGTCGTTCTCCTCAGAATCTTGAGGGAATGTAGCACCCCGTTTGCGTTTTGTCCTCGTTTTCCGTATCTTGTACGTAACGCCCAGGCGGCTTTTTACTTTATATCCCTTACAAAATGAATCGCGATTATCCTCTCGAGAAAGTGCGCAACTTCGGTATCATCGCCCACGTTGATGCCGGCAAGACAACGACCTCTGAACGCGTGCTCTTCTATACCGGTTCCCAGCACAAGATCGGCGAGGTGCACGAAGGTGAGACCACGACCGACTGGATGGAGCAGGAGCGCGAGCGCGGCATCACTATCACCGCCGCTGCCATCACCTGTTTCTGGACCCGCTCTTCCGAGCCGGACAAGAAGGATCTCGCGAAGAAGTACCGCTTCAACGTGATCGACACTCCGGGACACATCGACTTCACCGCTGAGGTGAAGCGCTCGATGCGTGTACTCGACGGCGCGGTTGTAGTGTTCGACGGCGTTGCTGGCGTTGAGCCGCAATCAGAGACCAACTGGCGCTACGCAGACGAGGCTGGCGTGCCACGTGTCTGTTTCATCAACAAGCTCGACCGTACCGGCGCTAACTTCGAGACCTCGTACCAGTCCATCCTCGACCGCCTTTCAAAGAAGGCTGTCCGCGCACACCTTCCTATGGGTGCCGAAGGGGACTTCGAGGGCGTCGTTGACCTCCTCTCCATGAAGGCGTTCACGTTCTCGGGCGCTATGGGCGAGAACGTAATCGAAGGCGAGGTTCCTGAGAAGTACGTCGAAGAGGCCAAGAAGTACCGTGCAGAATTCGTCGAGCGCATCGTCGAGCACGACGAGGCTGCCATGAACGCATTCTTCGAGGGCAACGAGCCGTCGCTTGAGGAGCTCAAGGCTATCCTCCGCAAGGCGGTCATCGCGAACGAGATCTTTCCGGTCTACGCTGGTTCCGCGCTTAAGAACAAGGGCGTGCAGCTCGTACTCGACGCCGTTGTCGACTACCTTCCGTCTCCCCTCGACCTTCCTCCAGTTAAGGGAACCCATCCGAAGACTGGCGAGGAGATCTTCCGCAAGGCAGACGACTCAGAGCCGTTCACGGCGCTCGCCTTCAAGCTTCAGACCGACCCGTTCGTGGGAGCGCTCACGTTCTTCCGCGTCTACGCGGGTACCGTGTCCGCTGGTTCCTACATCTACAACGCGAACACCGGCACCAAGGAGCGCGTCGGCCGTATCGTGCGCCTTCAGGCAGACAAGCGAGAGGAGGTGGAGAAGGTATTCACCGGAGAGATCGCGTCGTTCGTGGGCCTTAAGGACACGAAGACCTCGCACACGCTCTGCGACGAGGCGAACCCTATCCTCCTTGAGGAGATCAAGTTCCCTGAGCCGGTGGTATCGCTCCGCATCGAGCCGAAGACCAAGGCAGACCAGGAGAAGATGGGCATGGCGCTCAGGAAGCTCTCTGACGAGGACCCAACCTTCAAGATCAACACGGACGAGGAGACCGGCGAGACCATCATGGCAGGTATGGGCGAGCTCCACCTCGAGATTCTCGTTGACCGCATGAAGCGCGAATTCAACGTCGAGGCGAACGTCGGCAAGCCGCAGGTGGCATACCGCGAGACGATCATGGGCACTGCGGATGTCGATAACAAGTACATCAAGCAGACGGGAGGTAAGGGTCAGTACGGCCACGTGAAGATCAAGGTCAAGCACATGGAGCCTGTTGATCCTGAGGCTAAGGTCGCGAAGAACATCACCCGCGAGGATCACTTCGAGTTCATCAACAACATCAAGGGAGGCGTTATCCCGTCCGAGTACTTCAACCCGATCGAGAAGGGTATCAGGGAGGCTATGAACCGCGGCGTGCTCGCCGGCTTCCAGATGGTGGATGTGTCCGTCGACCTCTATGACGGATCGTTCCATGACGTGGACTCGTCCGAAATCGCCTTCAAGATCGCGGCATCACAGGCATTCCAGGAAGCTGCCCAGAAGGCGAGGCCGGTTATCCTCGAGCCGATCATGAACGTCGAGGTCGTTATCCCTGAGCAGTTTATGGGTGACATCACCGGAAACCTCTCTGGAAAGCGTGGCGCTATCGAGAGCATGGAGGATCGCGGCATGAACAAGGCGGTTCACGCCAAGGTGCCGCTCTCTGAGATGTTCGGCTACACCACGACGCTCCGTTCCATGACCGAAGGTCGAGGATCGATGACGATGGAGTTCGACCACTACGAGGTGGTGCCATCGAACGTCGCTGCGGATATCATCGCGAGCAGGAAGTAGAGCTTCCTTATGAAGAGCAAAAGAGCACCTGCGCGGTGCTCTTTTGCTCTATATTAGGCCGGCTAGGATCTATCCCCAGCGACGAATGCACCGTGTGGGCGCCGTGCCATACTTTCTTCATATTCTTAACTCTTAGCCTGTATGGGATTCGGAGAAATGTTTAAAAGGAATGAAGTCATTGCTCCTGTTTCGGCCGTAGAAACTAGCGAAGCTAGTGAAGTGGTAGACGTTCAGGCAATAGCGCGAAAACTCGAAGTTTTGAGCGATTCTAATTTAACGCCTCAGTCAATGGCCCGACAATTGCTTGCAAAAGAGTATGAAAAAATCCAAAAAGTTGAAGACTCGGGGGAGCGATCAGTGCTTGAGGGGAAATACGACGCAGCAGCGCTGAAGATGTGGATTGGCATCATTGGGAACAATATGGACACTCGGCCGCTCGGCGCTTCGCTTGAAGATGATGGGAAGACCGACATTAACGAACAGAATATTGCTGGCGTGAAGGATTTCCCATTCTTCGACATAGAATCAAAGAGAGAAGCGATAGAGCTAGCAGAACTCAAGCAAGAAGGATGGGCGGATTTCGTTCCTGAGAAGTACCGGCTTCAGGATCGGGAAGGAATATAGCGTACCTCGAGTTATGCAAGCAAAACGTTCCTCAAACGCTACTACGAAAATGATTGCTAGTAGGAAGTAATCGAGACTCTTGTGCACAACAAATACGCCGCCCTTGCAAGGGCGGCGTATTTGTTGTATTAGGAGTCTATGAACCCCTTGCTCAAGGCCCTGGTTACCATAGGTGCACTTGCCATAATCTGTTACGCGGGATATTTAGTCCTCGTACGTACCCCAGCGAGCGAGCGAATTAGTATCAACCAGTACTCCTTTGAGAATAACGATAAGAAGTGTGAAGACATTCCATCTTCCTGGCGATACCTTGATTCAGACGAGATTGGTGCAGAGCTCCTACGAGACGACATTACGTATCGTCTACCAGTGCCAGAGTGGTGGAAAGTGATCCAGGTACCTGACCGCACGGAAGGCATGATTCTTCTGGCTGTGGATGAAACCAGGATTGAAGAGCAGACTCTTCTGAAAGAAGGCATTGCAGACGTAGATTGGCTTGCGCTCTATCGCTTCGATACATTTTTCACGTCCGCGGATGAGTATCATGCAGCTCTACACGATTCTTACGAATACACAGCGGACTTTGTTGAGTATGGTTCTGGAATAGACATTCTTGATTTTGCCGAACAGGGTACTATCGTGCGTGAAATCTGGGTGGGCGGGAAACGTGGCCAGGTTCTGCGTCTTGCTATCCATTCTCCTCGTGGTCGTTTCGCTGAAGGAATGCTCGACTGTGCGGAAATCTCGGGCATCGGATATCAAGAGAATGTATCTTTCGATTCGTATGACTGGCCACAGACCGTCGATACAATTGTCGGGTTTGCGTACTCGTATCCTGAGAACTGGTTTTTTAGGGTGGAAGAAACGCCAGTAAGAGCCTTTGACGCTCGGCACTTCTATAACCAAGAGACAGGAGGTACGGATACCGGTGTAATGGTGTACTCAGATTCTGGTCGGGATCGAACAGACGCTCTGTATTTAAAGACGTTCCCGGAGATCGTGAACTCCATAACGCAAGGAAACAACAATGCGCTCGTGTTGCAGCGGCTCATCAATGTGCGTTCAGCGAGAGAAGGGAACGTGGACGGCTACCTCAAGGCATATCGTGCACACGTCCTCGCTGTCGGAGATCTAATCGCGTTTGAGGGAGAGTGGGGAACTGGAGCGGTTGTACGCACCATGGCCCACACATACGTATCGTTAGAGCCTTAGATTAAAAAGTGTGGAGTGCACAAAGCCACCGTTACGGTGGCTTTGTGTTTATACTTCAGCCATGAACAAGAAACTACTTCTACTAATTCTAGTGCTTGTGGGGTTAGTGGTGTGGGCGGTCTACGACATCTACACCGGTACCATTTCAGAAGATTACGGTTACGACATACCGACCGTTCCTTAAGTAAGACGCTGTCTTGTGCACAGAGCCCTCCTTCACGGGGCGGCTTTCGTGCTACGGTTCGTTTATATGATCACCAAAAGAACCAAGATAATGCTCGCTGTGCTCGTCGTTGTTGCACTCGGTGCGTATGCCTACCTCTGGTGGTGGGGCCAGACAGAGGACCATGGATACCTTGATACCGTTCCGGCGCTCCGTGACGCATCAGAGAACGCTTCTGAGGCGGTCCGTCCCCGTCCGGTAACGCCAGGCACGCCAGCAGCGCCAGGCGAGCAGGTTCCAGCGTCGCAGACCTATCGCACGTACGAGAATTCAGAATTCGGTTTCAGTTTCTCCTACCCAGATAACTGGACCGTCTCTTCGAACTCCGTTGATCCCTCGACCACCCTCTGCCTCAGGGTTACCGACTCGACCGGCGGCTGCCTCGCAACCGTTACGTTCGAGATGGAGAGCGTGAACATGTCGCTCGAGAAGGTGCTCGACGCACTTCGTGCAGATTTGCGCGCAGGACGCATCGCCGAATCGTCTCGCACGATCGCAGGCGAGTCCGCGACGCAGTTCAAGGTCTCTAACTACCCGGCAGGGCAGGAGGGAGACACACGTGCCGCAGCATTCCTGCACGAAACAGAGGTCTATACCATCACGGCCACCATGGGCCAGGAAGCGGTGTACGATCGCCTCACCTCGTCCTTCAAGTTCCAGTAAGCGGAATCCGTTTAAAACAGCAAGCCGTCCGAAAGGGCGGCTTGCTGTTTTAGGTGCTGGGAGTATGGTCTAGGAAGACCTTGTGGAGACAGCAAATGTCAGAGGATAGGCAGCAACCACCTTCAGGAGACGGATGGGTGTACCGGAAGATCTTCGTAATCCCTCTCGTCTTCTTTGCGCTCGTTGCGATCGTGGGCCCAGCCAAGGGTCTCATGCGTCAACGAGGCAATCGAGGGACGAGGAAGTAACAAGAGGCGGTCCCCGGGCCGCCTCTTCCAATTTCCCTTGACCGCGGCCCCTAGCTCCGGTACTTTAGAAAGTAACGCGAAATACGGCGCTCTTTTCAATGTTCCTCTCCTTACGGAGGTCGGGATGGCTGAAAGGCGTTGCGCGGGTTAGTCCGACCTTCGCCTTGGTCGCCTGTCTTCAAACAGGCAGGCGCGGCGGCAAAAATTTATTTTTAGCTACCAGTAATCCTACCAATCGTATGGCAGCAGAAGCATTCGACCGAAGCAAGCCGCACATGAACGTGGGTACCATCGGTCACGT
>JAZKIS010000004.1:0-66503 GCA_040384725.1 Patescibacteria group bacterium | reverse complement strand
AAATAAAGAAATGTAACTGAAAAAACGCTGATAGCTATATCCATAATCGTCCTCTTCTTTCAGTTCCTCCTCCATTCCCTCTTGCTTCGCTTGCTTAACAGCTATGTACAGATGTCCGCCTGGTTTTAGCCTGTCTGCCATTGCGCGCACCACTTCCGCTGATTCAGCTTTGGGAATATGTAGTAGAGATGCCTGTGCGAAGACACCCTCGAACTGCTCGGCAAGACTGTCGAGTTCTGTCATAGACAGAACCTTGTACTCCGCCTCAGGCGCCTCGCGCTTGGCTATGGCAATGAGATTCTCGGATATGTCTATTCCGGTAACTGAAAACCCTCTATCGAGAAAATACTTTGCTTTGATTCCTCCTGCACACCCTACATCGAGTACCGATCCCTCTTTAGGGAGAAGAGAGGCAAACATGTCAGTACCCTCAACCCACCAGTCGTCTGCCTTGTGGTCGTTATGCCAGTCTTCAGCGATACGGTTATAGGTTTCTCTAAGGTCCATGGCTATGGTCGTTATCGTTTCTTGCTCTTTAGGGCAAGGTCTACGAGATGGGACAGGAACTCGGGAAAGGAGACGCCGATTGCCGCTAAAGACTTCGGGAGCAAAGACTCAGAGGTCATACCCGGAAGCGTATTGGTCTCGATGAAATAGATGCCCTTCGGCGAGACCATGAAATCAGAACGAGAATAGTGCCGCAGACCGAGCTCCTCGTGCATCGCCTTTGCCATACGCATGAGCTCCTCCTGAACTGGCCTTGCGAAGCGTCCCGGGACGATCTCTCGCGTCGCGCCCGAGTACTTTGCGTTATAGGAAAAGAAGTCAGACTCGGGCGGGATAATCTCGATAGGCGGGAGCGCATAGAGCACTTCTCCGCGAAGGCCCTCAACGACGCCTGCCGTCGCCTCGGTGCCGCGAATGAGCTCCTCGACGAGCACGCCGCCGGCCCCGCGCTCGAGCAGCGAATCGATCGCCTGATGTACCGGCTGAAACCCGCCGACGATCGTTATCCCTACCGATGAGCCCCAACGGAGCGGCTTCACGATAACCGGCTGATGGAATGAGCGGACGATCTCGGTTGCTACGGCATGCGTGTCGTTGCCTTCCTCGATGAAGCGGTACTTAGGCGTAAGAAGTCCAATATCCTTCGCGCGCTCCTTGGTGAGCACCTTATGCATCGCGATATACGAGCCGAAGGAATCGGAACCGGTATACGGCACGCCATATCGCTCGAGGAGCTTCTGCACTTCCCCGTCCTCTCCGTATTCCCCGTGCAGACCGATAACAACCGCATCAACAGAAGGCAGCACACGGTCAGGCGTCGTAGGACGTCCGCGCTCGTGCCACGCTCCTTCCTTGTCTATGTAGATATCACGGGTGGTATACCGATCCTCAGGCAGGTTCGTGATGATCGCATGACCCGTCTTGAGCGAGACTTCGTGCTCTTTTGACGGACCTCCCCGCAATACGCCGACAACGGTGCCTCTCATATAGCATGAGTATACCAGCACCGATACGGGAGAGCGTTAGATTTTACGCATCGCCCGCGTACGTGCTTTCCTATGGTTCGAAAGGGCAAAGCGATGCGCCTCGCTGTTCACGAGTACGGCATCAGCGTCAGACACTCCTGCTCGGAGCCCGCCGAGCACCTCGCGCGGCCGATGCTTCTCGTCTTTCACAACCGCAACCACCGGGAGCCCTATACCCACTTCCTTCAGCACGTCTTCTGCGGCTTTCTTATGGGTCTTTCCCCCATCAACCACGAACGCTTTCGGTAGCGGCCACTCCGGGTGCCCGAGCCTGCGAGAGAGGATCTCTTTCAGAGAGGCGATATCGTCGTTCAAGGACTTCCCGCCTCGGCCCTGGATCTTGAAGGTCCGGTAGTCCTTCTTAACGGGCATACCGTTCTCTACAACCGTCATAACGCCGATCGCATTCGTTCCTGAGATATGCGCCGTGTCATACGCTTCGATGCGCGGACCCTGATCGTCTCCTCGGTCTTCTTTGATAAGAGCTACGTCTTGGATGTGGTCGAGCGCGAACAGCTGCTTGCGCGCTTGTCCTGCTTCCTCGAAACGCTCTTCCTTGGCGAATGCCTTCATATCGCGCATGAGCTGCGCACGGAGCGCCTTCACGCGTCCGGAGAGGAACAAGGAGACGTTTCTGATCGAGCGCATGTACGCAGAACGGGTCATGTCCTTCGGGTAATGCCCGATTTGTCGATTGAACTCTACCTTCGCCTGTAGGTGCTTATTCCCTTCGCCAACTGGCTTCTGGGTGTCATAGAAAGGGAAGATACGCCGTATGAGCTTCAACCCTTCGCGAAGCTGATACCCTGAGGGAAACGGGCCGTGTATCGCCTTGAGCTTGAGGCCCGTCATGATCACCTTCTTGGCTTTCATGTCGAGCTCAGCACCACGCACGGCAAGGACGCGCGGTATCTCCTCGTCCGTAATGACGGCATACAGGAAGGTCTTATCGTCCTTGCCCATAGAGTTCGCGGGAGGCAGGTGCTCGCGGATGAGTGCTGCCTCGCGCACCAGTGCCTCAAGCACCGTCGGTGTCGCTTCGTACGAGACGCTATCCGCCTTCGTAACCATGTCCACAATGCGGGGACCACGCGTCGCAATGAGTTCGATATCAAAATACGAACGCACCCTATCGCGGAGCGACGTTGCTTTCCCAATATAGAGAATCTTCTTCGAGCGACCCTTCCCTTGCGTAAAGAGATAGACGCCCGGGCAATCCGGGAGCTCGAACCGTGTGAGATCTGCTCGTTCCATAGCGCTATCCTACCGGCTAACCTAGCTATTGGAAAAGGCCCGCCGAAGCGGGCCTGATCTAGGCAGCGATCTCGATTCGTTGCCACAGGGCATTGCGATAGTAGGAACAGAGGTAGTCCGGGATCTTGCGGCGATACTTCCACATCTCCCAATCGTCACGTGCACGCGCAATAGTCAGCGGTGCCGAAGCTGACGACAGCGTATATTTCGCATACGCGTAGAGGAACAGCTCCTCATCGTTTGATTCAGGTTTCCAGTCACCGAAGCCGTGCTCACGATTCTCGAAGAAATAGCCTCGGATCGTTTCGAGTAGCCTGGCGCGATGACGTTCGCAAGCCTGAATGTACACGCAATCGAGTAGGTCGAATTCGTACCGTGTAATCGTCTGGCGCACGTTACCCTCCCAAAGAATTGTGCTCTAAAGTCTAAGACTAGCACGCTCGCCTATCCCTTCTTTACCGGTTTCTTGTGCTTCTTCAGAAGTTTCGCGAGGTACTCGCCCGTGTGCGAACCTTCTACCTCCGCGACCTCCTCGGGCGTTCCCTTCGCGATTATCTTGCCGCCACCCGTGCCGCCTTCAGGACCGAAGTCGATGATATGGTCCGCAGACTTGATCACATCGAGGTTATGCTCGATAACCACGACCGTGTTCCCACGACGCACCAGTTCCTGGAGGATATCGATAAGCTTCCTGACGTCCTCGTAATGGAGTCCCACGGTGGGCTCGTCGAGAAGATACAGTGTCTTCATCGTGATAGGACGATAGAGCTCGCTCGATATCTTCACGCGCTGCGCTTCGCCGCCAGACAGTGTCGTCGCGCTCTGGCCGAGCGTGAGGTACTGGAGACCCGTAGAGTTAAGCGTCTCGAGGCGATCATTGATAGAAGGAATGTCCTTGAAGAAGGCCTCCGCTTCCTCAATGGTCATCTGGAGCACGTCGTAGATATTCTTCCCGCGATACGTAACCTCGAGCGTCTCCTTCATGTAGCGCGTTCCGTTGCACACGTCGCACGTAACATACACCGTTGGTAGGAAATGCATCTCAACCGCGATCATGCCGTTGCCTTGGCAGGCCTCGCAGCGTCCGCCCGCAACGTTGAACGAGAATCGTCCCGGCTTCCAGCCGCGTGCACGCGCTTCGCTCGATGCCGCGAACAGATCGCGGATATGCGTGAACGCACCGGTATACGTAGCCGGGTTCGAGCGCGGAGTGCGCCCGATAGCGGACTGGTCGATAAGCACGACACGGCCGAGATACTCGGTACCCGTGATGCTCGCCGCATGCTCGACTTCCGCTTGTTTGCGGCTGAAGCGCGCAGCGACGTTCTTGTGAAGGATGTCGTAGAGGAACGTAGACTTTCCGGAACCTGAGACGCCCGTGATACAGACGAGCTTCCCGAGCGGCACCTCGACGTTCTGATTCTTGATGTTATGGAGCGTCGCTCCCTTTATCTTGATCGATCCCTTCTCGCCAGAACGACGCGCCTCAGGCAGCTCGATCCGAGTCTCCTCACGTAGGTATGAAAGCGTCGACGAGCCGCTCTCGTTCTTCGGAGCAGTTAGCAAGTCGTCGAGCCATCCTTCGGCAACGATGGTGCCGCCATGCACCCCAGCACCCGGACCGATGTCGAGGATGTAATCGGATGCGTAGATCGTATCCTCGTCGTGCTCAACCACGAGAATCGTATTGCCGAGCTCCTTCAATTTCAAAAGCGTCTTTATGAGGCGGTCATTGTCGCGTTGGTGGAGGCCGATCGTCGGCTCGTCGAGCACGTAGAGCGCTCCTACGAGTCCTGTACCGAGCTGGCTTGCGAGGCGAATACGCTGCGCCTCGCCGCCCGAGAGTGTTGCGGCAGAGCGATTAAGCGTGAGGTAGTCGAGGCCCACGTTCAGCATGAAATCGAGACGCGCGGTGATCTCGCGGAGTATCGGGTACGCGATCTCTGCCTTCATCTCAGAAAGCACGAGCGTATCCATGAATTCCTTCGCTTCCCGGATCGACATGCCCACGAAGTCGACGATGTTGGTACCGACGTCCGTGAGCTCGTCCGGATTCGATGCCATCTTCTTCTTTGTTGAAAGATAGACGCGAAGAGACTCAGGACGAAGTCGCTTTCCTTCGCAGACCGGGCACTTCTCGTCAGAGAACAGAGATTTGGTACCGAGACCGTTACAGTTCGAGCAGGCGCCGTACGGGCTGTTGAACGAGAAGAGTCGTGGCTCGACTTCCGGGAACGACATCCCGTCCACCGGACAGATAAACCGGGCTGAGAGCGTCTCCAGGGAGCCGTCGGCATGCTTGAGCTTAACCAGGCCGTCGCTCTCCTTGAGAGCCAGTTCTAGGGCCTCTGAGAGGCGCTCACGAGCGGCGTCCGGGTTCCGATCGAACTCGGAGACGTAGATCGAGTCGACGATGGCGTCGATATCGTGCCGCTTGTTACGGTCGAGCACCACTTTCTCGCGAAGCGCGTGCGGCTGGCCGTCGATGAGCACCTTCTCATATCCCTTGCCGAGGAGATCGTAGAGGAGCTGGTAGTACTCGCCCTTGCGGCCGACCACAACCGGTGCGTAGACCGTGATCGCCGTCTTATCGACCGCGACGCCCATAACCTCTTCCTTCGTGCGCGCGTCAGACCGCTTCTTGATGTTGCCCTGCACCATGCGGATCATCTCCTCCTTCGAGAGCTTCTCGATCGGTACGTCGTGATGCACGCAGTACGGCTGGCCGGCACGGGCATACAGCACGCGCAGATAATCGTAGATCTCCGTAACGGTCGCGACGGTTGAGCGCGGGTTATTCGAACGGGACTTCTGGTCTATGGAAATTGCCGGCGCGAGGCCCGTGATCTCATCCACGTCCGGCTTCTGCATCTGGTTCAAGAACTGGCGGGCGTACGCGGAAAGGGACTCCACGTAGCGGCGCTGCCCTTCGGCGAATATGGTATCGAACGCGAACGAAGACTTTCCGGAGCCTGAGAGACCGGTAACCACCGTCATCGCTCCCCGCGGAAACTCGGTGGAGAGGTTCTTCAGGTTATGGGTACGCGCACCCTTCACGCGGATCCAGTCCTCGCCGATGTGCTGTTCGTGCTTCTTTGCCTTGGCCATGTACGTAAATGCCCTGCCCGTGACGGGGCAGGTACCCTATGAATATAGCACAAAGGAGGAAGGAACGATGAAGCCTACGCGGCGAGCATCCCTTCGATCTTCGCGACGATCTCCTCTACCGCTACCTCGGCCTTGATGAGGTAGTCGTTGGCGCCGAGCGTCTTCGCCTTCTCGATATCCGCCTGGGCGCCCAGGTTCGAGACGACGATAATCGGCACCGTCTTGAGCTCGTCAGTGCGGGCGCGAATGGACTGCAGCACCGCAAACCCGTCCATGGTCGGGAGCATGAGATCGAGAAGCACGAGCACCGGCTTATTCGCCTCGAGAAGCGCGAGCGCCTCGTTCCCATCTGACGCATACAGCGTCTGATATTTCCCGGCTAAGGTGTGGCCGAGCAGGTTCTTAAGGATTGGGTCGTCCTCGACGACGAGGATGAATTTGGTGTCAGACATGCGGAAAGTATATCACCCGTCTTCATCTACCCTGCAAGGGGCAAGGAGAGGGTGAAGGTGGTCCCGGGACCGCCCTGATTGGTCTCGAAATTAAGGTCTCCCCCGTGATCGGTAGCGATAGTACGCGCAATATAGAGCCCGAGTCCGTTACCGCCGTTCTCCTTAACTATGGCATTCGGAGCCCGATAGAAACGCTCAAAGATGTTCCCTTTGTCCTCTTGGGCGATGCCAATGCCCGTATCGCGGACCTTCACATACGCACGGCCTGGCGCGAGCTCGGTAGTGACACGAACCGATCCGCCTGCCGGCGTGTAGCGAATCGCGTTCTCGATAAGATTGTTGAGCACCCAGCGTATGCGCTCCCGGTCAACAGAAACCTTCGCGCTCTCCTTTCCGCTCTTCTCAAACAAGAGCGACACGCTCGATGTAACAGCGAGCGGCTCGAAATCGCGCGTTACGTCCCCGACAATCTGATCAAGCTCTGTATGCTTGAGGTCGTACTTATACTTTCCTGATTCGATGCTCGAGATATCAAGCAGTGTGCCGACAACCGCCACGAGCTGATGGCTCTTCTCTACGGCGCTCGCAACGAGCGATTTCTGGCTCTCGGTAAGCTGCTCCATCTGGAGCGCTTCGAGAGCCCAGCGAATGCCGGTGAGGGGCGTACGGAGCTGATGCGCTGCGGTTGAGATGAAGTCGGACTTCACGCGCGATATCTCCGTATCGTGCTTATGGACCTCGTCCACGCTCTGGGTAAATTTAGTGAACTCTTCAGCGAGGCTTCGCACCTCGCGCGGCGCCCAGCCGAGCGTAAGCGGGCCCGGCTTCTCTCCGGTCTTCGCGAAGGACTGCATGGCGTTAGTTACCATGCGTATCGGGAGCGCTATGTACTTGCCAAGCGCATAGAACAAAAGAGAGACGAGGAGGATAACGAGGAAGAACGACGTCAGTGACGTCTCGAGAACAAGCGTCGCAAGCGCCTGATTCTCTTCGATACCGACCAGGAGCGGACCGATAGTATCCTCGAGGAAGAGCGCCGCTACGCCGATGCAGGCAAGCGAAACCGCGAATACTCCCGAGAGAATCGCGGCAATGAACTGCTTAATCGACATGGGTAAATCGTAGCACGCTAGCGGCGACGCTTCTTAGTAGCAGGCTTCTTCTCTTTCACATCTCTGCCTTCGAGCGCATAAATCTCGTCTCTAAGAATGGCAGCAGTCTCGAAATCGAGCGCTTCGACCGCCTCGCTCATCTGGAGGCGCTTCTGCTTCATGAATGCGGTCGGATCCTCCTCGTAGAGCTTCGCATCGAGCTCAAGAAGCCCGACCACCGTCTTCTGATGCTCGGTACGCATGCTCTCCGCGATATCACGGATCTCCTTCTTGATCGTTATAGGCGTGATGCCATGCTTCTCATTGTGCGCGACCTGTATGGCACGTCGGCGATTCGTCTCGCCGATAGCCCGCTCCATGGAGCCGGTCATGACGTCGGCATAGAGAATAACCGTACCGAGTACGTTGCGCGCCGCGCGTCCAATAGTCTGGATGAGCGACGTCTCGGAACGGAGGAATCCCTCCTTGTCTGCATCAAGGATACCCACGAGCTCGACTTCCGGAAGGTCGAGACCCTCGCGAAGAAGGTTTACGCCAACCAGCACATCAAAGGTTCCCTTGCGGAACGCCGTAAGGATATCGATGCGGTCTATGGTCTTCACGTCCGAGTGCAGGTACTCGGCTTTCATGCCGCGCTCCTTTAGGAACTCGGAGAGGTCCTCGGCCATCTGCTTGGTTAGGGTGGTGGCTAAGGCACGTCCGCCACGCTTGATAACGATCTCTGCCTCCTCGATGAAATCCGCTACCTGTCCCTTATAGTCTCCGCTCTCAACGATCGACTTGACAGTGAGCTCGGGATCAACCAGACCTGTCGGACGGATGATCTGTTCTGCAACCTGTCCGTCGGGCGGCACGCTGTGCTCGATCTCATACTTTCCGGGGGTCGCCGAGGTATAGATGGTCTGGCCGATGCGCTCTTCAAACTCGTCGAACTTCAAGGGGCGGTTATCGAAAGCCGACGGAAGGCGGAAGCCATGCTCAACGAGCATTTGCTTGCGACTGCGATCTCCCGCGAACATGCCGCCCACCTGCGTAACGGTTACGTGCGACTCGTCGATAACCGTGAGGAAGTCTGGCTTCCCGTCTTTGGTGTGCGGGAAATAGGAAAGCAGTGTGTGTGCCGCTTCCCCGGGAGCCCGTCCGTCGAAGTGGCGCGAATAATTCTCGATACCGGACGTATAGCCAATCTCACGGATAAGTGCCAAGTCATGTAACGTGCGACGCTTTAGGCGCTCATACTCGAGCACCTTCTCTTCGCGTTTGAATACCTCAAGCCTCTCGTCGAGTTCAAGCTTGATACTCTCAATTGCTCGGTTCCTTCCGTCCTCATCCGTAACGAAGTGCTTGGCAGGGAAGACGAATAGGGAATCAGGAGTTCCCGTAAGTGCCCGAGAGACCGGATCGAGGCACTCGATGCGTGAGACAACCTCCCCATCAAATAGAATCCTGTAGACCACGCGCTCGTTGGTTGGCATGAGCTCTATCGCATTCCCTACGGCACGAATCTTCCCTGGCTCGAGGTCCGCGTTCGTACGTTCGAAGTAGATGCCAACGAGTTTCCGAATGAGCGCTGCACGATTCTCCTCCCCATTAACCAAAAGCTTTACGTGCCGCTTCTCATAGTTCTCCGGGGAACCGAGACCATAGATGGCGGATACCGAGGCAACGATAATCACGTCCTTTCGGGTAAGGAGCGCCTGGGTCGCGGCATGACGAAGTCGGTCTATCTCTGCATTAATCTGCGCCTCCTTCTCAATATAGGTATCTGAGTGCGCGATATACGCCTCCGGCTGGTAGTAGTCGTAATAGGAAACGAAGTAATGCACCGCATTCTCGGGAAAGAACTCCCGATATTCCTGCGCGAGCTGTGCGGCGAGCGTCTTGTTGTGTGCCATAACTAGCGTCGGCTTCCCTACGTTCTGGATGACGTTCGCGATTGTATAGGTCTTGCCGGAACCCGTAACACCAAGAAGTGTCTGGTGCCGCATGCCCTTCTCTACGCCCTCGGTGAGCTTCTCGATAGCCTTTGGCTGGTCGCCAGCAGGCGGGAACGGGGAGTGCATCTTGAACGTTGCCATAGTAGAGCCAGTGTACGCTTCGTGTATGAAATATAAAAGAAGAGCCGCCCCGAACTGTACGCTGGGGCGGCCTTGCTTTTGGTAGTCGCTGCGGTGGCTAGCCGGCAGATGTCGGGCAGTTCTTCACGAAGATATCGGTGGGGTCGTTGACCGACTCCATCATGCCGAGTTCGACGTATCGCACACACGTTCTGGAGATCGTTCTCTCCACTCGAGCCCTTTCCTCACCCGTGTGCGAGTCACGAAGGATGATGAGGTGTGTCATCGTGTGGCGCATCGAGCGTTCGTAGAATGCGTTGAAGTCTTCGACCTCCATCTCCGCATCCGTTTTCGTCGGGATGGTCTCACGGTTCGCGCATGCGGACACTCCCAAGGCGAGCACAGTAGCGATCAAAAGCGTTTTTTTCATCTATAAAGCCCCTCCTGGGCAGTTGTTCGGCTAAATTAGCCAGGTACAGGTTCTTAAATAGAATACACTATAACACTGTGTTTGTCAATAGCATTACGTATAGTATTCCCTAAGAAAAGCATCCTTATACGTTTCAAACTTCCCTTCAAGAATCGCTTCACGCACCCCATCAACGAGCTGCAAAATGAACCCGAGATTATGCATAGACGCGATAACCTGCCCGGATATCTCGTTCGCGCGGATCAGATGGGAGAGATACGCACGAGAGAAGGTCTCTGTCCCTGGAACGCTCGTCTCTGGATCAAGCGGTCCGTACTCAGAGAGGTATTGTTCCTTCTTCATATGGATCGGGCCTCGCTTTGTATAGATAGTGCCGTGACGCCCGAGTCTCGTTGCTGCCACACAATCAAAGGTGTCCATACCTTCCTGAATACCTAAGAGGAGATCTCCCGGTTCGCCTATCCCGAGGAAGTGTCGTGGCTTATCCTCCGGTAGATGCTTCACGGCAGCCTGGAGCGCACCCATCATGTCCTCCTTGCTGAATGAGCCGCCGATTCCGAAACCGTCGAAGTC
The DNA here is from genome assembly GCA_040384725.1 of Patescibacteria group bacterium. Lineage (GTDB taxonomy): Bacteria > Patescibacteriota > Minisyncoccia > Phycocordibacterales > Phycocordibacteraceae > C7867-001. Next base: position 55,985 of record JAZKIS010000004.1, on the reverse strand, counting down.
CATGGACGCGATCTCCTTGGCGCTCTCTTCGCGCAAATCTTCGAACCTGCCTCCCTGGATGATGCCGAAGATTCCTTGTGTCCTATTCGCTTCAATATTCTGGCGATGCGCTTTCAAGGACCGCTCTGCCCATTTATGAGTCCTTTGCATCGCTTCCCTCTGATACTCATATGGCTCGGTTGGCGACGTGCACTCATCGAACGCGAAGAACATATCTGCGCCGAGCGCATGCTGGATCTCTATGGAGCGCTCGGGTGTAAAGCGATGAAGAGAGCCGTCATGATGTGAGGTGAAGGTGACACCCTCCTCGTCGATGACGGCGAGCTGTCCGTGCTGGGTCTGCACGTCCTCATCGAACACCGCGACACCTTGATCGCGTTCGTTCTCTTCGCCTTTCGCGATCTTCGTTATGGTGCGGCCAAATGCAGCACCTAAGGAGAACACCTGGAACCCTCCCGAATCGGTCATCGTAGGTCCGTCGTACCCCATGAACGTCCCGAGTCCTCCTGCGCCCTTCACAACCCCTTCACCCGGCTGCAGGTAAAGATGGTACGTGTTCGCAAGGACAGCCTGGGCGCCGAGCACCTTCAGCTGATCAGGGAGCACTCCTTTGACCCCAGCTTTTGTACCGACAGGTATGAATGCAGGCGTCTGGATATCGCCATGCGGCGTTGAAAGGGTGCCGGCTCGGGCATTCCCTTCCTTCGCTACCGTGGAGAAAGAAATTGGTCTCATCTAAGTACCGTACGAGTCATTCGTCGTTTAGGCAAGCAAGTACGTGCCTGGAGGTGCTTGACAAGGTGTCAAGAGACCTCTATAATGTTCCCAGTTCAAACCGAGTTCTTTACAATCCATTTAGGTAGAAAGAACTCACAACAAGGAGGTCATCACCATGACCAAGACCAACATCCTGGGTGCGGTGGCCTCCATCGCGCTCCTCATGGGCGCCGGTTCCGCCGTCGCCCAAGTCGTTCCGAGCTCATCCTCTGATCGTCAAGCCCGGACACCGCCGCCGCAGATCCTCGTCGACATGTCGAGCCCTCTGCCCGGCGTCGGCCAGCCGCTTCCGCTGCAGGCCTACAACGTTCGGGGCGTGCTTCGCACGACCTCGCTCGACGACTGGAAGGCTGCGTACGGCGACACCCCGGAGAGCATCGCGCTCTACCAGGAATACGCCGACGCGTCCGAGGACGGCTGCACCATCGTGGGTGAAGACATCAACGAGCTGGTCCAGATCATGGGCCTGATCGTCCAACTCGATCCCATGTACCTGAGCCTGTTCCAGCGCTACGATATCAACCTGTCCGAGCACATCCGCCGGTCGGGACGCGTCGGCGGCGCCGCGAACTTTCTCCAGGCCCTTCTCGGCCTGGTGCAAGCCATCCGGAATCCGGAACAGATGCTCGAGCATGGCATCATGATCGTCACGGGCGCAGGCTCGAACGAGGTGCGGCGCCGGGGCGACCAATACGCCCAGGAGCTGAGCCGCGAAGCGAACATGCTTTCGGTGCTCTTCAACCGCCTCTCGATCCGGGCGAACCTGCTGTGGGGACGAAGCGAACGCATCTTCCTCGAGCGGACCTTCCCGACCTGCGCGGGCCTGTACCCGGCGCTCGCCAACCCGGCGAGCATCCCGAGCCTCTCGCTCGACGAGACGATCACCGATCCCATCCGGAACGGCATCACTCGCCGATAGCGATCTCTACTACCTAGATGGAAAACGCCCGGAACCAGGTTCCGGGCGTTTTTCTATACTTAGAACGAAAGTTTATTGAACACCCAAGAGTTCTACCTCAAACAGAAGCGTTGCATTCGCCGGAATGATGCCGCCTACTGCCTGATTCCCATACGCCTTATCAGCCGGGATAACGAGACGGCGCTTGCCACCAACCTTCATACCAGCCACTCCTTCATCCCATCCGCGGATAACCTGTCCGGCGCCGAGACCGAAAGTGAAGGGGCCGCGTCCGACGGAACTGTCGAAGACGGTTCCGTCCGGAAGCGCACCGGTGTAGTTAACCGTAACGGTTGAGCCAGGGGTCGCTTCCGCGCCCGTGCCGACAACAATGTCGTTAATCATGAGTTCGGTTGGAAGCGGCTCGCCAGGAGCCAGAGAGAGATCCATAGATGTTGTTGAAGCAGTTTGATTTGTAGTAGTTCCGACGGCCATAGACTGGTCCATAGCAGGTCCTCCAAGGGAGGTGAGCATCGGAGTTCCAAGAGCAAGGAAGCCAAGCGCCACTACGACAGCGAGCGCTACAGCGATTCCAGTTCCAGTGACATTCATAGCTATTCTTTATTTAGTGCCGGTAACCGCAAGTATATCATCACTGATTTCCTGCACTGTTTCAGCAACCGAAGCATCCGTATCTGGTATACGCTCTTTGAGGAAAGCCTCTAAGGCACTCTCGTCCGCGGCACTCTCAACAAGCTGGATGAAATCGTCTTTCGTTTTCTCATCCATGCGCTCAATCAGACGTACCATCGTTCCGCGAAAGATTAGAGAATTTAGGTCGAGCAGTAGAGCCTCCTGCTCTTGGGGAGAAAGTTCGCCGATTTGAAGCGCATTCAGCACTCGACTAAAATTTGTATCATTCATACAGGGTACTCTTAAGGAAGCTTGCGGATAAAGTCTTGTGGATTTGCCGCACCGAGCCTAAGACCATTCTGCGGATTCACTAGCTCTCGCACGAATTCTGGCTTCCCGTCTTCACCTGTCACCCAGGCTCCAACATTCGTTTCAATGGCGCCTGTCGTTGGGTTGGTATCGGTGTAATTTATCAACACGCTTGCTTCAGGACGCAGCTCAAGCTCGCGAAGCGCCCACCGCTCGGTTGCAGCAGCATTTTCTCCAAACGCAACTGTGTAGGTTAGATTCGAGCCCGGAACCTTCCATTCGTATCCCGCCGGCTCTGAAGGATTTATCTCAACATCATAGATATTCGAGAATGAGTGAGTTTCGGCTTCGATGGCATCCTCTGTCCAGGATTCCAAGCTTTGGGTCTTAAGGGTGCCTACTGGAGCCTGAGCATCCACGTTCACAGGCATGCTGCCGAGGCTCGCTCTTGGAATTAAGCCTTCAGCATCTTGAGAGCTAGATTCGGGAACACGATCTATAACTGGTTCACTAGCGATCGGACCGGGAGCATGCTCTACCGATGCACTGCCTTCAGAGACATATGGGGTTTCTGTAGTTGCTACAGATTCCAGAGGAGCTTCAGTAGCTGCAACTGCTGGACTTGATTCTACTCTTGCTTCTGGGCTCTGAGTAGAGACTGGTATTGAAGCTTCAGGAACCTTAATGTCCGCGAGATCGTGCACCTTGAACCCGCCGGGTGCTGCGGCATCATTCTCCATGAGGAGCTTCGCTTCGCCTCCTTCCTTCTGGAACCAGAGATCTCCCTTATCGTCCAAGAAGAGTTTGTCTCCGGGCTGCATAATCATGCTCTCGCCTGTTTCAGGATCGAATGCACCGATTCGTTCTGAAAGCTCGGTTGGCGAAGTCTTGGATAGGTACTCCATAACCGGCGACGAGGAAGATACGTCCTGCATGCCGTGAAGCTTCGTATCCACTGAATCGCGAAGATCAAGGAAGAGCTTGTTGAAGCCCTCGCCCGCGTCGATAGTGGCAACGATCGGCTCAGCTTTTACTTCTATAGGCGCCTCGTTCGGAGCTTCAGCGGGTGCTGCTGGAGCAGCAGATGGGGGTGCATCATGCGCAGGCGCAGCGCTTTCAGCGGTGTTAGGTCCAGCGCCTATATTCTCTGGCGCGACATCTCCGTTTCCTGAAGTCTGTTCTACGTCATTTCCGTTGAACACTTCGGACATACCGAACCCGGCCGCAAGACCCACGCCGACCGATCCCACGGATCGGGCCCATCGTGCCTGAAGGTCGATCCTTTCCTTTGCCGCCTTAGCTTTCTTCCGGTCCGCAAGGAGCTTGCTAAAGATATTAAGATTGCCGAGGTTGAGTGTCTTGTCGCCATCGGTCTTAACGCCTCGCGCAAGCGTCTCCTGGGCTTTCCGTTCGGTGCCGCTCATCTTGTGCCCCATTCGCACCGCGTGCTCAAACGCTAATCCGAGAAGGCCTCCGAGGCCCGTGACAACGGCCGCATGCTGGAGCCCTGACTTTACGATCTTATTCTTCTGGTACAAGGAGGTAATACGCGCTGCAGCAGACATGCCGCCGATGGCGAGCGCCGTTAGCCCGATACCCGTACCGAGGCCCGCGCCGATCGCAGCGCCTCCTGCGAGCATGAGCCCGGACATGGCCACGATGCGAGCCGGTGCCGGCAATTCTTTATATTTTTCATAGAGGGTATCGAGCGCCTTCTTTTCTCGAGAGCCGAGACCTTCCATGCGCGCCTGGATCGCCTTTTCCTCTGGTTCGATGATCATGCGGCGTTCGAACTCGTAGCGGCGCTGATACCGCTCTCGTACGGCCTCATTCTTGTTCTCGTCTCGCCCGCGCGCAGCCCTGCGCTCCTCAACCGAGCCGATGGTTGCCTTGAGGTAAGCGCCGCGCAATTCTTCCGAGGTCGTCATGAGCATCTTTATCTCCTTTGGCAGCATCTCACCGGTGTACTGCTCTGCCATACGGCCAAGTGCGGACCGGTTCTTATGAAATTCCTGAAGCTTCTCATACTTGAGCTTCTCGACCGCCTCAATCTGCACGCGAATCTCCTCTCCAGGGGATTTCCTCGCATCAAGGCGGCTCCTCACGTCACGCAGATGCTCCTCTGCGCTCTGATCTGGCATTGGGATTACGGTCTGTGGCGCGGCATCATCCTGCTCTTGGCTTTTCGCGAGCGCCTCTCGCAGCGCATCATGCCGTTCCTTCCTCGTTTCCGTTATCCCATCTGTTACGGCAGGTACGCCATAGCGCGGCTCTTCTTTCGGAGCAGCTGCTTTTGCACCGTGCGTACGTTTCTTTCGACGATCTTTCTCCGAGGGCTTCTTAGCTCCTGGTGCCACCCGCACCGAGGCACCGTCTTCAAGTTCGGTGCGTTCCATCGGTGTACTGTCTGCAGGATCCTCAAGATGGCGATCGGCGCGAGCCAGTATCGCGGCATACTGCCCGCCACGCTCTACTTCCTGCTCATCGGAGTCTTCGGTATACGGCGGTCCTTCGAGTGGTTTTTTTGCCATACGCTGTGTATTAAGAAAGATAGCGCGCTCTAATAGATGCTTCAACAGTAGCACGGTCCCTGCCGTACGTGAGATACGACAATTCACGAAGGTCATCCACCTGAGCGAGGGTTCCTTCAGACAGATTCAAGGTCTTCATGCTGAACGGCTTCTGGGGCACGCCGTTCGCGAGCATGCGGACATAGGCATTCCGGTTCTCGATGTTCGTAAAGTCGCTCGCCTTGAAGGTAGGCTCGAAGAGCTTCCCGAAGAACTCTCCGTCCTCCTGTCCGACACGGAAGACCGCCATAGACCCGACGTTGCCGAAGACCGCATCCCTGATCTTCTCGTCGATCTGCGCGAGGTACTGGTGCGCGATAGTGAGGGAAAGCTTGTATTTGCGGGCTTCGGAGAGAATGCCAGGGATCGAAGAGGTGGTGATGTTCTGGAACTCGTCGATATAGAGGTAGAACGGCGGGAAGTTCCCGCGCGGATCGTCCGCTCGCGAGAGCGCCGCCATGAAGAGCTTGCCCACGATGATAAGACCGAGGAGATTCGCATTGCGCTCTCCGAGGCGTCCTTTCGAGAGATTGACCAGGAGGATCTTCTTATTGTCGATGACTTCCCTGAAATTGAAGGAGCTTTCCTGCTGCCCGATGATCGGCCGCATGAAATCGCTCGTGGTGAACTCATCGAACTTGTTCGTGATGTACGGCACGATGCTCTGGAGGCTCGCCTCGCCTTCAGCCTTCGTCGCGATCTCAGACCAAAACTGATTCACGATAGGGTTATTGCTCCGTGCCAGCTTCAGGTTCCTGAAGTCAGCGTTCGACATGACCCGGCCGATATCCATCATGGTTGAGCCCGATGCCGGGTCTTCCATGACGAGCTGCGTCGCGTTCCTAAAGTACTGCTCGAACATCGGGCCCATGGACTCCGGCACGTCGCCATACAGCTGTCGGAAGATGGCGAGCATCTCATTCACGATGAACGTCTTCTGCTCCGGGCGCTTCGGGTCGTACTCGAGCATGTTGAGTCCGAACGGGCGATCGATATTGGCAGGATCGAAATAGATGACGTCCTCGTAGCGCTCAGGGGGGACGGTAGCCAGCACGTCGAGGATATCGTTCCCGTGAGGATCGATGAAGCAGACGCCTTTCCCTTCCTTGATGTCTTGGTCGATCAGGGTCCGCAAGAGACCGGACTTACCCGCGCCCGTCTGTCCGATGACATAGAGATGGCGCAAGCGATCCGCATCAGAGAGACGGACCTCGGTCTTCGTGCCGCGGAACTCGTTCACACCGAGCATGAGACCCTCTCGCGGAAGGCCGATCGGTGCGGCTGCGCTCGCTGCGCGCGATTGCTTAAGCTGCGGCGAGGACTCTATGCCCTGCGGCGGAAAATGGTAGAGGGTCGTGAGCTCGCGAAGCGAGAGCGGGAGATTGGTCGAAGCGCGATACAAACGGAACGAGAAATCCCGGAGAAGCTGCTTCAAGGAGCCCTTGTTCGGTCTCCGGAAGTTGATACGGTTTCCGGTGGTGTTATCGAACTGATTGAACGCGGATTCGAGCTCGGTGAGTATCTGATGGGCGCGATCGTGAGCCTGTGACGAAACCGTGAGCCTGATATTGGTCGAGACGATCGGCGCGCCGATCTTCTTCTCGACCATCTCGACCGCTTTCTCATCGACCGGTTCGGTCTGCGACTGCTTCTTGCTCGAAAAGAAGAGCCCTGCGGCCTCGCGCGCGAGATCCCCGGCGAACGTCTCGGGCAGGTTGAATGCTCGCGAACGGTGCTCTCCTTGGCGAAGCGCGTGAATGATGCGTCGGTAGTGATCGACGTAATGACTTCCTTCCGGCTTAAACACGATCTGGAGGGCTGCTCCTTCGTTCTCGGGCGCTACTTTCGCGAACGCGTTCAGAAGGGAGTTAAGGGGATCGTAATCGAAGTCCTGATAGTCCTTCAAGGGGAGCATCGCCTTATCCTTGAACTCAGCGACGGACGCGAGCGATTCGCCGTCCTCAACGAACACGTTGTAGTCGTTCGACTGTACGCTCACCTGCGCATTCGGGAAGATAGCAAGGAGCTGGTTCTCGAAGAGGTCCCGGCGCGTGTTTGGTACCGAGGCGTAGAACATCAGATGCGGCGCATCCACCGGGACCGCGAGCTCGAGCGTCATGTAGGCAGGCTCGCCGCGTCCCGCGTGCTCAACCGCGAGCAAGCCGGAATAGAACTGCTCCATGGACGAGATGAGTTCCTTGAGGGATTTGCCGCGCGACTCTTCAGTATTGGCCTCAGGGAGCGCGATCTCGTACAGGGTCATCCGGAGCGCCTTCCATTCCGGCTGGTTCTCCGCGAGTCCTTTGGGTTGCATGCCAACAACGAGGTACTGCACGAGGAAGCGATGGAAATCATCTTCCAGGTGCGCATTGTTCAGCTTTCCGAGGATCGTGAACACGTTGTGGATACCCTTCTCCTCCATGACATTCCGGAGCTCTGCGATCGTCTCGTCGTTCTGTTCCGGATCGAGATTCAGCGCGAGCATGTCTGCATGCTTTGCCGCGTCACGCTCAGACATCCTGAATTCTGACGCGAGCAGCGTTTCTGGGCCGCTCATGCGGTGATGCAGGATACGCTCATGCGCGATGTCCTCGCGCGGCATGTCGCGCTTGTAGGTCGCAAGCTCGGCTTCTTTGCGCACGATCTGCTCGCGAAGATACGCGAGCTCGTCCTCGGGCGAGGTTATGGGTAGTATCGGTCCCTCCATTACAGGTAAGTATAGTGCATTGATCCTCCATCAGAGATTCTCGAAGAGGATAAAAGAGCGGCGCACCCGTGAGGATGCGCCGTAACGTTGCTTTTGAATCAGACGTCGAGATAGAACTTCTGGAATTCCCGCAGGGTCATGCCCGTGATGAGACTGAAGGCTTCGTGGTAGCCGCCCAGCCCCTGCTTGATCTCACGATCGGTGAAAGTGAGCGGAACCTTCTTGCCGCCATTCCAGTTGCGTATGGCAATCTGTCGGAAGATCTCCTTGTCGAGGAACGGGGGCTCCTCGCCTTCGTGGATATCGGACAGCCTCGCGATGCGCGAACAGTCGCCATTCAGCCAGTCGTCGATGAGCATGCCATCAACCAGTTCGAACTTCGCGTCGATAAGCGCGAGGCCGCGACGATACAGGTACTGCTGCGCCTGACGGAACGCCTTGAGCGCGAGACTGGTTTCGATGGGATAGCGCTCGCACACGACGCTCGCCGGAAGCGGCCGGTCGTCCTTCGACTTCTCCGTCGGCGTGAAGAGGGGCTGAGGAAACCGGAACATCAGCGGCAGGTGCCGGCTGAGGCCCAGATTATAGGGATCGGTCCCTTCTTCCTTCAGCGCCCGCGCGAGCGAGCCCGCAAGGTGCGAACGGAAGATGAACTCCGTATCCGGCGTCCGGGCACGCTTCACGACCAATGCACGATGATGCAGGTCAGGCTCGTAGTCGCCTTCCGGCAGTACGAGGTAGATATCTCGGCCGAATTCCTCGATGTGGTTGGGAATACCGTCGAGTACCGAGAAGTGCATGAACAGGGTCAGTGCCGTAATGAGCGCGCCCTTGCCTTCGACTTCCGTGGCATGCACGACGTTGTGCGTGCTGAGCGTGTTCCGGCAGACCTGCAGTATGGAATCGGGACGACCTGGAATGTCGTACAGATCCTTTCCTTTTCCGCGATACAGGTGCGGCAACCCTTCGATGAGCCGAACGCTCATGGCAATTCCTTTCTGTAAGAGACATCGCTGTCTCGTGACTATTCCGGGCGGACTATAGCATTAATAGAAAAGCCCGTCATATGACGGGCTTTTCTGGCGAATGCTGCTTCCTATCGCTTCGTCATCGCTCCGAAGAGCGCCGACACGAGCGCTACGACGATGCCGAAGAAGAACGCCGGCCAGAACCCGTCGACCGTGAATCCCGGGACCAGCATGCCCGCAAGCATGATGAGGAGCGCGTTTATAACGAGCGAGAAGAGCCCGAGCGTCAGGATATTGAGCGGCAAGGTGAGCAGATTGATGATCGGCTTCAGGAACACGTTGATGATGCCGAGCACGACTGCGAGCACGAGTGCGCCCACGAGCGTTACCTCGATCCCTGGTATGAGGTAGGCGGCGATGCCGATAGCGAGCGCGGTTACGATCCAATGAAGTAAAGACATGGCAGAAAGGATAACTAGCTAATGCTCTAAGCATACTCCCCTTTTATGAAGCCTTCATTACTGGAGGTGAATAGCGCTTACCGCGCAAACGAGAAGCTCTCGATGATACTCGCGAGCGCTTCGTATTCTCCGGAAAGCATCTCTTCAGGGATGTCCTTCTCGCTCGGCGCGTCCTCCCGATAGCTCGATCCGGTGCGCACCTTCTCAAGCGCGATGCAGCGTCCTTCATGCAGGGTCCGGTAGGATACGCCCTTCGCGTACTGCATCATACCGGCACTCTCAAACGCGAACACTTTCCAGGTCGTTGAGCCAATAACCATGTCTGGCAGTGCCGTTTCTCCTTGCTCAGCGGCAGCGACTTCGCAGCGCGCAAGCTCAGTCGCATCTATCGATGCGCCGATACGCACCATCGCGTTGAAGTACCGTGGGTACGAATCCGTGCTCTCGGTTCTATATGGAGCGATAGAGACGATAGGGGTTCCGTCAGCGTCCGGAAGCGCGTTCGCGCGCCAGCTTGTACCGAGATGATAGTCAGCGTCAAAGGTATACGAAACCTCCGCATCCTCTGGATAGAAGATCGTGAATCCGTACGGGCCGTTCGAATAGATAGCAACGCCTTCCTCGATCTGCGGCGTGCTTGTCGCGACCGTAGGAGGACCGAACGCTTCGTTCCGGGTATCAACCAGATACCAAGCGGTACCGCCGCCTATGGCGATTATGCCTATGAGAAAAAGAACGAAGGTGAGGCGATTCATAGGAAGAGTATACGGCGAACCGGCCTATATGACATAGACTTCGCTGACCTGCACGAGCTCGTCCTTGACGGTCCCTACGACGCGCACGTTCTGATCGGCATAGACCGGTATACCGGGCTGGTTCGTCGCGCACGGAAGGTTCACTTCGGCACAGGCATCGCGGTTGGCGAACACGAGCCGCTTCGTGCGCACCGACGGCTTTCCTTGGTCGTTATAGTCCGTATAGAGGATATAGGGAGTGCCGTTCTGGCCCTCCGTGACATCGAAGACGATGGTGCCTTCCTTGTCGAAAGCTCCTTCTGTCTCGGTAGCGAGAATCGCCGACGCAGAGAGCTGTACCGGCTCGGTACGCGCTTCGACCTCATCCGTAACGGACTTGCCGTTCGCCCACACCCATATACCCCCGACAACGATGAGGCAGGCTATGAGTTTGAATAGTGTTCCCATGGGTACAGTCTAGCGAAATGCACCTATCGGAATGATGAACTATCGCTTCAAGAATGGCGCGAAGAAACGTGATGCCGCTGAGTCGCTAGGCTCGCTATTCTCAAGAAGCTTCTCGTCGGTCGTTGAAGCGGTCGTCGTGGCAGTAGTCGTTGCCGCGAGATTGTCGACCTCACCTGACCCGACCTTAGCAAAGAAGATTCCTGCGGACGCGCTCTCTCCCTGCACAGCCTCCCCTGACCGGATAGTAGCAAGGTTCACTCCCTCCTTGAGCTCTGCCTCGACATCGAGCGCGAGTGCTGTCTCGAGCCGTTCGCGAGTCGTTGCGAGCGTCTTTGATTTCTCGAAGACGCGCGTGGTGAAGCGGTCTGCGGTGGATTCCTCTACGGCCATCGAGGTTGCGACGAGCACGTTCTCTTCGGCAACCGCATCGACAGCGAATTCCTCAACGCGTGCTGAGAGCTTCTGCTCGAGGTCGGTACGCACCGCAAGCGACGTAGCGATCTCGCCCTTCGCCTCAAGCGTGTCCGTCTCTTTCGCCAGCACGTCGACATGCGCATCAAATCGGGTAGCCAAGTCCTGAGCCGTCTGCTCGTCGAGCTTGCCTACAGACGAGAGCGCTGCCGCCTCGTCTACCCTGCGGGATGCGAATTCTGCAGCGAGGCTCGCCCTTCCTTCGGTCGACGGCGTGAACACGAATGCGAGCGGCTCGCTAACCGCTACCTTGAGCGGGTACAGGATGTCTCCTGGGACCGAACCTTCAGAAGCGAGGCTTGCCTGCGTGCCTCCCGCAACCATGAGTACGAGCGTAAGCGCGCCGGCGTAGAGGCTGCGCGCAGGTACCATGAACGAAGCGAATGAGAACGGGGAACGCACCGGCAAGCGCTTCACGAGATCCGTGAGCGAGTGGAGATCAGCGTATGCAGAAATATCAGCGCGCATGCGCTTCTTGACGTCGCTTCCGAGAGTTAGGTTCCTCAGCGACTTGAGTATGGTAATAGGATTTCGTGTGGTCATGGTTCTTCTCTAGATCAATCGGTATGCATAAGGGTACGCATCTTCTTCATGGCGCGGTTCAGGCGGACAGAGACGGCATTCGCTGACTCTCCCGAGAGAAGCGCTATCTCCTTCGGCGAGAGGCCGTCGACGAATCTGAGGATGAGCACGTCTCTTGATGCCACATCAAGCTTGCTCACCATCCGTAGGGCCTCGCCCATCTCAGCATCGCGCGTCACATCGTCTGCTCCGTCTCCGCCGAACTCGAGGCCTTGCTCGGTCAGTACGTCGAGCGAGGATTCCTTCTTCTTCCGGTACCAGTCGATAACAAGGTTCCGCGCCATGGTATAGAGGAGCGCTCGCTCGCTTCGCATGACGGTACCCTCCCGCAGGGCCTGCCAGAAGCGGGTGAAGACCTCCTGAGACAGATCCTGGGCGAGCTCCCGGTTGCTAACCTTGAGGTAGCAGAAACGGTAGATATCGTCCGCATAGGTATCGTATATCTGGAGGAAATAGGCTTTCGTTTCTTCCTGGTCCATAAAGTATGACGTACCGCCGGGACCACTCTTAGCAAGGGCTTTTAGGGCTATGCGACAGGAGGTGGGGCGGCGGTCTTCCAATATTCGCATAGAGCTAGGCATCAGGCCACTCTAATAGATGTGTGATGAGCGTTAGATGAGGTGTTCATGGAGAAAGAGAAAACCCCGCGACCCTAGGGTCGCGGGGTTTTCTTTGTCTTAGCTAGCGAGACGACTTCTTCGCTGCTTTCTTAACGGTCTTCTTAGCTACCTTCTTCGGAGCCGCTTTCTTTGCGGTCTTCTTCGGAGCAACCTTCTTAACAGTGCGCTTCAATTCCTTCTTAACGCTCTCCCAGTTGCCCTTCAACTCAGAGACCGCAGCACGGAGGTCGCCCGGCGTGACGTCGTCGAGGCCCTTGTATGCCTTCGCCGCCTGATCAACGATAACGGCCATCGCCTTCTCATCGATGTCCTTGAGCTTCTTCGCCTCACGGACGACATCGTTCTTGAGGCCCTTCGCCCACCTCTTGGTTGCATTGCGATGCTTTGATGCGTCCTTCGCACCGTAGAAGTAGTAGCTAGCGGCGCCGGCTGCCGCAACGGCTGCAAGCACACCTGCGCCGATCTCCGCCTTCTGAAGGTTCGACATTTTCTTTCCGCTCTTCTTGGCCGGAGCCTTCTTCGCTGTCTTCTTAGTTGCCATAAGTCTTGAATTACAAAATGATTATGATGATGACTTCTTGCGACGCGCCTTCGGCTTCACGAATCCCCCGAGAAGCCCGAGCAACTGCCCCGCCTTCACGGTCTCTCGCTTCACCTGTGCGCGTACCTCCCGGATGTCGTCCCGGATCTCCGCAGCTTCCTCCTGTACGATCTCCGATACTTCGTCTACCGTCTTCAGGATCCTGAGGAGCCGGATGAGCACCATCACCAAGAGAACGGATACGACAACGACCGCGACTGTGGTCACGCCGAAGAAGATATCCATCTTGAGAAAGTCATCCATCCGTTCGCCCATGGTAGCCCGCCTATAGTGAAGCGCAAGTGTAGCTGTGTATAGGAACTAGAGGACCCGGACGAACCGAGGACCTTTATAGCCGAGCTCCGGCTTGTCGACGTCCTCGAGGAACATGGAGAGCGGCCGGACGAACAGTTCTGCGATCGCACCCACATACAGTGGCTTGTAGACAACCATATCTTCCTCGGTCTCCGTATGAAGTGCGATGCCGAGCACCTCGTAGAGCTGCTCAGGATGCTTGAAGTGGTAATAGATGCCAGGGGTGACTGTTTCCATGCAGGAAGTATACCAATCACCCCGAACGCGCTACTGTACGTATATGAAAAGGCCCGAACGAAAGGCAATGCCCGAAGCACCCGTTGAGAACGTGTTCCCGATGCGCGTGAACAAGTACCTCGCCATGAAAGGCTTCGCAACGAGGCGTGACGCTGACGTGCTCGTCGAGAAGAAGAAAGTCTATATAAACGGGTCCTTGGCAGCGCTCGGCGACAAAGTGAAGGAGACCGACGTAGTTGAAGTGCGCGGACAGGCGCGCCCGAAGGCCTATGCCTATATCGCCTTCAACAAGCCTGCGGGCATGGACACGCACCGCGAGGCAACCGATACCGAGAACGTACTCGATACGCTCCCGAGCGACCTGAAGCGCCTTTCACTGTTCCCAGTCGGCAGGCTCGACAAGGCCTCGAGCGGGCTCCTCATCCTTACGAACGACGGCCGCGTAACCGATAGGCTCCTTAATCCGAAGTACGCTCACGAGAAGACGTACGACGTTCGCACCAAGCAGCCGCTCCGCACCTCGTTCAAGGAGAAGATGGAAGCAGGCGTGAACATCGAGGGATACGAGACGAAGCCCGCGAAGGTTGAGATCCTCGGCGCCGACCGCTTCCGCGTAACACTTACGGAAGGCAAGACGCACCAGATCCGCCGCATGGTGGTAGCGCTCTTCAACGAGGTGAAGTCATTGCAGCGCACGAGCATCATGGGCATCAAGATGGGGTCCACGAAGATCGGCGGATACCGCGTGATCGAAGGCAAGGAGCTCGCTAAGTTCCTCGCTGACCTAGGACTCGCCTAGACTCCCTTCCACAGCGACGCTTTCAAATCCACTTTCGTTCCCCTGAAGGAGACACCTTCGTCTATGAGCATCTTCCGTTTCGTGCTGATACCTTGCCCGGCGCTGTAGCCGGTTAAGGAACCGTCGGAAGCAACGACCCTGTGGCAGGGCGTCTTTGGAATGTCAGGGTTACATCGCATCGCGCTTCCCACCGCGCGAGCGGCGCCGGGACTTCCGGCGAGCAAGGCGAGCTGCCCGTAGGTCGCAACCTTCCCTTTCGGGATCTTCCGAGCGAGCACATATATCGCTTCTGTGAATGCTGATGCCATGTGATGAGTATAGCCCTAAAGCTCGAGACAGGCTTCCTGAACTTTTGGATACAGCTTATCGGCTATTCGCGCGTATCCGCTCGTGTTCGGATGGATCGGGTCGCTCATATACTCATTGGTGCCGATGAGGCCTGACAGGACGTTCGGTACGAGCGACACCTCATGCTCGCTCGCAAGCCGCGCAAACATAGACGCGTAGGGGTCAGTTGGGAATCCGCCAAGAACCCCTCCGAGTACCGGCCGTATCCCTGCCTGCTGTAGCTTCTTCAGGATTTCTGAGATATTCCTCTCCGTCTCGGCGACGGGCAGCTGTTGCAGTGCATCGTTCCCTCCAAGAAGAACGATGACAATGTCTGGCTGTCGCTCGAGTATCGTATTGATACGCTTGAGCGCTTCCGCTGAAGTGTCGCCGCTCACTCCGAAGTTAGCCACCGGAACACCGAGCTTCAACGAGAGCGCGGACACCGCATCATCTCCTTCCGGGACCCCGTACCCACTTACGAGACTGTCCCCGAATGCGAGGATATTAGGCGCCTTGTCAGCGCATGACTGAAGCTGTTCCCTACCTTTAGGCATGAAGACAGCTACTCCGAGTACGAGCATAAGAATAAGCACTAGCAGAATTGTCCGGACCATAGAGATCTATCATCGTGCGATCCGTTTCCGTGCAATGTTCCAGAGAGCACGAAGTACGAACATGAGAACGAGGCGACGTATATTCATCCGCTCATACTACGAACTGAATCGTGAAGCCCTTATGACGAAGGACCCGCCGAGACAGGTCCTTGTCAGTACTAATGCACGCGTGACTACTTCTTCCAGAGCATGCGGTCGAGGGACCACTTGCCTCCGCCCGTGAGCATGAGCGAGACGCTAGCTGCGAGAAGAAGAAGGATGTACTCGTATCCGCCCGTCGCCATGTAGAAGCCGTTCGGAAGATGCACAAGGAAGAGCGCAACGAGAGATACCACGACGAGCGCCTTCGCAGCCCAGCGCGTAAGGAGGCCGAGGATGAGAAGGATACCGCCACCGAGCTCAGCCGCGATAAGAAGTACCGCGAAGAGCTCTGGCATCGGGAAGCCGAGGCTTCCGACGAAGCCTGCGACACCCGGAAGGCCGCCCTCGAGCTTCTGCCAGCCATGAAGCGCGAAGATGATACCGGTCGCGAGGCGTAGTACGGTCGGCGCATAGTTGCGCCATCCGTCCATGTAAGAGCACGTCATAAATTTCTGCATAGGGATACGTAAATGGGTAACCTAGCTATTGTAGCCCCTTCCCGCAGAGCGCAAGTGGGGATGCGCACTACCCTTCTATGAGCTTCGATTTCTCGTCGCGCGATAGTTTCTTTATCGCCGCTTCCCGTACGCATGCAGCACTACGGGTTTCAAACGACTCAGAATACGCGAGCGATACGGGCCTGCGTACCCGGGTGTACTTCGCTCCCTTCAAGGATTCGTTATGCTCAAGAACGCGTCGCACGAGATCGGTCGTGACGCCGGTATAGAGCGTATCGTCGGCACATCGGAGGATGTAGATGTGCCAAGCGTCTTGCATTATCAGTAGTGTATCCTGCTGCTGTATTTCGTGCGATTAGACAATGTCATCTAGGGCGCTTCACGGACAGGATTCGACGTTCATTACCTATAGGCGTATAGTCTCCACGGGATACTGTCCCTTCACATCTGAAGCCCTTCGTGGCATATCGAAAGGATACGGTCATGTCGACCAAGACTGAAGACCCGGACATGCTTGCGCAGCCTGTCTCCGAGTGGACGTTCGACTTCTGGAAGCAGCAAGTTGAAGACGCGCCTGATATTCCTGGTGCGGTGGGGAGACTGGGTGCGTGCATCGATCTTCCCTGGCAAGAAGGTGCGGACAAGAAGCTGGTATATCTCATGGAGGTTGCCGACGCGAGGCGTGTATCCGACCCCCGGAGCGCGGCACTTGCGGGTAAGGCGCGCCAAGTAATAGCGCGCCTCCTTGAGAGAGACATCTCAACCTGGCAGTACGATAATTTCCGACACGTCAGGATTGATATCCTTGAAAAGGCTCTGTGGTTTTTCCGTCCTGATGAAGCCGGTACTGGCTTCATCAACGAATTCAGGGATTCGGTCGAAGCAGATAAGATTATCCGGCGTCTTCGAGGAAACCTCTGCTGGAGCCTATGGGAAGGCCGAATGAAAGATGCCACACTCGCACACAAAATACAGGCGCTCGATATCATTTATATGATGGGTCGGCTGAGTGAACTGCTGCCCATTGAAAGTCCGCTTGCTCAGGGGGCGTCACTGCAGAAATGGTATTACTTTAAGGACGTGCTTCCTCACCTCGAGGAGATGGCCCGCAAGGAGATAGAGTTCCATCCTCGCAGCACACTCAAGACGGTGGAGGAGTCGGCTTACTTTGGAAAACCTGCTTCTTGCATCCTCATCCTCGTACGGACTGTTTTGTCTGCTGCAGAAAGCTTCCATGAACGTCTCGAGCTTGAAAACTTGAGGGAGAAAACCCCTGCCTAACAGCAGCACTGCCCGCTAGGTCCTCTCGGACCTAGCGGGTTTTTCTTTTAGGCAATGCTATTTCGCGAGGTCGAGCGTCTCGTCGATACGGATCTTTTCGACGAACTCAGGCACGTGGGAGACGAGCACCATTGCGCCTTCGTACTGGTCGAGCGCTTTCGCGATCACGGGGATATGGCGGAAGTTTATGTGGTTCGTCGGCTCGTCGAGGATAAGGAGGCCTGGCTGCATGAGCACCAAGCGCGCGAACGCTACGAGACCCTTCTGCCCCTCGGACAAGGCACCGATCTTCTTGCCGATGGAGTCGCTCGTGATGATGAAGCTGGCCGCTACCTTGCGCATCTGCTCCTCGTTCGGCTTATCCATCGCCTGAAGCAGGGATTCGCGTACCGTGTGCTCGAAGTTCAGCGTTGAGAAGTCCTGGCGGTAGTAGCCGACCTTCACGTGCTTAGCAATAGTTGCGCCCTTCGCCGTGCCGTTTGCCATGGACTCGAGCAAGGTGGTCTTGCCGATGCCGTTCGGACCCTTCAAGAGAAGATGCTGTTTCTTCTTCATAACGATAGATGCCTTCTTCTCTTTCGGCTGATGCGTCTTCGGGTCGATTATGGAAAGAGAGTTGATGGTGAGGATCTCGCCGATGACGTCTTCCTGGACAGGGATCACGAACGAGCGGATGGTCTTGTCTTCCTTACGGACATCCACCTTGGATTCCTCCATCTCCTCGATCTCGTCACGCATCTTCTTCGCAACGACGCGCATCTTGCCTCCCTTCTGTGCGAAGAAGTTCGCCTTGTCCTTGTTGTCCTGGATCTTCTTCTCGAGCTGCGCGTTCTTGCGGTTCTCGCGCTCGATACGGGCAGAGATCTCATTCAAGAGGTCGTAGTAGTTGCCGACGTACTGCTCGACCTTCTTCGTATGCACGTCGAGGTACAAGACGCCGTTCGAGAACGTGTTCAAGAACTCCGCATCGTGGGAGATAACGAGCACGGTCTTCTCGTAGGTCAAAAGAAACTTCGTGAGGTGCTCGATGCCCGAGGTATCGAGATTGTTCGTAGGCTCGTCGAGCAGCAGGATATCCGGGTCCTGAATAAGAGCGGACGCTAAGAGGAGACGTGCCTGCTGGCCGCCTGAGAACGTCTTTATGATGCGGTCATGCGGCGCATGCAGGTTCACCACCTCGAGTACCTCGTCGATCTTAGGGTCGATGTCATAGACCTTCTCCGCGAAGCGCTTCTCGAAGAACTCCCGGATCGTAAGGTCGCGGTCTTCCGGCAGGATCACCTGGTGCGAGAGCGCGATGGTGAGTCCGCGCGGTATCTGGATCTTCCCGATCTCGGGCTTCAGCGACCCTTCGATCATCTTGAAGATAGTCGACTTCCCAGCCCCGTTCTGACCCATGAGCGTAACCTTCATGCCCTTCCTCAAAGAGAAGTTCACTTCCGTGACGATCGGGTAGTTATGCCCGTAATTGAACGAGACATCCTCAAAGCGCAAGACCGCTTCCTGCGGTCCATTGCTCGGCTTTACGGGGGCATTCGGTGCCATAGTCTTCCTATCCTACACTATTTGTGTCGTATTGATAAGCGCCTACCGGCTCTCGCCTTCGAAATCCTGGACGAGCTCGCCGAACTCAAGAGTATCTACGTCGAGCAACAGATGGAGGCTCCTGCCCGTCTCTGGCCGTGCTGCCTCGACATAGTTCACAATTACGCTTCGTCCCTCGCCCTTGTCGGTGGATTGCGGCTTAATGCGGTCTCCAATCAAGACTGCCTGAGAGCCTACGTATCCGTCGTCTCTCTTAAGGGCGGCGGCAAGATAGAAGTACTCGTTCCCTGCTTTGGTCTCCTGCGTTATGAGGAACACCATATCCTCTATACCGTCCCCATCAACGTCATGCGCTATCTCGTTGCCGAAGTAGGTGATCGTTGTAAGTGCATCTCCCCCGAGATTCGTTCGGGCCTGTGCAACTCCGTCTTTAAGCGAGACCGGTTCGCCCGATATCGTAAACGTAACTTCTTTGAAGTCTTGCGGGAGTCCGTCCCCCTGCTTTTCGCTATAGATGTAGGCGTTAAGCGCGAAGAAAAGCGCAACCAGGATTCCGATAGCGAGAACAACGATAAGTAGTACTTTTTTCATAGATAGATGTTAGGCGTTCTTTCCTGCGACATACCCGGTGGTCCAGCAGAGCTGCAGGGAGTAGCCGCCCGTAGGGCGCTTTATGTTCAAAAGATCCCCGATAACGAAGAGATTCTCGCATACCTTGGAACGCATGGTCTTCGTATCGATCTCGGTGAGCGCGACGCCTCCGTCAGCGACAACCGCTCGGTCGAGTCCCATGAGGCCAGTAATGGTGAGCGGGAGCGCCTTAAGGAGCTCAGCGAGCCTTCGGCGCTCTTCCTTGGTCACGCTGTGCACGCGCTTGTCGCGGTCGATGTTCGGGACAAGCGACAGGAGCGCATCGCTCGTGCCCATAGGCGCGATCGAACGGAATACGTTCTGCAGCTCCTTGTTCTTGTTCTCATTGAATACCGATGCGATGTGCTTATCGAGTATGCCGAGGTCTTTGAGCGGATACGCATCGATGTGTGCCGTTACTTCTCCTTCCTGCATGAGGTCCGCGATCTTTCCGGCAGCGTTCAGTATGAGCGGTCCCGAGATTCCGAAGTGTGTCAGCAGCACATCACCTTTGAGTACCTGCTTCTTAACCCCGTCTACGAAGACGGTCATCTTCATGTCCTTGATCGTGATGCCAGCGAGCGACTTGCTCCAGGCTTCCTTCACGCGAAGCGGCACGATGGTGGGCGTCGGGTTCTCAACCGAGTGGCCGAGCTCAGCGAGCCAGCGGAACCCGTCGCCTGTTGAACCGGTCTCCGGATGCGAGACGCCGCCCGTTGCGAAGATATAGGAGTCGGCGGTGTACTCCTTACCGCCCATGAGTACATGACTTATCTTTCCGCCATGTGCCTGCACCCGCGCAACTGGAAGGCCGATCTTAATATCGACACCCTGCGCTTTCACGTACTTGAAAAGTGCTGCCGTTACCTCAGGGGCGCTCTTAGACCACGGGAACGCACGATTCCTCGCTTCGACAACCGTAGGTGTCCCGATCGACTCGAAGAACCTGAAAGTCTCGGCAACGCCAAACTGAGAGAACGGCGAGTGCAGGAAGTTGCTTGCCGAGCCGAAGTTAGAAAGGAGCTTGCGCTCGTCTTCTTCCGCATTCGCGATATTACAACGTCCGCCGCCGGTTATAGAAAGCTTCTCTCCGAGCTTCCGATTCTTCTCGATGAGTAAGACGCGCTTACTGTTTGCAGCAGCAACTCCCGCCGCCATCATGCCCGCAGCGCCTCCCCCGACGACAATGACGTCGTACGTATCAGCGTTCTTAGGCATCGGACCAGACAGCGAGCTCATTGCCAGCCGTATCGATAAAATGGAAACGCTTCCCTCCAGGGAAATCAAATATGGGCTTCGTTATGGTCCCTCCTGCCTCTTCTACTTTTGCGAGCGTCTCCATAAGATTCTCTGAGTAGAGAATAACCAGGGCGCCATTCTTCGGTCGAGCGGCACCTTTCTCGAATCCTCCTTCGAGGTTCCCGTCCGTGAAGGCTGCGTACTCAGGACCGTAGTCTGTAAACTTCCAGCCGAATACAAGTCCGTAGAAATCCTTCACGGACGTCAAGTCTTCTGCAGAGAATTCGATGTAGTTGATGCGATGATGCACGTTCATAGAGCCACAGTACCCCGACCTATGCGTTAGGACAATTAGAACTCCTCAGCGAGGATCGCGAGGAGCCCTGCAGCGCTCCACGCCTGCGTCTGGCATGCGCCTTGTCCGGTGCCGCTTTTATAGTCTTTGAGACCTCCGTCATGCACGAAGAGCTCAAGCGGGACTTCGAAGACCGCATAGGCGTTCAGAATCGCGTCACGTACTTCACTCGCCTCTTTCTCAAACCCCGCATCACGCATACCGAGCGCGATAAGTGCCGTATCGTGAGGCCATATGGAGCCGTTGTGATAACTATTCGCGTTGAAGTGCGAGGACTTCTCGCTCAGGGTCCGTATGCCGGCCTCGGGTACGAACAAGTCCGGCTGCATGAGCCTTGTGACAACTCGCCCAACGTCTTCCGGCGCGAAGAGCGAGTAATACACTCCTTCGTCACGCGCACCCATCCACAGGCAGTGACCCATAGTTGAGCGTACCGACGGAAGCATGCGGCTCTGTCCGTCGAGCGCGAACGCGGGCGTACCGTTCGGAAGCATGAAGTGCTCATAGAAACGCTCGCGCAGATCGCGCGCCCGAGACAGGAGGAGCTCTGCGAGATCAGGCTCGTCTTCCTGCAACAGGAGATGCCACACTGAGAGCGCGCGATACGCATAGGCCTGCACTTCAACCGGGGCGATAGAGTATGCAGGCTCTTCATCCCGATCCTCAAAGAAGAGCGACCCGCTGCTATCCATCCAGCTCTGGACACGCAGTCCGCCGAACGTGCGTTCCGGATGCACCTGATATCCCACGAAGCCGTCCTGGTTCTCCTCGAGCGATTGCAGGAGCCACGCGAGCGCGTCGCTCACGTTCCCCTTCAGGAGATCGAGGATGCCCTCGTCGTTACTCAGGCGGTAATACCGCTCGATCGTAATCAAGAAGAGTGGCGTCGCGTCCACGCTGTCGTAGTTGCGCATGACACCGTCCGGATAGAGATACCACGGGTGCTCCAGATCCTTCGTCAGCCGCTCGTGATTGTCCGGCCGGAATTCATGAATGATCTTTCCCGGCTCTTCGCCGCTCTCGATGTTCGTCTCGCGTCCCTGCAGTTTCGCGAGATTGACCAAGACCTTGCGCACGAGTGCCAGGAGATACGCATCCTGGGTCTTCTCATAGACACGAAGCAGCAGGAGGCTCGTTATAAGCGAGTCACGCCCGAAGACGCAGCCATAGAGCTCCTCTCGTCCGGATGCGAGGAGGCCGCGATCAACCTCGAGCTCGCGTATCGCGCGCATGCCGATGTCCCAGAGTTCTTCGCGTGTTGCCATACCTATCTAAGGGTACGGAATGCGTCTATCGAATTGATGAAGCAGGGATACGCAAAAAGCGGCACTATGTGCCGCTTTTTGATTATTTCGCTTACGCTGCCTTTTTCTTGGCCACCTTCTTTGCAGGAGCCGCTTTCTTAGGCTTTTCCGCGCGCTCCTTCGAGGCCGTTAGGATGGAGTCGTATGCGGAACCTTCGAGGCTCTTCATGAGCGCGTCGAGCTTCGCATGTATGACGCCGAGCTCCTTCTGCATAGCGCCTATGCGAGGATCCTCCTGCTGGATAGGCTGCGGTGCCGGGCGCTCCGTGTTGTAGCTGCGCTTCTCGTATGAGTTGCCGGTTGGGCGCACATCGTCACGGACGAAGCAGTTCTTGCAGAAGACCGGCTTTTTTCCGTTTGGACGAAACGGGACCTCGCACGCAGCGTGGCACTTGCTGCAGGACGTCTTGAACGTCTCGGTCTGCTCGCCGAAGGCGCGTGCCTGAGGACGACGCGATGCGCCGCCGAAGCTCGGACGAGAGAAGCCGCCCGGCTTACTGTCTTTGCTGAATCTATTTTTCTTAAAATCGTTCATGAGAGATGTCTAGGAGTAGTGGGATGATTATATCATAGAAAATATGAATGACAAATATAGGGTCTTTCCAGAGCAACAAGCAAGCCGCCAGCACATAATGCTGGCGGCTTGCGATAACAAGCGACGCTCTTGGCTAACTAATAGCCTTGTTTACGGACATAACCTCGATCCATCCGCCAGGGATGCCGAAATGCGGGTGGTCCTTGAAGAGTTCTGCCGCAGCCTCGAGCGACTCCGCCTCGACGAACGAATACATCATTATGTCGTTACGAGAGTCTTCGACTCCTGAGACCGTGATGCGCTTGGGCTTCCCGACGCCTGCGCTTTCCGTAATAGATGCCTTATGGGCTTCCATCCACGCATTCCAGTCGGACTGCATCTGCACTTCATGAGCTTTGCGCTCGTCTTCTGGCAATTTCATCCACTCGTCGAGGCCTGTATGGGCCATTTGGTAGGTAACAAAGAATTTCATATATTTAAACTATACCCTATTGCCTCCTGGTCCTTGTGAGGACAAGCAACCAAAGATGCATATGCGGTGTTATACCAAGCATATGAAGTGGCATCCCTTTCTAAACGCATTCGCTGCCATTCTCTACATTGGCCTGGTAGTGCTGTTTATGCATTTTATTGAATCGCTCCGTCACGATACGCCGGACACCTTGCTTGACGGGATAGGTGTTATTTCACTGTTTGTCTTTTCTGGAGCGGTCATGGCGTTTCTATTTTTCTATCAACCGGTACTTAAACTTCTTGAGGGTAGCCGAGTCGAAGCAGTATCTTACTTCTTAAAAACGCTCGCGATATTTGGTGCAATAACAGTGGCCGTTCTTACGTTGGTAAGCCTTCAATAGGTTCTATTTTTGTTGGCATCCTGAACGATGTTGGAAGCTTTCTATCCCGCAAGTGAGATAGGTATACGCATATCCACATACTGGCCATGTATAAACTGCCCCTTCCCGAGCTTCGTTGTCTCATAAGAGGTAGCTTTATAAATACGCCAAACGCCTTCACCGATAACTTCAGAGATTTCCTTTATCTTAAAGTCTTCACCGGTGGCCCTAGCATTGAAGACACGAACTCCGTTTTCAATATCTTCTTTTTCTGCAAGCTCTTCTACGCGTGCGCGCATATAAACAGCATCACCCTCACCTTCTACAGCCCTTGAATCAAAGATTGTTATTGCTACTTCTGGATTTTCTCTTAGCAGCTGAGAGTGGAGGGAGTCTTTGTTCGAAACCCAATATATGTTGAATGAGTCATCGTATGCGAAAAATACCGGCGAGATCCATGGCATTCCGTCAGAGGAAGCAGTGCCGAGTACCGCGTATATAGTTTCTCGAATTATATTCTTGGCGACTTGCACGTTATCCATATACGAAGTGTAGCAAACTGAATTGGCGGTCTGGGACGGTGTTGGAACTTTCTTATATTAGACACCACAAGTTGCCCCTGATGCCGTACCCCTAGATGTCCTCATGGGAGCTGGTAATGCCAAAACGTATTAAGCAGATAACGGCATCTCAGGCTGCTGACCTAATGCCTGATCTTGCTCGACTCTTCGCGCAACTTTCGCCAGGAACTGCGCCCTTGAAGAGCGAGCGAGTACAGATTTCTCTTCAATCCCCGAACGTTATCGTTCTCGGTGCATTCGAGGACGGGAAGCTGGTCGGGACTGCCACAATGGTCCTTGCTCCGCTACTGAACAAGACCATCGGCTTTATCGAGAGTGTCGTAGTCGATGAGATGTATCGAGGCCAAGGCTTTGGCTTGGATCTCATGCGCAAGATCCTCGAACTTGCCCAGGAGCGCGGACTCTCTGCCTGCAACCTTACGAGCAGTCCTGACAGGATCAAGGCCAACGCACTGTATAAGGAGCTCGGCTTTGTATTGAGAGAAACGAATGTCTACCGCTATCGGTTCTGACTGCAAGCCCCGCGAGCAATCGCGGGGCTTAATATTTGATGACGGAAGTCAGGGACGATGTTGGAACCTTTCTATTTATCGCTTCTGCCACTTAAGCAGAACGAATCCCGGGTAGGTATCGACAATCTTCTCCGCTGCGGGATCGAAACATTCTTCATAGGCTTCAAGAGTGAAGTTTGAGAGCATGTACTCAGATAGATACTCCTTGAGTGTATGTGTTGGCTCTCTAAAAGTTATGAGCCCGTCGAAGCATACTGAATCGACGATCTCTTTCTTGAAGTAATCCTTGCCTTCCTTTCTCTTCTCATAAAACTGACGAATGGGGTGCGTAACGACGAACATGAATACTCCGCCTGGCTTCAGCACTCGCTGGACTTCAACGAACGCAGGTTCAAGCTCTGCTGAAGTCATGAGAGCATACTTGGAAAATACGAAATCGAATTCCCCGTCTCCAAATGGGATCTTCTCGAATAGCCCATACTGAAAATCTATCCCTGGATGCTTCTGCTTCGCCTTCTCAAGTAGCTCCTTTGAGGCGTCGAGGCCGGCAACGCGCGAAGCGCCGCTCTCTAAGTAGAAAGCCGCATCAGTTCCTTCTCCACAGCCAATATCCAACGCACTCTTGCCATGCATATCTGGCAGGCGCGCCCGCATTGCATCCTTACTCGCCTTATTGCCTTCCTCGATAGCTTTTTCAAAGCTATCAGCAATCGAATCGTACTGGTGACTCAACTCGTCTGGATTCATGGTTTTGAGAATACCATATGCAGATTAATTGCCGGCAGTCTGGGACGCCCGTGCTCGAAGTAACGAACTTATCCTGCTCCACCTCCATCTCCTCCTCCGCCATCGCCACTACCGTCCCCTCCCATAAACGAATCAAACCAACCCGTACCAGCTGACTGGTCTACGCCTTGTTGGTCTTCTGAATCGATTGTTGCGCTTGTCGTCACTAAACCCCCAGTCGAGTCTCCCGAGGTATCCCGTTTCTCTTCTTCTTTAGTACGAAAAAAATCAAATATTTTCATATATCTAGTATACCGGGGAATTATACGTGTCGTTTAATCTTCTCCATTGGTCTTCCTTTCGCTAGCTCATCGACAAGCTTGTCCAGATAGCGCATCTCACGCATGATCGGATCCTCAATATCCTCCACCCGCACGCCGCAGATCATGCCAGTAATAAGTTTACGTGAAGGGTTGAGCTTCGGAGCCGTCTTGAAGAAAACCTCAAAGTTCACTTCCTTCTCAATCTGTGCTTTCAGCTTGCTTTGCGTGTATCCGGTTAACCATCGGATGACTTCATCAACCTCTTCTTTGGTGCGACCCTTCTTTTCTGCCTTAGCGATATACATCGGATAGACTTTTGCAAAGACCATAGCGTATACGCGCTTGAGAGTTTTTTCGCTTGTTGGCTTCATATATTCAGTATAGCTGGGAGACTAGGGATCGAACCTAGATTCACGGCTTCAAAGGCCGCTGTCCTACCATTAGACGATCTCCCAATGCGCACACGGTTAATCCTGCCTGCAAAACACCTCCGCTGCAAGCTACTTAAGCTTGCAGACTTCTTTTAACGCCGCTACGTCGCCTAGGGTGAGGATCAGCTCATTCCCGATGTTGTAGGAATACATAATGGCGCCCGCATCGGTTAGGTGCCCGATACCGAGCGCATGCCCGAACTCATGCGCAAGTACGCGCTTCAGCTCTGAACGATCCTGGAACGTGAAGATAGTTATACGTCTTCCTGCCTCATCTTCCACGTAGTTTCCCTGATCGAAATCGTGACCGAGGGTCTTGTTATACGTATTCACCTTCTCGTTCGTCTGCTTTGCAAGCAGGTTTAGCTCGGTGACACGTTCCTGGATGGAAACGATAAGGCTATTAAGCGTTGCCACCTCCGCATCGAGCGTCTTCTTCCGTCGCTCGAGCTCCCGCTTCTTCGCTTCGAGCTCCTCATAGACTGCAGGCGGCGCACCTCCCCGCGCATTCCACATCTGAACGTCCTCTTCGTATTTGCGTACGTCCCGTTCAAAGGAAGCAGTCTTCGCTTCATGCGACGTGCGGAGCGAGACGAACCTATCGTTCAGCTTCTCAACCTCCCTTTTCATGGAATCATACGCGCTCTGCTCTCCGCCAATGGTCTCGCCGAGCTCAACCGCACGTTGGCGCTCGTCATAGAGCATGCCGACCGTTATAGAAGGCTCGCTACTAACCGCAAGAACCTCGGTTCCCGCCGCATCGTTCCAGAGCGCCGCTGCCTCCGTTACGGCTGCAGCGAACTCTTCTTCAGAGACGCCGAAGCGCTCGTCATACCTCTCTGTGGCGTACGCGAGCGGTTCTGCGCACGGCTTATAGAACGGATTGAGGGTTGAAAGATCGTCCGTCTTAAGTGCTGCCTGAGCAACGAGCCCAACCACAAGGACCGGCAGGAGATAGGCGAAGACGGGTTTTAGGTTCTTCAGCATTATGCGCGCGCGAGCTCAAGGACAGCGAGCTCAAGAGGAAGCGACGGCACCGGCGAGAAACGCATACGGCTTGCCGCATCAAGGAACGTACGGAGCGTCTCGTGTGAGAGCCGCGACTCCTTTGCTGACGCGAGACCTGAGGCTTCGGCATACGTATCCTCGCCAAGCTCTTCCTGAATCTCTTTAACGAGCTCTGGCGCGTGGCGAAGGAGGAGAACCTGCCGTATGTACTCGAGCACGAGGGCTAGATAGAGCGGCATATCGATGCCCTGCTCTGAGACCGTGCGGATCAGGCTAAGCGCATTCGCTTCATTCCCTTCTGAAAGCGCAGACACGAGTCCGTGTACGAGCGCATGACGCGGTGCTCCCGTCGCTTTCTCCGCGTCCTCGCGCGTGAGCTTCTTGTCCGAGCTTGATGCGAGCGCCTTCTCGAGCACGGAGAGCGCGTCGCGATACGAGCCGTCACCGAGCATGCCGATAAGGTCAGCTGCGGCAAGCTCGATCACGTAGCCTTCCTTCTTGGCAACATCGAGTACGAGCTTCGCGAGTCCTGTGCGCGTCGGCTTCTTGAACTGGAATACCTGGCAGCGGGAGCGGACGGTTTCCGGCACCTTCTCGAGCTCGGTGGTCGCAAGGATAATAACCACATGTGGAGGAGGCTCCTCAAGCGTCTTCAGAAAAGCATTCCAGGCGCTCTTCGAGAGCATGTGCGCCTCGTCAAGGATGTAGACCTTCCGCTCTGAGTTATACGGGAGCGTGTGCACGCTCTCGTTCAGTGCCCGTACTTCGTCGACGCCGTTGTTCGACGCCGCATCGAGCTCGACGATATCCCGTTCGTCAGTCTTGAGCGCCCGCGCGAATATGCGCGCGATAGAAGTCTTGCCGAGACCTCGAGAGCCTGCGAAGAGATATGCGTGTCCTACCTTCCCGCTTCTAATCTGATCCTCGAGTGGTGTCACCACCTGGTCTTGGCCGATGACGTCCTTGAAGGTAGAGGGGCGATATGCGCGATACAGAGACTGATGTGCCATGAGACCGATTATACCAGGAGTGCATGCTCGCGGAGCACGCCCTCCATAGCGGAAGCGGAGGAGGTGTCCATAAGCTTCGCACGGAGCTCAGCGGCTCCCTCGAAGCCCGTGGCGAACGCCTTTACGTGCTTACGCACCAAATGGAAGGACTTGGCTGGCTTCATGGCTTCGAACGCACGCGCGAACTCGATGAGAGCCTCGAGCCGCTCAGCGGGTGTCGTATCCTCAAGTGCGCGCCCCGCGAACACCCACGGATTCCCGAAGATGCCGCGCCCGATCATCGCCG
Organism: Patescibacteria group bacterium; assembly: GCA_040384725.1. Lineage (GTDB taxonomy): Bacteria > Patescibacteriota > Minisyncoccia > Phycocordibacterales > Phycocordibacteraceae > C7867-001. Next base: position 27,714 of record JAZKIS010000004.1, on the reverse strand, counting down.
CGTCGCAGCCGCTCGTACGTACCTTCTTCTCGGCGTCCTTGAGGTCCACGACGTCGCCGTTTCCGATGAGGCGAGTCTGAGGCGCAATGCTATCGCGAAGCGCAACGATGCGAGGCATGAGATCCCAGTGCGCCGGAACGTTCGACATCTCTTTGCGCGTACGAAGATGGACCGTGAGCGCAGGGAGATTCTCTCCGAGAAGCATCGCGATCCATTCGTCGATATTCTCAGTGTTGTAGCCGATACGCGTCTTCACGGAGACTGGAAGTCCCGCTTCGCGCGCGGCAGCGATAATCTCTCTGGCCTTCTCGGGATTCTTTATCATGGCTGCGCCGCACCCCTGCTTCTCGATGGATTTGTCAGGGCATCCCATGTTTATATCGATGCCGTCGAATCCGAGCTCTTTGCAGAGCTTGGCCGCGTAGCGCATGGTCTCCGGGTTCGAGGAGAAGAGCTGCGCGACGATAGGGCGCTCGGCGTCCGTGAACTGGAGATCCCGCATGAGCGGGTTCTCATGGTCCGGGATGTCCTTCTTCTCGCGGGTGTAGTACAAGCCGTCGGCAGAGACGAACTCCGTCCAGGTTACGTGCGGCTTCCCTTTAGCTGCTATGAGTTTCCGGTACGCAGCGTCCGTCACGTCCGCCATAGGCGCGAGTACAAAAAAGGGCTTCGAGAGCCCGGTCCAGAACGATTCCATACGCGCTATCCTACCGTTCCATGCTTTATTCGACAATATAGATTGCCTGCAGTAAAGTTTCGCTAGAAGTTCCAAACAGGAACGCCGGCAGCCAGAGGAGAAGGCGATGCTGACATTCGACTGGTCTGTCGTCGTCTTCGTGCGTGGCATGCGAGGCATTCTCGCGGTGCGCAAGCGAAAGAAGGACGGGACGTGGGGACCCTGGCATCTGCCAGGAGGCAAGCGAGAGCCATTCGAGCTTTCCCAAATAGAAACCGCGCGTCGCGAGCTCCGGGAAGAGACCAGGGTACGCATCCTGGAGGATTCCCTGACGGAACTCGACCATATCCCGCGCATCGCCATGAAGCAACGGAAAGGCCAGCGAAAGAGACAGAAGCACTACTACGAACTCTATCTCTTCGCTGCGGATGCTGAGGTGACGGACGATACCGAGCTGTACTCGATCGATCGCGATGAGGAAGTCACCGTGATTTCCCTCAGCACGTACCGACGTATGAAAAACTTCATGGGACTGCACCGCAGGCTCATTCAGAAGCACGGACTCGTTCCCGACCAGAAGAAGGCAGCCTAACCGGCGCATGAGACTCACCCCTCTGCGCCGGCATTTTTTGTACTACTCGCTCGGCGCCTCGTTCGCTCTCTTGAAATAGGCTTTCCCGGAGAACCGTAGATCAACGTAGGAAACTGAGCCATCATTCAAAGAAAGCTGCGGGAACACGCTCGCTGCGATACCCGCCGCCTCTTGTTCGCGCCCGAGGACGTAGGTGATGCGGGTCCCAGCCTCGGTATAGAGATCCGCCTCGTCCGCACGGAAGGAGACCGATACGACATCCGCCCCGAGCGTCTGTATGGCCTTGATGAACCGGAGCGCTTCCGGTATGCGAGACGCGTAGCTAATGCGCGCAGTAACAGGAGTTGCGCCCCCCCTGCCTTCTACGGCTGAGAATATGCGGAGCGCTTCGGAAGTAGAAGAAACCTCAAGCGGAACCGGCGCGAAGATCAGCCCTTCTGCGTTCGCGCTGTAGCACTGACTCTCAGCAAGCTCAGGAGATGCGCCGCACCATACGAATGCTTCTGCGCGTGGCAAGGTTGTTATGGAAAGCTGCGTAAGGCCCGAAGCTGAAATCGATACCGCCTCGACATCGGGATACTCGGCAAGGATACGTGCACGCACGTCGTTCTCCGGGATAAAGAACAGCGAATTGCGCGGCAGCACGAATGCATGCGTTCCCTCGAGCGTGCGCTGCGCAAGCTGTTTTGCCTCTTCGGCATGCGGACCCGTAGCCGTTACGCTCGCAATACGGAACGCAGGGAGCCAGGCGATATAGAAGAACGCTGCAATAAGGATCAGGATCAGTACTCCTACGACAATGAAGAACGCTTTCTGAGTCTTCTTACGACGCTTCTTCAAGGGCTCGCGCGATTCAGCGCGCTGCTTCTTTGCCCGCGGAATCGCCACGTTCCTTTTCGATACCGGTACCGATGCCTGGACGGGAACAGCTACGCGCGGACGCGCGTGCATATCCATAGAACGCGCCGGCCGCGAAGATTGTGTCTTCGCGGGTTCCGGTTGCCTTGCGCGCGCCTTAGGCGCGATGTCCCAGGATTTCTTTGCCGACATACGGGACGAGTGCTTCAGGAACACGGATCGTTCCGTCTTCCTGCTGATAGTTCTCAATGATAGAGACGAGGATACGCGGCGTCGGGATTGCGGTCGAGTTCAAGGAGTGCGGGAACTTCATCGTGCCGTCTTCCGCGCGATAGCGGATGTTGAGGCGCCGTGTCTGGAAATCATGGAAATAGGAAGCGGAGCTGATCTCGCGGTACTTCCCTTCGCCCGGCACCCAGAGCTCGATGTCGTACTTCTTCACCTGGCCGAGTCCGAGGTCTCCTCCGCAGTTGACCACGGTGTGATACGGGATGTTGAGAAGCTCGATGAACTCCTCGGTGTTGCGGTTCAGCCATTCGTGCATCTTCACGGATTCCTCGTGCGAGGCTTCGCACAGCACGACCTGCTCCCACTTATAGAACTCGTGCACGCGTATGAGACCGCGGACATCCTTCCCGTGCGCGCCCGCCTCGCGCCTGAAGCAGGGCGAGAAGGAAAGGAACTTCGCCGGAAGTATGTTCTTATCGAGGGTCTCATCCATGTAGTACCCCATCGTCGCGACCTCTGCGGTGCCTGCGAGGAACTCGCCATCCTGCGTCTTATACAGATCCTCCTCCCCCTGCGGCAGGTACCCGGTTCCCATGAACGCTTCGCGACGCACCAAGGACGGCACGATCATCGGCTCGAGACCTTTCGCGGCGAAGTGCTTCAGCGCGAGCTGCCAGACAGCGTTCGAAAGAAGCACGCCGTCTCCTTTTAGGAAGTATCCGCGGAATCCCGCGACTTTCGTACCGCGTTCGAAATCAGCCATGCCGGCCTTCGTCATGAGCTCAACATGATCTTTGGGCGCGAAGGAGAATTCCTTCGGTTCTCCCCATTTCTTCACTTCCTGGTTATCCGCATCGCTCTCTCCTTCCGGCACGGTCATGTCCGGAATGTTCGGAACCATGAGCATGAGCTTCTGCCACTCCTCCATCACGGCCTTATGCTTCTCATCAAGTTCCTGCATCCCTTCCTTTACGAAGCGCATCGCCTCGAGTAGCTTCTCTTTCTCTTCGCCGCTTGAGAGCGCGATAGTGCGACTCGCGTGATTCTGTTCCGCACGCTTGCTGTCGAGTTGCTGGCGGAGCGACTTACGCTCGTCGTCAACCGCAAGGAGACGGTCGATATCAATAGCGATGTGCTTCTTAGCAGCACCCATCTTAATCACGTCCGCGTTCTCCCGGATGAAATGGATATCGAGCATTCCTAGCACTATACGGCAGTATCCCCCTACCGAAAAGGGATGGCATGGTATCTTTGACTTAGACGTTGGGAGAGGAAAGGGTACTCGATGCCACGCAGGAGAATGATGCTTTCGCGGAACCAGGATCCTGAGTTCGATCAGGTCTTGAGTCAAGCAGCAGCGAGCTTTCGGGCGCTGTCTCCCGAAGAGAAAGGGAGAATTCTTGACTATCAGCGCCAGTCTGCCGGACGGAGCGTGTTCCCACGCGACGGGCGATGATCGAAGGGGTCGTGCCGGTTATACCGTCACGACCCCTTTCCCTTTGCACGCATGCCGCATACTTATATATATGGATATCCGCACTATCGTGCAGGGCGCATACGCGAGTGAGGGTATCGGCGCACTCAATGAGATACCGCAGCCTCCACAAGCGCTATGGCTGCGCGGAACGCTCCCACCGAAGGATACGAAGAAGCTCGTGGTAGTCGGCTCGCGTGCCCTCACCCCGTACGGCGAAGCGGCATGCGAGAAACTTATCCAGGGCCTCTCAGGGTACCCTATAGCAATAGTCTCAGGACTCGCGTTAGGCACTGATGCTTGTGCGCATCGTGCAGCGCTAGCCGCGGGACTCCATACCATCGCTATTCCAGGGTCCGGACTCAGTGACAAGGCCATAGCGCCGCAGACAAATCTCGGACTCGCGAAGGAGATCCTGCTCGCGGGCGGCGCGCTCCTCTCGGAACACGAGCCAGACACGACCGCGCGCCCGCAGTACTTCCCTTCAAGGAATCGCATCATGGTTGGCATGGCTGATGCGGTCCTGGTTATCGAAGCAGGAGAGCGCTCCGGAACGCTCATAACCGCGCGCCTTGCGAGCGAGTACAGTCGCGACCTCATGTGCGTACCGCACCGCATCGACGACACCAACAGCGAAGGGCCGCATATGTTCATCAGGCTTGGCGCGGAACTCATAACGAGTTCCGAAGATATCCTTGAGACGCTCGGTTTTGATCCTTTAACAGGAGGGGTATGAGGATCTATTCCTGGAACATTCTTTTTGAGAACAAGCGTCTCGACGAAGCGTTCGCGTTCTTGCGCGCTTTGGATTTCGACATCCTTTGCCTTCAGGAAGTGCCCGGAGAGTTTATGGCGCAATTGCGAAGCTTGCCGTATGAGCTGGCAAGCGCGGTCGAATATACCTATGCGCGGAAAGACGGAGCACCCCACCAGACCTTGTCCGTTATCCTGTCCCGCTATCCGATCGAATCGCACGAAGAGATCGAAGTACCGAACTGGTTCCTGCGTCCAATTCTACGCGAGCGCATTGCAACGAACCTGTTACGCTTCCTTCGCATCTGGCGCTGGACCAGGAGTACCGGAAACAGGCGCCACCTCCTCGCCTGGATCGATATTCCCGACATCGGACCTACCCAGGTTTACTCGCTCCACCTCACCATCCATAGTCCAGCTGCTCGACGGATTGAGCTTGATTCGGTACGCGCGAAGTACGATCAGACCAGGCCCGCCATCATGGCTGGCGACTTTAATATCTTTGATACGTATCGCGTAGCGCTTCCTGCATGGTTCTTCGGAGCGACCGTCCTTGATACGCTGATGCCATGGAGGGAACGTATATGGGCTGAGCGGTTCTTCGCCCATATAGGTCTGCAGAACCCCTTGAGAGGCCTCTGCACGCACCAAACTACTCGATGCCAGCTTGACCACATACTAGTGTCTGAATCCCTCGAGATTGCAGCCGCTTCTGTGGTGTATGAGCGCTATGGTTCCGATCATAATCCTGTTTTCGTAGAGCTTGCTGCACGAGTTTCACGCATACCCCGCGCTTGACCATATATAGGTATGCGCGGTATGTGTTGAGATACACATGGCAAAGAGACTTCTCATCGTAGAGTCGCCCGCGAAGGCGCGCACCATCCAGCAGTACCTCGGAAAGGACTACGAGGTGCTTGCGTCCGTAGGCCACGTCCGCGACCTGCCGAAGAGCAATAAGGACGCGGTCGACATCGAGGACGGCTTCGTTCCCCGCTACGTTATATCCCCTGACAAGCGCGAGGTTATCGAGAAGATACAGAAAGCGGCAGCACGCGCTGACGAGGTGTTCCTCGCAACTGACCCGGACCGCGAAGGCGAGGCGATCGCCTGGCACGTGAAGGAGGCGGTGGGCCTCAAGAAGCCGCAGCGCGTCGTCTTCCATGAGATCACCAAGGCAGCGGTAGAAGAGGCACTCCGGCACCCGCGTGCAATCGATGAACATCTACGTCGTGCACAGGAAGCACGGCGCGTGCTCGACCGTCTCGTAGGATACGACCTCTCGGGACTCATCTGGAAAAAGGTACGGTACGGATTGTCCGCAGGCCGCGTGCAGTCCCCTGCCCTCCGGATCCTTGCCGAGCGCGAGCGCGAGATCAAGGCGTTCATTCCTGAGACCTACTTCACGCTTGATGCAGTATTCAAGGCTGACACCAAGCAGGCGAAGGCGGAGTTCCCGGCGAGCTGCGTCGAGGAACCGAAGACCGCTGAAGAAGCGGAGCGTATCGTTACGCTCGGTCGCACGGCATCCTGGACGGTCGCTGAAGTGAAGGAACGCGCCGAAGAGCGCCAGCCACGCCCTCCGTTCACGACATCCACCCTGCAGCAGGCAGGCTCGACACGTCTCGGTCTCTCCCCGAGCCGCGCGATGCGTGCCGCACAGAAGCTCTACGAGGCTGGACACATAACCTATATGCGTACGGACTCCGTGAATCTCTCAAAGGACGCGATTGCCGTCCTGGTTCAGACCGTCGAGAAAGAATTCGGGAAAGACTATGCCGAGATGCATGTGTATAAGACCAAGAGCAAGAACGCGCAGGAAGCGCACGAAGCGGTGCGCCCAACCGATCCAACGCGCGTTACAGCCGGCGCGACCGGAGACGAGCAGAATCTCTACGCACTGATCCGCACTCGCGCGCTCGCGAGCCAGATGAAGCCTGCACAGATGCTCCGTACGAGCGTAAAGGCAAAGGCGGATGCCGATATCCCGCTCTTCTCAGGAAACGGATCGCGCGTCGTGTTCCCCGGATGGCTCGCGTGCGATACGCGCGCACGCGGCGAGGACGTTGAGTTGCCGAAACTCAGCGAAGGAGAACCGCTTACACTTATCTCTCTCGGGTCTCTCGAGAAGCAGACCGAACCGCCCAACCGCTATACCGAGGCAGGGCTCGTTAAGGAGCTCGAGAAGCGCGGCATCGGCAGGCCTTCGACCTACGCGAGCATCATGAAGACGATCCAGGACCGCGGCTACGTCGAGAAGACCGGACGCACCCTCACACCGACGGCAACCGGCATGGTTGTGTCAGGATGGCTCGAGGAGCATTTCGCGGAATACATCTCTGACTCGTTCACCGCCGAGATGGAGGACGAGCTCGACGAGATCGCGCGCGGCGAGCGCGGATACGAAGCGACCCTTACCGACTTCTACGGACCATTCTCAAAGGCGGTTGCGTCGAAAGACAAGCTTCCGAAAGCTACCTCGCTCGGCCCAGTACCAGAAGAGTTCCCGTGCCCCTTGTGCGGCGCTGCGATGGAGTTCAAGCTCGGACGCGGCGGCGTGTTCATGAGCTGTACGCGCTATCCGGAGTGCGAAGGCGCACGACAGGAAGACGGATTAGAGCTCAAGGGCGACGAGCCTATCGGAACGGATCCTGTAACAGGTGCTCCTATATTCGTGAAGACCGGACGATACGGACCGTATGTCGAGATGGAGCTTCCTGAGGTCGAAGCTCCGGTTGAGCTTACAAAGGCAGGCAAGCCTAAGAAGGTACGCGGACGTCCGAAGAAGGCATTGAAGCGCGCGAGCATCCCACCAGGAACGGACCTCTCTTCAGTGACGCTTGCTGATGCACTTCACTTCCTTTCCCTTCCGCGCGACCTGGGCAACCACCCTGGGACTGGGAAGCCGGTTATCGCGAACGTCGGCAGGTTCGGTCCCTACATCGGGCACGATGGCGAGTTCCGTTCGCTCAAGGGCGCGGATGAGCCGTACACGGTCACGCTCGATCGCGCGATCGAGATCCTTGCCGAACCGAAGCGTCCGCCGAAGGGCGTCGACCTGGTACGTGAGATCGGCAAGCACCCTAAGACCGGAAAGACGTTGACGCTCTACAAATCAAAGGCCGGTCTCTTTCTTAAGAAAGGTCTCCGACGAATCTATCTACCTGAGAGCCAGGACGCAGATGCGCTCACGCCGCTTGAAGCTGCCGAATACCTCAAATAGTTTGCCGCATCCCCGTTACGGCAGTATCCTTATGCGGTGACTACCGTTAAGGAGATACTCGCCCAGATGAGCGTCCTCACTCCTGAGGACGAGGCGCTTATCGAGAAGGCGTACGCATTCGGTCAGAACGCCCACAAGGACCATACCCGCTACTCGGGCGAACCTTATTTCATACACCCGTCCGCGGTTGCAAAGCATCTCGCGGAGCTCGGCATGGACGCGCCGACCGTTGCCGCAGCGCTCCTGCATGACGCCATAGAAGACGTCGGGACAACCCCGGAAGAGATAGAGCAGGAACTCGGATCCGAGGTCCTGTTCCTCGTCGACGGCGTAACCAAGCTCGGCAAGCACAAGTACCAGGGCGGCGAGCGCCATGCAGAGTCCTTGAGACGGCTTCTTGTTGCGACGTCCGCTGACGTGCGCGTGCTCATCATCAAGCTCGCCGACCGGTACCACAACATGACGACTCTCGAGCACGTACCCGAGGAGAAGCGGAAAAGAATCGCGCTCGAAACGCTCGAGATATTCGCACCGATCGCAGACCGTCTCGGTATGGGATCCTTGAAGAAAGAACTCGAGGACCTCGCGTTCCCTGCCATAGACCCTGACGCGTACCAGCACGCGGTTGAGGTACGAAAATTGAAGAACAAGGAGACGGAGGCAGGGCTTGCGCGCGTTCAGAAGGATCTCCGCCATGCGCTCGCGCGCAAGGACGTGAAGGATTTCTCGACCTCTATCCGCACGAAAGGCCTCTGGAGCCTGCATCAGAAGCTGAAGCGCAAGGGCGACGACATAACGCGCATCCACGATATTGCGGCGCTTCGCGTGCTCGTTCCCACAGTCGACGACTGCTATACCGCGCTCGGCGTTATACACGCCCTCTGGAAGCCGCTCCCGGGCGAGTTCAAGGATTACATATCCTTCCCGAAGCCCAACGGCTACCAGTCCCTCCATACGACCGTTGTAACGGGTGACGCGGGCATCGTTGAGATGCAGGTGCGCACCAAGGACATGCACCAACGCGCCCAGTTCGGCATCGCCTCGCATATGTCCTACAAGTCGCTCGCGAAGGGCGCGAACAAAAATGCGTTCCAGAGGCTTTCCTTCCCATGGATCAAGGATCTCGTCCCGGCTCTTCTTAACCTGAAGCGCCCCGTAGCCGCGAACCAGAAGGCCGCGCTCGCCGCGGGCGATGTGCCCCGCTGGCTCACGGACCTCAAGGAAGCGCACTCTGAGGTTGAGTCGGACGAGTTCGTCGAAGGATTGAAGAGCGATTTCTTCTCGCACCGCATCTTCGTATTCACGCCCGTAGGCGACGTTATAGACCTTCCCACCGAATCGACGCCGATCGATTTCGCCTATGCGATACACAGCGACCTCGGAGACCACATGCAAGGCGCGAAAGTGAACGGAAAGCTCGTCTCCTTTGATACGAAGCTCAGGAACGGGGACATCATCGAAGTACTCAAATCGAAGTCTGCGCACCCAACGGCGAAGTGGATGGATTATGCGCGCACGAGCATGGCGAGGCGCCACATACGCGCAACGCTCGACGCAGGAGACCGCGCACGTCCTCACCCAGAGAGCGCGAAGCCGAAGAAAGACAAGCGCGGAAAGAAAGTGAAGTAGCTAGACCGTAAAGTTGCGGACCGAGTAGAGGTCTTCTTCGATAACCGGTGCCGGAGGCGGTACGGGAGTCTCGAGAGGCGGAAGCTGCGTCGTGTTCGCAGCAACTTCAGGCTCTGTCGCCTCTGCTGCGGGCTGATCAGCCTCCTGCGTAACCACCTCTTCCTGTGTCGCAAGAATCGCCGCAATGTGCGAGAGGTCTTCGGGAGAGAAGAACTCGATGAGAAGGCGTCCTCCTTGCGGACGGCTCTCGATGAGCACGCGCGTACCGAGTGTCTCTGTGAGGGATTTCTCGAGCGCCATCATTTCCGGCGTCTTGTCGTGCTTCCTGATCTTATCCTGCGCGAGGCGTCGGGCCATCTGCTCCACCATGCGCACCGACGTCTTTTTGAGGACTATCTCCTTGAAGAGCGTATCGCGTTCCTGCGGCTTGTCGTTCAGCATCAAGAGCGCGCGCGCATGTCCCTCGGACAACTCTTTCCCGACGACCGCCATCTGGATCGCCTCAGGAAGCATGAGGAGGCGGATCGAGTTCGAGACATACTCGCGGGAGCGCCCGATCTTCGCGCCGATCTCCGAGTGCGAGATAGCGAACGTCTCAGCGAGCTGTGCTAACGCCTTTGCACGGTCTATCGCGTTCAAGTCTTCGCGCTGGAGATTCTCGATGATAGCGAGCTCAAGCTTCATCTTGTCAGACTGCTCGCCTGCACGGATAACGACGGGTACTTCGCGAAGGCCGATGAGCTTCGACGCGCGCAGGCGACGCTCTCCAGCGATGAGCTGGTACGACGCCTGGAGGCCGCCTCCCGCCTTCTCGACCTCGTTACGCGTCACCACGAGCGGCTGGAGCACGCCGTACTGTCGGATAGATTCAGCGAGCGCCTTCAAGCGTTCCTCGTCGAATTCGATGCGAGGCTGATACGGATTCGGCTCGATACGGCTCACCTCCACCCAGTACACCGAGTCGTACTTGGTAGGCTGCGCGAATGATTCCGCTTCCGGTGGCTTAGTCCCAAACATGAGTGCATTGTATCATCGCTACTTCGCTTTGCAGGACCGCGAGCTGTGAAGTACGATACTCTTCGTACCGATACGTTGGTGCACAGGCTCTACGGAGCGTCGTTCGGGCATCTTGAGGGTACGCTCTCAGATGTTCCGGCATGCCGGGGTGGCGGAGTTTGGTATACGCGGCGGATTCAAAACCCGCTCCTGCAAAGGTCGAGGGTTCGAGTCCCTCCCCCGGCACAACTCTATTTCCTATATGAAGATCGCATGATATTATCGCCCGCGATCAACAGGAGGGCGCATGATCATCAAGGTCTTTTTCGATTCGCTGCAGAAAGAATTCCGCAGGGTCACCCGTAAGCGGAAACGCTCGCAAAAACCCACCTGCCCGAAGCGCTTCGACCAGAGGCTCAGGGCCTCGGTCGTAACCCGCAGGGCAATGGCTTGCGTGTCTGCAGAATAGAAACGTGCCCGGCTGATTTCTCAGCCGGGCACGAATGTTTATATCCCTATATCTTCCCGACGAGATCCATCCCTGGCTCCAGGGTATCGTCTCCTGGCTCCCAGGACGCAGGACACACCTGGCCCGCATGGCTTTCCACGTACTGCGCGGCCTGAAGCTTTCGGTACGTCTCCTTCGCCGCGCGGCCGATGCTGTTATCGTTCACCTCCATAGCACGGAGCGTGCCGGTGGGATCGATGATAAAGGTGCCGCGGAGCGCGAGACCCTCATCCGGAACGAGCGGGAGGTCGCCGCCTTCGATGAGCACGCCGAACGCGTCCGCGATCTTGCCGGTCGGGTCTGCGCCCATCGGGAAGGTTATCTTCTTGATGGCGTCAGAGGTGTCATGCCACGCCTTATGCACGAAGACGGTGTCGGTTGAGAACGAGACAACCTCAGCGTTAATGCTCTGAAGCTTGGGGTAGTACGATGCCATCTCCTCGAGCTCGGTCGGACACACGAACGTGAAGTCTGCCGGATAGAACATGACCACGAGCCACTTCCCCCGGAAGTCCGAGAACTTCATGGACTTCACGTCACCCTTATAGAAGGTCTCGAACTCATAGTCCGGTACCGTCTCGCCGACACGCACGCTCGAGCGGTACTCGTTGAACGGATCGTGGAAGTCTCCGCACTCGCCGCAATAATTGCTCTTCTGTTCCTTATTCATAGTCCTGTATCGTTACGTAGAGGCATGATACCATTCTGGCCACAGTGAGCCACGTGGACGACCCTTCCCCCATACTATGCATCGCCGGCCCGACCGCCTCGGGCAAGTCTGCGCGTGCCGTGGCACTTGCGAAGGAACTCGATGGCGAGGTTATCTCGGTTGATTCGAGGCAGGTATACCGAATGCTCGATATCGGTACGGAAAAGACTTCTCTTGAAGAGATGGACGGTATCCCGCACCACCTCATCGACATACGAGACCCGAAGGAAACCTATAGCGCGGGTGACTTCGTGAAGGACGCCGAGCGTCTTATTGGAGACATACGCGGCCGCGGCAAGCGCCCTATCCTTGCAGGTGGCACCCATTTCTACTTCGACGCGCTTCTCTATGGCTTGCCTAAGGAAACGGAGCCGAACGCGATACTGCGAGAAGACCTCGAGAAGCGCAGCGCCGAATCCCTCATGGAAGAGATTCGTACTCGCGATCCGCGCCGGGCAGAACGTATTGATCCGATGAACAAGCGCCGGCTTGTGCGTGCACTTGAGATAATCGAGACGCATGGCAACGTGCCGGAGCGCGATGTAACGGAAGCGAGGGTCCCGGTCGAGTGGATCATCCTTAATCCAGAGCGCGACGAGCTGCGATCCCGCATCAGAACGCGGCTGGCAACGGCACTCGAGAACGGCCTCATCGAAGAAGTACGTCGCGTACGCAAATACGTCGGAGATGCGCGCTTGAACGAGCTCGGTCTCGAGTACAGAATCGTTGGCGAGTTCCTTCGTGACGAACGGAGCGAAGACACGCTCCTCGATTCCCTTTCCACGAAGGTGTGGCACTACGCCAGGCACCAGAAGGCGTGGCTGAGGAAGCTTGCTACTTAGGCGGGCTGCAGACGCCAGCGCTTACGGTTATGTCCCAGTGATTGGGGCTCGTCTCACGTACATACTCGTTTCCGCAGCGATCCTTATATCGAGAATCAGAGCCTCGTGCGCCGGACGGGGTGAGGCTTCGGATATACGCGTCTAGCTGTGTGTTTACCCCGAGGTCTATCTTGTAGCCAGCGCTATGGCTCGTAGGTCCACCTGCGTGCCCGGTCTCTGTCCCGCCGGTAACCACGACACTGCATCCGCAGGCTTGCTTCACTGCAATGGCCTGGTCAACCGTATTCTCTTTCATACCGTCAAGCGACGTACATCGCGCGTTCCTCTTGTCCGCACAGTTGCCTGACGAAGAAATGCTTATGCCTGCTGCTGAAAGCTTTGCAGCGCCTGCCTGATGGCTCGCGGAAGCGCTCGTAACAACGTCGCCCCCGACGCCCGCTCCGCTGCCCTGTCCAGGAACAGCGATAATGTTGCCGCTAAAGAGGGGTGAAGTTGGCTTCGCAACGACGCAGCTATCCCCCACACCGCCGAGCAGGATCGAATTCCAGGGACCGAACTCGCTGCCGTTGTTGTAGAGCGTCTTCATGACGAAGTCGACGATGAGCCATGCGGAGAGCACGATCAGAATACCGATAACCGCGTTGAGAAGCATCTTGTTCGCGGTGCTGCGGCTCTCCGGATTGGCTGCAGAGAGTATGTATAAGCCGCCGGCCCACACCATGATGATGGTCGCGAATATGATCGAGATGCTGATCATGAAATTCACCACGTTCTGCACGATAGCGAGTACGCCGCCGAACCCGCACGCACAGGTGCGGCACACCTCGGGCACGATGGGGCCGAACTGCGCATCTGCAGAGAGTGGCAGGAGCAGGATGAGCGCGAGGACGAATGGGAATATCGCTCTCATGGTTACGGGAGCGGTATCGCACCTTCGCAGAAGCTGAAGCCGAGGTTAGTGATCGATCCATATGCCTCGTTCACGGACACCGTCGTCCCGAGTGCGTACATGAGATCGCACATATCCTTTTCATCTATGCCGAGCGCCGCCATGAGATAGCGTTCAGCTGCCACGCGCGAGTCCTTTAACGGCTCCTCGTTCAGACTCACCGAGAAGCTCTGGTCCGCTTCGAGATACAGGATGCTGAAGTTCGGTGTGTTCGTGTCGGGACAGGTGCCGTCCTCGAGACAGTACTCGAGCTTTCCTGCAAGGAAATAGGAACCCGCGTTCGCCAGGTCCTTATACGTTATGCCGTTCGCAAGGAAATCCTTCACCACGATCTGCTTTCCCGTAGCGAGCGCGAGCGAGCGGGTACCCGTCTCCGAACTTCCTCCTGAGACACCGCCACTCGTAGGGAAATAGATTCCGCCGGGCGCTTGCTCTGAAGGCGCTGGCTCGCGAACTTGCGAAAGGAAGAGGTACGCGCCGATGATAACCGCCACGGTGAGGACAAGAAGTATCGAGCCGGCGATCCAAAGAGTGGAATTTTTCATGGGTTCAAGATAAGTATAGCCTCTACCTGAGCTCCAGCGCGCAACGCATATGCGCCGGCTTGCTGTCGTTGTTCCCGGTCCATGGCGTTGCTCCGGACTGTCGCACGAGCGCGGTAGCGGCGGCAGTGCTGCATGCGAGGTTCGACGCAGCCTGCATGCAGCGTCGCGCGATGTCACTTCCTGGGATGGGGTTTCCGTTCCTGAATCCGTCCTGGCAGTTGAGGCGTCCTGAAACGTTCGCTGCCACCCTGCATGCCTCGTTCTCGAAATACCGCGCATTTCCATCGAGCAGGATCATGAACGGTCCGTACGCGCTCGAGCCCCTGCCCCAGTTGTAGTTCGTGAGGTCGCCACCGCACCGGCTTTCAGGCCGTGCGATGCACGCCAGGAATCGCGCCTCCTTCACGGTTATGGTTACGCTCTGCCCTGCCTGCTGGACGCTCGCAGGCGAGCATGAACCACTCGTCGTATACCGCGGATCATATGATGCGCTGGACGCGCCCGGGACAGCCAGGATGCTGCCGCTGAAGAGAGGCTGGAGATTCTCCATCGGCTTAATGCAGAGATCTCCTCCCGTCAGAATTTGATTCCAGGGACCCATGTTATTCGCGTTCGGGTTATAGAGAAGCTTCATGACGAAGTCAACGATGAGCCACGCCGACAGGATGATCAGGAGGCCGATAACGGCGTTCGTAAGGATCTTCTTTGCCTGCGAGTGATTCTCGGGGTTCGTCGGCGTAAGTATCCACAGGATGCCGGCCCCCGCGATAACGAGAACGAAGATAATAACGCCGAACGATATCGCCGCGTTCATGCCGTTCTGCACGAGCTGCAAAACACCCCCGAATCCAAGCGGATATCCTTCAGGACAGTTCACTGGATCTATCTTGTGCGCATCGGGCACGAGCTGCCAGTCAGGATCAAAAAGCGGGAGGTTCGATTGCGCGCTCGCAACCAGTGGCACGCAAAATACGAGCAGAAGGAGCAGCGGGGCCCAGAGCCTTTTCATAGAGTGATTGTATCCCGTGCGCGCTCTAATCCCCGCTTCTTTTCCCCTACCCGTGTATCTGGTATCGTGAGCAATACCGGGTCCATAGTTAAATGGTATAACTTCGGTCTCCAAAACCGACGTCCTAGGTTCGATTCCTAGTGGGCCCGCATCATTGACGTTTGTTAGATAACGTTGTATTTTGATTCCGGACATTCGTCCAGTGCTGGCGGAACGCCAGTTCTTTTCACTACGGAACGTAGGAGCAACCAATGCGTGTCAACGCACGAAAGAACACTGAGCTGCTTGCCCGATATCCCTTCCTTTACCATATTTTGGACTTACCCTTCGAGCCTATTGCTCAAGGGAATCAGAACTTGAAGAAGGTGGACGACCTCGTCATCACTTTCGAGAAAGCGGACGGCGACCTGCTCTACCGCAAGGCGGACAATCTGGGTCTCATCGATAATGCCTGCATGCTCGCCACAAAAGGCCGACACAAAGGCCTGGCGGGCAAGCGGGGTGAATATCTCTTCGCCCTCGATAAGGCAGGTGTGGTGCTGAAACGTCTCGACTGGCCGAAAGGTCGTGATGAGGAACGAAGCAGCAAACCACCCTATGCCTATGCAGTGTTGTGGGGCGTCCAAAACGGCGAGATGCTTTCTCAGCCCCACTTCGACAAGACCAAGTACCTCGCATGGGTGACTGTCGAAACGTGGCATGAACCTACTCGCGACTCAATGCAGCCCTTCGGAGCACTGCAGAGCCGCGAGATGCGAATTATCGTGTACAGCGAACCAAGCCAAGGCTTTAAAAAGCTCCAGGAAGAGGCGAACTTGTTCGACAACCTCTACCTGGACAGTCACACACTGATAACTGCCGCCCTCGAGCGGAACTACGACATCAACGTCCTGAGCGGCCACCTCGGTGAGCTTTGCAACTTTTTCCAGCGCGAGGTCTATTTCGCGGGAATGAAGGACATTCTTGACGCAGGTGAGTATCGCGGTGCGTCCGGACAATTCGGACCTACGCGTGTGATGGCCGCTGAGATGTGTGGCTATGACCGGGTGATGCTCCAAAACAATGTCTGCTGGGTCAGCTTTCAACTTCGACCCGAATCGAAGAGCATGTACGTTCTCGGCTGTGGCGGCACCTTGCCGCAACTCCGCGAACTCACGCTGTCGGCCATCGCAGGGTGGAAAGAAGGTGGCAAAGAAAAGTTCACCTCCGACAAAAACGTATCCGTAATCTAAAAACCGCTCGGATGAGCCCGGAGGAGTACCTTCGCCGCTCCTCCGGGCGGCTTTCTTTTATGCAAACAACTTCTCAAGCTCATGTAACACAGTCTCAGAAAACGGATATTCTCCTGCCCAATCGATAGTTCTAAAATCCTCCGTCAGAGCCCGCCAACTGGGATTCAGTATCTACTGATTCGTCAGGAAATCCGAAACAATTTGAGCGTTCCATATTCAAAAGCCCCGCATCAGTGTGCGGGGCTTGCGAACGAGCAGCGAGAATCAGTGATCGGACTTCTTTTTCTTCTTCGCCCTGAACGGCCGAATCATGACGTACCAGATGGCCCAGACCGAGATAGCGATCGCGAGCAGGGGTCCGGCAGACGGTCCGAAGGAGTTAACGAATGCCGTCAGGACATTGTTAAGGACGATTGAAGCTGAGATCGGGAAGAACATGGCAAAGACCACGAACAGCCCCACTGCCGTCCACGCGAGTCGCTGAGGCGATCCTGCGAAGAAATGCAACCACTCGTTCCGACGGTTGTGCTGTTGCGGGCCACGGGCCATAGAAGTATCTCCATTGAAAGTTCTGAATGTATTATTCTACAATATAGTATTGTATGTCAAATTTGCTTCATTTCTATATCCCCGACGTATTAATCAGTTCTAGAAATCTCTTTTCTGTTTGAGGTGTAATAGCCTTGAAGAACGAGGTCATATTGTTGTCGAGGCCGGTATCTTCTACGTAGTGTGCTCTAGCATGAGCCAACTGCTCAGCGGTTAATTGCTCGTCTCCTTTCATGCCAAAATAGTTCTTGAGCTGGGCCATGCGCTCGGCAATCTCCATAGCTGAAAAGAGATACAGCATCCCGCCTTCTATGATGTGTTCGGTGGGTATTTCGGGACCATTGTCTCCCTGCTTTCTCAGCTCTTCAATCTCCTCGTCTGTAAAGACCGATACACTCAGATCGAACCCGCTCTGAAAGTATTCGTTGAAGAATGGGAATCGTTCATCGAACGGGCGTATGACATGTCCCTTCTCATGCGCTTCTGCGATACTCTTTTGCTTTACGGTCAGAAGCTTTCCGTATATTTTCCATTCCCCGACTGTCATACTTTCAGCAGTAGGCATCTTGTCGGAGAACTCGATGGGCGTATAGCCTTCCACCACTCTGATGCGCTGTTCTAGCTCCTCTGCTACTTGTTGTCTGGACTTAGGAACATATAGCTTATCCACGAACTGCACATTCTCACCGTCTTCTTCAAGGATCTCTGTATAGTCCTGTCCTGCTGCCATTTCTTCCCCCTTATAAAGAAGGTCTAGAAGTTGCGTCCTGATACGAGGATTTGCAAGACGTTCGAAGAATAGCAAGGATTCGTTCTCTTCAAGGTTTGCTGTGCCTTCTGCACCTTTTTTAGGTTCAGATGAACTTGATAGCGGCATGCTAGGGAATCCTTGTCTCATAGTGCTCAGTATACTCCTGAGGCTAATTATTTCTCCTAAGTACCTGAGAACCATACGTCTGTGCAAATCGGGAGACCTTCATTTCTTAAAGATGGTGTTATAGACAGGAGATACATGCTCCCAATGCAGGATAGTTTGCTCAATGGTGTTCCATTCTATTTGCAGTGGGCCCGCTACTATCTGCATAAAAGAAACCCCACCAGTCACGAAGGACTGATGGGATCGATTTTGAAGAGAAACCCTTCAAAATAAAGTTTGATGTCTTCGTCGTCGCGTACCGCAGAGAAGAGAAACGAATCAGGAACTATCTGAGGCGTCAGTCTTTTCAGGATAGGCTCCGCATAGACCCAAGGAATTTTGCGCGTGCCCGGAACGGGGCCGGAACGGCTCTTACCTGAGATCCGTGCCGTGTCGAGGGAGGGTTGGCAGCTGTTCAGCAAGCCGAGTATCCCCCCGCGCACGGTAAGCGACTGCTTCGGAATGCAGCCGAGAGGAGTCCTGAGTACGTTCACCTCTCTTCGTTGACGCTCATGGGTGACAGAACCGTCAGCCTTGAAGGTCAGCTTCGAGAAGAGTGCGGCCATCTGGGTTCTCGACATGTGGCGTTCGTACTGGCGTTCGTACTCGAGGGTATCGTGAAGCGTAAGCTGGAAGCCGCTAAGGTCTCGTATGTGAGGACGAGATAGGGCTCCTGCTATCGCCTTCTGGTATTCCTCGCGCTGCCTCTTGGTCCTCCGTGCGACAGCTGTTGCAGACTGCAGGTCAGAGGAGAGCTTTTCGAGCTTCGTCTTTCGCGGCTCAAGGTACGCATCCTTGTGCTTCTTGAACCTCTCCGGGTCTTCGAGCTCGCTCAACGCCGCTTGTACGGTTTTGAAGCGTGCCATATCCCCGCCTTCGACGTCAGGATGCTCGACCTGCGACAACGAGCGCCCGAAGAGCTTTACGAGCGCGCGGATCTTTTCCTCGCTCCTTCCGCGCAAAGCGTCAGGAGCGAGGCCAAGCACTTCAAACGGATTTGGATCGGCCATTCTTACTCCTACTCTTCAGCTTGATTGAAATCGAGATCCGATTCTCCGGCCAGAATATCGGCCAGGGTTTCAGGCAGCGCATCCGGATGACGTGCATGCAGGACCATGAGCTGCTTCAGCATCTGATCGAGATAGTTGGTCTGGAATCGATCATGGATGTTCAGCAGGGTCTGGACCAGCACATCGGACTGGAGTGGCATGCTCGGAAAGTCTTCCTGGAAACGAATGATCTGTTTCAGGCTGACCGACTGTCCTTCCAGCTCCGCCTGCACTCGCGTGCGAGTGTCGAGGACTTGCTCGACCTCGAGAATCGACAAGCCGGTCTCGAGCATCGAGCGGATAGCCGGAAGGTTCGTTTGGTGATCCCGCATCAGGACGACGATCCGTTCCGTTTCCGGTGCGGTCAGTCCGTATGCCTGCCCTGTTTCCACGATCGGAGTTGGGACAGCGTTGTCGAGGGTGGCGACTGCAGTTCTAGCCATTATGTCTACCTCATAGAGAACAGGGTTGTTCTGTTTCGATATAAGCAATTTTAGCGAGAAAAGTCAAGATATAGCACGCTTATTATCCTCAAGGCATCGTCAGTCACGCATTATGCACAACGGGCCTTTGGGGTATTGACAGCAAAAACCACTTAGTATAAATTACTTGAACGTTCGCAAGTTCGCAGGCCCCGGTCGGCAGGCTCGCGAACGTACTGGAAAAACCGTCTCCGGACGGTTTTTCCATTTCCCCAGAAGCAATTTCAATACGAAAACGAGAAACCGCCCTTTCGGGCGGCTTTCTCTTATTTCTTAACTTCCTTGTAGATCTCGCGGGTGCGGGTGTTCGGATCGAACTTCTTGAGCTCGATCTTACGCTCTACCTTCTTCTTGTTCTTGCGCGTACGGCGAACGTGCCCGGAAGCAGAGCGCAGTAGTATGAGACGATCCTGTGACATAGATAGGAGGACTATACCAGCCCTAGCTCGCCTGCGCAACGGCCTTGGCTCGAGGCCTCGGACGCCCTGCCACCTTCTTCGCTTCGAAGTGCGGCTCTCCGCTCTTAAGGGTTACGTTCACGGTTCCGCCCTCCATAACGCCCTGGCCAACCATGAGGGTGGCGATCGGCGTAAGGATATGGTCCTGGACGGCACGCTTCAAGGGCCGCGCGCCGTACTGCGGGTTATATCCCTTCTCGGCGAGCCAGGCACGGACCTCAGGGGTGATCGTGAGGGTGATGCGCTTGTTAGAGAGGCGCTCCACGATCTCCGCGACCTGCACCTCGACGATATCCATGAGCGCCTCCTTCGAGAGCGAGTCGAACATGACGATGTCGTCGAGACGGTTGAGGAACTCAGGACGGAAGTGATCCTTGAGCGCGCCCATGACCTTCTCTTTCATCTGTGCCGCCTCGGCGGATGCAGAGCCGTCTCCGGGGGCAAAGCCGATGTTCGCTGCGCGATCCATGAACTCGGCGCCGATATTCGACGTGAGGACGATGATGGTGTTCTTGAAGTTCACCTTCCTGCCCTTCCCGTCGGTAAGGTGTCCTGAATCAAGGACCTGCAAGAGAATATTGAACACCTCGCTGTGCGCCTTCTCGATCTCATCGAAGAGGATTACCGCATAAGGTCGATGGCGGATCCGCTCAGTGAGGGACCCTGCCTCCTCGTAGCCAACATAACCTGGAGGCGCACCGATCAATTTCGCGATCGAATGCTTCTCCATGAACTCGGACATGTCGACACGCACCAAGGACTCCTTGTCGTTGAACATGAACTCGGCGAGCCTGCGCGAGAGCTCCGTCTTTCCGACGCCGGTCGGCCCAAGGAAGAGGAACGAGCCGATAGGGCGGTTCGGGTCACTGATGCCCACCCGTGAGCGCTTCACGGCGTTCGTGATTATCGAAACTGCGCTGTTCTGGCCGATAACGGCTCCTGTGAGCGCCTCTTCCATACGTGCGAGCTTCGCTGCTTCCTCTTCGAGCATCTTCGCTACCGGGATACCGGTCCAGCGAGCGACGACGCCTGCGATCTCCGCCTCTGTTACCTCCTCATGGAGGATGCGGCGTGATTTCTGGAGCGTCTTCAGGCGCTTCGTCTTCGTATCGAGCTCCTTCTGGAGGGCTGGCATGCGTCCGTAACGGATCTCTGCTGCGGTGCCGAGGTCTGCCATGGCTTCCGCGTTATCCGCCTCGACCCTTGCCTTATCGAGCTCGGTCTTGAGCGTACGGATCGACTCGAGCACCTCCTTCTCGTTCTTCCACTTGAGCTCGAGCTCGGCAGTCTTCTCCCGAAGGTCAGCGATCTCCGTATCAATCGCCGCAAGACGCACCTTCATGTCTTTGGCATGGTCTCCTTCCTCATCCTTCTTGAGAGCCTCGCGCTCTATCTCGAGCCTGCGGATCTTTCGGTCGGTCTCTTCGAGCGCCGGCGGCTTGTTCTCAAGCGCGATGCGCAAGCCTGACGCGGCCTCGTCAATAAGGTCGACAGCCTTGTCCGGAAGGTAGCGATCCGTAATGTAGCGGCTCGAGAGCTCCACCGCTGAGACCACCGCGCCGTCCGTTATGCGCACCCCATGGAAGAGCTCGTACTTATCGCGAAGCCCGCGAAGGATCGCCGTGGCGTCCTCGATCGACGGCTCCTCGACATACACTGGCTGGAAGCGACGCGTAAGCGCGCCGTCCTTCTCGATGTGCTGCTGGTATTCCTTTATAGTGGTTGCGCCGATCATGCGGATCTCGCCGCGCGAGAGCGCAGGCTTCAGCATGTTCGATGCGTCGAGCGCGCCTTCAGCGGCACCCGCGCCAACGATGGTATGGAGCTCGTCGACGAAGAGGATTACCTTCCCGTCAGACTTCTCCACTTCCTTCATGACCGCCTTCATGCGCTCCTCGAACTCGCCTCGATACTTCGTTCCTGCGATCATGAGGCCGAGATCCAACGAAAGGAGTTCCTTGCCCTTGAGTGACTCCGGCACGTCGCCGGTGGCGATACGCGTCGCGAGTCCCTCTGCGATGGTTGTCTTGCCTGTTCCTGGCTCGCCGATAAGGACCGGGTTGTTCTTCGTTCGGCGCGAAAGGATCTGCACGACACGTCCGATCTCCTGATCGCGGCCGATAACGGGATCGAGCGCATTCTCTGCAGCCATCTTCGTGAGGTTGCGCGTGTACTTCGCGAGCGCGCGGAACTTCTTCGGTTCCTTCACTTCCCCGTCTTTTGCGGACTTGAGGTCCTTAAGAAGCTGGAGCACGGTATCGGAATCGATGCGGAAGCGCGTGAGAATCTCCGCAGCTGGCCCCGGGTGCTCGAGCACCGTTACGAACAGGTGCTCGGTACCGACGAACGCGTCGCCCATGCGGGCCGCGACCTTGTCTACCGCCTCGAGCGCCTGCGCGAGGTCGGGCGTGAGGTAGAGGTTGTAGGATGGTGACAACGTCGACGACGTCTCCGGGATCTCAAGCGTCTCGAGAAGCGTGTCCGCGAACATCATAGTGTCGACGTCCATGCGATCGAGCACGGAGAAGACGAGACTCTCCTCCTGATGTATGAGGGCCGTAAGGAGATGCAAGGAACTCACGTGGTTCTGTCCACGCTCAATGGCGAGCTCGTGCGCTTTCCTGATGGCTTCCTTAGCCTTTGCGGTGAAATTCTTGAAGGGGGGCATAGGGGGATAGAGTCTTACACTAATAATGACGAACCAGAATGCACCTGATTACGGCGCCTCAGAGAGGAGCGTGTTGATACGGTCTGCAGGGGCGAAGACGCCGGGAACCGAGGTCGCGATGCCTATGATGTCCCCTGAGATGTTAACCGCGGCGGCACCGGGCGGCACGCCGGTTACGTTCGCGCGGATACCCGTCTCGTCGACGATAGAAATGATGCCCGATACCGCGGCGAGCTCGCGCGTGAGCGACACGAGCGTCTGGCCCTGGTTGAGGCTTGCGGCGGCAACCAGGTCAGGCGTCGTAGCGGCAGGAAGCGCTGCGGTATCGGAGAATCCGAAGATCGTAAGGGTAGCGCCTGCGCGTGAGAGCGATGCCTCGGCGGTCGCGCCGTTCGCGAACACGATGGTGGCTTCCTTCGGGAGTGCGGCACCCGACGCGGTCACAACGGCGCGCTTGTCCGGAAGGTACGTACCGATAGCGAGGACCGGGGTGGTAGTCGCTCCCTTATGGATCATGACGCGGCGTCCGGCGTCCGCACGGATAGCGGCAGAGAGGAGGTCCTCGTCACGGATCACGATCGTTTCCTTCGCGGGCGCCGCGATGCCAGGTATCGTCGGGAGCGGCGCCTGGGCCGCGGTCTCAACCGTGCGCTCAACGATACGGTTCACGGTCTGCGTAACCGTCGGGGGCGCCTGATCGAGCAAGGACACCGTCATAACGGCCGTCGCGATGGCCGTCACGAAGTTAACCAGGATCGTGAGAAGAAGAAGCTGCGTCTTGGTGAGGTCCTCGATGTTCATATAGGGAAATTATACCGTGTTCGTGTCTACGAATCGAACTGCACGGACAAGGGCGTCAGTGAAGCGGTCGAGCTCCCGCTCCGTGGTCGTTGGACCCCAGGATACGCGCAGCGTCGACGACGCTCTCTCAGGATCATTGCTATATGCACGCACGGCAACCGAGCCTTCCTCATCGGTTGCGCACGCGCTTCGGGTCGAGATCGCAAACCCTGCCTCATCAAGAAGTGCCGCGACATAGTCGGTGTCCCTCCCGAGAAGCGACACATTGAGAATGTGGGGCACCGTGTTCTTTCCGCCGTTTACCTCTACTGCGGCGATAGCAGCGGTAAGACGCTCTACGAGACGGTCTCTCTGGACCCGAGCCTTTAGTGCGAACGATGCATGGGTCTCATGCGCCTCTTCGAGCGCGCACGCGAACGCGCTCGCGAGCCCGCTAGATTCCGTGCCCGGGCGCAGCCCCCGCTCCTGCCCTCCTCCCTGCATCAACGGTTCGATCGAGACCTGCCTTGGAGCGAGCACGACGCCTATCCCGCGCACTCCGCCTACTTTCTGTGCATCGAGCGTAAGGGTGTCGGACGCGATACGCGTGAGCTCGAACGATTCTACGAGCGGCAGCTGACTCGCGTCCGCATGCATGCGGATCCTTGTCCCGCCCTCCTTCCGCGCGTGATCGAGCACCTGGCGTACCCCGCGCGTATCGAAGCGCGCGCCTGTCTCCCCGCATACTGCTTCGAGTGCTACGAGCACCGTCTCAGGGCGAATCTGGCCTTTAAGGGCCGCGAGATCGATCATGCCTCCGAAGACGATCAGAGGTTCCACCTGGACGCCCTCCTTTTCCAGTCCGGCTATACAGCCTCTCGTTGAGGCATGCGCACTCGGGAGATAGAGCACGTGCAGTGCTTCCGGCCGCGCCCCTTTCTTTTTGAGCACGCGAATCTGCCCCTCGATAGCGATAGCATTCGCTTCGGTTGCGCCTCCGGTGAAGATAACGGCGTCCTGCTTCACGCCCGCAAGCCGTGCGATGCGCACGCGCGCATCCGTGAGGAGCACGTTGGCTTGTCGACCCTCTGCGTGAGGCGACGAAGGGTTCCCGAACACGTTAGCGGTCTTTCTATAGCTACGATTCACCCGAGGAGATACGGGTGCTGCGGCTGCCCAATCGAGATAGACGCGCTTCCTATGCATGCACGTATTGTACGCCCATCCACGATAGAAACAGGTAGGGAGTTGTAAAAGCCTTATTTTATGAGATAATCAGGACCATTATGGCATCGAGCACCCGACCACCGATCGTGGCCGTCATGGGACACATTGATCACGGCAAGTCTTCCTTGCTGGACTATATCCGTAAGGCGAACGTAACTGCGGGCGAGGCGGGCGGTATCACGCAGCACGTATCCGCCTACGAAGCGGAGCATGAGCACGAAGGGACGAGCCGCCGCATCACCTTCCTTGATACACCGGGCCACGAGGCGTTCCGTGCGCTCCGTGCACGCGGCGCCGCAGCCGCTGACATCGCGATCCTCGTTATCGCCGCTGAAGAAGGCGTAAAGCCGCAGACACTCGAGGCGTTCCAGGCCATCACCGAGGCAAATACCCCGTTCGTGGTCGCGTTCACGAAGATCGACAAGGCAGGCGCTGACATTGAGAAGGCTCGTATCTCCGCGCTCGAGAGCGGTATCTACCTCGAGGGTCTCGGAGGGTCGATTCCTTTCACGGGCGTCTCCTCAAAATCAGGCGAGGGTATTCCGGAGCTCCTTGATCTCGTTCTCCTAACCGCAGACCTAGCCGAGCTTACGGCCGACCCTGAGGCTCCGGCAGAAGGATTCGTGCTCGAGTCCTCCCAGGATCCGAAGCGCGGACTCTCCGCCACGCTCATCATGAAGAACGGGACGCTTCCGGTCGGCTCGTTCGCAATCGCAGGAGCGGCACTCGCGCCGGTGCGCTTCATCGAGGATTTCAAGGGCGGACGCATCGACAAGGCGCTCCCCTCCCAGCCGATCCGCATCAGCGGATGGACGAGCCTTCCACCTGCTGGAACGCCCTTCTTTACGACCACGAACAAGAAGGACGCGGAGAAGCTCGCGCTCGAGGGCGTTGAAGCGAATCCCGCGCATACCCAGGAGCGTCCGGAAGCCGACGGGAAGACGCTCCTCCCTCTTATCCTGAAGGCGGACGTGACGGGCAGCATCCTCGCTATTAAGCATGAGCTCGCGAAGATCGAGCACGATCGCGTGACCATAAAGATCGTCATGGAAGGCATCGGCGCGGTCTCTGAGAACGACGTGAAAGCCGCCGCCGCCGGTAACGGCTACGTGATCGCCTTCAACGTCGGCACTGACTCTGCCGCGCGCGACTCAGCAGAGCGCATGCATGTCTCCATCGATACCTTCTCGATCATCTACAACCTCAAGGAGCGCATCGAGGAGTTAGTTACTGAGCGCGCACCGCGCATCACCGTCGAGGAGATCCTCGGCGAGGCGAAGATACTGAAGGCCTTCAGCACCGCGGGCGTGAAGCAGGTGCTCGGCGCGCGCTGGAACTCCGGCGTTCTTTCAGTAGGCGATCAGGTGAAGATCGATCGTCGCGGACTCCACATCGGGAACGCAAAGCTCACGAACCTCCAGGTTGCCCGTGCGGACGTGAACGAGATAAAGGTCGAGGGCGAGTTCGGCCTTCAGATCGAGAGCAAGCACGAGACCGTAGCCGGAGACACCCTTATCGCGTTCCGTATGACCGAAACAAAATAATATGAGCGCACGAGACGAACGAGCAGTTTCAATACTCCTAGAGAACATCGGACGCTACATCGCCCGTGAGGCGGGTCGCGGTACCTTAATCACGCCTATGCGCGCTACCTTCTCGAAGGATCGCAAGAACGCGACCATCTATGTGAGCGTGTATCCGGAGGCTCAGGAAGGCAACGCCATCGACTTCTTAATGCGGCATAAGGATCTGTTCCGGAATGAGCTGAAGAAGACCACCCGGTTCGCTCGCCTTCCTTTCATCTGGTTCGAGATCGACAAGGGCGAGCGCGCTCGCCAGGCATTCGAGGACGCGACGCGCGGCCTCATAGTCCCCGCGGACGAAGAAGAGCCTACGTAGCAAAAGCGTCGCTTGCGCGCTAGTATTGCGGTACGGCCCAGTGGTGAAGTAGAAACACGGCGGATTGCAAACCCGCTATGCACGGATGCGATTTCCGTCTGGGCCTCCAAGGTATACTCCAACATACGCCAGGGTGATGGAATGGTAGACATAGAGGTCTTAAACACCTCAGACAGCAATGTCGTGCGGGTTCGAGTCCCGCCCCTGGTACCATGAATCTCCGCCCTTTAGCCAGAAGGCTTCGTCGCATGCTGCGGCGTCACGAGCCGCTCATAACGGTAGAAATCTCTCGAGACAACCTTTTGCATAATCTCCGCACCTATACGGAAGCGTACCCGGACCAAGCGATAGCTCCGGTCCTCAAGAGTAACGCCTACGGGCACGGGCTCGTGGTTGTCGCAGAGCTCCTCGACCGCGAGGACATCGCCTTCTTCATGGTTGATTCACTCTATGAGGCTGAAGTCCTCCGCAAGGCCGGCATACGCTCCCGTGTCGTCGTTATGGGCTACGTGCGCCCTGAGGCCATCGTCTCAAGCAGGCTACCTGATACCGACTTCGCGATCGTCGACATAGAGCAGCTACGCTTTGTTGCACAGGAAGTACATACACCCGTGCGACTGCACCTGAAACTCGACACCGGCATGCACAGGCAAGGCCTTCTTCCGGAAGAACTCGCAGACGTGATAGAGCTCGTTACACAGAATCCTCGTCTCTCGATTGTGGGTGTCGGGACTCATCTTGCAGACGCTGACAATACTGACGCGGCCTATACCGACACGCAGCTCAAGCTCTGGGATTCGTTACTGGTTACCGTTCAGTCTGCATTCCCCTCTATCGAGTACACGCATGCAGCGGCAACCAAAGGCGTACGCACCAGCACGACGCATCCTATGAACGTGTTGCGCATAGGGATGGGCTTATATGGATACGACACCGCTCCTGCTAGCAAGCTTCCCTTGAAACCCGTCCTCTCGATGCGTTCGTTCGTTACGTCCCTACGGTCTATCCCTGAGGGAGACACGGTCGGTTACAACGCGACCTTTAAAGCATCTCGTCCTTCACGCATCGCTACCGTTCCTGCCGGCTACTACGAGGGTATCGATCGGGCTCTCTCGAACGTAGGGAGCGTCCAGGTAAGCGGGGCGAACTGCCCTATCGCGGGGCGCGTATCCATGAACATGCTCTCGATCGACGTAACCGATATAGACATGGAACAAGGAGACGTGGTTACGCTCATCAGTACCGATCCTAAGGATCCGAACTCAGCGCTCGGGATGGCCATGCTCGCCGGCACCACGCCCTACGTCATCCTGGCGCATATCCCTGCCCACCTGTACCGGACGGTCGTGTAGTTGAATTAGAGCGCCATATCTATTAGTATCTAGGAGTACTTCGGTATACGCGCACCTGTAGCTCAGTTGGTAGAGCAACTCCCTCTTAAGGAGATGGTCCCTGGTTCGAGC
>JAZKIS010000003.1:0-11796 GCA_040384725.1 Patescibacteria group bacterium | reverse complement strand
TGAGCTAGGATCAAACTCTCATTAAGAATAGGCGGAACACAAGAAAACTCATGTTTCCTACCAATTTCATTCTAACTATTCAGCTTTCGAAGAGCGAAAACAAACCCCGCCCTCACATGAGGGCAGTAAGACCATACTATAGGAAGCGATAGGGGGCGTCAAGCGTGAATAGAGGGCCTAAAACAAGGGCCCCGTACTCCTTTCGGAGACGGGGCCTTCGTGCCGTACAACGCATCAGTTTGTCCTCAACGGATAGACGATTTCGGTCTCAAGCATGAGCCGGTGATGCGGCGGATTCACCGGCATCATATAAGGCACAGAGCTCATGCCGGTACAGAGATAGATGTGTCCGCCGATTGGCTCCATTGCCATTCGAAAGCGATCGTCCGGCCCTTCGAGCGCCTGTATGAGCGCACGATCCATATCGGGCTCGCACAGGTACCCAACACAACCGACCCTAAGGAGGATCTCTTCCCAGGACGGCGGCTCCGCAAACCCGAGCGCTTTCAACTGCGCCCGAGCCAACGGGAGACGACGCCCGTAGTTATCAAGAGTGCGCCACGGGGTACGCGCATGGGCAGCGGTATCGCGAGGTTCCCGAAGATCGAGAATCTTGCGCGATTCATTCAGTTCGCCGAGTGTCGGCATTGATATGCTCCCTTGGTAAGATCGTGCGACTTATGCCGCATTCTGCGTCCTGTTATACTCCTTTTCCGGAATTTGGCGAGACGCTCCATGCTTGAGAACGTTTCTCCCCTTTCGCAAGTTGCACCTCAGGTGCATGAGCGTAGAATGGGAACAGCCGTCAAGCTTTGCAATGCGTTCGCTAAGAAACAAACGTGAATATATCGTCGTCTCCGTTGGAGGCTCGCTTCTCGTTCCCGAAGGTATTGATATAAGTTTCCTCAAGAATTTCCGTACGCTCGTGCTCGAGAAGACCCAAGGAGGGTCTTCTTTTTATTTGATCGCAGGAGGCGGAAGATTGTCCCGAAACTACCAGGAGGCCGCAAAAGAGATACGTGGCGCAAACACGCTTGAGCGGGAGGATGTCGACTGGCTCGGCATCCACTCGTCGCGCCTGAACGCGCACCTCCTCCGTACTGTTTTCATCGAAGAAGCACAGGCACGCATCATAAAGAACCCGACGAGCAGGTTCCGCGGACGCGAGAACATCGTGATCGGCGCCGCATGGAAGCCGGGCCGCTCCACTGACTACTGCGCCGTTATGGCAGCGAAGACCTTGGGTGCCAAGAAGCTCGTGAACCTTTCGAACATCGACTACGTCTATACTGCAGACCCGAGGAAGGATCCGGATGCAGAGAAGATCGAGAACATAGGCTGGGCTGATTTCCGAAAGCTCATACCGTCCGAATGGGATCCGGGCCTCTCTTCCCCGTTCGATCCGGTTGCCGCGAAAGAAGCCGAGTCGCTTGGCCTCGAGGTTGCCATCATTAACGGCGCGAACCTGGAATCCTTCTCCGACTACCTCGAGGGAAAGCCGTTTCAGGGAACCGTTATCTCCTAGTCTCTAGCTTCCTCTCTTAAAGTTCATACCGAAGTAGCTACGTATGCATTGATCGTAGGGGGTTGAGAACATAGCGAGATCTGAAGCGCTAGGGTTCTCGAGCCTGGCATAGAAGCCGAATTTATTCGCATCGGTACCTGGCGTACCACTGCAGTAGGACGAAAGGTCATAGTCATGGCGCCAGTACATGTAGGTGAAAACTCCTCCTGTTGGATCATCGGGAATCTTCGCTATGTATGTCGGCGTCAGCGCGCTATCGAGACCGCCATGGCCAGGGTTACTGAGCCAGCCTGCCGAAGCCGGATACGATCCTGTAGAGACATGGCCCAGTTCAGCAGCGATGGCCAGCTGGCTAATTGAGGCCTTGCGCTGGACGTCGCGTGCCCGGGCTCGGGCCGTGTTGAGCGAAGCAAGCACCACCGAAGAGAGGAGGCCGATGATGGAAATGACCACCAGAAGCTCGATCAGCGTGAATCCTTTCTTTGGCATGGGCATGCATTCAATACTATCACCCCAGGAAACGGCTAAGAGGGGGCATTCTACCCGAGGCGCTGATCCTTCAGCATCTTCTCCACGGCTTCGTACAGATCCTGCAGGGAGCCGTTGTTCTCTATCAAAACGCTCGATTCGCTGAGCGCGCCGAAGATATCCTGCTTCGTAGGGTCGTCAGGATTCGATTCCTTCACTTCCTGCTGGATCCATTCTTCGTATGTCACCCTGTCGGTTTCGCTGCCGCGCGCGATCGCTCGCTCATACCTGATCTCAGGCTGTGCGGTTATCCCGAGCACGATGCCGCCGAGCTTCTTGATGAGCCGCACTTCCGCGACGGCACGGAGACTCTCGATAACCGCGTCGCCTCCACGCTCTTTCGCCTCGTTATACAGGGACTCGATGATATAGGTCGCGCCATGCTTCAGACGCAGGTCGTTCGCGACCTCGATCATACTGTCGCGGTTAATGGGCAGGTCCCGGTGCTTGATCTCTTTTGTAATGAACGAGCGCGCGGAGAAATCAGCGAACCCTTTCTCGCGCACGAGATAGTCGACAACCGCACCCTTCCCCGCTCCGAACGATCCGGTGATGCCGATGATCATTATTCCTTCTCGTTAGCCTCCTTAAGTGCGCGCTTCTTCTCGAGCCAGGACGCGATAGGAATCAAGAGCGGCGCGGAACGTGTGATCGAGGAGAAGGTTCCTGCAGCGACACCTACCATCATGACGAGCGCGAAGTTGCGGGTAGCCTCTGAGCCGAAGATAACGAGCGCGAGAAGCGCGAGCACCACCGTCATGCCGGTATTGATGGAGCGTCCCATGGTCTCGTCGATAGACTTCCCAACTGTAACCTCGAACGATTCCTTCACCTTGTCCTCCTGATTGTTCCTGAGGTGCTCTCGGACACGGTCGAAGATAACGATCACATCGTTCACGCAGTACCCGAGGAGCGCTAAGAGCGCTATAACGAAGAGCGAATCGAACTGGCCGCCGGTGAAGTACGCATAGATCGCATAGAACCCGGTCGGTACGATGATATCGATCGCGAGCATGAACACGGCGATGAGGCCGTAGCCCCAGCCGGGCACCGGGCGCGAGACGCCGCGGAACGCGAACGCGATGTAGAGCACGATAGCGAGCGTAACGGCGAGGATCGCATAGAGCGCCTTTATGGCGAGTTCGTTTCCGAGTGAGGGACCGATCGAGTTGAAGCGGAGTTCGGTAACCGGCTCGGCGCCGTTAACGGAGAGCACTGAAAGGAGCGTGGTGCGTTCTTCGGGGCTAAGGGTGCGCGTGCGGAGCGTGATGGCGTTCTCCCCGCTCTCGCGAACGGATGGCTCTCCGAGATCAACGACGCCGATGCGCTCGCGCACGGTATCGAGCGCTGGACGCTCGCCTTCGTACGCAACCTCGAGGAGTGACCCGCCCGTGAATTCGATCGAGAGCTTCGGCGGAACAATGAGCGTCGCAAGGATGGAGCCCGCGAGAAGGATTCCCGTGAGGATGAAAAAGAAACGGCGGTGACGTACGACAAACATATTACGTGGAAGCTCCCTCGGAGCGGTTATGCCGATAAAGCCCGGTCTCGAGTAGGAAGCGCCAGGTCCTATTCGCCTCTTCCGGCACGAGCGCGAGAAGGAACACGCGGGTGATGAATACGGCAGAGATCAGGGATGCTATTACGCCGAATCCGAAGACGAGCGCGAAGCCCTGCACGAGCGGGGTGCCGATCCAGAAGAGGATCGCGCTCGAGATGAGCATCGTGAAGTGCCCGTCACGGATCGCGGTCCAGGCGCGTGCGAATCCGATACGTACGGCGTCATGCGCGCCCTCTCCGCGCCTCAACTCCTCTTTCATGCGCTCGAAGATGAGCACGTTGGCGTCAACCGCCATGCCGATCGACAGGATGAGGGCCGCGATACCTGAGGTGGTGAGGGTTATCGGCATGAACTTGATAACCGCTACGGTTATGAGCATGTAGATGACAAGCGCTACCGAGGCGATGAATCCCGGGAGGCGGTACCAGAGGATCATGAACAGCGCGACCAGGAGGAATCCGAGCGCTGACGCTATGAGGCCGGCCTCATAGGCTTCCGCACCCAAGGTCGGGCCGACCGTGCCGCTTCCAACGAGCTCGATCGGAACCGGGAGCGCACCGAAGTTCAGGTTCCGCACGAGATCGCGCGCCTCCTCAGGCGTAAAGCCTCCGGAGACGGTCGCGGTCCCGCCCGAGATTGCCTCGCGGATAACCGGCGTAGAGATCGGCTCGCCATCGAGATAGATCGCGAGGGTGTTGCCGACGTTGTCGCGCGTGAGCTGCTCGAAGAGTGCGGCGCCTTCCGCCGTGAACGTGAGCACGACGATCGGCTCGTTCGCGACCCCTGCGCCGCCCTGAGAACCGAACTGAAGGTCGGCTTTCTCGAGATATCGGCCCGTGAGTTCTGTCGGTACGAAATCAAACGTGCTCGTTGCGGTCGTTGACGCTGCCGCGAGGCGGAACTCAAGCGACGGCGTCGCGCCAATGGCATTGACCGCTGCCTGTACGTCGGTCACGCCCG
Source organism: Patescibacteria group bacterium (assembly GCA_040384725.1). Lineage (GTDB taxonomy): Bacteria > Patescibacteriota > Minisyncoccia > Phycocordibacterales > Phycocordibacteraceae > C7867-001. Next base: position 7,222 of record JAZKIS010000003.1, on the reverse strand, counting down.
GAAGCTCAACAAGGAGGCGATTCTCGACCGCGCCGGCTACCGCGCTCGACTGCTCGAGCTGCACCAAAGGCTCCGCAACGCCGAAGAGATTCACGCGACGCTCGATGACCTCGCGAAGCGAGTTAAGAGCTCCCTGCGTATCGGTCTGCACGAGACTCGTGTCCGCGCGGTAGATGAGCTCGGTACCTCCGGCGAGATCAAGACCGAGCTTGATGGGGTGACCCGGAGAGAGCACGTACCAGCCGAGGAGACCGGACACGAGGAGCACGAGCACCGCTGGGATGTAACGCATGATAGGCAAAGTCTACCGGCTTTCAGCCTTCCTGCAATGCCCTTTCCATAAGAAGCATCACGTTGCGAAATAGGCACGCGACGGCGATAGGACCGATGCCCCCCGGCACCGGCGTGAACACCGAAGCCTTGCCAGCGCACGCAGGATCCACATCCCCAACGATGGCACCACCCGATTCGGAGGTTCCCGCATCGATAAGTACTACCCCTTCGTGGATATGGTGCGGCTGGATGAGCGCCGGACTCCCTGCGCCCGTGATGATGACATCGGCTTCTTCGAGCCTCGAAAGGTCTCCCTCTTCGCGCGTCACCACCATAACTTCAGCGCCCTGATTAACGAGCCACGCCGCGGCCGGTATCCCGACCAAGCGTCCCTGCCCCACAACCGTCACTCCCTTCCCTGCGACGAACACCTTCGAGCGTTCGAGCACTTCAGCGATACTCGCAACCACGGGCGGGAGGATCGCATTGTCTTCGTCCGCCTTGAAGCGCGAGTACGCGAGCGAGGAGAGCACGTCCGCGTCGCGCTCGACCGGGATCTTATCGAGTATCACCCTGCTATCGAGATGCTCAGGAAGCGGAAGCTGCACGATGACCGCGTCAGCGCCTGGACTCTCGACCGCCTCGATCACATCAGTATTCGTAGCGGTCTCCGAAAGGCGCACCACCTCGAGGTGCATGCCTGCCTCTTCGGCGCGAGCCTCCTTGATCGCGAGGTACGACTCCGTTGCAGGAGAGGGCATGACCACGACCGCACGCACGATTGCGGCGCGCGAACTCTTCTCGCGCACTTCCCTGAGGATCTCTGAGGCGATGGCTCGTCCGTCTACAATCATGCGGCTTTGGGACGGCGCTGCTCTTCCGGCACGTATGCCTCGTATTCGCCGTCGGTATAGCGGAACGCATCGAGGCTCGGATACTGGTACTCGTAGCCGTATACCTTGGTGAGTTTCGAGCCGTCGACGGCGATCGGGTAGGAGTATCCTTTCCAGCTTCCCTTCGCGGTAGGGATCTTGCCGCGCGTCGCGTGCCACAGGAATGCGAACGGGATACGGGTCATCCACGGCTGTATCTTGAGCGCCTTCTTCCCCACCGCTGCCGCCATGTCCTTCCCGAGCACTACCTCGCCCGGCGGGCAGATATTGAAGACCTCGTACTCGCCCTTTGGCGCAGAGAACGCTAGGAGCTCGACCAGGTTCACGACGTCATCCTCATGAATGAACTGGCGCACCCACTTCGGCGTAACCGGTACGAAGCGCGTCATCATGGACACCAGGCGGTACACGAAAGAATCCTTGAGCTGGCCGGCGAGCGCTGCCTGGAGCCCGAAGCGGATGCGCATGTACCTCCCGCGCGGGCCGGTGATCGCAGCAGGGCGCACGGTAGCAGTCGGCACCTTGCGTGCAGCTTCCTTGAAGCATGCTTCGAGATGCTCTTCTGCGATTCGCTTCTCTTCTGCATAGAGGTAATCAGTCTTTCGAAACGGATCATTCTCCGTAAAGCGGTACTCGATCGTGTTCGTCGGAAACGCGCCATACGAGGCGACGGTTGAGAAGTGCACTAAGCGCGTAACGGACGGCGTATTGTACGCGAACCGGAACACGCGGTCCGAGCCGTCGATATTCCACTTCCAGGAGAGGGCGCGATTCCCGTAGATCTCACGGATCTGCCAGGCGGTGTGCACGATGATCGTCGGCGCGTAGCTCGCCGCTTTCTCTTCCCACCCGTCGTCTGCAGTGTTCGTTTCGAGATAGACGAGCTTCGCTTCGTCCTTGATGAGGTCCGGTAGCGGTTCCTTGTCGAGCCCGATGACGCGCTCGACGTCTTCTCTCTCTGCGAATCTGCGGACCAGCATCGAGCCTACGTATCCTGCGGCGCCGGTAACGAGTACGGTGTGCTTCATATATAGAGACTACCAGTTAGAAAGCCTAAAGAACATGCGCTTTATGGTCTTGAGCGCGATGACGAGGTCGAGACCGAGCGAACGGTGCTTCAGATAATAGAAATCGTACGCGAGCCGCACCTTGGTCTCCTCAACAGACTGCGGCGAGAGGTTCCCCTGCTCGTACTGCTGGTTGATCTGTGCCCAGCCGGTAATGCCCGGAGTAACCCGGTAGCGCATCGCATAGTACGGAAGCTCAGCTTCAAGGCGCTTCCCGAGGCCTTCGGTATCGTTCCGAGGACCTATGAGCGAGATATCGCCCTTCAGGATATTCCAGAACTGCGGGAACTCGTCGAGAGAGGTCTGCCGCAAAATCGCGCCGACGCGCGTAACACGATGACCCTCTTCCTTTACCCATGCTCCGGATGCCTGATTGTTATCAGACATGCTCCTAAACTTGTAGACACGCATGGAAGTACCATGCACCCCGATGCGATCCTGGGTGATAAAGAGAGGTCCTGGCCCCTCGAGGCGAAGTGCGATCCACACAAACGGCATTGCGATAGCCGTAATGATCCCCATCGCACATCCCCCGGCCAAATCGATGAACCGCTTCGGGAGCGTGTACCAGAGCGGATCATCCTCAGCGACGTGCTCGATGAACCAGCCCTGATCAAGGAGCGAGAGCGGGATACGGTCGAATACTTCCTCATACAGATCCGTGAAGTCGACGATGTCGTAGTTTCCGATACCGCGCGGCAGGTCATAGAGGACCGGCAGGAGCCCGTGCGCGTTGCAGGCAGGAATGTCAGCCACGACCGCGTCGACGTCGTCGGGTATGAGCGCGCGACGTCCCTCATCCGAGAGCGCGAGGAAATCAGACGGCGAGAGCATGTCGACGAACGTGAGCGGGTACCGGCTGTTCCCGTTCACCTCGTTCTTAAGATGATCGGCATCAGGGCCTTCGGCGATAAGCACCGCGCGCGAGCGCGAATTGCTCACGGAGATGCGTGGATATATCGCGAGACGCCACAAGAAGATCAGCAGAAGCGACACCGCGAGGTAGATCGCGAGATTCGTCTTCGGCGCGATGCCGACGCCTGGCACCGAGAAGAAGAAGAGTGCCGCGAGCACGATGTTCGCTACCTGCGTACGCAGCAAGGCCTGCGGCAGATGGCTCTTCAGGAGGATGGTCCCCTTTCCATAGAGACCCGACATATAGAACACGAGTACCCACACGAGGAACAAAAGCGCGAAGGGACCCAGATGATCCTCGAGGAGCGCGCTCTTCGGAAGCGCGCCGGTACGGATAAAGAGCGTTATCCAGAGGGAAATAGCGAAAACGGCGATATCGCCGAAAAAGAGGAGCGCCGGAGCGCGCGTACCGCCATATATCATGCTTGCAGTTATACTATAGAACATGGCCACAAACACGGAAGTTACGACGGAAAACAGCCCGAAACGCATCCTCTACGTCATAACGAAGGCTAACTGGGGCGGCGCACAGCGCTACGTCTTCGACGTTGCGGTGGCAAGCAAGGATGCCGGGCATGAAGTGCTCGTCGTTTCCGGCGTTGAGGGCGATCTGACGGAGCGCCTCAGGGAGGCAGGTATCAAGACCGAGATTATCTCCGCGATGAAACGTGACATCGCTCTCATGAGCGAAATCCGCTCGTTCCGCGCGCTTCTCACCGTTCTCAGAGCATTCAAGCCGGATATAGTACACGGCAACAGTTCCAAGGCGGGAGGGCTCGCTGCCCTTGCCGGACGTCTCGCCGGAGTACGGCGCATTCTATTCACCTCGCACGGGTGGGCATTCAACGAGCAGAGGCCTCTCTGGCAGAAAGTCGTGATCGGCGCCTTCCATTACGCTACCGTTCTTTTGGCACACCGAACCATCTGCGTTTCGAGCGCGTTGCGACAGGATGCGGCATGGATGCCCTTGGTCTCGAAGAGATTCTTCGTGGTCCATAACGGCGTGTCTCCCGTAGAGCTCTTGTCACGGAGCGACGCGCGCATGCGCCTCGCCCCTGACCTTGCCCGCAGCTTCCCTACGGCCTTCTGGATTGGCACGATAGCAGAGCTGCATCCTTCCAAGGGACTCGATACGCTGGTGGAAGCATTTGCGGCCATCGCACACGAGCTTCCCGTTGTGCTGGTGATCATAGGAGAAGGGACTGAATGGGCGAAGCTGCAGAAGCTCGTTCAGATATACGATCTTCCCGATCGCGTGGTGCTCACGGGATTCGTGAAAGACGCGAGTACCCACTTGCAGGCGCTCGATGTGTTCGTCCTCCCTTCTCGGACTGAGTCGTTAGGGTACGTGTTGCTTGAAGCCGGACTCGCATCCCTCCCCGCTATCGGCACCCGTGTCGGCGGGATACCCGAAGTGCTCGAAGACGGCGGGACGGGCCTGCTGGTCCCGCCGAGCAAATCCATTATCCTCTCTCAAGCGTTAACGGAGCTCCTTACCGACGAACCGCTCAGAAACCGCCTAGGTACGGCCCTTCATGGCAAGGTTGAAAAGGACTTCTCTGTCAGCGCTATGACGAAGAAGACGCTCGCGCTGTACTAGCCGCCAAGATATTCGTTCAGCGCTTGCTCGCGCGGTACGGAGCGCGCGTTCCTCGCAAGAGACGCAACGATCCCGAGTGCCGCGAACTCAACGATGAGGTGCGATCCTCCATAGCTCATGAACGGGATCGTCGTACCCGTAACCGGAAGGAGGCCGAGGTTGATGCCCGCGTGTATGAAAATATGCGCAAGGAACAGGAGCGCCACGCCGATAGTGAAGAGCGCATCGAAGTTCGTCGCGCTCCTACGCGCGATGGCTAATAGTCTTGCGAGGAGAAGGCCGTACAGGACGAGGACGAGCGAGACACCAACGAACCCCCATTCTTCGGCATACGACGCGAATATGAAGTCGGTCTCGTACTCCGGAAGGAATCGCAGCTTCGATTGCGTCCCGTACCCGATACCCTTCCCGGTTATCTCTCCGGACCCGACCGCAACGGTTGCCTGGTACGCGTTGTAGCCGGTGCCATGAATATCTGCTGCCGGGTTAAGGAACGAGACGATGCGATCGCGCTGATAATCGCGAAGCGCGAATATCCAGAGACCTGCCGCGGCGACCGCGGCGACCGTCACGATGATCGCGAGATGCTTCTTCGAGATACCGGACACCAGGATCATGCCGAACCAGACGATGCTGAAGATAACCGCGGTACCGAGGTCCGGCTCGACGAGAATAAGCAGGATAAGCCCTGCCGCATACCCGCCTGAGACGATGATGTGCCGGAAGTCCCCGATCTCCATGTGGCGTCTCGAGAAGTACTTCGCCATGAGAGCGATGAAGACGAGCTTTATGGGGTCTGCGGGCTGGAGCGAGAACGCGCCGAGATCGAACCAGGATTTGGCGCCCTGGACCGCATGGGTCGCGACGAGGAGCAGGACGAGAAGTCCGATTGATATCGCATACCCGATGAGGATTACGGGTGTCCTGCGCATGAACCGCATATCGAACGTGGCACACGCAAGAAACGCGACGATACCCGCACAAAGCCAGATGAGCTGCCGCGGCGCGAGCGAGTTCCCGTCCCCGAACGTATGCATGGTTAGGATGCCGAGGACCGTAAGCGCTACAGGGATCAAGAGGAGCGGCCACTCTGAAAGCCACGCTGAAAACGGCTTCCTCCCGATGAGCTCGCTCATGGAAGCGTCGGCACGCTTGTTACCTCGACCCGCGCCGGGGTCCCTTGGAAGGGCTGGTTCCAGGTGAATACCGCAGTTGCGGTTCCGAGCCCAGCGATCTCTCGTACCACGGTCTGTGACGCCGCGATCGCCACCCCGGTCTGATCAAAGACGGTCGCGATTATGGTCTTGTTGTAGAGCGCGGTTGGCGCGCTATTCGAAAGGATCACATTCACGCGCGGCTTCTCTCCGAGCACGAGATCGGCCTGGGAAACGGCGATCGCGTTCTCTCCGCCGCGCGCATTGCGCCAGTCTGTATCTTCCGCAAACGATATGAATGCGCGCGGTGCGGCACCTATGCCCTGATAGATGCCTGGCACGAACAAGGACACGGTTGAACGCGCCGGTAGGTCTAGCATCCCTTCCCTCTTCCCGAGCAACGTCCCTGATTCGTCGAATACCTCTACCGTATAGCGCGCACCTTTGGCTTCCGCAGTCTGGTTCCGGTTCTCTATGTACGCGATCACGTCGGTGCGCCCGTTCCCGTTCTCTATAGTGCGCGCGAACGTGATGCGTGGCTCTTGCACTTCGTGCGCGCAGAGGTACGCACAGGATCCGCCGCAGTCTATGCCTGCCTCGTCCTGATTGAGCTTCTGATCCATGCAGGATGGTGCCTCGTACAAGATGGAGATAGCGAACACCGTCAGGAGGGCGATACCGATGAGTACTGCCCCGCCGATAACGTAGAAGCGTCGTTTGTCTGCCCAGGTAAGCGCCATATAGGTACCAGTATATAGGAAAAGCCGCCACGCTCGAAAAGCATGGCGGCTGTTCGCACCCGAGCGCGAGATCAATAGAATCGGCGCGGCGATGCAGCAGGACGGTACCGATACGGCATATCCGCTCTCGGACGCCTCCAAGGAACTTCGGGAAACGTCGGTGCGCGGGTATCGAGCATCCTTATTTCCGTCAGCTCAAACCGGTCGACGGCGCCGTACCAGTCGTTGCTGATACCGAGCAGCGGCCCGTAGCCGTCCTCGACAGCAGCCGGTCGCGGTCGCTCACGTCCCTCCCCGAGAAAGCCGTAGCGAGTGAACGCGCACGTTCGTATATCGCTCACGAGCGCAGTATGCGAAAGAAGCAGCTTCAACCTAGAGCACATGGTGCACCTCCCTATTCTCCACTGGTTCTATCATACCGCTCTACAATAGCAAAAACCGCCCAGAGGGGCGGTTTTCACAATTGTGAAAGGAACATGCGCATAATGCTGGCGACAACCTACTCTCCCCTTGCGAGTACCATTGGCTCAAGAGGGCTTGACTGCCGTGTTCGGAATGAGAACGGGTATGGCCCCTCCGA
>JAZKIS010000002.1:0-211175 GCA_040384725.1 Patescibacteria group bacterium | reverse complement strand
ACGACAAGGACGGAAACCCTGTCGACATCATCCTCACCCCGCTCGGCGTCCCGTCTCGCATGAACCTCGGACAGATTCTCGAGCTCCACCTCGGACTCGCTGCAAACTCTCTCGGCTATCAGGCTGTCGTGCCGCCGTTCGCAGGAGCAACGCACGCAGAGATCCGCGAGGAACTCGTCGCTGCCGGCTACGACGCCTCAGGCAAGATGAAGCTCTTCGACGGCAGGTCCGGCGAAGCCTTCGCGCAGCCGATCTCGGTCGGGTACATGTATGTCTTGAAGCTCCATCACATGGTGGAGGACAAGATCCACATGCGCTCCATCGGCCCGTACTCCCTCATCACCCAGCAGCCGCTCGGTGGAAAGGCGCAGAACGGAGGTCAGCGCTTCGGCGAGATGGAGGTGTGGGCGCTCCTCGGATACGGCTCTGCCTATACGCTCCGGGAGATGCTCACGATCAAGTCCGACGATATCCAGGGACGCTCCGCGACCTTCGATGCGATCGTGAAGGGCGAACCGGTGTCCCATGCAGGAACTCCCGCATCGTTCTCCGTACTTACTAACCAGATCCGTGGTCTCGCGCTCGACATCGAGCCTCTCGAGAATTACACGCAGGCTGACTAACCGAATACATCATGGCACTAAACAACATGAATTCCGGAAAGCGTCCCATGATGTCGAAGGGTCGCGATTGGGACGCGCTGCGTCTCTCCCTCGCGTCCCCTGAACGCATCCTGTCGTGGTCTCGTGGAGAAATCACGAAGCCTGAGACGATCAACTACCGCACCCAGCGCTCTGAGAAGCACGGGCTCTTCGACGAGAAGATCTTCGGCCCTGAGCGCGACTACGAGTGTTACTGCGGCAAGTACAAGGGCATCCGTTACAAGGGCATCATCTGCGACAAGTGTGGCGTGGAGATCACCCGTTCTATCGTGCGCCGTGAGCGCATGGGCCACATCGAGCTCGTAACCCCGGTTGCGCACATCTGGTTCCTTCGCTCCATGCCGAGCCGTATGGCACTCATCCTCGGCATCCCGTCAGCGGAGCTCGAGAAGGTCGTCTACTTCGCAGGCTACATCGTGACCAAGGTCGCGGAAGACGTGAAGAAGCGCATGCTCGCGGAACTCGAGAACGAGTACAAGACCAAGCACAAGGCGTCGGCTACCGACACCGAGCGCGAGGCACTCAAGGAGAAGATGACGGTTGCCAAGAACGAGATCGAGTCCGTCGTCGTCGGCAAGGTGTTCGACGAGATCATGTACCACCGCTTCTCCGTTCGTTACGGAACGCTCTTTGAGGCGAAGATCGGTGCAGAGGCTATCTACGACCTCTTCCGTAACTTGAAGCTCGACGAGCTCAAGGTGAAGCTCGAAGAGCGCTATCCGAAGGCTGCTGCTGCTGAGCGTGAGAAGCTCGCGAAGCGAATCTCACTCGTTACGGCGATGATCGCGGCGAATATCCGCCCTGAGTGGATGTTCCTCACGAAGATCCCGGTTATCCCGCCAGCGCTCCGCCCTATGGTGGCGCTCGAAGGCGGTCGTCATGCAACGTCTGACGTTAACGACCTCTACCGTCGCGTGATCAACCGTAACAACCGCTTGAAGAAGCTCCTCGATATCCATGCGCCTGAGGTCATCCTCCGCAACGAGAAGCGCATCCTTCAGGAGGCTGTCGACGCGCTCATGGACAACTCCATCCGTAAGGGAGGAGCTGCCGGTGGCGCGATGACGCCAGCACAGCGTCGTCCGTTGAAGTCGCTCGCTGACTACTTGAAGGGTAAGCAGGGCTACTTCCGCCAGAACCTTCTTGGAAAGCGCGTGGACTACTCCGGTCGCTCCGTTATCGTGGTCGGTCCTGACCTCGAGCTCGACGAGTGCGGTCTCCCGAAGCACATGGCGCTCGAGCTCTTCCGCCCATTCGTCATCGCGGGCCTTCTCGACCGCGAGCTCGCCTTCAACATTCGTGGCGCAGGACGTCTTATCGAAGACGGCGTCGCTGAAGTGTGGGAGATCCTCGAAGAGGCGATCATGGGCAAGCACGTTCTCCTGAACCGCGCGCCTACGCTTCATCGCCAGGGTATCCAGGCGTTCCGTCCGAAGCTCATCGAGGGCGACGCTATCCAGCTTCACCCGCTCGTGTGTCCGGCGTTCAACGCTGACTTCGACGGCGACCAGATGGCAATCCACGTACCGCTTTCCGAAGAGGCACAGTGGGAGGCAGCGAACGTCATGTCCGCGAACAAGAACATCCTGAAGCCGGGTTCCGGCGAGATGATCGTCATGACGCAGAAGCCGCTCGATATCGTGCTCGGTACCTACTGGCTCACGAAGCTCATGCCAGGCTCGAAGGGCGAAGGTCAGTACTTCCAGTCCCCGAACGCTGCTATCCTCGCGCATGAGCACGGTGCTATCGACCTGCGCGCATCGATCAACGTGCTCCCGGTAGCAGGCAAGGCGAAGTACGCCGTTATGGGTGACGGCATCTTCGAGACGACCGTCGGACGCCTCCTCTTCAACACCGTCCTTCCTGCGGATTATCCGTACGTGAACGACGCGATCTCGAAGAAGGTGATCACCGGCATCATGTCTGACTGTATCGACCGCTACGGCATCGATTCGATCCCAGGTATCGTGAACAAGGTGAAGCGCTTCGGCTTCGAGTACGCGACGAAGTCCGGCGTTACCTGGTCTCTTGACGACGTGTCCGTGCCTGAAGGCAAGGACCCGATTGTCGCTGAGGCTCGCAAGAAGGTTGCCAAGATCGAAGGCGACTTCAAGGACGGTCTTCTCTCGCAAGAAGAGAAGCGCCGCATGGTTATCGAGGTATGGCATGCCGCTAAGACCGAGGTGGAGAACCTCGTCGAGGCAGCGCTCGATCCGACCGGTTCCGTGCATGACATGGTGCGCTCCGGCGCTCGCGGTTCTATCGGAAACCTCACGCAGATGGCCGGTATGAAGGGTCTCATCCAGAACACTGCTGGCGAGACCATCGAAGTGCCGATCGTGTCGTCAATGACAGAAGGTCTTAACCCGGTTGAGTACTTCATGTCGACGCACGGTGCGCGTAAGGGTCTCACCGACACCGCGCTCGGTACGGCTCGCGCCGGATACCTCACGCGCCGTCTCTTCGACGTTGCGCAGGACTCGATCATCACCGAGAAGGACTGCGGCACGAAGCGTGGTATCACCATCAACCGTGTCTCGGCGTCCGGCATCAAGATCGACTTCGGCGAGGCAGTCCGCGGACGCACTCTCGCTGCAGAAGTAGCAGGCCTCAAGAAGGGTCGCTACATCAGCGCTGAGGAGTCTCAGGCGATAGCGAGCGACGAGACCGTCATGAGCGTCTCGGTTCGTTCCCCTATGTCCTGCGAGACTCGCTACGGTATCTGCGGCACCTGTTACGGCATGGACCTCTCGAGCCAGCTCCCGGTTGACCTCGGCGAGGCTGTGGGAACCGTGGCTGCACAGGCTATCGGCGAGCCAGGAACGCAGCTCACAATGCGTACCTTCCACGCGGGAGGAACCGCGTCGGTGGGCGGCGACATCACCTCGGGTCTCCCTCGTATCGAGGAAGTCTTCGAGAAGCGCTCCCCGAAGAACTCGGCAGCGGTATCGAAGTTCGATGGCGTCATCGTCGAGATCCGCGACCAGGGCCGCGACAAGGTGCTCGTGGTTACGCCTGAGAAGGGCCAGGGCAAGAAAGACGGCTCGAACACCGAGTACATGCTCGCGTACCCTCGCCAGGCACTCGTGAAGGAAGGGGACTCTGTTAAGAAGGGCCAGCTCCTCTCTGACGGATCCGCAGACCTCGACGAGCTCTTCGAGCACGCAGGCCGCGCGATGGTACAGGAGTACATCATCGCCGAGACCTCCAAGATCTACGAGCTGCAGGGCGCATCCGTGTCCCGCAAGCACCTCGAGGTCATCGTGAAGCGCATGTTCGCGAACGCGAAGATCGTCGAGACCGGAGATTCGGATTACTCAGTGGGAGACGTCGTCGAGCACTGGGAGTTCGAGGAAGAGGTGAAGGCCATGGAGGCAGACGGAAAGATCGCGCCGAAGGGCAAGGAGATGGTGCTCGGCATCAAGACCTCCGCGCTCTCTCGCCGTTCGTTCCTCTCGGCAGCGTCCTTCGAGCAGACCACGAAGATCCTTATCGATGCATCGCTCCGCGGTTCCGTTGATACGCTTCGCGGGCTCAAGGAGAACGTCATCCTCGGCCGCCTTATCCCAGCTGGTACCGGATTCGCCGGCTCGAAGAAGTTCGAGGCTATCGCTGAGATGCAGGCTCGCCGTGCGGTTGAACGCGCTCGTGTAGACGCTGAGCGTCTCGCGCTCGAGGAGCAGGCAACGGTCTAACCTAAGAGTTTCAAAGAGAACAAAGCCCGCGGAAGCGGGCTTTGTTCGTATATATACAAAGAGGCCGTCCCGGGGGACGGCCTCTCCGCATGGTGGCCTAAGCGGCCATGCGGTTGAGAACATTTTCCTGCACGGCCTTCTGGGCGTCCGTCAGGATCTGTTCCACGTTTTCGTTCGCGTGCTTCAGGGCCGGCGGGAACAGCTGGATGTGCGCCTCGGCGTCATCGCCCGGGCTGATCCAGACCATGCCCTTGCAGACCGCCGGATTTTCGTACTCCCGGAAGGGGACGTTGATCGTCATGACCGGAACCTCGATTCCTTCCGGCGGGCACGAGACGCACAGGTCGCCGTCGGGGGCGAACTGGGTGTTGCGCGTGAACTGCCGCTCGGTGTCGCCGATCTTCAGGATCACGACGCCGTACTGGTCGGTCTCGCGATTCACGCGGGCGTGGAGCGGCATATCGAGCGACATGCCGACCACGACCTCATCGAGCGTGGAGTTGTCGAGCAGGAACTGCTTGACCCCATCCATGCTGTCCGCGCGGCCGAGCTCTTCGCCGGTATCCGCCTTGCGGAAAACGAACGTCTTCATCGGTATTCTCCCAGGGGCGACATGCCCTCTGATACGTTTCTACCACTAAAAGTATATATTGTCCAGTATTTGCGGTGTAAGGAACGGTACAGAAAAGGGCCGCCCAGGAATGGGCGGCCCTCAGTCGCCGCTGGCTTATGCGGCCAGCAAGACACGGTAGTTGTTGGGATTGGAAACGTCGATGGTGATGCGGTAGTTCAGGTCGCGGCTTTGCGCGATCAGCGCCGTCAGTTCCTCGAGGGAAGTCTCGACCCCTTCGATTTCCTGGCACACCTCGTACCTGAGGCGCGCCTCAGCCTCAGGCGGAAGCGCCGTGATGTCGGCGTTCTCGTCGAGATCGAGACGCTTCTTGAACACCATCGGGTTCAGGCCCAGGTAGGTACGCAGGAAGCGGATGTCCTTCGTGGTGAGGGGGCCGGCGCGATTGGCGATCTGCTCCGCGACGAGGTCGTGGAGCGTGTTCACCAGCAGCGAGGGTTCGGTGCCGCCTTCAACCCCGAGGAGGGTGACGGGGGTATCGCAGCCGAGTTCAGTCGTGTAGTTTTCATCCATCGGAAAACGAGTCCTTCTCTATGCGGATCAATGATCTGTCCTGCGTAGTTTGTACCACACTTTATGTGTGCTGTCCATGAAGCGTACATGAATCAAGATACGCGCTAAAATGAAAGGAAGCATGGATACTGTCGAACAGATAAAGGCGAAGCTCTCTATTGTGGATGTGGTGTCTCCCTATGTGAAGCTTACGAAGTCAGGTCGCAATTATAAGGGGCTCTCGCCCTTCAATAAGGAGAAGACCCCGTCCTTCTACGTGAATCCTGAGCGTGGTACGTACTACTGCTTCTCCTCAGGGCAAGGCGGGGATCAGTTCGAGTTCATCCAGAAGATGGAGGGTGTCGATTTCAAGGGGGCGCTCAAGATCCTGGCTGAGAAGGCCGGCGTGGAGATCGTGTATAGCGGGAGCGGCGCCTCTAAGCAGGATAAGGACAAGCGGGACCGTCTGTACGAAGCTACGGCTCGCGCCGAAGCGCTCTATACCGCAAATCTCCTTGAAGGGAAGAAGCTCGAGGGAAGCGCGTATGCCTATGCGCTCTCCCGCGGGCTTTCAGAGGAGAGCATCAAGACCTGGGGGCTCGGCTACGCGCCGGATGCATGGCGCACGGTGCTGGAGAAGTTAACCGAAGGCGGCTTTACGAACGCGGAGCTCGTCCAGGCCGGTCTCGTCAAGGAGGCGGACGAGAAGAAGGGGACCTGGTATGACCGGTTCCGGAACCGGCTCATGTTCCCGATTCGCGACGCTGCAGGACGTACCGTCGCGTTCACGGGCCGTGCGCTCGATCCGAACGATCAGGCGAAGTACTTGAACTCACCCGAGACCGATCTCTACAAGAAATCAGAGATCCTGTTCGGCATGGACAAGGCGAAGGATGCGATTCGTCAACGCGGGTTTGCGCTCCTCGTGGAAGGGCAGATGGATCTTCTCCTGCTTCATCAGATCGGCTTTACGAACACTATCGCGCTCTCCGGTACCGCGCTTACGTCGCAGCATCTTTCGCTTATCAAGCGCTACGCGGACAACCTCATGCTTGCGCTTGATTCGGATAGGGCAGGACTGAACGCTTCCATGAAGAACGCTATCGTAGCGCTCAAGAGTGGCATGCGGGTAAAGGCCGTGAAGCTTCCGGTTGGGAAAGACCCGGCAGATCTCGCGGTCTCTGATCCCAAGGATCTCACGAGCCGTATCAAGGATGCGCAGCCTATCGTCGAATTCTTCCTTTCGGTCCTCACTGAAAGCGAACGGGACCAGCACCGTCTCATAATCCTGGTGGAGAAGACCGTGCTCCCACTCATAGCGGCTATCCAGAGTCCTATGGAGCGCGAGCATTTCGTGGGTGTTGCGGCTCGCTCCCTCGGATCGACTCCGGAAGCGATACGAGAGGGACTTCTGCGGCTTCCGCAGGACGTAACCGTGACGCCAGGGACGGCACGCATGACTATTTCAATTCCTCGGCCGAAGATTGCTGAGAAGGCGAGCGACCGGCATGCCCTTAAGATGCGGGCCGTAGCGGCCTGCTATGCGGACTTTGCCATTGCGAAACGGCTGGAAAGTGAGTATAATCGCATTATCGGCGTACCGTTCCCGGATGAGCCCCCTCCCGAAGACAAGATCTTCGAGGCAGGAATAGCCTTTGGCGAGGCCCCCGGAGAAACAGACGCGGACGATCTCATTCACGCGTTCGAGAAAGCACTTTTAGCGGAGCGGCTCCAGGCTGCGACCGCTCGTCTACGCGTTGCTGAGGCGTCTCGGGACGAAGCAACAATCAAAGAGGCAGGCAAGGAATGTCAGGATCTCGCAAAGCTCCTCTCCTCATTTTCATAGTTTTCCCATTACCAGTTCGCACTATACCCCTATGGCTACAACCAAGAAGCCGGTTAAGAAGGCTGTAAAGAAAGTCGTTAAGAAGGCCGCGCCTAAGAAGGCAGTGAAGAAGGCCGCGCCTAAGAAGGCAGTGAAGAAAGCGGCCCCGAAAAAGGCTGTAAAGAAAGTCGTTAAGAAAGTAGCGGCTAAGAAGCCTGCGAAGAAGGTTCAGCTCAAGAACATCGTTCGTGCCGCTGCAACGGGCGCCAAGGCGAAAGCTGCTGCCGCAAAGGTAGACAAGGCAGACCTTCTCATCCAGAAGGGTAAGGAGCGTGGGTACATCACGTACTCGGAGATTCTTAAGGAGTTCCCGCATGTTGAGGACGACATCATGTTCCTCGACGAGCTCTACGAGAAGTTCACCACCGCAGGCATCGATATCCTCGAGGGCGGCATGCTCGCAGACGACACGGATCAGTACCTCGCGACACGTAACATCAAGTCGCGTGATTCTGGCGCGTACGATTCTATCCAGATCTACCTTCGCGAGATCGGACAGTACCCGCTCTTGACTGCCTCTGAAGAGCGCGAGCTCGCACAGCGCATCGAGCGCGGAGACGACGAGGCGCGCAACATTCTTGCACGCTCGAACCTCCGTCTTGTGGTGTCTATCGCCAAGAAGTACGTAGGCCGTTCACCCGATTTGACACTCCTTGACCTTATCCAGGAAGGGAACCTCGGTCTCTTCAAGGCCGTAGACAAGTTCGACTGGAACAAGGGATTCAAGTTCTCCACCTACGCTACCTGGTGGATCCGCCAGGCTATCACCCGCGCGCTTGCAGACCAGTCCCGTACCATTCGCATTCCGGTGCACATGGTTGAAACTATCGCGAAGTACAAGCAGGTATCCCGCCGTTTGGCACAGGTCCTTGGCCGCGATCCGCAGCCAGAGGAGATCGCTATCGAAATGGGTGTCGAGGTTGAGAAGATCTACCAGATCGAGAAGATCAACCAGGATACGCTCTCTCTTGAGAATCCTATTGGTTCTGACGACGACGATCGGTCCACGCTCGGCGACTTTATAGCAGACGACAAGATTCCGTCTCCAATTCAGGAGTCTTCAGAGCGTATTCTTGGCGAGCAGGTTCGGGATATCCTTGAGGACTTGAGTCCGAAAGAAAGAAAGATTCTTGAGATGCGCCATGGACTACTCGACGGTGTGTACCACACCCTTGAGGAGGTAGGGAAGGAGTTCGGTGTCACGCGTGAGCGTATCCGCCAGATTGAGGCGAAGGCGCTTGAGAAGATTAGGACGCATGAGAAGAGTAGGAGGTTGAAGAGTTATTAATCTTTAGACCCTTGCTAGAGAGTGCTCCCATAGAAGCAAGCGATTAAAGTGTTCGGGTGAGACAGGCGTAATAGAAAGCCTCGACCCTGGCTGCAGAATCATCATCTTCTGCAGCTTTGAATCCTCGCGAATATGCGTCAGAGTAACCGGTTCCTCAAGCTTCCTCACGAACGCGATATCCACTAGGTCCCATATTGGCTTTGCCTCAGTGGCCCGCTTGTCGAAGTACGGGCTCTTCGGATCGAACTGGGTCGGATCAGGATAGGCTTCTGAGGCTACCTCAGCTATACCGTACACGCCTGGGACCCTGCAGCTAGAGTGATAGAAAAGGATCTGGTCGCCTATGCTCATCTCGCGCATGTAGTTGCGGGCCTGGAAGTTCCGGACGCCTGTCCAGGCAGTCTTCCTGCCCTTGTTCAGGTGCTCAATCCCATAGCTTTCAGGCTCTGATTTCATGAGCCAGTACCGGGTTCCTGCTGCCATGCGATAAGTATAAGACAAAAGGGAATCGGCCGCGCGAGGCGGCCGACCGGGTCAACGTTTCTTCTTCTGCGTCTTGCGCAGATTCTTCTTGAAGCCTCGCGACTTCTTCACGGGTTCCTTTACTCGCTCGAAACGGTCGAGCGCGATCCTGGGTCCCGGATTCTGGCCCATGAGGCTCATGGCAATGAGGCCTGCAAGCGAACGGTGCATGACATTCTCCCTTCTGTAGACAGAGTGCCTGAGAGGCATAACCAGGTCAAATGCGTATAGTAAGGGAATGTACGAGATACGTGAATCGATCCGAGCGAAGCGCCTCGGCATAAGCGTCCATCCGGACGGACGGGTGGTCCTAACGAAACCGAAACGTTTATCTATAAAGGCTGCCGAAGCATTCGTCGCGAAGCATCAGGAATGGATCGAGACAGCGATAGAGAAGTTCAAGAAGAGAGCAGAGAAGAAGCAATCAGATCAGATTGTACTCCCGCGCCCGCGCAAGAACTCGCTCGCATACAAGGAAGCGAGGAAGCAAGCTCGAGCGCTCGTTACAGAACGCCTTAGGCACTTCAACGAACTCTACGGCCTCACGTATGGCACCATATCCATACGAGATCAGAAGACGAGATGGGGAAGCTGCTCAGCAAAAGGAAACCTCTCCTTCAATTACCGTATCGTCTATCTCCCCGAGGCACTCCAGGACTACATCGCGGTGCATGAGCTCTGTCATACAAAAGAGCATAACCATTCCGAACGGTTCTGGGCGCAGGTAGCGAGAGCGGTTCCAGAACACACGTCTCTACGAAAAGCATTGAGGAGTAACTACGCTGCGTAAAGGAAAAGCCCGCCGGACCACGGCGGGCAGTGTGACGAATCACGAGGCTGAATGATTTTTGCGATATACCTCTTACCCTAACGAGGGACTTCTGCTGTGAAGGTCGCACCATCGCGACAAGTACACCGTCTTGTAGGTCACTGAGGAGCTATATGCGCGCATCGATCCTACTCCTCTCGTACAAAGATCATTACAGGATCATCCGTCTCCCGGAATCAAGCCTTTTCGAGGTCATTCCTTCGGGAGTACTAGAAGTATACCCCTCCTGAGGCTCTGTCCAGGAATCAGGTACACTAGGGGTATGAAGGACAACCAGGCATTCCTGAAGGCCTACGCCATGCTCGACAGCGCCCAGAAGGTGGCCGTAGACACGGTAGAGGGCCCTGTCCTCGTCATAGCGGGCCCTGGCACCGGGAAGACCCATATCCTCACGTTAAGGATCGCGAACATCCTGAAGGAGACCCAGGCGAACGCCACGAATATCCTCGTCCTCACGTTCACGGACTCTGCAGCCCGGACCGTACGCGAACGCGTAGCGAACCTCATCGGCGAGGAGACCGCTCGCGACGTATTCATATCGACCTTCCACGGCTTCGCGAACCACGTGCTCGAGCAGTACGCGGACTTCTTTCCCGCATGGGCCGGGAAGCGCCAGGCGGGGAATATCGAATCAACGCTTCTTTGGCGGGAAGTACTCGAGACTGAAGAGCTCGTGCACCTGCGGACCCCGAAGTCTCCGTTCTTCTATCTCAGGGACCTTGCCAGGCTTAGGGACGATCTCGCCCGCGAGCGGATCTCGCTCGACAGCTATCGCACCTTCGCAAAAGAAGAAGAGGAACGAATCAGGAACGACGAATCTAACTATTACGCTCGGGACTCCAAGTACGGAAAGAAAGGGGACCTGAAACCTGACGGACAGAAGAAGATCGACCGCCTCGAGAAGATATACGAAGCCGCGCGACTCATAGAAGCCTACGACAAGCTGAAGGACGAACGAGACCTCTACGACTTCACGGACGTGCTCCGGATCGTAACGGATAGGCTCGCCGAGGACGAAGCACTCCGTACGACGCTCCAGGAGCAGTATCAGTACGTGCTTGCGGACGAGCACCAAGACGCCAATGCGCTCCAGCATGCGCTTCTTGATGCGCTCGCGTACGACGAGCACCCAAACCTGTTCGTAGTAGGGGACGAGAAGCAGGCCATCTTCCGCTTCCAGGGGGCAGACGCCTCGCACTTCGGGGAATTCCTCGAGAGGTATCCTCGAACGGTCGTCGTCGAGCTCGAGACCAGCTATCGCTCCCTCGCGCCTATCCTCACGGCCGCACACGGCTTAACTGCAGGAATGTCCGCAAGCAGGGGCGAGCACAAGACCCTGTCCGCGCACCGGAGCGAAGGAACGTCCTCCCTAGATCTTCTCATTGCAGACGACCCGCTCGCAGAACGAGATCAGGTTAGCGGGCTTGTGGAGGACGCGATCAAGAACGGGACAAGGCCGGAAGAAATAGCGGTTATAACGCGCACGAATGCGAACGCGGACCACTTCGCGGACCATCTGGCTGCCCGCGGCATCTCGACGCTCAGAGCGGGAGACGTATCCTTGTCCTCGCGTCCCGTTATTCGTTCTCTCCAAGCCCTCATGAAAGCCGTGGCGGACCCGCTCGACGTTCCAGCGCTGCGCGAGAGCCTGCTTGCGCCATGGTGGGAGGCGTCGCTCCCGGAGCGTGCGCTGTTCCTTCGCGAGACCAGGGACTTCGAGCTCGCGGCAAAGCTTGAGGAACGATTCCCACAGATTGCAGAGACCGTCCGGACTCTCCAGGAGAGTGCGCAGCGCCTCGCACCCCTCGAGCTTGTATCGAACCTTCTCGCGAAGTCTGGCGCTCGCGGCTTCCTCCTTTCTCATACCGAGCACCTCGACGATGTGCTCCTCATTCGCCGCCTTATCATGCACATCGAAGAGCTCGTCCGGCGCGATGCGAACATCTCGTTCGCGAGCGTGATCGACGAGCTCCGGAAGGCCGAAGAGCACGGCCTCGAGAGCGTAAAGGCTTCAGTGCTGCAGAAGGACGGCTTCGTTACGGTTATAACCGCGCACAAGGCGAAGGGCATGGAGTTCGAGCGGGTATTCCTCGTGTCCGCAACGAGCCGCGAATGGGAGAAGGGAGGACGAGCGGCAACCATCCCGTCCCCTATAAGTCAGCAGAAGCAGGCAGAGGATGCGGTACGGCTCTTCTACGTCGCTCTCACCCGCGCCAAGGATGCCCTAATCATTTCCTATGCGAATGAGACCGGAGACGGCAAGGACCAGGCACCATCCTCCTTGATCCCTGAAGGATTGAATCTCATCGCGCCCGATGCTGACCTCCTCCCTTTGACGCACTCGACCATAGACGCGTCAGAACTCATCTGCGACCTAACGCGCAACTACCTCACCCATGACGGCCTCTCGCCGTCTGCGTTGAACGAGTACCTCGAATCTCCTGCCTCGTTCTTCGCGAAGCGGGTGCTGAGGCTTCGGGAACCCGAGATGCCTGCACTCACCGTGGGAACTGCAGTCCATGCAGGCATCGCCGCATTCCTTGAGACTAAGGAGGAAGACAAGGCCTATGCGGCGCTCGAGGGCACCATGCGCCGGAGCCTTCTTCCGAGGAACGCGGCGTTCGACCGCATCAGCGAGCATGCGCGAGCGAGTCTCGCAGCCTATATCAGGCACCGCGATGAACCGGGTACTCTCCTCGCACCAAGCGCCATAGAGAAGACCTACGAGACGACAAGAACGATAGACGGCTGCACCATAAAGCTGAAAGGTCAGATCGATGCTTTGTTCGAGACCTCATCAGGTATCTGCATCGCGGACTTCAAGACTACGAGCGAGATAAAGGCCGTGGACGAGAAGTACGTCAGACAGCTCGCATTCTATGACCTTCTCGTGCGAGAGAATGCCGGTAACGCCACGAGCGCATCTATCGTGCAGGTAGGACCAGACGGGGTGAAGAATCATGAGGTACCGCTCACGACGGAATCCAGAGCGGAACTCGCGACCGTGCTCGACGAGGTCCTTGGGGAACTACTGTCCGGGAAATGGCGGGAGGGGATAGCGAGCGAATACGACGACCTGTTAAAGCTCTTCACATAAGAAAAGGCCCGCATCAAGCGGGCCTTTTCTGTAGTTGCGTACTTTATGCTGCCTGACGCATATCTTCTGCTGCGTCTCCGCGCATTGCATCAGCTTCGATGCTGCTCTGTGCCGTTCCAATAGGGTTGCCGAGCGAATCGCGGGCAATAATGACCGGCTGCTCGAAATTAACAACATTACTCTCTGGTTCCGGCTTCTTGATCTCACGCTTCTCAAATGGATTTTTCATGGCTGCAGAAGTCAATTAGTACTTTATCATTGTCCCACGAGGGATACGCCTGTCAAATACGTTACTGAGCCTTCGCTAGCGCCTCAGCGATGACCCGCTTCATGTCCTCATACGATAGCGCGCCCTGGATGCCGATAGGTTCCTGGCCATCAACGAGTACCACGGTATATGGCGCGCCCTCAGCGCCCGCGAGCATCGCGTTGGTGCTGTCTTCGTAAACCTTCTTCGTGAAGCGGCCGTTCTTGAGGCAGGCATCAAACTCCGCCTGGGGAAGCCCGAGCTGGGTAGCCACAGAAGCGTACCCTTCGACCGGGAACTCGGTCTCGCCAGGGGCTGCGCTCTGGAGCGCATCGATGAAGCGCCAGAACGCGTCCGAGTCTCCGAGGAATCCGGCGCACTCAGCGGCTTCTGCATGCGACGCTGCTGCAGCGTGCTGATCAAGGAGCGGGAAGTGCCGGTATACCCACGCTACCTCGCTGCCGGCTGCGTACTCGCTCATGACCTGCTGCATGGTTGCCTGGAACTGCTTGCTGAACTCAGAGTCGATGTCCGCGTACTCGACGATCTTCACCTTCGCCTGCGGGTTCCCGATGATACGGTCTTCAGGGCTCACGGGGCGCACCATGCTCGGGTCGCCAGCGCCCAAGGCCGGTACCTCTTCGGTGCGGATAGCGTAGAGCGCTATAGAGATGATGAGGCCGGCAAGGATAATCGCGCCCGGGAGGAAGTAATCGCGGCGTAGTTTCTGGGTGTCCATGAAAAAATCATAGCATGCGGCTTTGTATGTAAAAGTCATCGCCCCGCGCATTTCTGCGCGGGGCGTTTGGACCAGATAAAGGGCGTACCCTTACGAATGAGCGGGAACCGAACTCTTCATGCTGTCGACCACCATGACCGTCTTCACCAGGGTGATAGCAAAGATGGTCCGCTTGATGGCCGATTGCAAGCGCGCAGCCGCTTCCTCGTCCTTACGAGTGTGTGCCGGCACATCGTAGAGCGTGCACATCACCTGAGAATCATCCTCGACAAGCGTCACGGTATCGTCCTTGCGGCACTCATTCACCTGAATGCCGAACCTGGTGAGCAGTTCTGACTTCATCGTCTCGATATCAGAGGGCAGGATAAATCCGTACCAAATGATCCTTGCAAACATGACCGTCTCCTCGAAGGTTCAAGTACGTAGCTGCTAGGAAAATAGCACGGAAATGCCAAAAGGCAACTACAGTCCGAGCGTATGAGTGAACGCGGCAGGACCCTGCTCGACCTGCCACTTCGAGGTATCGAGCTTTATGTCCCGTATATCCTTCAGGTCCTTGTACTTGAGCGCTCCCTTCAAGAGCGCCCAGTCATAGAGGTCGCGCGTAATCTTCACGTCCTGGATGCAGTACTCGCGGACCTTCTCGTAGAGGCCCTCGTTCCACCAGCGCACGCTCTCAAGCCCGTTCCCGCTCTTCCCGACCTTTAAGGTTGCCTCAGCAAGAGACTGGAGCCGCAGGCGCCGTCCGAGCACCTTCTGCACCTCAACCATGAGGTCTATGGACCGGATCTTCGTTAAGTCGCCGGGGTAGTACTTGTTAAGAAGGGGAATATCGAAGGAATCAGAGTTATACCCGATCAAGGTATCGGCCTTCTCGATGATAGGCCAGAGCTTCGGAAGCTCGCTCTGGTCATAGGAAGAGTACTCGCCGGTCTCTGAGTCATGGATTCCGACAACCGCCAGATCAAGGCGGGTAACGTCCTGTCGGGCCAAGGACGGCAAGATATTAGAGGTCTCGATGTCGAACGTTATCTCTCGCATAGCCTACGCGCCGTCGAACCGCACCTTAAAGATATGCGTCGGGATGAGATCGGTACCGATCTCGATCTCTTCACTCGAAGCGAGCGTCTTAAGCTTCGCCTTCTTGAGGCGCGCCTCGTCTTCGCCGATAGCCACGAAGTACGGAACGCCACGGCGCACCGCTTCCTTCACCTGGTCTCCAAGGCCCTTTCCGGACACGTTTACGAGTACGTTCAGCCCGTGATCCCTGAACATTGACGCAACTGCCTGAGCGTCAGCGATATTCGCCTCGGACGGCGTACCGATATAGACATCAGCCGGAGGCACCGGAGGGGGAAGGAGATCGTGCGTCGCAAGGAAGTCGGTGAGCGTCTCTATGCCGATAGCGAAACCTATAGCGGGTATAGTCTCGTCTCCAAACATCGATACCAGTCCGTCATACCTGCCGCCGCCAAGGAGCGCGCGCGGATTCTCTGGGTTCGTATCAAATACCTCGAACACAAGCCCCGTGTAATACAGGAAGCCGCGGACGATGGTCGGGTCGAAGACCACGTTATCCATGCCGCGCGCCTTAAGGCTGTCGATAAGCGCCATGAACTGCTGGTACACCGCATCGACGCTCTCGTCGCTCCGGGCTTCGATAAGCTCGAGCGGGTCAGTGCCGTTCCTACGGAACGCGCCGCGCATAGACTCGAACTCTTCTACCGGCATCTTGTCCTTGCGGTCGATGAGCGCGAGATAAGTCGCTGCGTCTTCAGCGCTCAGGCCGAGCGCACTCGCGGCAGCGTTCATGAGCGCGCGGGAATTCATGCGGATGCGGAAGTCCTTGCTGGTCGCGCCGAACGCGCGCAGTATCTCGTACGCCATAACGACCGCTTCGCCCTCAGCCTTCGCGCCTTCGATGCCTACGATATCGACATCTGCCTGATAGAACTCGCGCGAGCGGCCCTTCTGGGGACGTTCGTACCGGAACCGGTTCCCGATCGAGAACCAGCGAAGAGGGAACACGAGCTCACGACGACGTCCCGCCACCATGCGTGCCAGGGTAGGCGTCATCTCCGGACGGAGCGTTACGCGCCGGTCCCCGCGATCAACGAAGGTATAGGTCTGCTGGTTCACGATCTCCTCCGAGGTCTTGCTCTCGTAGAGCTCGGCACGCTCGAGTACCGAAGCCTGGTACTCCTCGAAGCCGGATTTCCGCAGCGTCGCACGGATGGTATCGAATACCGCCTGTGCCCG
The DNA here is from genome assembly GCA_040384725.1 of Patescibacteria group bacterium. GTDB lineage: Bacteria > Patescibacteriota > Minisyncoccia > Phycocordibacterales > Phycocordibacteraceae > C7867-001. The sequence goes on along the minus strand of JAZKIS010000002.1, from coordinate 194,829 downwards.
CGACCAGTCCTCAGGATAGTAATCGTGTACGCCCTTGTAGGGTTCGGTGGAGAGAGGCTGCTTGTCGCTCATGTGTTCATTCTAGCAAATGAAAAGCCCCGCCGACACAGGTGTCGGCGGGCGCTTGTATCAGCCGTAACAACGGGCATAGGCTTCGGCCATGCCGAGCATGCTGCTCCGGTGTACCTGTTCCTGCTTCGCGGCATAGGCTGACGGCGTAAGAGACGAGGTGCTGAACACAAAACCGGTCCGGCGCTCGCTCAAAACGGCAATGTGCCGGTCGCTTTCACAAGCAGCCGGCAGTTGTTGCACGAGAACCATGTTCTTTCTCCCTCACTGGTCTTCCCTCATTTTATCAGAAAACCGCCTATGTTCAATCTATACCGCTGATTTGTCAGCATGGAGCGCCGCGATCTCGGACATGATGAGGTCGCGCATGCCGGTCGGATTCTCGATGCCGTCCATGGAGAAGTGCCGTGAGGCGTCGCCGGCGGTCTCGACCCGTACGCATCCGTAGCCGAGAAGGTCTGCGAAGATACCGTCTACCGACGTAGAAATATCCTGCACCTTGATCAGGAGGAAGCTCGAGACCTCGCGGTTGAAGAATCCGTGCTGCCTGATGCGCACGATACGAGTGGTCGTGATGACCCAGTGATTGAGGTAGTACTGGGTGAAGGTATTGAATGCGCCGATCCAGAGGAACACCCACCAGAGTCCCAGGAAGAGACGGAACCACGGGTTCTCGCTCGTGAACTGTCCGAAGAGCGCGGCTGATTCCGGGCTCGCGCTCGCAAGCTTAACCAGGATTCCTGGTACGAAGGTAGGGAGCCATGCGAGAAGAAGGAAAGGAATGAACGACACGAGAAGCACGAACCAGTGCTTCCGGACGGTCCGGGTTACGCGCTCGCCTGCGTCGAGAGGGAATTCTTCCATATCAGCCGGTGAAGCCGCTAACCGCGTAAAGAGCCAGGTACCCTGACACAACCACATGCGTTATGAGCGCTGGGATCGCAACCGAAGACCGGTGCCCGTACCTGAGCCAGTGGTAGGTAGTGATGAGGGTATAGAGTGCCCAGAGTATGAAAAGGAGCGCGAACAGCACGGAGACTACCTGCTCGACGTTCACGTTCTGGAGGAATGCCGGAGGGGCAAGCATAAGCGTTGGCTCGGGCTGCATTACGGATAGTATCCCACGCACACCCGGGGCCTGCCATACAGGTCATTGCGTATCATTGCTTCCTTGGCGCCAGAGCTAAGGAGCAGTTCCTTCGCTTCCTCGATGTTCTCGATATCGCATTCCATCCACAGCTCGCCTTCTGGCTCGAGTCGGTCAGCGGCTTCTGCAGCGATCCTGCGTACAAGATCAAGACCGTCGCTTCCTGCGTAGAGCGCTACTGCTGGCTCGAAGCCTGTAACGCTCGCGTCGAGCGCTCGCTCCTCGGGCACGTACGGCGGGTTCGTAGCGATAACGTCAAACGTCTGATCTTCCGGGAACGGCGCGAACAGGTCACCGGTGTGCACGGTTGCGCGAGACGCGTCGAGATCGTTCTCCTCGATGTTCTTTCTTATCAATCGAGCGTGTTCCGGTACCAGTTCGCTAAAACGAACGCGGGCGGCAGGGAAGCTCGCGAGCACTGAGAGTCCAATGGCGCCCGAGCCTGCGCACAGGTCAAGGAACGTGAACGGGGCATCCCCGAACTTCTCCTTGAGACGCACGTGCAGGTCTTCGGTCCAAGCCTCAGTCTCGGGGCGGGGGATGAGCGGCTTCGAATTGAGATCGATGCGAAGACCTAGGAAGGGAATCCAGCCGATCACGTAGGCAAGCGGCTCGCCGTTCTCAAGACGCGCGAGATCCTTAGAGAGATCTGCAGCAGAATCGCCGTCATACTTGTCGCGGATCAGGTGCTCGCGCTCCTTCTGGTTGTCCATGCGTCCACTGTACAGGAATTACTGAATGTACGGCACCGGTGTATGCTTTCCTGTATGAAAGCAGTCTGGAATATCATCTTCTCCCTGTTCTTCCTCGGACTCGTAGCGCTCGCGTATATCCATCTCTCGGACCGAGGTCTCCTTACGGCCAGCATCCCGTGGACGGACCTCATCTTGCTCTCGCTCGCCACATTCCGTCTCGTGCGCCTCTTCACGTACGATCACATAACCCAATTCTTGCGGGACGGCGTAGCAGGAGCTCGCGAAGGTTCCTTCCTCGGTACGGTGCGTGATCTTCTTGGCTGCCCATGGTGCACGGGCGTCTGGTTCGGATTCCTCGCGTATGTGGGGTATTCCGTCAGTCGCGACGCGATCATGCCGCTCGTTCTCATACTCGCTATCGCCGCGCTTGCGTCCTTCTTCCAGGTGTTCTCGAATCTCGTTGGCTGGAACGCCGAGGACAAGAAGATAGACGTGAAGCATAAGAAGGACTAAACGATAAAAGCCCCTCCTAAGAGGGGCTTTTATCGTGAGGTCAGCTATTAGTAGCCGCCCTGGTAGCCTCCGCGATCGCCGCCGCCGAAACCGCCTCCGCGATTTCCGCCACGGTCACCGCCGCCGAAGCCTCCGCCTCGGTTGCCGCCGCCGAACCCGCCCTCGCGAGGAGGACGGTCACCCTGGGGACGTGCCATGGATACGGAGAGCATGCGCCCGTCCATCTCCTTGCCGTCCCAACGGTCGATAGCAGCCTGACCCTCGGCCTCGGATGCCATCTCGACGAAGCCGAATCCGCGAGAGCGGCCGGTCATACGATCGCTGATAATGCTTGCGGATGCTACCTCACCTGCTTCCTGGAAAGCGGTGCGGAGCTCATCCTCGGTCGTGCGGTACGGGATACCGCCGACATATAGTTTGCATGTTGCCATGTGGCTTGTGGATACCTGGATAACCTCGCTGATGCCGAACGCTAGGAGCAATTTGGAGTTTCGGCGAGTTATTCGCAGTATGCGATAAATAGCCCTCAAACGCAATGAATCCCTGGCTAAGAAGGGGATAAGGGTAAAGAAAAAAGCCTACTGCCGGGAACGGGTCCCGGGGTCGGCTCTTCTGGGGTTAGGCGATGGGTCCGTACAAGTCCTCGTAGGCGTCCTCAATCGCCACGGCGACCTTGCGCAGGATGCGCTCAAGCTCGCGGTCACTGAGAGGTCTTCCACGATAGAGCAGTACGATATCGCGTCCTGCATAGGAACCCATGACCGGGTCTTTTGTCTCATGGACGCGTGGCATAAGGACCATGATCTCCCGATGGTGCATCCGGAAGGAGATACCGTGCGGCCACACGTAGTCGTCCAAGGTCACGATGTTCTTCTCAAGGTGCCTGACGGGACCGGGAAGGTAATCGCGAATGTGCTTCAGGAACGTCTTGTTCAGGCGTATGCGCTTGCTTGTATACAACGCTTGCGCTGGCTCGAGACCCTGCATGTACGGTCCCTTGCACCCCTCGAGGAGGGCGTTAGTGGAAGAATCGGTCATCGATATATCCTCAGTAGTTGGAACGGTCTGAGAATATTATAACACTTGTATGGTCTAATATCAAATACTATCGCTTCTTCGCCTGAAGCTCCCGTATCGAGCGGTTCCTGTGGATGAGCTCGTCGTTCCTGATGGACTCGAACAATTCGTACTCGCTGCGGGCACTGCGTCCGTAGTAGACGAGGAAGTCCGAGAAGACCGGCGTATCGCGGAGCCGCTCGCCATTGTCCTTGAGGAACTGGCTGTACTGGTGGTACGCATGGTTCTCGAAGATGTAGTTGAGCTCGAGCGCGGAACGGCGGCTGAGCATGTATAGGATGTAGATGGTCCAGAAATAGAAGAGCGCGAACAGGAGCGGGATAAGGACATGGCGGAAGAAGCCATCGCACTTGAGGCGCTTGCAGATCTGCGCGAGCACCACGACGTGCAGGGTCTCGTTGTCTTGCGCCTCGCGAGAGAAGGCGCTCGTCTTCGTAAGCTCGATAGCGCGTTCCTCGTTCGCGTAGAGACCGGTAAGAAGGGTGTAGGTAGCAACCTCCCAGGACTGGTAGGGGATACGGGCGATAACCTCGATAGCCTTGAACTTCGAGTAGGTCGGCCTCTTCCCGTACACCAGGTTCCCGGAACCGACGAGTAGGTAGCCGAGGAATCGGGCGATGAATCCCGGACGATAGTTATCGTACGCGCGCGCGTATTCCGCACGCAATGTCGGATCGTTCAATTCCTTGACCAAGGCTTCGTGTGCCTTGAACTGTTCTTCGTTCATGCACGTAATTTACCATGCACCACGCTTAATTTGTGACTCGAGAGTGTAATGCTTGAACACAAAAGATGTTCAAATGTGCGTAGACGAATGCCAAGCAAACTGGGTATAACCCTGGCAGCCCAAGACCGAGTGATACAGTAGTACGAGTACGGCAACTTTCGGAGGAGACAATGCAAAGGATACGAAACTGGCTCTTGGCCGGCGCACCATTCTGGCTGTTTCTCTGCTCTCTTCCGGTGCTCGTGTTCTTTTGCTGGAACCTCGCAATCTATGGAAGAGACCTTGTGGAATGGATCGCCCCAGAGCTGCCCATCTCGAACAGGACACGCAACTACGCACTTGAGCTTCATGTGAGAGAGGTTCATGACATAGCTCTACGCTCCTTTGTGGCCACGCCGCTGCGCGAAGAGTTCCTGTATCGCGTGGTACCGTTCGGGCTGCTGTGGGGTGTGTGGGGGATTTTTTGGAAAACAACCCCGCCCCTTGCTCCCGTGCTCGTGTTGGTAGCGCTCACTTCCTTCGTGTTCGGATTTGTTCACGGAGGTATAGGAAACGTTTTCATTCAGGGACTCATCGGCGTAGTCATTGCCTTCGTGTTTCTGGTCTGGGGTTCGTACGGCAGGACGCCACTCAAGGGCATCTGCGCCATACTGATCCTGCACAGTTCCTACAACCTGTATGTAGCGATGTGGATTCAACATCACATTTAGACGTGACGGAGGGCCCGCCAGCTTGGTGGGCCCTCCTTATGCTGGGATCTTTCTACTTATACCTGCCTCAACATGTCGCGCTCAATGTCCGCGAACGTGCCGTTCACCTTCTTGCCTGGATTGAAGATGTTCTCCGGATCAAAGATGCGTTTCGTCTCCTCGAAGAGCGTAACCATCTCAGCTCCGAAGAGCTGCGGAAGGTACGGGGTGCGGATGATGCCGTCGTTATGCTCGCCGGTTGTAGTGCCGCCGTACTTGATAACGAGGTCATAGACCCGAGGAGAGAGCTCGAGGATGATGTCGCGCACTTTAGGATCCTTGAGATTCATGAGCGGGATGATATGGAAATTCCCGTTGCCAATGTGCCCGGCGATCGTATAGAGAAGCTCGTACTCAGCGAGGAGCGCGTTCAGTTCCGGCATGAACTCGGGATACGAATCCGGCGGCACCACAAAGTCGTCTATGAAGGGTGCAGCATAGAGGCCTTTGGCGTTCTTTCGGAGGAGCGCGAAGCTCTCGCGGCGTACCTTCCAGTACTTCGCCGCCGCTTTCTCGTCCCGAGCGATTCGCATCGGAAGATTGAGAGGAAGAAGTGCCGCCTTCGCGGCCCCTGCCTTGAACAAGGCTTCCTGGTGCGTGTCTTCGGAGAACTCTGCCATAAGGACGAGCTTCGGAACGCCGCCCTTCAGAACGAGACCGAGTTCCGGGATGAAGGAGAGTCCGAGTTTTGCGGCCTCGACGAGTCCCATCTGCGAGAGCATCTGCGGCAGGAACTTCATGGCGAGCTCGAAGGTGTGGTCGTCATAGGACTCGAAGGATTCCGGATTGAAGGGAAGCACCTTCCGCACCACGTCCGGCAGGACCTTTATGTCGTCGAGGAAGATGATGAGCATAGAGCGGTATCCCTGCTCGCGCACCAAGGAGAGTTTCATCTTCGTCGTAAGGGCGAGCGTGCCTTGGGCGCCGCAGATGAGCTTCGCTAGGTTGAAAGTACCGGCTTCCTTGTCGACGACTTCCCAGAGCGCGTAGCCGGCAGAGTTCTTCGATACCTTCGGCCGTGCCTTTTCTATCGCATCAGCATTCTTTGCAAGGAGTTCGCGCATATCGCGATATATCCGTCCTTCGAGCGTCTCGAGCGCGCACAAGCGCTCGAGCTCTTCCTTGGATTTCGCATTGAACGTAACCTTCGATCCGTCTGAAAGAATCACGTCCACGTCTTCTACGTACTTGCGCGTCTTCCCGTACTCGAGCGTTCGCTCTCCGCCCGAGTCGTTGTTCACCATCCCGCCCATAGCGGCGAGCTCACGCGAGGCCGGATAGGAGGGAAGTATCTGGCGGTTAGAAGCGAGTGTGGCTTTCTCGAAATCGCGATAGTAGACGCCAGGCTCCGTAACCGCAAAGCCGCTCCCGACCTCAAGCACCTGATTCATGTGCTTGGTGAACACGGCAACCACGGAATCGGTGAGCGGACCGCCCGACATATCGGTGCCGGCAGAGCGCGCGGTAACCGAGGCATTGATGCCGTCTTTGCGGGCTCCTACAACGGTGCGCACGAGCGCGGACACGTCGTCCGCGTTCTTCGGGTAGGTAACGAGCTCCGGAGTCTTCGTGAAGATGCTCGTATCGCGCGAGAACAGCGCGCGCGTCTTCGCGTCGTCGAGCACTTCGCCCTTCATGGATGCGCGTAGGCGCTCGAGTAGTCTCGTGTCAGTCACTAGGGTCAAGTATAGCGCGCTCGCTATGCTGCCTCCTGTGATTTCCGGAACCTGAGGGAAGACCAGTACGCAGCAACGACGAACGCGAGGCCGATGGTGCCGGTGATGATCTCAGGGACATGCCAGAGAAGGTCCGCGAACATGGAAAGCGCGAGGCCGAGGATCGCCCAGTGCGCGCCGTGCTCGAGGTAGGTGAGCGTATCGAGGGTCTTCCGGCGCACCAGGTAGATCGTGAGCGAACGGACGAACCAGGCGCCGATGCCGAGACCCGCTACGATGATCGGGAGTGCGGTCGTGAGCGCGAACGCGCCAACGACGCTGTCGAGCGAGAACGCGGAGTCGAGGATGTTGAGATAGACGAAGAGAGCGAGACCGCTCTTCGTTACGCCGTCAGCCTCAACCGAGAACGAGCTCGCGATGCCCTGCATGAGGATGAATAGGATCACGCCTACGAGGCCGCCGAGGAGCACGGTCGCTTGTGCGGCTCCAGGAACGAAGAAGGAGAGGATCGTGATGAAGATGAGCGCGATGCCGATCTCGATAGCCTCGATGCGGCCCCACTTCGAGAGATGCCGCTCGATGCTTTTGAGCCAATGCACGTCCTTCGCATCGTTGAAGAAGTACTTGAGCGCCACCATGAGAAGGAATGCACCGCCGAACGCATAGATAGAATAGCGAGCGCCTTCGAGAAGATGCGCATACTCGACCGGATTGAACGCCGCGAGCTTCGCGATGGTCCAGGGGGAAACCAGCACGCTCACGGACACGATCAGGATAGGGAGCACGAGGCGCGTCCCGAAGACCGCGATGAGCATGCCCCAGGTGAGGAAGCGTCCGCGCCATTTCTCCGACATGCCGGAAAGTACGCGCGCGTTCACCACCGCGTTATCGAACGAAAGCGTCACCTCAAGGATAACGAGGAGGAATGCGGTGACGAACGCAGCGAAGCCGAGACCGGCCCAGATGCCGATAAGGATGAGCGCTGAAACCAGGACAGGGAAGAGAAAGAATTTCATAAGAGAGGATTGTACCAGATGCAGAAAGGGCCCGACCGAAGTCGGGCCCTTTGATTCACTCGCCCAAGCGATTGTATCCGCCGTCGTACTGGAACGCGTTCAGGTGGATACGGATGAATCCGATGCATCCGAAGACTGCGAGCGCCGGGAATAGCGATAGGACAAGCCAGGACGGCATGGCACCCATCTCATAGAAGATCATCCCGACACTGAACGGCAGGAAGGCGGCTATGGGTTCCCATATCGCGCGTTTCCAGAGCCATGCATAGTGCACGGCCAGGAACAGACAAAGCGCGCCAAACGCGAGCAGCAGTATCCCTGAATCCGGACCGACGAGCATGCCCCCGGTTGCGAGCAGGAACAGGATCTCTCTTCCAGCGCGATCCTCTTTGTCCACTGCTCGCTTGGTGAGCACAACCAAAGAAAAGCAGAGCAGCAGGACCACGATGACGTTCTTCACGGCGGGTATGCCGGTGATTTCGACCGTCGCGATGCAGATGCTCAGTACGCTTACGCATACCAAGACGTTACTCAGTTCGAAAGCCTCGTCACCGTCAAGATTGCGTACGGTGAACGAAGTCCTTGCTTCGGTGTGGAAGGTGGTGTGGTTCGGACCGCTCGATGAATGGCCGGTCGTCAGCAGGTCGCCCGTCTCAAGGACGATCTGGGTATGCTCTTGGCCGGTTTCATCTGTGTGAGTACCTGTGCGCATTGCAACGCTCCATGTTCGAGATGTGATGTTGAAAAGAAGGTCTGGGCGCACTATACGCTCCGGCACCTAGAAAACAACCTACGGATGATGCCCGACAACCTTGAAGTTGAAATGCAGATTGAAGAGATAGTTCCCGATACCGACGACACACGCGACAAGCACCCGCGCTACGAGGTAATGCATGGCAAAGGTCGTCACGAGGAGCGCTACGGCGCCGGTAACGGCGAGCGCGCCGCCGACCGCGATGAGGATGAAGTACATGTACCCGTGATGGATCCTGCGACTCGTGCCGCGGAACACATAGCGCCGCGAGACGAAGTAGTTTATCGAGACCGCTACCATGAAGGCGAGCGCGGTCGACAGCAGGTAGGGGACGAGGAACACTTCCGTCATGATCCACAGCAGCACGAGATCGAACACGAAGGTGGATCCGCCAACGGTGGCGTACTTCAGGAATCGCTTCACGGAGGGGCTCATGTCCCCATGATAGCTCGGAAAACGGTCAGTGGTATACTGGCTCTAATATGGAAGATTCGGCACCGGCGATCCTCATCCGCGACCTCAAGAAGGTGTATGCGAAGGATAAGAAGCAGCCGGGAACCGAAGCCCTGAAGGGCGTATCGCTCGAGATCAAGAAAGGGGAGTTCTTCGGGCTCCTCGGACCTAACGGCGCGGGCAAGACGAGCCTTATCGGCATAACCTCAGGCCTCGTGGTGAAGACCTCGGGAGACGTCGAGGTCATGGGATCATCGGTTGAAAAGGACCCGGTCGGTGCGAAGCGCCATATCGGCCTCGTGCCGCAGGAGCTGAACTTCGATATCTTCGAGACGCCTTTGAATATCGTCCTCAACCAGGCCGGTTACTACGGCATCCCGCGGAAGACGGCGCTCCCGCGCGCAGAAGAGGTGCTCAAGGATCTCGGCCTATGGGATAAAAAGGATACCCAGTCGCAGAAACTCTCGGGCGGTATGAAGCGCAGACTCCTCATCGCACGCGCCCTCATCCATGAGCCACGCATCCTCCTTCTGGACGAGCCGACAGCGGGCGTCGACGTGGAGCTTCGGCGCGGCATGTGGGACTATCTCCGAAAGCTGAACGCTAATGGCACGACCATCGTGCTCACGACCCACTATCTCGAGGAAGCGGAGCAGCTCTGCAGCCGTATCGCTATCGTGAACAAGGGATTGATCATCGAAGAGGGAAGCGTGAAGGAGCTCGTCTCGAAACTGAACTACGTAACGCTCGTCCTCGATACTGTGGAGCCGGTTACGCCGGCGCAGACGGCCCTCATGCGCGACCTCAAGATCAAGAGCATCGACGAGACTACTCTCGAGCTGTCCTTGAAGCCCGGCGAGACCGTGAACGATGCCATACGCCTCATGACGAAGATCGGGATCCAGATCGCGAACATCCGGAACTCGGGAAGCCGTTTGGAGGAAGTGTTCGTGAATCTCATCGAGAAAAATGCCTAATCCTATGAATTCTCCCATCCTCGTCGGCTACTACACCATGCTCCGCAAGGACGTGGTCCGCATCCTGCGCATCTGGTCCCAGACCCTACTCCCGCCGGTCGTGACGACCACGCTCTACTACCTCATCTTCGGCGCCTTCATCGGCAGCCAGATCGCTTCGATCGACGGCTTCTCGTATATGCAGTTCATTGTGCCGGGACTCGTCATGATGACCGTTATCACGAGCTCGTACATGAATACGGTCTCCACCTTCTACTTCGCGAAGTGGGTGCACACGCTCGATGAGCTCCTCGTCTCGCCGATGCCGTCGTGGGTGGTTATCGCAGGATTCGTATCAGGAGGCGTCGTCCGTGCGCTCCTGGTTGCGGTCCTCGTCCTCATCGTCTCCTTGTTCTTCACGAACCTCACGATCGTCTCGCTCGGGATCGTGGTTGCCGCTATCGTCCTGACAGCCATTTTATTCTCGCTCGCAGGTCTCCTGAACGGCATGTACGCGAAGTCCTTCGATGCCATCTCTATCATCCCGACGTTCGTCCTTACGCCGCTAACCTACCTTGGTGGCGTCTTCTACTCCATAGACCAGCTTCCGGAGTTCTTCCGCATCATTTCACTCGCGAACCCTGTCCTCTACATGGTTAACGCGTTCCGGTATGGCTTCCTCGGAATCTCTGACGTACCGGTAGGTACCTCGTTCATGGTTATGGGCGGAATGATCGTCGTACTCCTCGGGACGGTGTTGTGGCTCTTCCATAAGGGATCAGGGCTGAAGAACTAGAGTTCGGGTCGGCACCCAGACCTAATACTTTCTTACGTATCTAAAGACGTAGCCACCAGTTACGGTGGCTACAAGTTTTGTTCTATCTTCGTGCGATCAGATTTCAGTCGAGCCTAGCGTTACGCTCTCCACTCGCGACTGCGACGGCCGCCCCGTCTCACAAGCGTCTCGGACGGCTCGTCCCGAAGTCGGCTGTTGACGGACCCGTCTTCCTCGAGCATTTCGAGAATCACGTACAGTTCTCCCACTGAAGGGGAGCGGTCCGACAGAATCCGGCCCAGTGTCGGCGAAAAACGCGAAACGAACGTGCCGAACGGATGCGGGCCCTGAACTGCATTTCGTTTCGAACCGATTTTCTGCCGCAACTCCAGGACCGTCATCCATTCCGTGACTCTCAATTGCTCGAGAATCTCATTCTCTGTCTTTGTGCGCATCTCAGCGACTCCTTCTGTCTGGACAGAATCTAGCATAGATTGCATAGATTCTCTACCACACAGATCAATGGCCGTATCGTAAAGAGCCGGGGCCGCTCCCAGATTTACTGAGCGCGGCCCCGGCAACTAGTCCTTAATTTTCTGTATCATACAGGCGCTTTGCGATTAGCGTCTGGTAAGGATCCTTTCCCGTATGCCGCGCATCGTCTCCGTAGGAGATGCCCGGCGTAAATGTGGTGAGAAAGAACTATGAGGCTGTAGCAGGGGAGCGCGTACGCTTTCCGTGCGAGTCCTCAACAGACACATCATACGAAAGCGACAATGAACCCGTTGTGAACGGGTTCATGAAGCGCTAGGAGAAATCAACGGATACCTCGTTCGTATTCCCGGTGCTCGCACCTTGGAGCGGATCAGACAGCGTCTTTGCGCCCGCAGCCGGAAGCACGACGCGGATCTCCGTCCCCTTGCCTGGTGTGCTGCGTATGGTTATGGCGCCTTTATGCAGGCGGACGATCTCGTTCACGATAGCAAGGCCGAGTCCTGACGTTCCGGTGCCGATGCCGCGCGCGCGCGAGGTGTCGCCCCTATAGAACGGCTCGAAGATGTGGAAGAGATCCTTCTGGTCGATACCGATGCCCGTGTCCTTCACCGAGAGCATCACCTTATGTCCTGGCTCCGGTGCGACGGTTACCGTAACCGAGCCGTCCTGATCCTTCGGCGTGTAGTTCACGGCGTTCTTAACGAGGTTCGTCACCACCTGCTCGAGCGCCACGCTGTTGCCGGAGACGAGGCAATCCTCGTCGATGTCCTCTATGAGCTTCACGCCGCGGGAATCTGCAAGCGCCTCGTGCCGCTCGATGATCGTGCGGCAGAGGGTGCCCATATTAACCGCATCGAACGGCATGCGGCGAGGACGGGTGAGGGTGTCGAAGGAGAGGAGGTTGTTTATGGTCTCTGAGATGCGGTCGAGCTCGACGATAGTGTCGTCGAAGGTCTCTTTGACGCTTTCTGGAAGCTTCGGATCGAAGAGCGCTACCTCGGTATTGGTCTTTATGATGGCGAGCGGCGTCCTGATCTCGTGGGCGATGTTGCCGATGAACTTCTTCTGGAACTGGAGGCTGTTGCGGGTCGGCCAGAGGGCGAAGCGCGCGATAAGGAGCCCGAAGGCGATATTCAGGATAAGGAGCGCGGAGGCGCCGTAGAAATGCGCATCCTGGCTCACGCCGCGGACGGTCTCCGCTAAGCTCTCAGTCGTTGCAGGAGAATCCTGGAAGATGCCCTCGACGATCTTCTCGCCGATGGTCGCTATGGTGCGCTCCTGCGCGTACTCGATGCCCCAGGCAAGGACAACCAGCGAGACGAGGGCAAGCACGATCTGCAAGGCCACGACGTTCGTCGCGGTCTTGTAGAAGAGGTTATACCGATACTTATCGATTAAGTCGGTAACCCACGCCGCGGACGGTTTCGAAGAGAGGGGCATCGTCATAGGTATCGAGCTTCTTGCGAAGGTTCTTCATATGTACATCAAGAACGTTCGAGAAGCCAGGGAAGTCAAAGCTCCACACATGGTCGAGGATGCTCTCGCGAGTCAGCGCCTCGTCCGGGTGCCGCATGAAGTACTCGAGCAGGGAATACTCCTTTAGGGTGAGCTGCATGGGCTTGCCGGCTTTCGTAACGGTGCGAGCGCCGGTATCGAGCTCGATATCGCGCACGCTCATCTTCGCGAGCACGGTCTGCTCAGGGCGGCGGAGCACCGCGTTGATGCGAGCGACGAGCTCCTCGAAGGAGAAGGGCTTCGCGAGATAGTCGTCAGCGCCCGTGTTGAGGAGCTCTACCTTATATTCGGTCTCGTCACGTGCCGTGAGGATGATGATCGGCGTCGTTACGCCTTCCTTGCGCGCTTCGCGCGTGATGGTGGCGCCGTCGACGCCCGGGAGCATGAGGTCGAGCAGGATGAGGTCGTACTCGTCGCGGTACAAGAGGATGCGCGTACGCGCCTTCTCGCTCTCTGCGATCCAGTCAACGGCGAATCCTTTGCTCTCGAGGCCGCGCTTCAAGCCTTCGGCGAGCTTCGCTTCGTCTTCAACGATGAGTATGCGCATGAGTAAGAGGTCTTATGGCTAAATATCTGTAGGGAAACTGTATCTATTAGACCATGAAGCCTTCATGAACGAATAGATAAAGACAAAACCCGCTCTAAAAAGCGGGTAATGAGGGGCCTCGGTATCTCAGGTGCGGAACGGGCATACTATACGCACCCTGTTCCGCACCCGCCGATATCCGTGGCATAAGCAGGGCGCGAACACCGTGCCGCAGCTCCTAGATCTAACCCAGGAGTAACCGTTGGCGTACGATCCGAAGAAAGTCCGAGGGGCTCCTATGGTCACGCTGGTCTAGGCACATTCTACTCGCCGCAAGAGGGTTGTCTAACGGCCGTAAGACGGCTTGAAATAAGCTTCAGAAAAGATGTGTCTTGAATGCTCCGAGTTATGTTTTCTGCTGGTTTATACACACTGAGAATTAGATGAAGACGGGGTACGATACAGAGGTCAACACAGCCGAATGCAGTCGAGGAAACGCGAGAGCCAAGCGCTACGGCGCCCTCTACGCGCCACGAAGTGGAGCGAAATCCCTGCCAGCGTGAGTAGCCAAGGCTGACTTATAAACGTGCCGCGTAACCTACGGGATTACCTTTATGAAGCAGGTCAAAAAGAGGAACGGGAGCATTGTCGACTTTGAAGTAACAAAGATCACGGATGCGCTTAGGAAAGCATTTGAAAGCGTTAACGTAGCGGTCGAGGAGGAGACCCTTATGAGCGTCACCAATGGGGTGCTCGAGGATCTCTCGAACAAGTTCGGGGAGGAGCAGATTCCTTCCGTAGAGAACGTACAGGACCTGGTTGAGCTCGCTCTTATGGAGGCGGGCTATCTTTCTGTCGCCAAGCATTACATCGTGTACCGCTACGAGCACACGAAGATCCGCGAGGAGAAGAAGCAGGAGGTCCTCGAGAAGATCGAAGAGCAGGGTCTTCTCATAACGACCGCTTCCGGAAAGCAGGAGCGCTTCAACGAGGTGAAGCTCCGCCAGACCTTGCAGCATCTCGCGGACCAGGAGCATGTAGGAAGTTTTGATATCGAGCACATCCTCTCCCAGCTCAAGTACGAGCTCTACGAGGGCATGACCACGGCAGAGGTAGGGAAGGCACTCATCATGGTAGTGCGCTCCATGATCGAGCGCGATCCTGCTTACTCGCGTCTCGCGTCCCGTCTTCTGTTGAACCGCCTCTATGCGGAAGTATTCGGCGCAGAATTCGACGCGAAGAATCCGCTCGATGCGCATGAGCGCGTGTTCGTCGAGAACATGCAGCGCCTCGTCGCCGAGGGAAACCTCGACGAGCGCATGGCCGAGTACGACTTGAAGAAGATGGCGCGCGCCATGAAGGTGGAGAACGACAGCTTGTTCGAGTACATGGGACTCGAGATCATGATCAGCCGGTACTGCATGGAGGATCCGAAGGCCAGAAAGACTCTCGAGACCCCGCAGATGTTCTGGATGCGCGTGGCCATGGGCCTCGCTATCGCGGAGAAGCCGGAAGATCGAGAAGCTACCGCGCTCGAGTTCTATGACTCGCTCTCTAATTTCTATTACACCCCAGGCGGCCGCACCCTGTTCCAGTCCGGATTCAAGAAGGCGCAGATGTCCAACTGCTTCCTGAACACTGTTCCGGATTCCCTCGACGGTATCTTCAAGTCGATCTCTGATAACGCCCAGTACCTTAAGTGGTCGGGCGGCACCGGCACCGACTGGACCCCGGTCCGCGCCATGGGCTCCTTCATCAAGGGCACGGGCGTCCCGTCCCAAGGCATCGTCCCGTTCCTGAAGATCGCGAACGACGTGAACCTCGCTATCAACCGCTCCGGAAAGCGCCGTGGAGCAGGCTGCGTATACCTTGAGACCTGGCACCTCGACATCGAGGACTTCCTCGAGCTCCGTAAGAACACGGGAGACGAGCGACGCCGTACGCACGACATCAACACGGCGAACTGGATCCCGGACCTCTTCATGAAGCGCGTGCGCGATGGGGGAGAGTGGACTCTCTTCTCGCCGAGCGACGTGCCGGATCTCCATGAGATCTACGGCGCCGCGTTCGAGAAGGCGTATCTCGAGTACGAGGCGAAGGCAGATCGCGGCGAGATGGAAACCTTCCGTCGCATCTCCGCTCCTGACCTGTGGAAGAAGATGATCGGCATGCTCTTCGAGACCGGACACCCATGGATCACCTGGAAGGATCCGTCGAACGTCCGTTCTCCGCAGGATCATGCAGGCGTCGTGCACAATTCGAACCTCTGCACCGAGATCACGCTCAACACGGGCCCTGATGAGACGGCGGTCTGTACGCTCGGATCACTCAACTTCGCGAAGTTCGTGATCGCGGACGAACAGGGTAATCTCCAGTTCGATAGGAACATGGTCGCGCGCGTGACGCGCTCGGCGATCCGTATGCTCGACAACGTGATCGACCTCAACTACTACCCGACGGTAGATTCTCAGAACGGAAACACTCGGCATCGTCCGGTAGGCCTCGGTGTCCGGGGATACCATGACGCCCTCTACATGCTCGGCATCCAGTTCGACTCTCCGGAAGCGCTCAACTTCGCGGACGAGAGCATGGAAGTGGTGTCGTACTACGCGATCCTCGCCTCGAGCGAACTCGCGAAAGAGCGTGGCACATACTCTTCGTACCCAGGCTCGAAGTGGGATCGCGGGCTCCTTCCGCAGGACACCGTGGACCTCCTTGAGAAGGAGCGCGGCGAAGCGATCAAGGTGAAGCGCGGCGGCAAGCTCGATTGGACGGAGGTCAGGGATCACGTGAAGGCGCACGGCATGAGGAACTCGAACACCATGGCTATCGCGCCGACCGCCTCAACGGCTAACCTCGTCGGCTGCATCCCGTGCGTCGAGCCGATCTACAAGAACATCTACGTGAAGAGCAACAAGGAAGGCGAGTTCGTCGTGGTGAACAAGTACCTCGTCGAGGACTTGAAGAAGGCGGGTCTCTGGAACGCCGGCATGCTCAACCGCATCAAGTACGCGGACGGCAGCATCCAGAATATCGACGAGATTCCGCGCGTCCTCAAGGAGAAGTACAAGGAAGTGTTTGAGATCGACGGCAAGTGGCTCGTCGAGGCAGCAGCACGCCGCGGCAAGTGGATCGACCAGTCCCAGTCCTTGAACATCTTCTACAACGGCACCTCCGGCAAGGAGCTCTCCGACATCTACTTCATGGCGTGGGAGATGGGTCTCAAGACCACCTACTACCTCCGTACGCTCGGCGCATCTCAAGTCGAGAAGGCGACGGTGTCGACCGCAGACTATGGCTCGACCCATAACCGCGCGGCAGGAGGCTCCGTTGTAGCAACAGCCGTCGTTATCGAGGAGACCGTCATTGAAGCCGTCCCTGAGCTCGCCATCCCGAGCGGATTCTCCGCTACCGAGTGGCAGGCCAAGATGGCTCGAGTCGCTGCTGGAGAAGAGGCGGGCGTGTGCGAATCCTGTGAGAGCTAGTCCTAGCAAACGCTGACTTATTATTGTTCTTTAAGAATCGCGAACTATGCCCATCAACAAAGGAGCGTCGCCCGTTAACATTAACAACCGCAAGATCATCAACGGCGGCGATGCCGACGTGATGCAGCTCTATCCGATGAAGCACCTGTTCGCGTGGGACGCGTACATGGCAGGGAACAGCAATCACTGGCTCCCGACGGAGATCTCCATGCAGCGCGACATCGAGCAGTGGAAGAGCCCGACGGCCTTGACCGCTGACGAGCGCAAGGCGTTCGAGACCGTGCTCGGCTTCTTCACCACTGCCGACTCTATCGCCGCGAACAACGTGGTGCTGGCGCTCTACAAGCACGTGACCTCTCCGGAGTGCCGCATGTACCTGCTCCGCCAGGGATACGAGGAGGCGATCCACACGCACGCGTACCAGTACATCGTGGAGTCTCTCGGCATGGACGAGTCCAAGATCTTCAACATGTACCGAGAAGTGGAGTCCATCTACAACAAGGACAACATGATCCTTCGCTTGAACGAGGGAATCTTCGCGGACGACTTCAAGACGGGTACGCTCGAGAACGACCAGCTCTTCCTCGAGAACCTCTGCGTCTTCTCGCTCATCATGGAGGGCATCTTCTTCTACTCATCCTTCGCGGTTATGTTCGGGTTCCAGCGCCAGAACAAGCTTACGGGCGCCGCTGAGCAGATCCAGTACATCATGCGCGACGAGTCCCAGCATTTGAACTTCGGCGTGAACATGATCAACTCGATCAAGGAGGAACAGCCGGAAGTATGGAGCGAGGAGTTCCAGCAGCGCATCATCGACCTCGTGAAGCGGGCTGTCGTTCTCGAGTACACCTTCGCTACCGAAGTGTTCCCGCGCGGCATCTTCGGCATGAACGCCGAGGGCTTCAAGCAGTACATCGAGCACATCGCGGACCGCCGCCTCGCGACCGTTGGTCTCCCGGCTCAGTACAACGTGGAGAACCCGTTCCCCTGGATGAGCGAAGCGGTTGACCTCAACAAGGAGAAGAACTTCTTCGAGACCCGCGTTACCGAGTACAAGACGGGAGGGCAGCTCAGCTGGTAGGCGAGCAGGTCATTAGAAAAGCCCCGGGGAGGGTCTTTTCTAATTCATACAAGGCAAGTCTATGCAGCGTCCTGAGAAGGGTGTCAAGAAAGCTCTTGACATTAGTATCAAGCTATGTTTCTCTAATACACAGACTATTCTGTTGTTTCCAACCTTGAAGGAGGAAAGTGTTATGAGTGAGGCAAAAGGAAGAAAGAGTCTCCTCGGAGGCATACTCGACGCTGTGGGCGTGGAAGTGACTCCCGACGAACCGTCGGCGGCACCCCCGCCTGTGCCTGCAAGCGCGGCTGCAAGGCCTCGTGCGCAAGCACCGGCCCAGCAGCGTCCTGTCGCCGAGCCTGAAGTGATCACATCGCTTCTGCGAACACCCGTGTCCGCAGCTGCCAAGCCGTCCGTGAAATCGGCGGCGAAGGCGGTTCCGGCCGGTCCGGTTACTCCGGCTCATCCGAGCCGGGTGCCTGCGCTCGTCGCCGGCATTCAGGCCAAGATCCCGACGGACAATCCGTTCAAGACGCTCGCCGACGCTGAGGGGAAACTCGAAGCGGCCGGCATAGCTGATGCGGACCTTCGTCGTACGACCGCGCTGAACATCCTCGCGCCGCAGGGCATCTCCCAGGAGACGCTCGACGCTGCGAGAAGTTCGCTCGAAACGCTCATCAACGAGCACTTCAGCGTTCTGGAACGGCAAGCGCAAGCGATGCTGTCCACCGAAGTGCCGCAGATGCGCAACCAGGCAGCACAGCGCCGCCAACAGATCGATGGCCTTACGGCCCAGATCGAGACGCTGACAGCCGAAGCGGACGAGTTCGAAAGCGATGCGACCGATAAGGAAGCTGATCTGAACGAACTCGTGAGTGAAATTGATATGGCCCGCAGCGCAGCACTCAGCTCGTTCTGCGGTTAACTTCCCAACGTCAACCAACCAAAGGAGGCTCATCATGAGCATGGTTCCCGTAGTAACACCGAGCACCAGCATCACTGGATTCTGGAGCATCAAGAACAACCGTCCCGACAGCATCGCCGGCAAAGCCGTCCTTCTGGCGGGCGGCGCCTTCCTCGCCTATAACGCGCTCAATATCCTCGAGTTCGTGAGCAAGGTCGTGTGGGGCATCGTCAACATCGGCATCGCCACCGCCATCATCGCGGGGGTCGCCTATGTCCTGATCGACGGCAAGCTCGTCCGGCTCATCGATTTCGCGTACCAGATGGGTATCCGGAACCTGATGGGTCAATTCGTGGCGGTCTTCCCGATCGACGTGATGAAGGAGCGTCTGCGAAAAGTCGACACTATCCTCGAGAACGTGACGGAGCGCCTGGAAGAACTTCGGGGTGCTCGCGTGAAAGCGCAGAAGACCCTCGATCAGTTCATCACTCAGCGCGATACCCACGACTCGCGGGTCGAAATGCTCGCGCTGCATCCTTCGGATGACATCGAAGATGACCAGAGCAATATGGCCAGGCATGCGAGCGCGGCCGAACGAAGGGAGGGTTCCATCGAACGCTTCACGAAGCTGGTGGCCCAGATGGACCTGATTCTGAAGATCCTGAACAAGGTGAAGCAGAAAGCCAGGTACATCCGGGACGACATCGACGACAACATCACCTTCACCGAGCAGGAACGAAAGGCCCTGCAGGCGGCGACCGGCGCGATACGATCGATCAAGTCGATCATCAACGGCGGCGATATGAGTGCCCAGCTCTATGACATGGCGCTCGAGGCCGCCAACCAACAAGCCGCGGACCGCATCGGCGAGATCGAACAGTTCCTCGTCGACACCAAGGACGTCATGCGAGACTTCGACCTGCAACAGTACGCATCGGTCGAATCCGCCCTGCAACGGCTGCAAAGCCGCGAAGGGGGGTCCTCGGTTCTCAACTACAGGCTGGGCCAGGGCAAGGTTATGCTCGAGCACAAGCCCGGCGAAGTGGTCGACGTTCTCATGCCTTCCACGCATGAGACCAATGTGGACATCAACGCCTTGTTGAGGCAGTAAAACGCCTCCTCCAAAGACTATCGATCCCCCGGCTGGAAACAGCCGGGGGATTTTTCATATACTTGACTTTTTGTAAAGAATCTGCTATAAGACTATGGGCAAAAGTTCTCTGTCAGATCGCAAGCAAATAACGTATAGCCCGCGATCTAGCCGCGTAAACCTCAACAGAAAAGGAGGCCCCCGTCATGGGAGTCAACATCAAGAAGAAAGGCTGGGCGATCATCGCCGTGGCCAGCGTCCTCGCTATCGGGGGCGGAGCCATGTGGATGAAAAATTCTCATCCCGAATGGCTGCAGCGTGAACAAGGAGTCGCTTCGGCGGTTCCGCAAGGCACGCGTCTGCCCGGCATGGTGACCGCCGCCGAGACCACTGTGGTCGAGGAGCCGGTCTATGCGCTGTCGCGGGTCGCTTCGGAACATGCTGGCACGCTTCGCGTGCGCGGCATCGCCTGGAACGGCCAGATGAGCGCCATCTACGCCAACGGCGGGGTCAACACCGCGCCGGGAAGCCTGATGGCACGTCACGGCGTTTCCGTGAACTATGGGCGCCAGGACATGTACCCGGCGCTCACGGCCGAGCTCGTCTCGTTCGCGCAGGAAATGAGGGACGGCACCGCCGACCCGACGTCCGGTGCGCACTTCGTCGTCATCATGGGCGACGCCGGAGGATCGTTCCTCTACGGCGTTCAGGATGCGTTGAACCGTGCGGGACTCAGTGACTACCATCCGAAGGTCGTCTTCGCGTCCGGCTTCAGCCGGGGCGAAGACAAATGCATGGGTCCGCCCGAGTGGGCCCGTGATCCGCAGAAGGCCAAAGGCGGCCTGATCGCGGCGGTCATCCGTGATGGTGACTGGAATCTCTGCGTCGCGTGGGCGGAAGCCAACGGGATCAAGGTGAATCCGGACATCCATACCTATGACCCGGAGGCGCTGAACTTCCTCGGCACCGACGACTTCATCCAGGCCGACAACGCCTATATCGCTGGCGCTATCGGCACCCCCGCCGGCACCTACATGGACGGCCCCCACCAGGGCCAACCGCACGGTGTCTGCGAGAACCGCCCCTACGCCCCCGGCACGGGCATCGGCACCAAGGAAGTCTGTGTCCGAGGTGTCGGCACCTGGACCCCCGGCGACTCCGCTGTCGTCGAGGGCAAGGGCGGTCTCGTCGGTCTTCTTTCGACCCGCGAGAACGCGAGCCAGATGGCTGCCACCTTCATCACGATCGATGAATGGGCGGTCGCCAACCGGGCAACGGTCACGAACTTCGCGCAGGCCATCTTCACGGCCGGCACGCAGATTCAGACCGATCGCGCCAAACTCCGCTCCGCGGCCGACATGTCGGCCAGGGTGTGGAACGAGCAGGACGGCGCCTACTGGTTCCGGATGTATACGGGCTATCAAATGCCCGATCCGATCAGTGGCGAGATGGTGAGACTGGGCGGATCGCAGGCCATCGGCCTCGCGTCCAACGTCCAGTATTTCCTTCCTGGCAGGAACGGGGGCCGGTCGATCTATCAGACGGTCTACGACTCGTTCTGCCGGATCTACACGACCTTCTACCCGAGGGAAGTGCCCAGCTGCCCGGCCAATCCGGTGAACACGTCGTTCATCGAGGCGATCGCGGCCAAGGTCCCGAACATGGGTCAAGGCTCCATCCTCAGCACCTTCACCGGTGCGGAAGACAGGGTCGTCGCGAGCGCCAACTACTCGAACATCACGTTCGAAGTGGGCAGCGCTCGCATCCGGCCGGAATCAACCCCGGTCCTGAACGGCATCCTCGAGCAGCTGACGGTCGGGTCCAACCTGGCCGTTCGCATCGAGGGCTACACGTCCTCGGACGGTAATGCTGCTGACAATCAGCGGCTGTCCGAGGCTCGCGCTGCAGCGGTCCGCGAATGGCTTCGCAGCCACGCCAGCGAAGGAGTGATCTCGGACACCCGGGTGACCTTCGCCGGGCACGGCTCCTCGGAGCTTGTGCGGGACGCGGCCGGACGTGAAAACGCTTCGGCCAGCCGGCGGGTGAAAATCTCGCTCGTTTCCGGCGAGTAACGCTTGCGATCAACTAGGGGCCAGCATCAGACTATTCGATGCTGGCTCCGCCCTCCGAGGACATGTTCCTCGGAGGTAGCTCAGAGAGCAGCATGCATGCTGCTTTGCGAGCTGCCAATTACGTAGTGGTACGCTTGTTCCTTCCGTTTCAACCAGAGGAGATACCGATGCTTACTCGCATCTTCGTGCCCTATGCGGCGCTACCGAAAGGTGCGTCGACTATCGTGGCATTTGCCTGGATCGGGCTGTTGTTGCTGGCGTGGACGTTCTTCCACGGCGCAGCATTGCCGTCACCGGGCGCCGTCGTCAGCGCGCTGAAATACCTGATCACCGAGCGCGGCCTTCTGGCCGAACTCTTCGTCAGTCTCAAGCTGAATGTGATATCGATCTCGATCGCTTCGGCGATCTCGCTCGCGCTCTGCTACCTCATGCCGTTCGGGTTCATCAGACCCCTGGTCGGCATGACCAGCATGGTTCGCTACGCCGGCTTCGCCGGCCTCACCTTCACGTTCACTGTGATGATTCGCGATGCGGAACTCCGCAAGGTGATGATCATGGTGTTCAGCCTCGTGCCGTGGATCGTGACGAGCCTGTCTCGTTCGATCCGGTCCATCGAGGATGATGAGTATCTTCACGCTCGCACCCTCAAGATGGGTCACCTCGAGACGACATGGCACGTGATCATCCGTGGTCACCTGCCCGACGCCCTCGATGCGATCCGTCAGAACCTGGCTATCGCCTGGGCGATGGTCGCGACGGTGGAAGGGCTCGTCCGCTATGCGGGCGGCCTCGGAGCGTTCCTGCTTGCGGCTCAGAAAGACAACCATCTCGACTGGATCTTCGCGATCCTCGTCGTGATCCTCGTCGTGGGCATCGTGATGGATTTCCTGCTGCGTGCCGCAAGCGCTTGGCTTGCGCCGTATGCCTCACTCGACCAAAGGAGCATGTAACGTGCACTATCCGCACACAAGAGAAGGCACGCTTCTCGGCATCGAGGACGTGCATGTAACGCTCGGCGGACGGCTCATCCTGAAAGGGGTGAGTGCCACCGTCGAGAACATCGTCCGCATGGACGTGAAGCAGGGGCAGGTCATCGGTCTCGTCGGCCCTTCGGGCGCCGGCAAGACTACGCTCTTCCGAGTCATCGGAGGGTTTCTGACAGCTGATAGCGGGCAAGTTCTCGTGCGCAAGCACGGGATCGAGTCCGATCCGGCTTACGATTCCCTTGGCGACCGGGACAAGCTCGTTCCGGTTCAGAAGGGGATGGTCGGCGTCGTCACGCAGTCCTACCGCGTGTTCAGACACCTGACGGTCTTGGGTAACCTCGTCCGGGCAGGCCGCAAGGCAGGTCTGACGAAAGCCGAAGCGACGGACAAGGCGAAAGCCCTGCTCGACCGATTCGGCATCCTGGACATCCAGGATCGCTGGCCCATGAGCACGCAGATCTCCGGAGGGCAGCGGCAGCGCGTCGCTATCATCCAGCAGATCATGGTCGGCCATCAGACTATCTGCATGGACGAGCCATTCTCCGGTCTCGATCCGAGGCAGAAGAAAAACGTGATGAAATGGATCAGCGAGCTGACTTCGATCGACGAACTGCTCACCTTCATCGTGGTCACACACGATATTGGTGCGGCAGTGGCGGTCTCCGACCATCTCTGGCTTATGGGCAAGGATCACGATCCGGTGTCGGGCAAAGCCCTCGACGGCGCGCGCATCCTTTCCATCTACGATCTGATTTCCATGGGCCTGGCTTGGAACGAAAACATCCAATCCATGCCTGAGTTCCGTGACTTAGTAAATCAAGTTACGGAACGCTTCGATCATCTTTTGTAAGACCTATAAACGGTCCTTACAACCAAGGCGTCCTCTCGGGGACGCCTTTTTCTTTGGGTTATTTCTTCCCCCAACGCCACCCCGGCTTCTCGCCCCACTTCACACAGATCCTGTAGAGGGTATAGGAGAGGATAGCGAGGACTGCCAGGAACTCGAAGACCCCGAACGCGATATCCCGGAAGCCAACCTTGGCCTCTGCGGCAGCCCCAATCCACCCGAAGAAGACCAGGAAGGAAAGGGTGAACAGAAGGGCATAGAGCACCGTTATGGCCCATCCCTGCCACGAAATAGGGAACCAGCCCCAGCCGTATTCCTTGGCTCTGAACCATAGTTTCCGGACCTTTCTTTTGTGCTCGCTCATGGGCTTATAATACTGTAAGTAGGCCGTATTTTCAAGTCTTGACTCTCCTGTATGAGGGGTCCCTGAACATGAAGAAATTGCTTTGCGACACTTGACACTGATTGTCAAACCTGCTACTATGGGCTAGTCAGCCGTCCGCAAGGGCGGTTTTCATTTATGCCAGTTATTGCAGTAGTAGCCCTTATGGGCTTTCTGTTTCTACCGGGTAGTGCAGGGGCGCCGGCACATGCGGAGACGATTTCCGCGCCGATCGCCGTTGCAGGAGTGGCTGAAGAGCCTTCCAAACGTCTGGCTACCTCTCTGGAGGTAGCCGACACCTACCAGGTTAGTATGACCGCTTACAATGCTGTTCCCGGACAGACGGATGCCAACCCATTCGTCACCGCGAGCGGCATGACCTCGATTCCCGAGGTTGTGGCAGCGCGATCGCGCGATATGGCGGCTGAACTCCCGTTCGGAACCGTTATACGCCTTGAGCGCACAGCGATGGACACTCCATCGTGCCGTTTCGCCGAAGTCGAGCACCAGATCGGATACCGCATCATTGCAGACACCATGCATTGGCGCTGGACCCATAAGATCGACGTGCTCCTCGATCACACCGATACGGTGCCGGTAGAGGGACGGATGGTGAACCCAGCGCTCGCGCTCGGACATTGTACGGGCGTCACGGCGACGGTGGTGGGTAAGGTGGATATGAATAATCCTCCGACAACCCAGGCCGAGCTCGCTGCGATGTTCGCAGAGCCCGCGCTCGCACTCCGCTAAGCATAGATGAACCTCCTTCATGAAGACCCGCGCTCGTAAGAGCGCGGGTCTTCATCCGTTTGGTATAGTGACTACAGTATGAACATCACACCAACCACGCTTCTCTCAAGCGCACTCATAGCCGCCTTCGCATTCTCAGGACTCGCGCCCTTAGAGGCTCACGCCGCGAGCTCCCGCTCATCCTCGAAGATCGAGATATCCGGATGGATACCGTACTGGAGGACCGAAGCGGGTACGAGAGACGCGAAGAAGCATCTCTCGCAGATGACGGAGATCAATCCGTTCGCGTATAGCGTACGAGCAGACGGAAGCCTCGCTGATACGGCGAAGATCTACGGGAAGGATTGGCAGAGCCTCATAACAGACGCTGAGAAGAAGCGCGTGAAGGTCATTCCGACGGTCATGTGGAGCGACACGAACGCGATCCATACAGTCCTCTCGAACCCGGCCACTCGGGCCGCGCACGTGAAAGCCATCGCCGACCTCGTTGAGAACGAGGACTTCGACGGCATCGATATCGACTACGAAGGCAAGAAAGCGGACACTAGGATCTACTTCTCCGCGTTCCTCTCGGAACTGAACGATGCGCTCGGCAAGAAGCAGCTCGACTGCACGATCGAGGCACGTATGCCGCTCTCGGCCCGCTTCTCCGGCACACCGCCCGCAAACATCGAGTACGCGAACGACCTCAAGGAAGTGAATCGACATTGCGACCGGGTACGCATCATGACGTATGACCAGCAGACGGCAGATCTCGAACTCAACAAGGTAGCGCGGAACGCGAAGGAGATCTACGCACCGGTCGCGGACGTGAAGTGGGTAGAGAAGGTCGTGAACTACATGGGCCAGGATATCGATAAGAAGAAGATGGTGATCGGCATCGCTACCTATGGCTACATCTATCAGATCATGCCGCACACCGACGGCAGCGGATACGGGTACATCAAGGTGGAAGCGTTCAATCCCGCGTACGGCACCCAGATCGCTAAGGAGTACAAGATAACGCCGGAACGTAACCGTGCCGGAGAGCTTTCCTTGAGCTACGTTCCGAAGGATCAGATCGCGACGTTGCCGAACCAGGCAGCGCTCGCACGGCTCGCGCCGAAAGGCACTTCGTCTGCGAACCTTGCCGCTGCCGGTGCGCTCGCGCTCGCAAAGTCAAAGCAGCAGCAGGCACCGGTCCAGTACCTCACCTGGAGCGACTCGAACGCCATAAAGCAGAAGGTAGACCTTGCGAAGAAGCTCAAGCTTGCGGGCGTCGCCGTCTTCAAGATAGACGGAGGCTCGGACCCCAAGATGTGGGACGTTCTGAAGTAAGAAGAAAAGGCCCGTCACTGACGGGCCTTTTCTAATCGAAGAGCTCTCCGAGATACGTATCGATGACGCGCTGGTCGAGGTCGTAGAAATAGTCCTCGTCCTCATGGAGGCGCTCGGCGAGCTTCTCGCCGACGAAGCGCCAATGCCACGGCTCGTACTGGTAGTACGTATTGCCCTTAGGGTAGGAGAGTATGAAGCCGTGCTCGTGCGCATGCTTCGTGAGCCATGCGTATTCGTCCGTCTTGTCGAACCCTACGAACGTACCGCCGACGCCTGGTGTCGTGAAATCTATGGCCGTGCCCAGCTGATGCTCCGAGTATCCTTGCTCCGCAGAGAAGGCGTTCGCGCCCGTTCCGAACCGGATACGGTATCCGGACTTGAGCGCGGTCTGTGCCGCAAATGAGCGATACGAGGACGCAACCTGGAGGGACAGGCCCTCTTCCTTTGCATCCTTTAGAAGGTCTTCAAGGAACGGGGCGGCCTCGGCATGTATCTCATAGGTGCGCTCCTTCTGGAACGCGAACTCTGCCGCTATGGTCGAGAGCTTCGCAGGCGCATAGTTCTCGTTCAGGAAGTAGACCTTGGAGTACTTCGCGAGAAGCTCAGGATCGGTAGCGACGATCTTCTCGAGATCGTTCACCGTGTTCGAGAGCTTCCGTACGGTCTTCTTGTCCGCATCCCGCTCTTCCTCGAGAAGGCGCAGTTCTCCGGCGAGCGTTATGTTCTCCTCGGCCTTTATGCGGAGGTCTTCCATAAGTGCGGTCTCGCGCGCCTCGGCTTCCGTTGCTGCGGTTGCAAGCGCTTCCTTGGAGCGCGTAAGCTCGCCGAGAAGGAGGCTGTACCCGTACGCCCCTGCACCGATGGAGAGCACGGCGAGTACGCACAAGGCTCCTATAATGGCGGTCTTAGGCATCACGCGCATTGTCCCACACCCCTTAGGTTCGTGCGATGGAGCCTAATATCTCCTCGATCTCAGCGAGGCCTGCAGGCTTCGTGAGGTGATGATCGAATCCTGCCTTCGTGGCCTTACGGACATCCGATTCTTGGCCATACCCGGTGAGCGCGATGAGGGTAGCGGAGAAGTTAGGATCGCTCTTAAGCAGTCGCGCTATCTCATACCCGTCCATAGTCGGGAGCCCGATATCAAGAAGCACCACTTCAGGGCAGAAACCGGGTGCTCGCTCGATAGCGTCTTCGCCCATATAGACCGCTTCAGTAACGTTGCCGCGGAGTGCAAGGAGCTTCGCGAGCGCGTCAGCGGCAGCGCGATTGTCGTCGACGATGAGAATACGGAGCCCGTCATTCGGTTGCATATCGGCGCGGGTCTGGTTACTGGGGGCGGGTAAGGATTCAGTGAGGGGAAGTCGTACGATGAGCTCGCTCCCTTTGCCGAGTCCTGCACTCCTCGCTTCGATGGTGCCGTCATGCATCTCTACGAGGTTCTTGGTGAGCGAGAGACCGATACCAAGTCCGGCATGAAGCTTGCCCTGCTGCTCTATCTGGAAGAAGGCCTCGAACACATGCTCAAGAAGGTTCTCGTCCATGCCGATGCCGGTGTCTTTCACGGAAACGGTTACATACCCTCCCGAGACACGTATGGAAACCGTGATAGTTCCGCCCGGCTCTGTGTACTTCGCCGCGTTATTAAGCAGATTCACGAATACCTGCTCAAGCCGCACTGGATCCGCTTCGAACATAACCGCAGTGTCGGGAATATCGAGAACAACGGTATGATCTCGTTCCGCCATGAGCCGTTCAACGGTCCGCACACTTCTATGGATGATTGCATTGAGATCTATCCGTTCTTTCTGCAACGACAGCTTCTCGCGCGATATGCGCGAGATATCGAGGAGATCATCCAAGAGGTGCCGCATGGTCTTCAGATGATCGGTCATGTTGTCAGCGAGCTCGCTCGTCTGCTTCGCGTCAGGAGGCGCGAGCTTTAGGATCTCGAGCGAGGACATGAGCGGCGCGAGCGGGTTCCGTAGCTCGTGCGCGAGCGTGGCGATGAAGCGGCTCTTCGCTTCGTCCTCCTTGCGTATGCGCTCGATAGCGTCCTCGAGGCGCTTCACGTTCTCCCGGAGATCGTTCGCCGTGTCCTTCCGTTCCTCGGCAACGGTAACGAGGAGCAGGAAGATGAGCGAGATCATGATGATGAATATCTCGGTCTGCAGCAAGGCCTGCCCGAGCACCGCGATCTCGCCAGAAGAGACCGTTAGGTAGGCGGTCCCGCCGAGCGCCAGCACCGCATTCAGGAAAAGCGCGAGCGTCATGAACCGCGGGCCGATCCTGAGCGCGATCCACATGAGCGGCACGAGGATTATGTATACGAGCGGCACGTCCGCGATCTCGCGGTACGGCGTCCAGTACAAAAGAAAGCCCACGCCTATAATGGATGCGATAGAGAGCCAGGCCTCGAAGAGCTCGATCCTCGAGCGCCTGAACGTGAAGTGGGGAAGCCAGCGCACCAGGAGCGGCGTCACGATAAGGACGGACAGTATCTGCGCTATCCACCAGGGAATGAAGGTGCCAAGCAGGCTGCGCGGGAGCGGGACGTTTCCGATGAGCACCGCGATCATGCCGATCATCGGTACGGTGAGGGTAACGAAGACGGTGACCAGTATGAAGAGGATGGTGTGCGGCACGCGAGAGAAGGAATTGGTGAATCCGAACCGTTTCAGCAGGTATGCGCCAATAACCGCCTGGAGCGCATTGGCAGCCGCGACGCCGAGCGTCGTTACGAGCGCGCTCCCGTAGAGGATGTTATGGACGAGCGCTCCTGCGAACACGGCGGGCCAGAGACCGATGCCGCCGAGCATGAGCCCTGCGAGCGCGATGCCGGACGCAGGCCAGACGAGCGCGGGCGCCGTGGGGATGGAAGCGTACAGATACGAGAAGACCTGCGCGGCGAGGAGATACGCCAGGAACAGGAGGACCATATGGAGAAGGTTCCGCCCGGAATAGGAGAAGAGGGTCATGGAAGAAAGAAAGTCTCTACTACACTACGGATTATGTATGAAGCCTACATGAAGCCCTCATCTCTTGCACGAGGAGCCTTGGACACCGTAGTATAGGCATACTATATGGCTACACGAGGCAAGTACGTACCCGGCGAGTGGAAGCTCGCCGTAAAGCGTTCAACGGCAGGCCTCGGGCTCTTTGCGGGAGAGGCGATACCGAAGGGAGCGTGCGTTATCGAATATGTCGGACGGGTGCTCTCAGAGGAAGAGACCGAGACGAGCAAGAGCAAGTATCTCTTCGAGATATCGAAGTCAAAGACCATAGACGGGAAGCCGGCGATCAATAAGGCCGGCTATATCAACCATTCGTGCAACCCGAATGCCGAGACGGCGATCAGTAAGGGACGCGTGTTCGTCATGACGATACGGAACGTAAAGCCAGGAGATGAGCTCACCTACGACTACGGGGAAGAATACTGCCTCGAGCACTGCGTCCCGTGCCGCTGCTCCGCAAAGAAGCATCTCTACGGATAACCTATGAGCACTCTCTCGCCTAAGGCTACGCTCTACATTGATGACTCGAAGACGACCGGAGCCGGGCGAGGAGTCTTCGCGGGAGCGCGCATCGAGAATGGTGCTCTTATCGAGCAGTGTCCGGTAGTAGCGCTCGAGGACGCGAAGGATCGGAACCGCCTTCGTAAGACCGGTCTCGTGAACTACTACTTCCTATGGGGAGACAAGCGGGACCACGCGGCTATCTGCCTCGGCTGGGGATCCGTATATAACCATTCCTTCGAGCCTAATGCGCGATACGAGAAGGTCATGGAGGATCATCGAATGGACTTCTATGCGCTTCGGGATATCGAAGTAGGAGAAGAGATATTCGTGAACTACAACGGCGCGCCGGATAACACGACACCGCTTCGCATACCGGGCATCCCGGCTGCCGCCGGCGGCATGCCAGAGACGCGCACGCCCCGCATCCTGAACGGGCTCCTGCGTCGTGCAAGACTTCTCGGGCGATGGTTCTCCGAGCGTCCCTCGAGCTACCTCATGCTTGCTGCGGTTGCGGGCTGCTAGGCGCTCCGTTCCAGTACGGTTCCGGATCGAACGTGTTGTTCGCGTCGTTACGGTCCCGGTCTCCGTATCCTCCGAAGAGATTCATGCGTACGCGCTTCGGTGCCATATGCGTATGGCTGCCGCTAGCGCGTCCCGTGTGGCCGCCGAGCGCGACGAGGTCCCCGACGGACAGTTTCATGCCAATCGTCGCGCGTACCTCGGAGAGATGCATGAACGTGATCTCTACGCGGGATGCGTGTCCGTCATCAAACCCGTGCTTCCCTCGGGACAGGAGGCACATATAGAGCCCTGAGCCGTTCGGCTCGTTGCCGACTTTCGTTACGCGGCAATCGAAAGGAGCGAGTATTGGTTGCCCGGTACTGAGCGCCAGATCCACGCCGTTGTGCTTCGAGAATCCGAAGTGCTCGTACGAAAGATCAGAAACGCCCCAGCCGCGGTTAACCACGTGCGGCATAACGGGGAAGTAGAGGGAGAGTCTCGCCATAGATAAATCATACCCTGGTTCATGAGGTCTTCACGCGCGAGGTGCCACTCTACGGGTACTAATCCTAATCATATCCTTATGGACCCGTATGTCGCTCCTTCAACCAAGCCCTTGTATCGCGGCACGCAGATCGTGTGGTACGTACTCGGCGTACTCGAGGTCCTGCTCGCGTTCCGTTTCATCCTTAAGCTGCTCGGCGCGAACCCGGCAGCAGGATTCTCGAATTTCATCTATTCCTTGTCGTATCCGTTCACGCTCCCGTTCTCCTCGGTGTTCGGCGTAAGCCAGGTATCAGGCAGCGTCTTCGAATGGACCACGCTCCTTGCCATGGCGGTCTACTGGCTCGTTGCGTTCGGTCTCATCAAGATCCTCACCATGAGCAAGGCCGTTACGACGCCTGAGGCCGCGGTGAAGCTCGACAACCAGTAAGAAGGAAAAGAGAAAAGGCGCGGTTTCTAACCGCGCCTTTTCCTATTTCTTCCAGATCTCCTCGAAGGCCCTCTTCGCGTCTTCGTCAGTGGCGCTCGGATTCTCGTGCTTGTAGTTCTCGAGCCAGTCAGCCATCGCTTCGAAGTCGCGGTCGAACTTCTCCTTGTCGGGTGCGGCTTCGCGCGCATCCATCATGCGGTCGAAGTCTTGCATGCGCTGCGTTGCGAATGCGATACCGAGGCCTATAGCGATGCCGAGCGCGATAAGGACAGCTGCGGTGACGATTCTCTTAGTGCTTGGAGTCATAGAGAGAGTATACGTTCTGTGCGTGAGGGTTGGCTGAAGCTCTAGAGCGGACGGACAACGAACGAGTCGACCGCGAGAGGATCAAGGGTATAGGTGAAGTCAGCGGTGTAGGCGTTATGCCCGTCTTCGTAGTAGACCGTGCCGGAACCCTCCATAGCTTCGATACCCGTTACGTAGAAGGTCCCGCCGAGCTGCTCAGGTTCTGGAGAGAGCGTGGAGATATTCTTCGTGACGTACTCCTCAATACTTACGGACTCGCTCGGGACAACGGCCGGAGACTCTACGGCAGGCGCTTCAGAGAGAGGTGTCTCTCTCTCGGATCGCTCATACAAGAACAATGCGCCCATAACGAACCCAATAATGACGAGCGTACCGAGGATGGTCTGGGTCGTGTGATTCATGATGGAGAGTATAACGCATTCACATAAAGGAGCCGCTGATGAAAACCAGCGGCTCCTGTTACTTCCGAGCGTCCTTCTTTGCCTGCTTAACGGCGAGGCGCTTCTGTGTCTTCGGAGGACTCTTTCTCGGTATCTTCGGGCTAACCCCGTGTCTCTTTGATGACATACGTATGTGTTTACTTGGTACGTACAGGATACTACGTAATGCGCCAAATAGCAGCGGCACATAACGAAAGGGCGAGAACCGTAGTTCTCGCCCTCATTCGATACCTATAGGCTGCACGCTGCAGCTGGTTTTGGCGGATCGGTAAACCACTCCTCAGGTATCTCGTCGATGTACCACACAGCCTTGCGTGGATTGTCGAGGTTGATCGCAACTTCCCAGTACATGAGGAGCACGAACGACACAGAGAAGGTAGAGGCGATCCCGGCACCAACTCCCTCGTAGCTCAGCAGCGTAACGAGAGATTGGATCATGAACGCGAGTGATCCAAGCAGAAAATGGATAGGCAGAGGAATGCGCTCATCGCGTATCTCAATGAAGCCTGGCCGGTCGTTCTACTTGATGCACCGCTGGACGATGATGTATTCCGTCCACACCTTGTTGAGCACGAACCCGGCACCAATCGCGTGGAAGGTGCCGAGGAGAGGTATGACCGCGTCAGTGAATCCCGACTCATCAGCATCGAGGAAGCTGATGCCGTACCGGAAGAAGCAGAAATACCAGACTGCACTCAGCAGGGCGCTGGCTACTATAGGGCGAACGAAAAGACGTAGCTGTTTCAGAAGTCGAGACTTTCTGTCCATGAGCACTTCTCCCAATCATTTCACAATGTCTCTGAATTAGTTATAAACCTATTTACTACTTTGTCAATAATCGGGATAGCTAAACAAAGCCGCCGGATCCTTTCGGGTCCGGCGGCCGCACTCAGGCGTCGATCTTCTTCACGTCCCTGAGCGTCGCACGAATGAGCTTCTCGATGCTCTTCGCATATTCGGCCCACTCGCCGCCGCATTCCTTGAGAGCCGGAATCAGGATCTTCAGGTGGTAGCGGGTGGTCTCGAGGACCTGGCGCTTCCGTTTCTCAGCCGTCGATGACTTGAGATTGCGGAGGTTGTGGAGCCGGTCGAGCAGTTTGCTCAGGATAGCCCGCGGGCCCCGGGCAACGACCCTGCCGAGGTACTCGGGCGTGGTCTCCTTGCCCTTGGGCAGCTTGGTGAGCCCTCGGACATCGAGTGCGATCTCCGTGCCGAAGTTAACCGAGAGGCGATAGGGCGACAGAAGATACGTGTCTTCTGCCAGGTCGTGCAGCAGGAGGTTGATGATCACGCGCGGATCTCGTCCGCCGAGCTCATCGATGTATATCCATGCTGCTGCCTTCGGATGGTCGAAATACCGGGTTCCGTCATCGCGGACCTGTTTCGCATGGCCGTACTTCGAGGCCATGTAAGCGAACTGGATCTGTTCCAGGTCGTTCGGGTCGAGAGAGACCTGCAACGGGGCGAAGAACAGCTCGTATCCCGGAGGACGAGGGGGCGGGTGCACAGTCTGTGCCATGGGTAGCTCCTTTCTTTCAAGGTAACCGACGGGTGCCGGTGTCTGGAGTAAATAAAACACTCATAAGTAGGTATGTCAATGCCATTAGAAAAGAAGCGCCGCCGGACCTGGTAGATCCGGCGGCGTGTGCCTCAAGTCATGAGGGAAGCGGCGTAGCGCAGCTCGCGTGCGGTAAGATATCCGAACGACCGTTCCTCGTACTCAACCTCGAAGGAGCTGAACGAGGCCATGTTAAGGCGCTGCATGAATGCCTGCAGCCCTGGTGGCATCGTCTCTACGGTGACCTTCTCGATGCTTGTGAGATAGAACTCGCGATACCCGAGGATCATGGCCGTCAGATCGACAACCTCTTCCTGGAGCCTGAGAACATGCCTCATGCCGTTCAGGACCGCATGACACATTTCGTGCGCCATAGTCGAGACGAGCATCGCGAACGACGCCTGCTCAAGATAGTCCTTTCGGATGTAGACCGTTACGAGCGATGACCTGAATTCCCGAGTTCCATACAGCGGCATGGGCACCGGGCACGAGATCCACGCAGGGGCGCCCTCGGGTCCGCCCGAGTTCACATACCCGACCCTGAGCCTCATGTCGAGGCCAAGGTCCTTGCATATGGCTCGCAGCATGCCAGCGTAGTCCTTTCGCCCGTGAAGTTCTCGTAGAAGAGTGGGGTCCACCGGCTGGCGCACCCCACGGAAGGTTTTGATCAGACCGTGAGTCCAACCTTGTATTTCCTGAGTGCGCACGTGTTACCCCTTGATTGATGTGAACAAACCTAAAATATATAGTTATACATTTATAACTACAAGTCAAGTACGTGTTAATACATAAAGTTCGCTTCACGCCCTAGACTCAAAACAACCCTAACGTATAAGGCTGCTTGAGCGGGCTCGCAGGGATGTATACTTTTAGGTATGAAATATCTACTTGTCCTGCTTGCTTTTGCACTCTTCATTCCGATGCCAGCCGCAGCTGCTGGTCTGAAATTAGAGCTTACTGCGGCAAATCATGAGCTTATAGAGACAGAGATAAGCGGTCTGAGTAAATCAGTACTCGCTGACCTAAATACCGGAGATTACACGCTTGAATTTTTCGTCGTGGACGCGACGGGAAATAGTCAGGAAGTAATGTCGGTCATCAGTGAGAGTCTTACAAAGAAGAATGCGGTCCATGCAAAGGTATATATGATCCGCACGGGCAGGGAAGCCGTTAATCAGCCCGTATCTCCTAGCACCTATACCCTGCGCGCTGTGCTTTATAAAATGGTCCCCGGGAATCCATACTACGTGCAAGTACCCGTCCAGGAGAGTGAGGTTAAAAGTAATATAAGCTTCCGTTGGCCCTCACCTACTAACCTGAAGAAAATAGAAGAGCCTGTAGCACGCATCGATACGAGCACCCTAAACTCAAGCAGTGCCAAGCCAAAGCTCAAGGGATATGCAAATGTGGACTCCCTCTACTACACCATTGAGGATCTGTCGTATAACAAGACGTTCTTCACAAGCAAGAAGATAAAGGTGAAGAACGGGGATTGGAAAAGTACTGTTTCTAAGAAGCTTCCCAACGGAAGTTATAAAATCAGGCTTCATGCAACCAAGCCTCCCATCGGCGTACTCACCGACATACTCGATGGCGGCACGCTCATCGTGAGCACGGAAGGTGAATCCAAGGTCACATTCAAAGCGACAGTACCAAAGGACGGTATCGCACGGGCAAACCAGACCGTAACGCTTGCGGACGTGGTAATCAGTAACCCAAGCAAGGGAGCGGTGGTAGTAGAGGCACTGTGGTTGAAGAATAAAGGAACGGCTTCTGAAAGCGCTATCCGCTATATTCTTTCCGGCGTACCTGGTAATACCAGTGGGACCGCATACTCGCATCTGGTTGCGACATCGCCAGAGCGCAATGCGATATACATTATGAGCTCTGACTGGAATCTTGAGCCAGGTGAGAGTAAGACGTTCACGGTTGCAGCTGAGCTTAATTCGTCGTTAGCGAACGATATTGGAAAAACGCTCGGGTTTGATATTTACTATGCCTCGACTGGCGCTAGCGTGACGGGACTACCGGTTAAGGGCGCTACGTACACTATCGGACGGTAGAAAGCGAAATACATAGTCATACACAAACCGCCCTGCTGTGCAGGGCGGTTTTGTTGCTCCGCGGGCAGGATTCGAACCTGCGACCGATCGATTAACAGTCGACTGCTCTACCGCTGAGCTACCGCGGAATGGTAGGCGCCCTCCAGGGGAGGGCATCCCTATACTAGGCCGTAATCCACCATTCGGCAACCAGAGCGCTTGGTATACTTAGGTTTATAACCGGTAACACGCTCCTATGCTCATTCTCTACATGCGTCCCGGATGCCCGTACTGTGCCAGGGTCTTCAAGGCGGCAGAGGAACTCACTATCTCCTTCGACGAACGCAACATCAACGAGCCAGGGATCAATGCTGAGCTCCTCGCCCGGGGCGGGAAGCGCCAGGTCCCGTACCTCGTAGACACCGAGCGGGGCGTAGAGATGTACGAATCAGAGGACATAATCAAGCACCTTCACGCTACCTTTACGAAAAAAACGTAAGGTTATATCTCCGACGCACAGAGCGTCTTTACATACCTAACTCCACTGCCATGCAGATCCACTTCAAGGGTACGAATTATGAGCTGCCAGCGAACATAACGGCGCTCGCACGGAAGAAGGTGGAAGCACTCACAAAGTACATCGGCGATAGCAAAGAGAATGCGCGAGCCTATGTAGACCTCGGCAAGGAGACCGAAGCGCATCAGAACGGAACCATCTGGCGCGCTGACATCAATTTCGACGTGGAAGGGAATCGCTTCTACGCGAAAGCCATAGAAAACAGTATCGAGAAGGCGATCGACCGGTCCGTGAACGAGCTCGCGCGCGAGCTCCAGACCGCACGGAAGCGCCAGCAGAGCCTCATGAAGAAGGGAGGCGGGGTCATCAAGTCCCTGATGCGCGGTCTCGAGGCCTAAGCGGGTAGATATCCTTGGGAGACGAGACCGCTATACGCGGTCTCGTTCTTTCCCTCAGGAACGACGAGGAGAGGAACAAACATGCCGTCTTCGAATGTAGCGGTCTTTATCTTCGTGCGCAGCCGCCTGCCATCTTTCTCGAGAAACGTGTAGGTGCCTGGAGATTCCGCATACGCGCGATACTTGTTCCAGTTCTCAACCGGATCTCCGTTCAAGGAAAGCTCGCCAGCTTCCTTCCTGATCTTCCTGGTGAAGGTCGCAAGCGCGTGGTCTTGGGGGGCGAGAGCGATAGTGCCCGCTTCAAAGCCTGGAAGCGTGGCAACAAGAAGCTCGGCGCCGAGTGTAACTAGGCGCGGACGGAGCTCCCTCGTTGTCTCGTCCGGAAGGATGTCCGTCTTCTCGCTCGCGAGCAGGTCGCCTGCATCAAGTTCATATACCATCCGCTGGATAGCCACACCGGTCTCAGTCTCCCCGTTAAGGAGTGCTCCCTCAACAGGAGACGCGCCGCGGTATTTGGGGAGAAGTGAGTAATGGATGTTAAGGACGCCGTCAGGGAAGAGCCCGATAAGCTCCTGCGGCAGTATCTTTCCGTACGCGACAACGATGGCGTACGCGCATCCGTAGGCACGCATCTCTTCGAGGAATGCCGCATCAAGCTTCGTGGGCGTCACAATCGGGAGCTCGTGCTCGAGCGCCCATGCCTTGGTCTCAGAGGGCGTGAGGGTAAGGCCGCGTCCGCGCGGGGCGTCCGGGGAGGTAACGACGACGCTCGGTACGTATCCTTGCTCTACGAGGTGGGCGAGGGTATCGCGCGCTACATAGGGCGTGCCGAAGAAAGCGAACGGCTTATGTGACATGGCCATGATGCTCCTTATGCACTTCGACGAGGTCGGTCGCGTGATCGACAAACAGGATGCCGTTCAGGTGATCCGTCTCGTGCTGGAATATCTGCGCCAGCAGCCCGCCCCCGCCACGCTCGAAGATCGCGCCCTCCACGTCGCGCGCGCGAACCGTTGCGCGCTCATGGCGCATCGTCTTTCCGTATATGCCGCGCACCGACAGGCACCCCTCATCCATCTCGAGCCTGCGTCGCGAGCTCTTCACGAAGGTAGGGTTGATATAGACGCCGAGGTCTACCGCATGGTCCGGCTCGTCGTCAGGCGTGGGCGCTACGGTGCGGTCATAGCGGACGACGAATATGCGATAGGAGATACCGATCTGGGGAGCGGCGATGGCGACGCCGTCGAGCTGCCCGTCCAGTGTCGTGGCCATGTCGTCCACGATGCTCTTGAGCTCAGGCGTGCCGAAGAGCTCCTCAGGGACGGGAGCGGCAGTCTTGCGGAGCACAGGCTCCCCATCCTGAACGATTACGGACATAGAGGGACTATAACAAAAAAACACCGGCCAGGGGCGGGTGTTAGAAAGAGCGGCTGGTGCCGCTGGAGATTAGCACGAAGGCATGGAATTCATGGACGCGCACCCACAATAGCGCATGTTAGAACCAGCAAAATCGGCACCTCTCCAGCGGCACGGCCCACACGGGCCTGGCTCTCGGGGTTTCGGTGATTATCCCTACCCAAGAACTCATGCACTGTACCACATGTCCTTTGTTCGTCAAAGATACTAGAACGGCTTGTCCTCAGCCTTATGCTTCTCAGGATCTATCTCCCACCAGAACTTCTTGCTGAAGTTCTTTGAGCGGCTGCAGACCGTCTTAAGGTAATAGAGATCGTGGGTGGGGATGCCCTCGAGGATCTTTCCCATGCGTCCCATGGTGAGCTTCGGGATGCCGTCGTTGGCACGCGCATGGTTCAGGTGGCGCACGAAGAACCGCATGAGCTCGCCTCGCTCGGTCTTGGTGGTCGGCTTCTTGTCGCCGAAGTCCTTGGGGAGGAGGTCGCCGATGCTTTTCATAGTGTCTTAGGCGTGCCGGATGTTCGCGCCGATCGAGGTGAGGCGATTCACGAGGTCCTCGTAGCCGCGGTTGATGCTGTAAATATTGCGCAGCGTCGAGGTGCCTTCGGCAGCCAGCATGCCGATAAGAAGGATGGTGGCAGGACGAAGCGCGGGCGGCGCTACGATCTCGGCACCACGCAGATGCACAGGACCATGAATCTGGATGCGATGCGGATCCATGAGGAGCGTGTTCGCGCCGAGGCGATCGAGCTCAGTGTAGTAGATAGCGCGCTTCTCGTAGACCCAGTCATGGATCAACGTCTCACCCTCGGCACGGGTCGCGATAACCGCGAAGAAGGGAAGGTTGTCGATATTGAGTCCGGGATACGGACGTGCATGGATCTTCTCGGGGAACGCGATGAGGTCGGAGGGCTCCATATGGATGTCCGCGAGCTTCGTGATGCCGTTCTCTGAGAGCGAATGATTCGTAACGGAGAAATTAAGTCCCATCTTGGCGAGTACCTCGAGCTCCACCTCGAGGAACTCGATAGGAGCGTTCTTGATCGTGAGAGCCGAATGGGTGGTCGCCGCCGCGGCGATGAAGAACATGGCGTCAATCGGATCCTCGCCGATCGCGTAGGAGATGTCTTTACGGATCTCAGGAACGCCCGTCACGGTTATGGTCGTGGAGCCCAGTCCTTCGATCGTAACGCCGAGCTCGCGCAGGAATCCGCACACTTCCTGTACCTGGTAGTTCGCGGAGGCGTACTTGATCACGCTGGTGCCCTCGATCCTCGCCGCCGCGAGGAGTGCGTTAATGGTTGCGGTGTCGCTCGATTCGTAGAGCACTACTTCCGCAGGGGCGAGTCCGTCGTGCGAGATCTGATAGGAGTCTGTAAGCGTCTCGATGACGATGCCGAACTTCTCGAGCGCCCAGAGATGCGAGCGCACTGAACGGAGTCCGAGCGTACAGCCGCCGGACTGGGGAAGGGAGAAGGTCGGGAAGAGATGCACCAGGG
Source organism: Patescibacteria group bacterium (assembly GCA_040384725.1). Classification (GTDB taxonomy): domain Bacteria; phylum Patescibacteriota; class Minisyncoccia; order Phycocordibacterales; family Phycocordibacteraceae; genus C7867-001. The sequence continues at coordinate 155,664 of JAZKIS010000002.1, read as the reverse complement.
AGCCGATGAACATCAGGATCGAGCGGGTGCGCACGGCAGCGGCAGTATCGATGGTATCTAAGGAGAGCGTCTCTGGCGGGGTGATAACCACGTCCTTATCCTTCCATTCGACTGCGACGCCGATAGAGCGCAGCACCTCGATCAAGCGGTGCACCTCTTCGATCTTCGGAACCCTGCGGAGCGTGGTCGTCCCTTTGTTAAGCAAGGACGCGCCGAGCATGGCAACGGCGCCGTTCTTCGAGCAGTTGGTGGTAATAGACCCTGAGAGCGGGTGACCGCCCTCGACGATGAAGTTGTTCTCTTCGACTTTGGACATGGTGCGTATTGTAGCAGCCGGGGATAGGTAACGGAAAAGCCCGGGACCTTCGTCCCGGGCTTCTGAGAATGGCTAGCCGAGTATCAGCCGGCGCGTCACCTCGAGGAAACAGGACTGGCACGAGCGACTCTGGGAGAGAAGCTCACGCCAGGCAGGATCGATCTTGCCGACATCGACGGTTACTGCAGGACGAAGGCCGTCTTGCGGAAGGTCGCGTTCGGCAACGTCGAGTTCGTTCAGCAGCGCCGCCCAGATCCGGTCGGCGTCTGCCAGCACGTCCCACTCAGCGTCGCTGAACGGGTAGTGGGTCTTGAGGAGCGGGTTGTGTCTGTGTTCGAGATATGACTCGAAGAGGGAATCCAAGCGTTCCTTCGAGAGCACCGGTGCCTTTTTCCTCAAGTCCCGTCCTGTGACGACAAGGAGCACGAGGCGCACCACGATCTCGGGCGTGAGGCCCGTGTCGTTATCATTCATTCGCGCAATCTCCGTATGGTGCGATCTCTCCACCTTATATACCGACCAGTCAGGTCTCGCAATCAGCTTGCATTTTGAGCCTTTCAGCCAGACGCGGTATGATACTGCCCATGCCGCTTTTCTCTCCACGCATAGGGATCGACCTCGGGACCACTAACGTGCTCGTGTTCGTTCCTGGGAAGGGAGTCGTCCTGAACGAGCCGTCGGTCGTCGCAGTCTCGACCGAGAACAACAAGGTGCTCGCCATAGGCTCAGAAGCCAAAGCCATGATCGGCAGGACGCCTGATTCGATAACCGCATACCGCCCCATGAAGGACGGCGTTATCGCGGACTATCGCGTCACCGAAGCGATGCTCCGTTATTTCATAAAGAAGGCAGTAGGCCGGAGCTTCTTCAAGCCGACCGTTCTTATCTCGGTACCCGCGGGCGTCACCTCAACTGAGAAGCGCGCGGTTATCGAAGCGGCGGTGAAGGCTGGAGCGTCTGACGCGTACGTCGTGAAGGAGCCGATCTTAGCGGCGATCGGTGCCGGCATTCCGATCCAGGAAGCGCTCGGCCGCATGGTCGCGGACATCGGCGGCGGTACCATCGACGTGGCCGTGATCTCTCTCGGCGGTATCGTGGCATCAACGTCCGTGAAGGTCGCAGGCAACAAGCTCGACCGGGCGATCATCGACTACGTGAAGAAGCAGTACAACCTTTCTATAGGAGACAAGACCGCGGAGGAGATAAAGATTCAGATCGGATCGGCCGTGCCCGTTACCGAAGAGCTCTCGATGCTCGTGAAAGGGCGGGACCTTCTCTCCGGCCTCCCACGCACCATAGAACTCAAGACGAACGAGGTGGTGCAGGCCATGAACAGGGAACTCAGGGAGATGATGAATGCGGTCAGAAAGGTGCTCCAGGATACGCCGCCAGAGCTCGCCTCCGACATCATCGACAACGGCATCATCCTTACGGGCGGTACGAGCCAGCTCAGGCACTTGCCGGAGCTCGTGTATCGCCGCACGGGCGTGCAAGCGAAGCTCGCAGACGACGCGTACTTCTGCGTGGTGCGCGGTACCGGTATCGCGCTCAAGCATTTGGATACGTATAAGAAGAGCATCATCTCGAAGAAGTAGAGAACAGGAAAAGGCCCCGAGCGCGATGCTCGGGGCCTTTCTCGTTTCAGAAGCGCCGAACGAAGCCGATGCCGAACGTCAGCATCCGTACCTGCTCGAGGCCTTCTTGCCGTTGCTTGAACCGCCAGGCGCCGACGATGAAGTCGGTGTCTTCCTCGAGCGCCCATGCGAGATGGAGGCTCTCGTTGCGGACCTTCAGGTTGCTTGTGCCGCCCGGATAGGACGAGGACCCTTCGCTGCGGAGCCGGAACGAGCCGAACGGGATCGAGATCCCGTTCTCCGTCCGAAGTTGCGGACCTGGGTCGGGACGGAACCTGGTCGCATAGAGGGTGGCGGATTCAGGCACGCTCTCAGATTCACGGAGGAAGGGCGGTCCAGGCTCGAAGAACGGGTCCGGGATCGATTCCTGCGCGCGCGCCGTATCTGCGGAGAGCGCAAGCAAGGCGAGGATGGAAAGAGCAAGAAAACGCATTTCAGATCCTTTCGTATCTGGGGTTACGTGACTTCCTTAATCAGACTCCATAAGCACGTGCGCGTCAACGAGCGGCGGTGCGTAGAGATATTGACAAAAAGACCAACCATGCTATACTAGAAACAGTACCTCATCCACTAGAATTCGGAAGGAATTCAGATGCTCAAGGCTGTTCTTCTCGCTTCTGCCATCATCTTCGTCCCCGGTATCGCCCTGGCCCAAGTGGCCGTCGCCGAACCCGTCGCCGTCGCCAACTCCGACCGCGTGTCGTTCAGCGTCGGCGCCGCGGATTCCTACCTCTTCGAACGCCTCGCGTTCGAAGTCGAGGGTCCCGTCGTCAACGCCGGCGTCACCTACGAGGTCAACGAGAACTTCTCGGTGAACCTCTGGGGCCAGTACGGAAACGATCGCCTCTCGCAGGAGATCGACCTGACCGGCACCGGCAAGACCACCATCGCCGGCGTCGACGTCTCGGTCACCGCGGGCGGGTACTTCTACCCGACCGACGGCTCCGACACGATCTACACTGTCGCGGGCGCCGCGTACGTCCCGATGGGCCCGGTCGTGCTGGAGCTCCAGGCCGACCACTACATGGGAGGCTTCGAGAACACGACGTTCTCCGCCGCCATCGCGGGGTCCGTGGGCCCGGTCAACATCACCGTCGGGAAGGCCTTCAACACCGACGGGATCGATCCCGTATTCGCACGCATCAGCGTGCCGGTCGGCCCTGAAGACCTCGGCATTCGCGCCGGCGCCCGTTTCTACACGGGCGAAGGCGAAGAAGGCCTGGTGTTCGAGCTTAACCGCTCGTTCTGAACGATGATGCGCTGAAGCGAAAGGCCCGACTCGAAAGAGCCGGGCCTTTTTGCATACTCTTTCTGTTAGTTTACGCGCTCGAATTCAAGCGAACCGTTCCCTGAGAGGTAGATCATGGAGAGGTCCGTTTCCGTAAGGGTGGTTATGGCGAAGTACATGACTTCCTCCGGGAACTGCACCTTGATGACCTGCGCGCCTTCGACGGTTGCGAGTCCCGCCTGTTCGCTCGCCGGGTCCTCGACGACGTTCCAGGTGCCGGCAACGGTTGCGCTGTCCTCTCCCTCGTACCAGTCGGTGATAGTCCCGTCGACGTTGAAGACGCGGACGAAGCGCGCGTCCTCCTTGCTGCGCCAGGTGCCGGAGAGATCCATGGAGCTCTGGACGGTCGAGACCTCGCCAGAGGCTTCGGGTGACATCTCAGCGGGCACTACCTGCGCGGGCATCATCATCGCCCAGTACCACCAGCCGACGACGCCGAGCGCGAGTACGACGACGATGCCTACGATTACGTTCCTGTTCATACGGATGGGAAGGTTAGCTCCTATGGAGAAAGTGTAGCACCAGGCTACAATGCCTCTATGGCGCATCATGCGTATCTCTATATAGGAGCTCACGAGCCCGGTATCCGTGCGGCCAGGGCGTTCGCTGCAGAGAATCTCGGTATCGATGGAGCGAACCATTCTGATCTCGCAGTCTTCTCGTACGAAGGCCTGTTTCCTAAAGAGCACGCGCACAGGATAATCACACTCGCATCACAAGCACCTGTAGAGGGCGACAAGAAGCTTATCGTTATCGCGGCAGGGAGATTATTTCCGCCATCGCAGAACGCGCTCTTGAAGCTCTTCGAAGAGCCGAGCGAGGGAACCACGCTCATCCTCATCGTTCCTGCTGAGGGCATGCTCCTGCCGACGCTCCGTTCACGTCTCATCGAGCTTCCACGTGCGGAAGGGGAGATAGACGAGAGTGCCCGTCTCTTCCTTAGTAGCTCTCGTACTGAGCGCGAGAAGCTCGTCGCAAAGCTCGTCGCGCGCGTGAAGTCAGATAATAAGGACGAGGACAAGCAGGCAGCGCGCATGGAAGCGGTCCGCATAGCGGAAGGGCTCATCCGTGTCGCGCATGCGCGTCAGCAGGAAGCGAGCGGCGAGGAGAAGGAAAGCCTCACGCTCCTCCTTGCAGATCTCGACCGCTTCATGCCCATCCTCCATACGAGCTCGGCACCCCTGAAGCTCATCTTCGAGCATCTCTTGATCGTTATGCCGGAGAGCCTCTCGAAGTGATACACTGGGCCGTATATGGCGTCATTCGATTTCAAGACTTTAGACACGAGCATTAAGGAGACCGAGGAGTGGTTAGTTCGCGAGCTTTCGAGCGTGCGTACTGGCAGGGCTACGCCGGCGATCCTCGACACGATCAAGCCCGAGGTATACGGGACGCGAACCCCGATCAATCAGGTAGCGGCCGTTAACATCGAGGACGCACGGACGCTCCGCATCGTGCCGTGGGACAAGTCTTTGACGAAGATCATCGAAGCGGCTATCCAGAACGCGGACCTCGGCGTAGGTGTCGGATCAGACGATCAGGGACTGCGCGTTACGTTCCCGGAACTAACCGCCGAGCGCCGCACGATGCTCCTTAAGGTTGCGAACGAGAAGCTCGAAGCCGCGCGCATAACCCTTCGCGGGCATCGCACCGACACCCTGAAGGCGCTCGATGCTGCCGAGAAGGAAGGCGGCATGGGCAAGGACGAGCTCGCGCGATTCAAGGACGACGTGCAGAAGAAGATCGACAAGGGGAACGAGGCGCTCGAAGCCCTCTTTAAGCGCAAGGAGACGGAAGTAAGCGCATAAGGTATGGCATTCCCTCAGTGGCCGAAGAATAGGACGGAGCAGAAGGAGAACGCAGGCTTTCCGGAAGAGCTTTTCCAGTTGGTCGGCTCTGATGACCGAGAAGCGGTCACCAACGCGGTGAATCGGCTCGTGTTGCTCCTGGCAGACCTGCCTCGGACAGAGCGCTCGCTCGCAAAGTCAGACAGGGAACTCGTTATCCCGCTCGAATCTGCAGAGCAGAAGGAAGCGATTCTCGATGCGCTGTATGACCTCTCCATCTTCCCGTGGGAAGAGCACGGACAGCTCATAATCGAGCATAAGAGTGACATAGCGAAGCTGCGTGCGGCAGGCTTCGAAGACAAGGGTCTCCAAGTTATTTCCATGCCCTCTCCGGACAGCGGCTTGCTAGGGCCGAATTCTCCTGACCCGGCATTCCCCATGCAGTATCCGCAAAGCCTTTCAGACGACCTGAGAGATAGGTTCGCGTCCGGCAAGGCTGCGGTTGCGGCCGAACAGCGCACGCGCACGCCGCAGGTCGATGAGTCAGAGATCGAGCCGGGTGCAGACACAGAACTGAACGACATCATAAATAGATTCGACAGCGGCCAAATCGAAGAGGACGATCCTGACTTCCGGAGGCGAGTCGGGTACTTGCCATCGTTACGCTTGTTCCCGCACCAGTACGTATGGGAGAAGGGCAAGGTCACTGACAAGCGATCTGGCGAAGAGATTTCCAAGGAGCAGATGAAAGCGCTCTATCAGAAAGCAAAGGAAGGCGACCCCGAGGCGATGACGTCCCTTGTCCGCATGCACACCGGCCTCGTCTTGAAGGTGGTGAGCCGATACACACAGAAGTTCGGCGGTGATCCAGATGACCTCTTTCAAGAAGGAATGATGGGTCTCATGAGGGCGGTACAGCTCAAAGATGAGCGTGAAGGAAGCTTTTCTACGTATGCCATCTTGCATATAGAAAGTCGTATCCGGCGAACCGGCTATGAAGACAAGAACGTTATTCACCGGCCTGCTCACGTAGCGCAGCAGGCATCAGAACTTCGAAGGGCGAAAGAGTTAGTGTCTCGCGATGGTGAACTACGGCCAAAGGACGTCTTTGCAGAACTACCGAATCATCGCGGTTCGTTCGGAGGCAAAGAAATTCCTGATACAGGGACTGCACTTGACCGCCTAGAGCGTCGCTACTACCTGAACGCATTATTCGACCCTGTCTCGATTGCGGAGGATAACGTCATTGATAAGGAGTATGTGCCACATGGCGTCCTTGACGATACGAGCGTGAATCCTGAGACGCTGGCGTGGCACGCGGACCTCAGGAGTGAAATAGCAAAAGGCCTTCTTACTCTTACGCCGCGCGAAGAGCAGGTAATACGGCTCCGGTTCGGGATATCTGAAGCGAGCGCTACGTCCAAGGATAGGATCATCGACATTCAGGGATATCTTTCTGCGGCGCAAGATGCGTACACGGGCGAACGAACGCTTGAAGAAGTCGGTATCCTTTTCGACATCACCAGGGAGCGTGTGCGGCAGATAGAGGCTAAAGGACTCAGAAAGCTCAAGCACCCGTCCCGTACTCGAGCGCTGAGATGGTTTCTGGAGTACCGTGACGAGAAGAGTAAGCGATATGCGCCTAGCAACTACTAACCCATGACTATCATCATCTTCATCCTCGTCCTCATCGCGCTCATCGTGGTGCATGAGTTCGGCCATTTCGTCGCAGCTAAAGCGTCCGGCATGCGCGTCGACGAGTTCGGCATAGGCTATCCGCCGAAAGCCTGGGGAAAGAAGATCGGGGAGACGGAGTACACCCTGAACTGGCTGCCGTTCGGCGGCTTCGTGAAGATATTCGGCGAGGACCCGGGTCCCGGCGAGGAGCGCGCACCGCGCTCGTTCGGCTCGAAGCCGCGTATCCTTCAGGCGCTCGTGCTCGTTGCGGGCATAGCGATGAACCTGTTCTTTGCATACCTTCTTATCACTGCCACCCTGGCCATGGGTACGACCAGAGCACTCACCGACGAGCAGGCGCTAAGCGCTCCTGATGCTGAACTTGCGATCGCAAGCGTCGTTGATGGATCTCCCGCAGACGAGGCAGGACTCAAAGCAGGAGACTATATCCTCGAGACAAACTCTGCAGGCGGTAGCTACGTAGGCCCTGAGCCGCGTCTCTTCATGGCGCTCGTCGGCGAGAACGAAGCTGGCACCCCCGTTACCCTTACGGTTAAGAGCGGGGAAGAGACTAAAGAGATTACTGTCATACCAGAGACAGGAATTATTCCAGGCGAGCCAGAGCGCGCCGCACTCGGTATCGGTCTCTCTGCGGTCGGGACACTCGCGACCCCATGGTACGAGGCTCCAGTAGAGGGCGCGATTCTAACCTGGGAACTTACGAAGCAGACTGCCATAGCGCTCGTACAATTCTTCGGAAGCATCTTCACGTTCAGCGCGGATCTCTCGCAGGTTGCGGGACCCGTCGGCATTGCAGGCGCCGTTGGCACGGCATCAGATAACGGCATTGCCGCGCTCATGACCATCACCGCGCTCATCTCGATCAACCTCGCACTCATCAACCTGCTCCCGATCCCTGCGCTCGACGGCGGCAGGCTCCTCTTCGTTATCATCGAGGCGATCACGCGCCGCCCGATAAAGCCGTCCTTGGCGAATGCCGTGAACGGCATCGGCTTCATCCTCCTCATCGGGCTCATGCTCGTGATAACGGCGAGCGACATCTTCAAGATCGTTACATAATTACGAGATATACGAAATCACCCCCTGCATCGCTGCAGGGGGTGTCGTAGTGATCACTTCGTCATGATCGGAGGCAGAACGCTTCGAATCGAAGGATAGCCGATCACGGAACGCTGCACGAGATTTACGCTCAGCATGCCCGCGAGGGAAGTCACGGCGACCTCGGTGATCTTGTTGGCGTCTTTCGTCGCGATGTCGTAGTGGAACTCGATGCCCATCATCGCGCCGTAGGGGGCCGTCATGCATTCGCTTGTTCCCCCGGAGATGGCGATTTCCTCCGGCGGTTTCTCTGTCGCGAGGACGAGGGCGGACTGAAGCGCTTTCATGAGACCTTCGAGATCGTTGGCCCTCCTCACTGCGTCAGTGACTGTCAGATGTATCAGTATCATGGACGTCTCTCCGTCAAACTTGTATCTAGAAGCATTTAGACATAGTTATAGAAGTAAGTCAAAAGTCTTTGCCGTGTCCCAATAGGAGCCGTATACTGAAAGCACTATGCGCCAGAGCCAGCTATTCACGAGGACACGCAGGGACAATCCTTCCGACGAGGAGGCGAAGAACGCACAGCTTCTCATCCGTGCCGGATTCGTGCACAAGGAGATCGCGGGCGTGTACGCCTATATGCCGCTTGGCCAGCGCGTCGTAGAAAACATCAAGCGCATCGTTCGTGAAGAGATGAACGCACTCGGCGGACAGGAGATGATCATGACTTCGCTTCAGCGCAAGGATCTCTGGCAGCAGACCGATAGGTGGGATGATGACAAAGTCGATGTCTGGTTCAAGTCAGAATTAAAGAACGGTACCGAGGTTGGTTTCGGCTGGTCTCATGAGGAGCCGATCACCGACATGATGAAGCAGTTCATCACGAGCTATCGCGATCTGCCGTCTTACGTCTACCAGTTCCAAACCAAGCTCCGCAACGAGCTACGTGCGAAGTCGGGCATTATGCGCGGGCGTGAGTTCGTCATGAAAGACATGTATTCGTATTCGGCAACTGAGGAAGAGCATCAGGCCTTCTACGAGCGAGCGATCTCTGCATACATGAATGTATTTAATCGCGTTGGGCTTGGTGACCGCACACATGTAACGGTCGCATCTGGCGGCGCATTCACAGAGTTCAGCCACGAGTTCCAGACAGAGTCGGAGGTTGGAGAGGATGTGATCTACGTTAATCGTGAAAAGAAGGTCGCCATAAATAAGGAGGTGCTCCTTCCTGAGGTGCTTGAGAAGCTCAACATCAGCCGTGATGAGCTTGAGGAGGTGAAGGCTGTAGAGGTGGGAAATATCTTTAGCTTCGGCGATGTGAAATCAAAGCAGCTCGGCCTGTACTACAAGAACGAGGCAGGAGAAGAGGTGCCTGTGATCCTCGGCTCGTACGGTATCGGCATTACGCGGCTTATGGGGACTGTCGTCGAGATATTCTCTGACGAGAAGGGTCTGGTGTGGCCAGAGGCTATCGCACCGTTCACGTATCATCTCGTGTCGCTCGGAAACGATGCCGAAGTGCTTAAGCTTGCAGATGAGCTCTACGAAGCGCTCGGCAAGAACGCAACGGTCCTCTATGACGACAGGGACGCGCGCGCGGGCGAGAAGTTCGCCGACTCCGATCTCATCGGTATCCCGTATCGCATCAATGTCGGGAAGGATGCGGTTGCCTCAGGTACGCTCGAGCTCGTTACTCGCGCGACTGGCGAAGTATCGAAGCTTACTCGTGAAGAGCTGCTCGCGCGTTAGGTATGGCTAAAGGCAACCGTTTCTCCCGGAACTCCTTGTTCTCGACCGACATCGGCATCGATCTCGGGACAGGGAATACGCTCGTCTACGTACGCGGGCGCGGTATCGTTATCTCCGAGCCTTCGGTCGTAACGGTTAACGAGAAGACCGGGCAGATGGTTGCCGTCGGAAAGGAGGCGAAAGCCATGCTCGGCAAGACCCCGCCGCACATCCGCGCGATCCGTCCGCTGTCGCATGGCGTTATCTCGGACTTCGAGGTAACCGAGGAGCTGCTGGCGTATTTCATAAACAAGGCGCAGGGAGGACGCTCGCGCCTGTTCGGTCCGCGCGTGGTAGTGGGCGTGCCAACGGGTGTCACGAACGTCGAATCTCGTGCAGTGCGCGATGCTGCCATGACGGCAGGCGCACGCGAAGTATTCATACTCGAGGAACCTATGGCGGGTGCCATCGGCGCGAAGCTTCCGGTTATGGAGCCGGTGGGCACCATGGTGCTCGACATCGGCGCGGGAACGACCGACATCGCGGTTATCGCGCTCGGCGGATCGGTAGCGGGGAAGAGTTCCCAGGTAGCCGGAGACCGTTTCAACGAGAACATCATCGATTACGTGAGAAGCGAGTTCCAGCTCGCGATCGGCGAGAAGACTGCTGAGGACACCAAGATCGCAATCGGTGCGGTGCTGCCGCTTCAGACACAGCTCGAGAGAGCGATTCGCGGGCGTGATCTTGCTACCGGGCTTCCGCGTGAGATAGTCCTCAACGATACCCACATGCGCGAGGCGCTCTCGCCGTCCTTGGATGCCCTCATGGAGGCCATGAAGGAGGTTATCGAGAAGACGCCGCCCGAGCTTCTCTCGGACGTGCTTGAGCGCGGGGTAACGGTGTTCGGCGGGGGCGCCCTTCTGCGTGGGCTTCCTGAGCTTCTGGCGAAGATGCTCGGGGTGCCGGTGCACGTCGCGAGCGACCCGCTAACAGCGGTCGTGCGAGGTACGGGCGTGGTAACAGAGGATCCGCGTCCATGGAATGACGCCTTTATGCATGAAGAAGCGATTCTCCCGAAGGCATAACTCGCTCGTCGGAAGCATGCCCTGGCTCGGTCCGGTGGCACTCGTGCTTTTCGTACTCGTACTGATTTTTGCGATCCTCCGCTTCCTCCTGCCGGGCGTGCTCGTTGCCGTCGCGTCGCCCTTCTGGAGCGCTGGCTCGTCCCTTTCTGCAGGAGTAGGGAACGTCGGCTCGTTCTTTACGGACAAGGCGACCCTCACGAACGAGCGCGACCGTCTCCTCGCTGAGAACGCGGCGCAGTATGCGAAGAACGCCTTGCTCGACGCGAGGGTTGAGGACCTCGAGCGACTGCTCGGCAGCCGTACCGAAGCAGTTGATGGAGTGCTTGCGGGTGTCCTCTCACGTCCCCCGGTGTCTCCGTACGACGTGCTTATCGTTGACGCGGGAAGCGACTCACGTGTGTCGGTCGGAAGCCGCGCAGACGGACCAGGTGGCATGCCGCTCGGTACGGTTGAGAGCGTAACGAAGACGTCTGCGCGCATCCTCCTGTACTCGACCCCGGGCAAGGAGACGGAAAGCTGGATCGGCGAAACGCGCATACCGGTGACGCTTGTGGGCGAAGGGTCGGGCGCGATGAGCGCGGTGGTTGCGCGCGAGGCGGGTATCGCCGTGGGCGACCTCGTGTACGCATCGGGCCCTGGGGCGCTTCCTATAGGATCGGTACTCGCGGTAGGGAACGATCCATCGTCGCCACGCTCGAGGGTGGACATCCGCCCGCTCCTTAACCCGTTCTCCGTGACATGGGTCACGATACTGCCGTGATGCACGCCATGACCTCGCTTATCGCCCTCATAGCGCTTTTCATATTCCCGTGGCAGGTAGCGCTCGTCGCTATCCTTCTCGCGAGCCTCATGGTGCCGCCAGCAGGGCTCGCGCTCGGCCTTATCGCGGACCTCGTGTACTACTCGCCAGGAGCCGCGTTCGCGCCGTACTTTACGCTTTTCGGCATCGTGTCCTTCGGTATCTCGCTCCTCGTGCATCGCTTCGTGAAGACGCGTATCATGGAGGGATGATATTCGGGCGGAATTTCAAGAGGAAGCGAAAGTACGAACTCGATCCAGACGAGATATTCCTCGATTCCTCGAATCCGTCGGGATTCGACCAGAGCAGACTCGAGGGCAAGTTCGAGAAACCGATCGAGCGCTCTACGTTTGCGGGTATCGGATTCGTCGCGATCCTCATGTTCATGGCGCTCATGGTGCAAGCGGCGAACCTGCAGGTGCGCCAGGGAAGCGAGTATGCAGAGCGGAGCGAACGTAATCGGCTCAGGCCCGAGGTGCTTTTTGCAGAGCGCGGTGCAGTTGTCGATCGGAACGGCGAAGCACTCGTCTTTAACGAGGAAGGGGAAGATGGGTTCGTCAGGCGGGTGTACGAGTATCCGGGTTTCTCGCATCTCTTGGGGTACGTGTCGTACCCGAAGAAGGACTCGTCCGGCAATTTCTATGAGACGGAGATCAAGGGACTCAACGGTGTCGAGGAAGCGATGGACGCGGTGCTTTCCGGAGAGAACGGCACGCTTCTCGTTGAAGAGGACGCGCACGGGGACCTGCAGTCTTCAGGGACCGTGAAGCCGGCTGAGAAGGGTCAGACCGTGACGCTCTCGATCGACGCACGGGCGCAGCGCGCGTTCGCGAACTCGATCGCGGAGCTCGCAGATCGCATCCCGTTCATGGGCGGCTCTGCGATCCTTATGGACGTGAATACCGGGGAAGTGCACGCCTTGGTCTCGTATCCTGAGTACGATCCGAACGTGCTCTCGTCCGGCGGCCCGTCGAGTGTGATCGCGTCATATCAGACGAATCCGCGCCGGGTATACCTTGATCGCGCGGTATCAGGCCTCTACACGCCCGGATCGATCATAAAGCCGATGGAAGCGGCAGGCGCTCTCTCAGACGGCGTCGTCTCGCCGACGTGGGGCATCGTTTCGACGGGTTCCATTTCTATTCCGAATCCGTACGACCCTTCTAAGCCTTCCATCTTCAAGGACTGGAAAGCGCATGGGTGGGTGGACGCGCGTCGCGCTATCGCCGTGTCCTCGGACGTCTATTTCTATGCGGTGGGTGGCGGGTACGGCGAGGTGAAGGGGCTCGGCATCGAGCGTCTCAAGTATTGGTACGACGCGTTCGGCTTTACGAGCCCTACTGGTATCGAGCTTTCAGGAGAAGCGACCGGCTTCGTGCCGACACCCTCATGGAAGGAGGAGAAGTACGGCGATCCTTGGCGTCTCGGCGACACGTACAACACTTCGATCGGCCAGTACGCGATGCAGATAACGCCGCTCGAAGCCGCGCGAGCGACAGCCGCTATCGCGAACGGCGGCAAGCTGGTGAAGCCGACGCTGGTGAAAGATGCGCCCTTGCAGGGCCAGACTATTCCTATAAGCCAAGATGCCATTCGCGTGGCGCAGGAGGGTATGCGTATGGGAACCTTGGAGGGTACATCGATAGGACTTAATGCGCTTTCGTTCGTTAAGGTCGCGGGCAAGACGGGTACCGCGCAGCTCGGCGTGAACAACGAGTTCTATAACTCGTGGGCGGTAGGGTACTTCCCGTATGACAACCCGAAGTACGTATATGTAGTGGTTATGGAGCGCGGTCCATCTACGAATGCGATCGGCGGTATCTTTGCGACGTACACGGCGCTCTCGAGGCTTCATCAGTCAGCGCCCGAGTATTTCGAATAAGAATATGAAAAGGGCGGCCTCATCGAGGCCGCCCCAACTCATGAACTGATACTGGCTACTGTCGCGCGGCGTACGCGTGAGCTCCCGGACCGTCGATGCCGATGATGAAGGTCGGCGGTTTGCCTTTCTCCACGCCCGCCATGGCGATCCGTTCCATCGACCGGATCTGTTCCAGGTCGACGTAGCGCGGGTTGCGCTGCAGGGCGGCGCCGACTCGATCGATCGACGCGACACGTTCTGCGGCGCCGGCGTTGGCGATGCGGCTGGCCGAGATCGTAGGATCCGGAGCCGCGTTCGACAGCGAGACGCTTTGAAGCTCGAGCGGGACGTTGAAGTGGCGCATGCGCAGGAGAAGTTCCCGTGTCAGCGTCGCCTCGATCTCAGCGCGATGAGCGTTGATCGCGATGTCGTCGGCATAGGCGCCGAGCACCCGCCGGATGGTCGAACGGACCTCCTGCAGGACATAGCGATTGTAGATCATCTGGACCGTGATCAGGCTCGCCCGATCATGATCCGCGATGGCCCGGGGCGTCATCTCCGCGAAGACGCGGTTGCGCAGGGCAGGGGTCGGGGACACCCGCATGCGCAGGTAGACGTCCACAGCCACGGGGACCTGACCGGTGGTGCCCTCCACGTTGCCGTGGGTGACGATCCGATGGTCCTCGTTCCGGTCCCGGCCCTGGTTGTTGGCGAAGTGTTCCTGCACCTGCACCGCGCTCACTTCGAGCAGGACGAGACTGTTCTGCTGTCCGTTCGCGTTGGTGCCGCGCAGGTCGACCTGCCCGGCCTCATGGAACGAGCGTTCCCAGCCGTTCGGCGTGATGATCTTGCCGATATGGCCGGCCGGTACGTTTTCGAACACCGAGGTATTCATGCCGCCGCAGCTCGAAAGGAGGGCCGCGCAAGCGACCGCGATAAGCATCTTCTTCATTGGGCCGTTCCTTGTTGTTCGACGCTCTCGACGAGGGCGTCGTGTTCTGCATCGCCGAGGCTTCGGTCGATGGTAGTCCGCGGTCCGTGAACCGCCGCGGTATTGAGGGCTGCAATCACGAAGCCGAAACCGATCAGGATGATCAGGATGAGCCGAACACGCTTGATCAGCTTCATGCCGTCGGGGTCCGTAACGTGCCACAGCAGCAGCCATGCCACGAGAAGAACCACGGCGATGCTGCTGATGGCGGTGACAAAAGGCATCCAAAGGAATGCCAGGAAATCCAGCACATTCATGACGAAAAGACCTTATTCAACGGCTCTGTGCCGTGTGGGCAGTATAGGTAGAATTGACCCATTGTCAAACTTATTGAAAAGTAATTCGTGCGTCCCGTGCGCCCATTGTTTCTGGGTATTCCGGTGATTTGACGTCAGAAAGGGGTCCCGTACAATATCCCTACCAACTAGCGTTCTCACAATTCATTCACATAGCACATGACCGACCAGGATACTGTCGTAAGCCAGGAGAAATTCGACGAGATGATCAAAGAGCTCGAGAATTTGAAGACCGTACGCCGCACCGAAATTGCGGAGAATCTCGAGTATGCTCGCTCTCTCGGCGACCTGTCGGAGAACGCGGAGTACCAGGAAGCCCGTGAGCTCCAGGCTGCTACCGAAGAGCGGATCCGCAAGCTCGAGGAACTGGTTAAGCGCGCGAAGATCGTCACGGACGGCAAGAAGAAGGATGTCGTTGGCTTCAGTTCAACCGTAACCATCAAGAAGGAAGGCTCGGGCGACGCGCACGAGTACACCATCGTCGGTTCCGAGGAGGCGGACATGCGCATCCACAAGCTTTCGCACGTGTCGCCGCTCGGCGCCGCGCTCATGGGCAAGAAGAAGGGAGACGTCTTCACGTTCGAGACGCCGAACGGGAAGCAGACGTATACCGTTGAGAAGGTAGCGTAACCAGAGCGCATGTGGAAAGGCCCCGTCCTGAGACGGGGCCTTGCGCGTTCTGCGCGGTTCCTTATTCGCCCTGCTTCTCGACAGGCGGCAGCTCGAATCCTTCGTGGTAGGCCCCGAGCGTGCGCGGCACATCAGTGTGCGTCACAGCGGCCTGGCTTTGCGAAGCGGCATTAACGCCTTTCGGAGCGTGAGAGACAGGACCTTGCATCGGTCCGCCGTCAGGGGAGTCCGTCATCGGGCATTCTTTCTGTGCTTGAGTTGAAAGGGCAGTGTCGCGTTAAAGCGACCGAGCCCCAACCTTTCGGTCGGGGACTCGATTCAAGTTTCTTTTCCTTACTTTGGAGAAACCTCAAGCGAAACCCCGACCATCCTAATGAGGCCGAAGTAAATAAAGGTGGAGGTCACCAACTGCTGTATCGCTTGAGTCACAGTTCCTGAAGCATAGCTCATGAGGGGAATCGCGCAAGGCAGGGTTATACACAACTTTCTGTAGGAAGCATGAACCAAGTGGGTGGAAGTGGCATATACTGGCATATAAGTGGGATGAAGTGGGAACATGTTCCCTTCATCAATCTCGCGAAAATCCTTCTTACTATGTTCATCGGAGAATACCGTCACACCCTCGATGCGAAGAATCGTCTCTCGCTTCCGGCAAAGTTCCGCAAGGAGCTCGGTTCTTCGGTCATCGTGACGCGCGGCCTCGATCACTGTCTCTTCGTATATCCGAAGGCCGCATGGAAGAAGGAAGCGCAGAAGTTCGCTGAGCATTCTTCAGGCGGGCAAGCAGGACGCGCATTCGCGCGCCTCATGCTCGCCGGTGCGAACGAAGCCGATGTCGACTCGGCAGGCCGCATCCTCGTCCCTGATTACTTGAAGTCCTACGCCGTGCTTTCAGGGAAGTGCGTCGTTGCAGGCGTCTCTGACCGCGTCGAGCTCTGGGATGAGATGGCGTGGGAGGCCTACACGAAGGATATCGAGCGTGATGCCGATTCCTTCGCAGAGACACTCGGCGCTCGGGCGCTCGCATAACCGTATGGAGAACGACCTCACGCAGCGACACGACACCGTTCTCCTCCATGAGACCGTAGACGGCCTCGAGATAAAGAGCGACGACGTGGTTGTCGACGCGACGCTCGGGGGGGCAGGCCATTTCCGCGAAGCACTCAAGAAGCTCGGTCCAGAGGGCGTGCTTGTGGGTATCGACGCGGACGCGGACGCGCTCGTGCGCGCACAGAAGGTCGTCGAGGAGGTTCCGGTAGCAGAGCGCCCTACGGTGCACCTCATTAACGGGAACTTCCGCGACCTCGGAACACTCCTCGATGCAGAAGGCCTCACACCAACGAAAGTTATGTTCGACCTCGGTTGGAGCGCCTTTCACCTCACGAGTGGCCGCGGCTTCTCGTTCAAGGTAGACGAGCCACTCCTCATGACGTACGGAGACCCGGCCGAGAGCACAACCGCGGGAGACCTCGTGAACCATCTTTCCGAGAGCTCTCTTGCTGATCTTCTCTGGTCTCTCGGCGAAGAGCGCTTCGGAAAGTCGATCGCGAAATCCATCGTCCGAGAGCGAGAGAACGCGCCGATCGAGACAACGACGCAGCTCGTCGAGGCTATCGGCGAAGGAACCCCGTCCTGGTACCAGCACCGCCGCATCCATCCGGCAACCAAAACCTTCCAGGCGCTTCGCATCGCTGCAAACGACGAGCTCGGCGCGCTCCGAGACGGACTCGCCGCAGCAATAGAACGCGTACCGGCTGGGGGACGCATCGCCGTTATCAGCTTCCATAGCATCGAGGACCGCATCGTGAAGGTAATGCTCCGCGACGCGGTGGAGGCAGGGAAGGGAAGCTTGGTCCAACGGAAGCCAATCGTGCCGTCTGCTGAAGAGAATACCAAGAACCCCCGTGCGCGTAGCGCGAAGCTCAGGCTCTATTCGTCTGGTCCTGCCGCTCTTAAAAATAAAATTAACCTAACCTCATTTCCTGCGTATGCCTGATCGAACCGTCTCAATCCTCGGATATGCCTGTGGCGCGCTTGTCGCCGGGTACCTCGCGCTCATCGTGGTTACGGTGTCTATGGCTGCGTGGCAGACGAACCTCGCCATGGAGGTGCATGAGACGGAAGCGGACATCGCGCGCCTCGAGAGCCGCTACTACGACATGGTGGCACATATCGACCAGACCGACCCAGGTGCGCTCGGGCTCGTACCGCCTGCACGCGTCATGTACGCAACCACGCAGACCGCTCCTTCCGTCACGCTCCGCTAATCTATGCGCCGGGCGATTCGCACGAGACTTCGAATACTTACCCTGGGTCTCGCGTGCGTCGCGTTACTCCTCATAACGCGGCTCTATTTCGTACAGATAGTGCACGGGAACGAATTCTCGCTCCGTGCCGAACGGCAGTACGTGTCCGCGAGCCAGGAGCTCTACGATCGCGGCACTATCTACTTCACCCGCAAGGACGGGACGGTACTCTCTGCGGCGACCCTACGTAACGGCTTTACGGTTGCGATGAGCCCGAAGCTTGTAGAGGATTCTGAAGCGACCTATGCCGCTATAGCGACCCTAGTTAACGTAGACCGGGAGGCATTCTTCGCATCAGTTGCGCGGACGGAGGATCCGTATGAGGTTGTGGCGAAGCGCGTGGAGGAAGATGCAGGACGCGCGGTAGAAGCACTCGGACTGAAAGGCATCCAGGTAGAGCGCGAACGATGGCGCGCGTACCCAGGAGAGACGAGAGCCGCGCAATCGATCGGGTTCGTGGCGTTCGATGACGACGATACGCTCGCCGGGCGATTCGGTCTCGAGCGGTATTACAACGATGCGCTCTCTCGAGAGTCGGTGGGCGTGTTCGGGAACTTCTTCGCGGAGCTCTTCGCGAACATCAATAGCGTTACGGTCGATGCGAGAGAGACACGAGAAGGGGATCTCATAACCTCGATAGAGCCGGTGGTACAGGAGAAGCTCGATCAGATCCTCGCTGAGGTGAATGCGCAGTACGGTAGCTACGAGACCGGGGGCATCAT
The DNA here is from genome assembly GCA_040384725.1 of Patescibacteria group bacterium. Taxonomy (GTDB): domain Bacteria; phylum Patescibacteriota; class Minisyncoccia; order Phycocordibacterales; family Phycocordibacteraceae; genus C7867-001. The sequence goes on along the minus strand of JAZKIS010000002.1, from coordinate 137,479 downwards.
CATGGACCCGAAAACGGGAGCCATCATCGCGCTCGATACGGCGCCATCGTTCGATGCGAATGATTTCGCGAATGGCGATCCCGCGCACTTCGGTAACCCGTTAGTTGAGCACCGTTACGAGTTCGGATCGATCGTGAAGGCGCTCACCATGGCCGCCGGTCTCGACTCTGGCGCTGTAACACCCTCTTCTACCTATAACGACACCGGCTGTACCACCTTAAACAACAAGACCTTCTGCAACTATGACCTGAAAGCACGAGGCATAACCCCGATGCAGGAGATTCTTTCGCAATCCTTGAACATGGGCGCGTCCTATGTCGCGCTCCAGGTGGGTCATGAGAAGTTCCGCGGATACTTCAAGGATCTCGGTATGGCAACGGAGACGGGCATCGATCTCCCGAGCGAGATCAAGGGAGACCTCGGGAACATCGAGACGAGTCCCCGCGACATCGAGTACGCAACCGCGTCCTACGGGCAGGGAATCGCGCAGACGCCGGTGCAGATGATCCGGGCGCTCGGCGCACTCGCCAACGGCGGGCAGGTAGTAACGCCGCACCTGGTCGAGAAGATCAGGCTCGAGAACGGGCTCGAAAAGCAGCTTTCGTGGGGCATGCCGGAGCGCGTCTTCAGCGCCGCCGCCGCGGAAGGGACGACACGCATGCTCGTCGAGGTGGTCGATAAGAAGCTCGCCGGAGGAGCGGTGAAGATCCCTGAGATGAGCGTCGCCGCGAAGACGGGTACCGCCCAGATTGCGGGTCCAGGCGGGAAGTACTCCGAAGGGAAGTATTTCCACTCCTTCTTCGGGTATTTCCCGGCTTATGATCCCAAGTTCATCATCCTGCTTTACACTCGCGAGCCAGGTGGCGTACAGTACGCCTCTGAGACCCTCACCCACCCCTTCATGGATCTGACACACTTCTTGATCAATTATTACGAGATCCCTCCGGATAGGGCAGATTATCCGACCAGCCTATGAAATCAATCCTGAAAGCGATCGTCGCCTCGTCTCTCGCGCTTCTCGCGAAGGGAATCATCGAGAAGTATCGTCCGCTCATCGTCATGGTGACAGGGAGCGTCGGGAAGACGTCGACCAAGGATGCCGCGGCAGCCGTGCTTGCCACACGCTATCATCTGCGCGCGAGCGAGAAGAGCTATAACAGCGAGTTCGGCGTCCCGCTCACGATCATCGGCGCCAAGAACCCTTGGAACAATCCCATCGCCTGGTTGCGCGTGTTCAAGGACGCGCTCGGTCTCATCCTCCTCCCGAGTCATTACCCGAAGCTTCTCGTGCTCGAGGTCGGTGCGGATCGCCCTGGAGACCTCGCGCGCATCCTTCGTTTCGTGAAGCCTGACACGGTTATCGTCACGAGGTTGCCTGACGTGCCGGTGCATGTCGAAGCATATGCGAGCCCGCAGGCGGTGCGGGACGAGGAGTTCGCGCCGGCGTACGCGCTCTCGCACGGTGCACCGCTCATCATCTCCGCAGACGATCCGAACGCCGTGACCATGGCGTCCCGACTTTCCGCAACCATAACGACCTCCGGCTTCGCCGAAGGTAGCGACGTCAGGCTCGAAGGGTACTCCTTCTACGAAGAAGGAGGCGAGTGCGGCATGGAAGCGCAGCTCAACGTTAAGGGCGCGAGCCATACGCTCCGTGTTAAGGGAGCGCTCGGAAAGAGCCAGCTCTATGCGCCCGCTGCCGCTATCGCATGCGCACTCTCGCTTGATACGACGCTCGCCATGGCGCTCCGAGGAGCAGAGGACTATGTTGCCCCTGCGGGCCGCGGCCGTATCATCCCCGGCAAGAACGGCTCCTTCCTTATAGACGATTCATACAATGCGTCCCCGGCAGCCGTTGAAGAAGCGCTGTCCGCGCTCCAGCTCCTTTCCTCTAAGGGACGGCGTATCGCGGTGCTCGGGGACATGCTCGAGCTCGGTCGCTATTCGGCGGAAGAGCATGAGCGCATAGGTACCCTCGCTGCCTCTCGCGTCGACATCCTGGTTGCGGTTGGCGTCCGCTCGCGCGCAACGGCCACCGCAGCGCGCACCGCGGGAATGAGGGAAGACCAGGTATTCTCGTACAACACCTCAGACGAGGCTGCCGAAGTGCTCGAGGCGATCGTTCAGGAAGGGGATGCAGTTCTCGTGAAGGGTTCTCAGAGCATCCGGACCGAGCGCATCGCCGAGCGGCTTCTCAGGAGCCCTGAGGACCGGGGCCTGCTCGTTCGTCAGGAGAGCGAATGGAAGGTTCGCTAGGTAGCGCAGGGTTCCTGAATCTGGTATAAAAGTCTGGACGGCCTCATCGTCTAACGGTTAGGACAGATCCCTCTCACGGATCAAATCGGGGTTCGATTCCCCGTGAGGTCACACGAGCAAAACCGCCCGAAAGGGCGGTTTTGCATTATATCCACCCATGGTAGGCTCACACCGGAGTTCTTAGCGGAGGTTGCCATGAACGTGTTCGCACACCGAGAGGACGACTGCGGACTCTTTCCGCGGCATCCTGTCGTCAGCATTATCGATCTGATCGGAGCGGGTATCGCCATCGGCTTTCTCGTTGCTCAAGCCGTCTCGCCCTTTGTGCTGCCTATCGTTATCGCTGCGCAGTATCTCGCAAGTTGCGTGTACCACTGGCGCCCGCACTGCAGGGTCCGCCAGACGATCGATCACCTCATGATCGCCGTGCTCATAACGGCGACCTACGTCCAGTTCTGGATGCAGTCGCTTCCCGAAGGATCCTGGCGGTGGCGCGTCCTAGTCCTCTCTGCGGTTATGGCGGTGATTCTCGTGGTGCGGCTCTTGTTGCCGGATAAGGAGAAGCTGCGAGGGATTCTGTTCCTCGTGCTCGGGTTAGGCGGCTTGGGCATGTCAGTTGCCGCTCCAGACATGCTTTCCGCCGTTGGCTGGGCAGGATTCCTTGCAGGCGTTGCGCTGTATTTCCTGCAGTTCGTCATCTATTCCCGCAAGAAGCCGAACCCGGTGCCTGGTGCGTTCGGGTTTCGGGAAGTGCAGCATCTGATACTTCTTGCGGCAACGACGCTTCACCTGGTAACGATCACGCAGATCTAATGCGAAGCCCCGGACACTGCGGTCCGGGGCTTCATTCGTACCAGGAAAGCTCTCTGGCTGTTAGTAGGTCCTGGTCCAGAGCCCGAGGCCGTAGGGAAGTGCCGCGTATCGTCCTATGCGCGTCCTGTGTATGGAAAGGGCAGTGGCGTTCGTGCCTATGCTCGCTCCGATTCGTTCAGCAAGGCTGCGCATATAGGTGCCTGACGCACAGGTAACCGTGAGCGTGAGCACCACGAAGGTACGGTCTCCGATTGTAGATAGCGACTCATGCCATGCCGCTGCAATCTCGTCTTGCCTGAAATCAGCGCCGAGCTCCTTTGAGGGTTCGTTCGTGCGTGGCGCATGAGAAAGAATACGGGCAATCTCTCTCTGTAGGCCAGCGGTTTCAACCGTACGTATCCCGAGCTTCTTTATGGAGTAGATCTTCTCTTCATGAGTAGGGAGAGAAATAGAATCGAGCGTCCCTTCGAGCGCATAGAGGAACAAGGGCTTTCCGTCTACGGTCTTCGATGAGAAGGCAGGATACGGCACTTCCTTCACTCCAACCTGAGCACGAACAGCGCGAGTGATATCCGTGTCGCTTGGAAGCGTAGCGGTACGTGCATATGCAGGCATTCCAAGTACGTCTCCTGTGTCCGTAGAGAAATCAAGGAGCACTTCGATATCGTACTCCTTATCGAGACCTCGATAGGCTTCCTGGTTCTTGCACTCCTCGCCAAGCAAGACGAGAAGCTTCCCGGTTGCCATGGGATCGAGCCTGCCGGCGTAGGTCGCCGGGATGTCCTTATGCGCAGGGTGCTCAAGCCTCCACGCATCGATAGCCTGGAGCGGGGTCTGTCCGAGTTCCTTGTCGAGCATGACGAACGAGGGAGTCATCGTAGGGAATGGTACCGTATAAAAGGTAAACCGCCCGGTACGCATTCTGCGAGTGGGCGGCTTGGATCCTGAATCGAGTTCAGTAGACGTACGACGATCCCGTCTCAAAGGCGAGCTGCAATTCTGCAGCGAATGCCCAGGCTTGGATATTGAGCTCCTCTGAGTTCTCGGGGTCGACCTGGCGTTCAAGCACCAGCGTCCCTTCTTCCAGAATCTTGATCTCCGGATGAGGTCCTGACCTGAAGAATTCCTTTATCTTTAGCTCGTTGACGTAACGGAACGGCAACAGGGCAGTCAGTGCGAGCGGAACGTTGTTCTCCATCTCGTCAGAGAACGACGGCTTCAGTACGATAAGATTGGCACTCATGTTCGGCGGTCCTTTTGTAGGAATTGGCTCTAAGGCCCCACCATCACCGAACTCTGAGAGGACTCTACCATCTCGTAGGATAAAAGAAACCGCTAGGACCTGCGAGAGGGCCTAGCGATTATTGAGTTGGTTTTGCCGCTTACGCAGCGAAGTCGCGGAACTCCTCGGGACGTTCGTCCGGCGGAAGGAGATGATCTCCCCGTTCGAGGCCCATAGCACGGGCTTCGTTTTCCCGGATGAGATTCTCCCTCCGGATCAAGGCTTCCGCTGAAGTCTCGGAGGCGGGCGGTGCCTGCTTCCGGGCTTCTGCGCCGCGTTTGCCGAACTGGTGGAGCTCGCCACGATGCTTGTCGATCTCCTCGACCGGATGGCCGTTCCGTTCGGCGTACGCGAGCCGCTGGTACGCCGACTCGACGTGCGCAGGACGCTTTCTCGGATTACGCATTGGATTCTCCATACTCACGAAGTCATTGTACCGTTCCGCATCGAAGCGGGGAAGCGGTACTGGAACCGGAATGGCATGCCATATCCGGACAGCGAACCAAAGGAGGCTCGCGCACAGGCTCTCTGGCAGCTCCATCGCGTCCTTGTCGTACGCGCTGATCTCGATATCGCCCTCATCATTCCTGAAGAAGGCATAGCGAGCCTCGTTCCAGCTGAACGCGAAGTAGCGCTGGCTGATCCGTTGGAACACCAATTTCTCGCCGTCTACCCAGATGAAGGGGCGTGAACGCACCCACCCTGGTTGCAGCATGGCGAAGTGCGCATGCATGAGCGACCGTGAGAGGTCTACGACTGCTTTGCGCCAGTGCTCGCCCGGAGTACCCGGATTGTGCTCGTACCGTCGGCAGGCATAGGCGAACTTGCGTTCGTATATGTAGTCCCGGCCGTGATAGAAGTATCGGACCTCTTCGAGAGAGATGGCGTCTATGTAGATCTCGACAGGTCCTGTCGGCGTCAGAATGAAAAGACCGGTTTCGTCGCACTTCCAATGGGAAGCGCTGGGTCGCTTCTTGATCATGGGAAGGCTCCTTTCGATATGCACTATACTATTTATATGAATATAGTCAAAGGGCGCCTCCGTACGAATACGAAGACGCCCTTGAAGATGGCGGCCTATCCCGCGAGCGCGAGCTCAGGTTGCTCAGGATCTTTCATGCCGCTCCAGAGGATGTCGGCGAGGTGAGCGCACCAGACTTCACGCATGTCGTCCCTGGGTGCTGATGATCCCCGCCGGATGCGTGCATGCAGCTTCGGCACCTTCAGCATGCCCAGTTCTACCAGGTCACGCGTAACCTGATAGATATGCGCACTGCTGCCGCCGAGGTTAACCGTCGTACGGGGCACAACGCCGCGCACCCCTGCCATGATAGCCAGCGCAAACTGTCTCATGGCTAGATAGAGAGGCTGATGGACGAGGCCCTCATACGGGTCAAGACCTTTCGCCTTGGATGAATGGCCGCGATACTCGATCGCAACCACATCGTCCTCCAGCTCAAAGGGGTGCTGGGTCCGGAATATCATCCGGTCTTCAGAGACGTAGTCGACCCATACGGTCCTTTCGATATCGAGTTCAGGCAGGCTCAGCAAAAGCGCTGTGCCCGAGATCCTCCATACTGCCGTTGTCATGAACAATTCTCCTTTGTCTAGGGAGAATATGCATCACATATCGTCAGTCGTCAATTCTAGCTGAGCAGGGAATCGATGACCGCCTTTACGGCACCGCCATCCGCCTTGCCCTTGAGTTCCTGCATCACGGCACCCGTGAAGCGTCCTGCGTCCTTCTTTTCGGACACGCCCATCTCAGCCATCTTCGCCTTCACCACGGCCTCGATATCCTCGGTGCCCATCTGTGCCGGGAGGAACGATTCGATGACCAGAAGCTCCTCCTTCTCGGGTACGGCCAGCTCGTCGCGGCCTGCCGCTTCGAACTGCTCGATGGAGTCCTTGCGCTGGTTGCTCGCGCGCTTAAGTACCGCGAATGCCTCCTCGTCCGTAAGGAACTCGTCGGGCTTCCGTTTCTTCGCGACGACTTCGTTGGTCATGGCGGTCGTGAGCGATCGGAGGGTGCGCAGGCGGACTTCGTCCTTCGCACGGAGCGCGTCAGGGATTCCTGCCTTGATTCCTTGGTGTATGGTCATGCAGAAATCCTAGCACCTCCGGCTCTCCCTGGGTACCGTTCTTAAGTCGGGTATAATCCAGGGAATGGCATACAGAGAACCCTGGCACGCGCTTGCCCCTGCATCGATAGCAGAGAAGCTGAACACCGATCTCACTCACGGACTCCTGAGGGAGGAAGCCGCACGGCGCCTTAAGGACGGCGGCAACCGGATGCCTGAGCCTGAGCGCGAAACCATATTCATGCGCATCATCCGTCAGTTCGCGAGCCCGATCACCTTAGTGCTCATCGCGGCCGCGCTCGCCACCGTATTCCTGTCTCATTTCACTGACGCGCTCATCATCGCGGCCGCGCTCCTCGTGAACGTCATCATGGGCCTTGTGCAGGAGGGTCGTGCATCAAAGGCGTTCGAAGCCCTTAAGAAAGGGGAGGCCCGGTACGCGGTAGTTGAACGGGGCGGGGAGCCTATACGCATCGCGGCAGAGGAGCTGGTCGTAGGCGACGTGGTGATGCTATCAACCGGGAACGCTATACCCGCGGATGTGCGCCTTATCGAGGTGCACGGGCTTTCTATAAACGAATCAGCGCTGTCAGGCGAATGGATGGCGGTCGAGAAGAATACGGAGGCTGCCAAAGAGGATGCTCCCTTGGTGGAGCGCTCAGGCATGGCCTATGCCGGCACGCTCGTGTCTGCGGGAGCGGGCAAGGGCATCGTGGTTGCGGTCGGGGGCGACACCGAACTCGGGCAGATAGCGCTCGAGCTCGGAAAGAAAGACGAGTCGGTCACGCCTTTAATGCGCGACATACGGCAGGTGGCGCGCTTCATCCTCGGTGCGGTGTCGGTCGTTATCGTCGGCATCATCGCGCTCGGCCTCCTGCGCGGCCTGCCGCTCGACGAGACGATATTCACCGCTATCGCGCTCGCCGTCGCGTCCGTCCCGGAGGGGCTTCCTGCCGCGGTTACGGTCGTGCTCGCGCTCGGCATGGAGCGTATCCTCAAGAGCGGAGGTTTGGTGCGCAATCTCCTTGCGGCAGAGACGCTCGGGACGACGAGCATCATCCTGACGGATAAGACCGGGACCCTCACCGAGGGACGCATGACGCTCGAGATGTTCGTAACCAGGAATGGCACCGCTACGGACGCGCCGGAGGGCGAGCCTAACGCGCTTCTCCGGGGTGCGGTCCTCGCGTCAAACGCGTATGTCGAGGAACGGCCGGAGGCGCCGGTCGATGAGAAGCTCGTTGTGCATGGCAGGCCGATCGAGCAGGCGATCGTCATGTCAGGCCTTAAGAACGGCATCGCGCAGCACGTACTCATAAAGGAGCTGCCGCGTCTTGATGAGCTTCACTTCGATTCCTCGCGCCGTTTCGGCGGTATGCTCGTTGACGATGGCGGGAAGTCGGTTGCCTATATCACCGGTGCACCGGAATTGTTCCTCTCAACCATCCATACCATTGCGGACGAGACGCGTACGCATTTCGACGATGCGCTCTCACGAGCGGCACAGGAAGGGAAGCGCGTGATCGCGGTTGCACGCGCTGAGGCATCGCATGGGCGATTCCCGGCTGAAGCGGATTTGGTCGAGTTCCTTGCCAGTGGAGAGTTCCTCGGACTCCTGGTGTTCTCTGACGTCATACGTCCTGAGGCCAAGGACGCGATCGCTGAGATGAAGAGCGCAGGCGCCCGCGTGATCATGCTTACGGGCGACAATCCGGAGACCGCGCTCTCTATCGCGCGAGCGGTCGGCATCGCGGACGACGAAGAACGCGCGTACACCGGCGCAGAACTCTCGCCGCTTTCGGATGCGGAGCTCCTCGAGCTTCTTCGCTCGCATACGGTCTTCGCGCGCGTTGCGCCCGCGGAAAAGCTCCGGATCGCGAACGTGCTCAAGGACGCGGGAGAGGTAACCGCCATGACCGGAGACGGCGTGAACGATGCGCCTGCGCTTCGTGCGGCGGCGATCGGCATCGCGCTCGGTTCAGGAACCGACGTGGCGAAAGAAGCATCGGATCTCGTGCTCCTTGATAACGGGTTCTCCGTTATAACGGCAGCGATCAGGGAGGGACGCCGTCTACGAGACAACTTCAAGAAGATCTTCGCGTACATGCTCTCGACGAACTTCAGCGAGGTAGTGCTTATCACGTTCTCGCTTATCTTCGGGCTGCCGCTGCCGATCCTCGCCACCCAGGTGCTGTGGTCAAACCTTATCGAGGGTGGGCTCATGAACTTCGCGTTCGCGTTCGAGCCTCTCTATCCTGATGCGATGAAGCGGAATCCGAAGGATCCAGAGAACGCGCGCGTGCTCTCGCCGAAGCTCATCAAGCTCATCGTGCTCGTAGGGTCGATCACGGCGGCGGTACTCATCGCTATCTACCTGTACCTCCTTTCGATCAAGCTTCCGCTCGAGCAGATCCAGACCTTGATGTTCGTCGCCGTGTCCGTGAACTGCATCTTCATGGCGTTCTCCATGAAGAGCTTCGGGACCCCGCTCTGGAAGCTCCCGCTTCTCTCGAACCGCTTCCTCCTGATATCGCTCTTCGCGAGTACCGCGCTCCTCCTGGCAGCGCTCTACGTGCCGTTCCTTCAGAAGCTCGTGCACGTAACCCAGCCGACGCCGCTCCAGCTTCTTATCCTCGTTGGATTCGGACTCTTCAACCTCGCAACCATCGAGCTTGCGAAGTGGGTCCTGTTCATACGTCAGGAAACCAAATCCGCTATACTCAAGGCATGAATGTCATAACGATCGTCATCATCGTCGCGGTCCTGATCCTCATGCAGGGGATCGGGCTCTGGCTCATGCTCAGACGTCGCGAGAACGACAAGCCGAGGGATGATGGAGGGCTTATGCTCATTCAGAACCAGATGGAGAAGCTCGAGCGCTCCTTGGACTCTCGCATGAACGAGTCCTCGAAGCAGATGCATGAGACCGTTCGCAGCCAGCTCGGAGAGTCGTCACGCCTCATAAAGGAGATAACGGCAGAGATAACTTCGGTGAAGGAGATCGGCCGCGAGACGGGTAAGTTCGCGGAGCAATTGAAGAATCTCCAGGACATCCTGAAGAATCCGAAGCAGCGCGGCATCCTCGGCGAGTATTATCTTGAGACGGTCCTGAAGAACGTATTGCCGCCCGGCATGTTCAAGATGCAGCATATGTTCGAGAACGGCGAGATCGTCGACGCCGCAGTTTACATAAACGACAAGATCGTTCCGATCGACTCGAAGTTCTCTCTCGACAATTACAACCGCTACATCCACGCAGAAGGCGCAGAGCGTATCGCGCTTGAGAAGGCGTTCGTGAACGACCTGAAGCTCAGGATCTCAGAAACGGCCAAGTACATTCGTCCAGAAGAGGGAACTATGGACTTCGCGTTCATGTTCATTCCTTCGGAAGGCATCTATTACGACCTCCTTACGAACCAGGTGGGAGCAGGGGAGGAAGAGAACCTCATCCAGAGGGCCGCAGGCAAATTCAAGGTGATCATCGTCTCGCCGACATCCTTCCTCGCATACCTCCAGACCGTTATGCAGGGCCTGAAGGCTCTCCAGATCGAGAAGCGTGCCGAGGAGATCCAGAAGCGCGTCGGGGAGCTCGGGAAGCATCTCGGCGCCTACGAGACCTACTACCAGAAGCTCGGGGCTGCATTAGGCACTGCCGTTTCGCATTACAACAGCGGGTATAAGGAGCTCGGGAAGGTTGAAAAGGATGTATATCGGATAGCGGAAGAGAAGATTGGACTCCAGGTGGAACTGTTGGAAAAGCCATCCGCAGTGGTACTTGACTAGGCAGTATAATTCTCATATAACGATCGAAGAGCACGAGATACGCTCGTGTCAAAGGAGGACGAAACATGTCCATCGCGTATTACATCGGTTTGTTCCTGTTCGTCGCTGTCCCTCTCGTCCTGGCCGCCTATTTCGCCGAACGTTACGGCTACCAGCGCGGCTTCAAGAAGGCCGTGTGCCAGGTGCCAGAGGCTGCCAAGGATCTGTCCATGGTCTTGCCATATGGCGCCGTGTACTGCCTCGAGGCCTCCATCCCTGAAGGGTCTGAGGAGAACAGGACCTGGGTGGTAATGATCAGCCGGCTGGTGCGCGGAATCCCGTGCGCCGCGGAGGTGTATCGCTCAACGCAGGAACTGCCTCAACGGTTCATCGTGTCGGATGAGGGACTGCTGCCGTACAGCCCCGCAGCGAATAACGGGTTCCACCCGTAGGGTTCTTAAATGAACCATGGGCCGCCGTATGTATACGGCGGCCTTGCTTTTTAGGGCCTATTTCGGTATTCTGGTGTGACTATGGAACTCGCAGTAATCAAGACCGGCGGCAAGCAGTATGTCGTATCCCCAGGCGCTCTCGTAACCATCGAGAAGCTTGGCCGTGGCGCAGCCACCCAGGACATCAAGAAGGGCGACACTATCACCTTCGATGAGGTCCTCATGACCGATAACGGCACCCTCGTGCTCGGTACCCCGACTCTAGTCGGCAAGACCGTCACCGGCACCGTGTACTCGGTAGGACGCGCGAAGAAGATCGAGGTGGTCAAGTACAAGGCTAAGAGCCGCTATCTGAAGCGCCGCGGACACCGCCAGCCGGAGATCAGGGTCAAGATCGACTCGATCGCGTAAGCAGAAGCCGCCCGAGAGGGCGGTTATTGCGTTACGTAAAGTATATTGTATAGTTTAAACAGACCCGATTTGCAGAAGGATACAGCATGTCCACAATACTTGTTCGCGTCTGCCCCGATCGGGATTCGAAAGAAGGAGCTATCCAAAGGATCATGCGGATTCCTGGACGGGTTCCGTACGAGCGAGAAGAGCTCTTTATACCTGAACTTGGCAGAGCCCTACCTGTCTTCATGCTTTCACGGGTTAACCCCGCAGAAGCTGAACGGCTGGTCTGGTGCACCGGCACCCCCCACGACATCGTGCACCTTCGGGGTGTCGAACCTGAGTGGGTGTCAGGTTCTTGCGTGAGCTGCTACTAAAAGGGAACACACCTCGGAACTACTACTCCGAGGTGTCTTCATATACGTTACTTACGTCTCCTTCCTGTTCTGAAGCGCCGCCGAAAGAGTTGTGGAGTCCGCGTACTCGAGCTCGCTGCCGGTTGAGAGCCCGCGCCCAAGCTCTGAAATGAGTATAGGTCCGCGCAGGGGCGCGAGGACTTCGCGTACGCGGTCTGCGGTATGCTCTCCCTCAGAGGTTGCGGAAAGCGCGAGCACGATCTCAGACAACCCCGCATTCGCCCTTGCCTCGACGACCCGTATCAAGTCTCGCTCACGTATCGCGCCTTTCCCGGAAAGCGTCAGCACGCCGCCGAGCACGAAGTACCGCCCGCGGTACGTGCCAGTGCGCTCGACAGCAACGAGGTCCTGGTCCTTTTCGAGGATCATGAGGATCGCATCCTGGCGGTTCTGGTCCGCGCAGTAGTTGCAGAGAGACTCTGACGTAACCGGTGCGAAGCGCATGCACATAGCGCACTGCTGCACGTCGTTGCCGAGATTAGCGATAAGGTCCGCAAGACGGTTACGGTCGCTCTGTGGCACCGCAAGAAGGTGGTACACGAAGCGCTTCGCCTGGCGGGGTCCGATTCCCGGAAAGCGGTTGAACGCAGACGACAGGTCCTCGATACGATCGCGCATAGCTAGAATTCGTCAGCGAACTCGCCGTATCCGGTCTTATCCATCGGCATGAAGCTCGTGCGCTTCTCGTCGAAATAGAGCTCCACCTTTCCGGTCGGTCCGTTACGATGCTTCTCAACAAGAATCTGCGCAATATTCGGGCGATCGCTGTCCTTGTTCACCTTATCTTCGCGATGGATGAACATAACGACGTCGGCGTCCTGCTCGATGGAACCCGAGTCTCGAAGGTCAGAAAGACGAGGGGTACCGCCGCGCTGCTCAACGGCACGGGAGAGCTGGGAGAGCGCGATAACCGGGACCTCAATCTCACGCGCGAGCTGCTTCAAGGAGCGAGAGATCTCCGTAACCTGCTGCACCATGGAATCGGATGCCTTGGTGTTGGTCGGGGCCATGAGCTGGAGGTAGTCGACGATGATGAGGCCGATACCGCGCTCGCGCTTCAGGCGGCGCGCAACGGCACGCATGGAAAGGATGTTCTGCGCCGGCTTGTCATCGATGTAGATCGGCGCCTTCGAGAGGCTCTCGAGCGCATCGCGGATCTTGCTGAAGTCTTCCTCGGCATGTATGGCACCTGTGCGCATCTTCCAGGAGTCGATGAAGGATTCCGCCGAGAGCATGCGATCAACGAGTTGCTCCGAGCTCATCTCGAGGGAGAAGATACCTACCGGCGTATCGTGACGCACCGCGGCATTGCGTGCGATATCGAGCGCGAGCGATGTCTTTCCCATCGATGGACGAGCCGCGAGGATAATGAGGTCTGACTTATGCAGGCCGGAGAGGAGGTTGTCGAGATCAGGGAAGCCGGTAGAGACGCCGCGGATAGCCCCCTTATTCTTCGAAAGGGACTCGATGCGATCCCAGGCATCATCCATCTTGTCCTTGATAGCCACGAACTTATGCGTCGCCGATGAGTTCCCGATGGCGTAGATAGACTTCTCTGCAGAATCGAGCGCAACCGCCGTGTCGACGCCGTCGTCATACGCGGATTCCGTGATATCGCTCGCGCAGTCGATCAGGGAGCGCATGATGTGCTTCCGGACGACGAGCTCCGCGTAGTGATTGAAGTTGCCGGGAGTAGGGGAGGAGCTTGCGAGCTCCGCGATGTACGCCCGCCCGCCGGCTCGCTCGAGGAGGCCCTTCGTATTCAAACGCTCTCCCAAGGAGAGCATGTCGATCGGTTCGCCCCGCTCAACGAGCTCGCGCATGCAATCGAAGATATGGCGATGCTTCTCTGCATAGAACGACTCCGGACGAATGAGGTCCGAGACGTCGTGTATGGCGTCAGGCTTCAGGAGAAGAGAGCCGAGGAGCGCACGCTCCGACTCGAGACTCTGAGGAGGAACGCGGAGGGTGGGGTCTGCTGCCATACCCTCTATTCTATCAACCGGGCTTCCTGGTGACTATGGCTCCGGAAGGCCCGTCCTCCACATGATATCCCCCTTCTCCTATGTGGATACGCAGAGCGTCAGACTTCGCGAAGTCGCCGCTTTTGCGAGCCAGTTCCCGCTCATCAACGAGCGCCTGTATGTGCCCTGGGACATCGAGCACGTCTTTTGGAGACAGAAGAGAGAGGCCAAGGACGCTCTCCGCGGCGTCTATAACGGCAAGCTGCTCTTCGCGCTCCATATCCTCATCCCGCACTGATTGCCACAGAAGGGCGAGCGCTGCGGGCGTCGCGAGGTCATCTCTGAGGAGCGCGATCATCTGGCGACTCGCATCAGACTGCTTTAGATTGCCCTTAGCTTCGGCAACGATCTTCTGCGAAAGGCGCGTCAGACGCTGGAGCGCCTCGTTAGCTGCCGCAAGGGCATCCCAGGAGAAAGAGATGGGTGAGCGGTAGTGCGCCTGAAGGAAGAGGTAGCGGAGCGCGAGCGGGCTGTAGCCGCGCTCGGTGATGTCAGAGAGATAGATCACATTCCCGGTAGACTTCGCGATCTTCTCCTCGCCAAGATTGATGAACGCTTCGTGCAGCCAGAAGCGCGACAGCGGCCTGCCGTTCACGCTTTCGGACTGCGCTATTTCGTTGGTGTGATGTACGGGGATGTGATCGATGCCGCCCGTATGGATGTCGAGCTCAGGACCAAGGAGCGCTTTCGCCATCGCAGAACACTCGATATGCCAGCCCGGGAATCCCATACCCCAGGGTGAGCTCCATTCCTGCTCTCGCTTGCTTCCTCTTGGAGAGAACTTCCAGAGTGCGAAGTCTGCCGGATGCTTCTTCTCGGCGTTGCCGGCGATGCGTCGCCCGATCTCGGCGAACGCTTCTTCGCGGAAACTCGTGCCCCCATGACTCAGTGCGCCATAGGAAGGGAAGCGGCTCGTGTCGAAATAGATACCGTCTGAGGTTTCGTAGGTGTAGCCCTTTTCCTCGAGCGCCTGCACCATGGCAACCTGCTCCTTTATGTAATCCGTTGCACGCGGAAAGCTAAGAGCACCCGTATCGATATTGAGCGCCTTGATGTCCTCGAGGAAGGCTTTCGCGTAGCGAGCGGCGATCTCCTGCGCTGAGAGTCCTTCCGCGCGCGCGCCCTTCTCCATCTTGTCCTCTCCCTCGTCCGCGTCAGAGACCAGGTGCCCGACATCCGTTATGTTCATGACTCTTCGCACGCGGTATCCGGAAGACGTAAGTACGCGGGCAACGAGATCAGCGAACACAGGCGCCTTCAGGTTCCCGATGTGCTGCCTGCTATAGACGGTTGGTCCGCAGGAATACATGGAGACTTCTCCTGCCTTGCGGGAGGAGAATGCTTCCTTGTTTCCTGAAAGGGTATTGGTGAAGAAAAGCGGCGCGTCGCTTTTCGCCGGCTCGCTCTCGCGGGCAAAGAGTGAGGTGAGCCATTTCATATCCTTATTCTACCTCAGGCGTCTAGAGCCAGCGACGGATCTTGAAATAGACGTAGAGCGATAGCGCGGCAATCGCCATGATGGCGAGGATGATCCAGAAGCCGTTCGGGCCGTGCACGATTGGCATCGCTTCGACGTTCATGCCGAATACGGAAGCAATAAGCGTGAGAGGGACCGCGGTAAATGCCATGACGGTCAACGTCTTCGTCACTTGGTTCTGGCTCGCGGAGAGCAGGGAGTCGTTCGTAACACGGAGCTCCTGAGCAACCGCACGATAGGACGCAACAAGAGAGGCTGCGTGTATGCGCCTCGCTTCGATATGTGTCGCTGGTTCCTCGAAATTCGTTCCGAAGAAGGTCGGTGTCGAGAGCGCGGCGAGGAAATCTGCCAGCGGTTCCTTATGGCGTGCGAGCGCGGTCTCGAATCGAAGAAGGATTCGTCCCGATTCGGATATAGTGCGCACCGTTGCCTGCTCCTTTCCTGAGAAGATATCGCGCTCGATACGCTCGAGTCGCTTTCCGGCATGCTCGATCTCCTCGCTGATAGCGGCGTACAGGCGGCCGATAACACGTTCAAGCAGCTCAGCGGTACGTGTGGTCTTTTCGGGTAGTCCGAGCAATTCCTCTGCTTCGAGTACCTTATGCAGGTTGTGAAGTGATTCGATGGTCTCGTACCGGGCGGTGATAATGAAATGCTTCCCGACGATGAAATCTACCTCCTGCGAGCGCGTCCCGTCCTCAGAGCCTGCGACCGGGAAATGAAGGATGAGATAGGAATAGCCAGGGAAGGCGATCGAGAGCGGATAGGGAGTCGGGGTCGATATCTCTTCGTGGATGCGTTCGTCGATAGCGAATTCACGCATCACGTCCCTGATCTCGTCTTCCGTAGGGCATTCGAGATCGACCCATACGGATTTCCCGCGTGTGTGCCTGAGTATCATTACTCGTAAGTATACGCTCTGTATGCGTGCCTGAAGGGTTCATAGTCAGACTACTAGTGGATATGCGCATCATGATATGATTTGGCTATGAATCCTTCTGAAGATACCAACGCGCGTCCTGGTTCGTTTGCAAAACTCGCCAAGCTCGGCGTATCGCTCGCGCTCATGCTCGCGATCGGGTTCGCCGGCGGCGTTACGGTGGGTGCCGCAGGCGGCAGCCGCATGCTCTCTAACGTGCCGCTCCTTGGAGACGGTCTTGATGCAACGCCCGACACTACGGCAGACCTTACGGACTTCTGGAAGGCATGGAATGCGCTTAACGAGCGCTTCGTGCAGACGCATGCGACGAGTACGCCGCCATCTGCTGAGAGCAAGATCTGGGGCGCTATCCAGGGTCTCGCCTCGTCCTACGGCGACCCGTACACCGTATTCATGCCCCCAACCGAGGCGAAGAAGTTCCAGGATGATATCCGCGGGGATTTCCAGGGCGTAGGCATGGAGATCGGTGTCAAGGAAGGAGTGCTTACGGTCATCGCTCCTTTGAAGGGAACCCCTGCAGAACGCGCAGGACTTCGCTCGGGAGACATGATCATCTCGATCGATAAGACCTCGACCGACGGCCTGTCGACTGACGAGGCAGTGAAGCTCATCCGTGGCGAGAAGGGAACGACGGTTACGTTCGTGATCCTGCGCGATGGCGAATCGCTCGAGATTCCGGTCGTGCGCGATACCATCACCGTCCCGACCATCGAGTCGACGCTCGATGAGAGCGGCGTCTATGTCATCTCCTTCTACAGCTTCACGGCTAATTCGAGCCAGCTCTTCTCGAAGGCGATCGCTGATTTCAGGAAGTCGGGCTCGAATAAGCTCGTTATCGACCTCCGCAGCAACCCAGGCGGGTACCTCGAGTCAGCTGTCTCTATCGCAAGCCACTTCCTTCCGAAGGGCGCCGCGGTTGTAACGGAAGACTACAAGGGCAAGCAGGAGAACGTCGTACACAGGAGCCGGGGCATCGGCGGACTCCCTGAAGGCACGCAGGTTGCGGTCCTTATCGACCAGGGCTCCGCGTCAGCGTCAGAGATCCTCGCAGGAGCGCTCCAGGACGCGGACGCAGCGACGCTCATTGGGACGCGCTCATTCGGCAAGGGCTCGGTGCAAGAGCTTGTTGATATCAATGGCGGTGCGCTCAAGGTTACTATCGCGCGCTGGTTAACCCCTGCAGGCCGCTCCATCTCAGACGGCGGACTAACCCCTGACATAGAGGTTGCGTATACGAAGGAAGACAGGGAAGCGAAGACTGATCCGCAGAAGGCACGCGCCATACAATTCCTCACGACAGGCAAGTAGCATTCAGAAATGAAGAAGCCGCCCGGTTGCAAAGCCGGGCGGCTTTTCGATCAATCTTCATCGTCGAGTATATAGAATACTCGTTTTTCAGACTCTTCACGCATGCGTCTCACATATCTGTCGCGGCTAGCAACAAGAAGCATCAACACCCATAGGGTAACGGTCACAACAAGAAATATGTTCCCGAGGACCTTGGCGCCCTGGATGGTAAAAACAGGCATCTGAAGATGCGCGCCAAGTGCCATGGCGGCCAGGGTAACCGTAATGCCGACCATCAGGGGCACCATGTAGACTGCAGCGAAATCGCTGCTTTTGGTAACGGAAGTCTTCATCGCATCTATCTCCAGAGTGCGTTCTGGAATTGATAGTGCCAGAGCAATAGAGTTCAGTCAATTTGCTCTATAGAGCCTTGCCCGGTAGGATGCATATATATGAAAGTCGTACTACTCAAAGACGTTAAGAATACGGGCCGTGCGGGAGCTGTCGTTAATTGCGCGGACGGACACGCGCAGAATTTCCTTATCCCTCGCGGCATGGCCGCACTCGCGACGCCCGCTAACCTAAAGCAGGCTGAGCTTCGCATAAAGCAGGACTCAGACCGGAAGGAGCTCGACGTGAAGCTTATCCAGGACCGCCTTTCGGCGCTTAGCGAAGAGCGCATCGTTATCCTCAAGAAGGCGAACGAGAAGGGGCACCTGTATGACGCGGTTGACGTCGCGGACATCGCGAAGGCAACGGAGCTTCCGGCAGACGCTATCAAGCTCGAGAAGCCGTTCAAGGAGCTCGGCACCTTCGACGTGCCAGTCTCTCTCGGCGAGAGCTTCGGAAAGCTTTCGATTACGATCGAGGCGGAATAAGCAAAAGAAGATATAGAGAAAGGCGGTCCGGGGAGGATCGCCTTTTTGTGTAGTCTTACAAGACTGTCTCGTCTCAGATCTTACGACCTGCGACTGTTCTCTCCGCGTTACCTTGGAGAGAACGCATTCCCGAAGGAATACGTGACGCTGGTCTGCAACAGGGAGCTTATAGCCCTTCCCGGAGAAGCTTGCTTAGGTGCTTGATGCTAGATGACGCTAGCGGAATTTCGTTGGGTGTTACCCCGTGAAGTCACCGGGTGTCGAGGGAGGGCTTGTAGCCGCCTCAGCCGTTGCTGGCCGCGGATCCTCGCGAGGAAGATCCTTTTTCTGCGGGCTGTCCTTCTTGCGACGGAACACCACCCTGAAGAGGATGGCGCCGGCGATCAAACCCCCGAAGAGCATGGTCCAGTGCGACAGGTTGACACCGTCCAGGTTGTCGACCTGAACCTCAAGTCTCCCGGCCTTCTCGCGATAGCTGCGAAGCTTCGTCGGGTCGGTTTCTTCGGGATTCTCATAGGCATCGTCGCGCAGCTGGTTGTACTGCTGGCGCGTCAGGGTGACTGTGTCCGCGTCCCGAACGGGAGCGGCGACCTGGGCCACGCGTGAGGCCTTGATGGCCGCTTCGCATGAGTGCCAGATGGTCTTGGTGAATGCCACGGTCCTGCCGCAGACGGTCACCTGCATGTCGGGCGTCGCGCGCATGAAGCGCGCACGGCGCTCGACTTCGGCGATGCTGATGTTGTGCTGGGCTGCCTGAGCGGCGACCCATTCGTTCTTGCCGGCGTTGATCTCGGCGTTGGTGACGATGATTTCAGCGACCGGCTGGGGAGCCGGACGTTCTGATACCGTCTCAGCCGCTATGGGCCTGGCTACAGGTGATGCAGATTTCTCCTCAGGCGCCTTGTCGCAGCCGAAGAGGGCAAGGACAGCGAATGCTGTCACAAGCAACCTTTTCATGATAGTTCTCCGTTTCTCGAAGTGCTGATTGATGATTCGGCGGGCGAATGGCGCGAAGCCGTTTCCGCATACGCCGAGGAATCTCCAGGTAGATATTAAAACACATACCTATATATGTCAAATAGAACGAGGTACGAAAAAGGCCGCTCGTGGCGGCTTTTTCAGCGACGTGTCTTACGCGGGGACGACGTCGACGACCTTCTTCTGGACGACACGGCCGTCAAAGTTGGTCTTGCGGCGGCTGCGGAAGGAGACCTTGCCGACAACCATGGAGTAGAGGGTGTGGTCATGACCGACCTTAACGTTCTTACCGGCCTCGATCTTGGTGCCGCGCTGGCGGACGATAATCATGCCTGGGCGAGCTGCCTGGCCATCAGAAAGCTTAACCCCGAGGAATTTCGGGTTTGAGTCGTTGAGGTTTTTTGCTGATCCTCCAGCCTTTGTACTTGCCATACGTTATACTTTACTTAGGTATGACTATAGCAGACGGTACACAGAGAGGCAAGGCGCTCCTAGGCCGTATTCCGCCTGATATCCTCGTTGTTCTGGTGCTTATCCTTTCTGCGACCCTGGCCTTCGGGCTCGGGATATTGGCTGGAAAGGATATGGCCAAGGCCGAAGGGAAGGATGGGTTCTGGATAGAGCAGCTGCCGGAGAAGGCGCTTCCGAGCGCAGGAGGCCCGGCAGCGGCTATTGAAGCGGTTACGTCCGCAAAGCCTCCGGTCCCTATGGCTACGTCCGGGACCTACTTGGCCTCGAAGAACGGGACGAAGTACTACCTGCCGACCTGCGGCAGCGCGAAGCGGATAAAGACCGAGAATATCGTGTGGTTCCAGACGAAAGTAGAGGCCGAGGCGGCAGGATACGGTCCTGCTGCTAACTGTCCTGGCTTATAGTAGATACGTGAAAGGGGACGATCCGAAGATCGTCCCCTCATTAGCGCACGTTGTCCGGTGCGCTTATTCCGGAATGATGAAGTGCGACGTCAATGCCGGCAGACACACGCTGTAGCTCAGACGCGGATTGTCGACCTCGGACTGCAGCGAACTGAAGTCCGTGATGTTCTCGACGCCCGGCTCGAGCGAGATGTCGACGCTGTGGTCGCTGATGTACTCGTCGATGCGATGGTGATGCAGGAAGATGGTCATCCCCCTGAATTTCCAGTGGCCGCCCTCGGTCTTGGTCATGGTGACCTGGACCGCCGGTTTGTAGAGATGGCGGGTGCCAGGCACATGGATGCGGTTTCCGAGGAGATGGACGACCTTGCTGTCCTCATTGCTGAGCGCATCGTCTACCTTCACGTCGATGTTCGACCAGATCGGAATGCCGCCCAGGATGTGCTGGAGGCCGAGAGTGGCCATGTGCACGGCGAGCGCGTTGTAGCCGCAAAGCTTCGCTTCGAACTTTTCCATTGTAATGTCCTTTTCCATCTAGGAAATCCCATTTCGGGAGCTGCTATCTAAGCAGCAGGGCAGAGCCAATAGGTTGGCTCGATTCTGCTACTCAGAAGCTCTAGATTCTAGATATATTATATACATATATAAACATATTTGTCAAGTACATATAGAATATATCCATGATCGTCCTCGACGTTGAGACAACCGGCCTCGTACCTGCAAAGCATTCCATCCTTTCCTTGGGTGCGCTCGATCTCAATGACCCCACGAATCAGTTCTATGAAGAGTGTCAGGTGTGGGAAGGTGCGGAGATCGAAGACGAAGCGCTCGCGATAAACGGATTCAAGAGAGAGGAGGTCGTCGACCAAGGCTCGAGGAAGCAGACCGAGGAAGGCCTCATCAAGGCATTCGTCGCATGGGCTATGGATCGTCCCCAGGAGCGGACTCTCGCCGCGCAGAACGTGTCATTCGATCTCGAATTCGTACAGGCTGCGTGCAAGCGCGCAGGTATCGAGTGCCCGTTCGCGAAACGCACCATCGATGTGCACACGCTTGCATGGGCGCATATGGTATCGCGCGGGGTAGAGGTGCCGGTCAAGAATAGCCACTCGGCCATCAATCTCGATACGGCGCTCGCATACTGCGGGCTGCCGGGCGAGCCGAAGCCGCATAATGCGCTTACGGGAGCGTACTGTCATGCGGAGGTGGTATCGCGCATAGCGTATAATAAGAAACTATTGCCCGACTTTAGTTCATTCGATATTCCATGGGAGACGAACCGATAATCTCGACACCGACAAACGACCTTCCGGCCCCTGCACCAGGGCCCGTTGATGACCGCAACCGCATGATGGGTACCGTGCTCGCGCGCGCTATCGAGGAAGGGAAGCACGATGTGCCAAGCAACCCGGCGCCACTCGTCTGTAAGCCTACCCAGCTTGAGAGCTGGAGAGTATTCAAGATCATGGCAGAGTTCGTCGATGGGTTCGACCTCCTGAAGAAGTACGGTCTTGCAGTGACTTTCTTCGGAAGCGTCCGCACGCAGCCAGATCATCATTACTACCAGGAGGCTGTTGAGCTCGCTGGTAAGCTCGCGAAGGCCGGCTACGCGGTTGTTACGGGCGGCTCGGCCGGCATCATGGAGGCGGGGAACAAGGGTGCCCATGACGCGGGCGGGTCTTCGGTCGGTCTCAATATCCGTCTCGAGGATAAGCAGGCGAACAATACGTATCTCACCGATTCCTTCACCTTCGATCATTTCTTCGTTCGGAAGGTGATGCTCGCGTTCGCGTCGGAAGTGTACGTCTACTTCCCGGGCGGGTTCGGCACGCTCGACGAGTTCACGGAGATCCTTACTTTAGTGCAGACCAAGAAGATCAAGCCGGTACCTATCGTGCTGTACGGCAAGGGCTTCTGGGATCCAATCGTGGAGATGTTCCGGACCCATCTCCTTGGAAAGTACGCAACCATTAGCGAAGAGGATCTCGCGCTCTTCCAGGTTGTCGATTCCGTAGACGAAGCGTTCGAGTACATCAAGAAGACCGTTACGGCCTGCTAACCATTCTGTATGGGACTCAACTTCAGCCAGAAGAAACTCCTCTCCAAGTCGCTCCATAGCAAGAAACAGGACCCGAGGAGCAGGCGTCTTCGGAAGTACGCCTTCCTTACGGGCCTCATGAGTACGCTCATCTCGCTTGTGCAGCTTGTCGTTACCACGCTCAAGTAGACGTGATATTCTAGTGGGTATATGACACGCCGCAAAGCACGTAAGCACGCTTCAGCAAAGAATGACGCAGGTCTCGAGGTCTACGCGTTCTGGACTGGATTTGCGAGTACTATTATCAGCCTGCTCCACGTTCTCATCGTTGCGGTTAAAGGGTAGGGAAGCATGAGGCATCTCTACGGTATCTCGAAGCCACAGCTCATAACGCTCTGGGTGTTCGGCACTATCGCCACCCTCTGGGCGATTGATAAGGCGAGCTATCTCCCGTACCAAGCTAGCTTCACCTTTACTGAGTTCGTCGGCTGGTTCGTGCCGCTCGCGCTTTTCATCTACACGTTTGGCTGGCGCGATCATCAGAAGAAGAAATAGATATGGATACACCAAAGAAGAAACCGGCGCCTGCATGGATACCGAAGGGAAGCCCTAGTGGGTTTTCCAATAAAGGGGTGAAGAAGCCGGTGCGTGCGACCTATTACGGAAAGAAGGCGCGGTAGGGAATAGGAAAAGGCCGGGAGTGTTTCCACTCTCCGGCCCTTTTTGGTTGTTGCTCGCCGACCGCTGGTCAGGCTTTCTCGGGGCAGTCCGTCAGGTCCCTGCGGAGCACGTTGCTGGCGCCACACAGAAGGATGGCGCCCGGCACCAAGAACAGCAGGCTGAAGATGCCGGCCATGGCGGTGGTCGCGTCAGGGTTCAGGTTGTTGGCGAAGGTGTCGATCACCTCCCACAGCTTCCAGCCGCCGAAGCCCGAGAGGACCAGGCCGAGAGCGAGGAAGAACCAGTACCGCCCGAACCAACGGTTGATACGCTCGTGTACGTTCATCGGAAAGACCTCCTTGGCGACGGGATGTCGCAGTTCTTTACCTAAAAATAGTATAGCAGATATGGTCTATTTGTCAAGAATGGAAGAAGAGGGAGTATCATTTGGTGGGTTCAATCCTTTCAATTGGTTCTAGGAGGCGTAGACTTAATGGATAACCCTAACCGAACCGAAGTATGAACCAGGAACAGGCAGCCGAGCTCGTGCAGTCCGTAAAGGATCTCAATGCGTCTCTCAGGTCTATCGAACTCGTTCTCTCGAGCATCGTGACAGCAATCAACACGAAGTAGAGTATGGAGCTACCGATTCTGCTTGCGAGTGACATAGAACTGTCATTCGACGAGCATCACATGTACCTCAAATGCGTCTCAGGAGAGAACGCACAGACCTATGCCATGTCGCACTGGCGCGCCAAAGCTTTCTACGAAAAGCTGAGGACGGAAATACCAAAGTCCCATCAGGCCATCTCGGTGATACAGGACTCGTAGTAGAGACCCATTGTAACTTCCTGTAAGGAGTAGGGGAGATAGAGGCCTTTCTAGGGGTCTCTATCTCTTTTACAGAAAGCACTTCCCCGGGTTCGTTTTCAGGATTTCGGGGAAGTGGTCCCTTTTCGTCTTTTTTAGCATAGTAGAATTTGTGTGCCGCTCGTTCACGCGGGCGGCCCAGCCTACGGTCCTTCGAAAGGAGGGAAGCCTAATCACTGGCGGGTCCTTAGGGTCCGGAACGGAATCTGCCTAAACAGCGGATTCCTGTTCTCCTGAGAGCACTTCGTACAATATATCTTTTGCGTAATACAATCTAACAAATACCTGGGCCGTATTCTGACCGGGCTTGATTTCCTTTATACAGACTCCTCTACTGCTTGGCTCTGTACGCCTCTCTACGCTGAAGTATCTAGAGCCAGTACTTCCTATGAATATCCACTCTCCTCTAGGACTCACCTCCCAGGAGTTCCTAGGAGTACTTCCCCACATTGCTGAAAACAGGCAGGGGAGTCGCTCGTAGGAAAGAAGAACTCCGATAGTGGAGTCCCACTCCCCTACCCTTAATCTCTTAAGCTGTAGGAAATCTCTCTGTTCTCGATAGAGCGAAATGGACATTAGATAATATTTCTGGTATAGAAAGCCTAGGAAATTGACCTTTGAAAGGCTCACAGATGACCAAACCCCTCACTACGGTAAAGGGTGCATCTGGCACCTACCGAGTCAGCAAACGGCTCGGAGGCACCGAAAAATTCACCCTCTACCAGTGTCAACAAGACGGCACAGAAGCCATGCACATCTTGAAGATCGCCACCGAAGCTCGCTTCAATGGCGCCATCGATCGTGAAGCCTTTCTTCTTCGCGACATGCGCGAACGTGCCGCCGCTCTGGAAGCAGAGTATGCGGCCGTGAAGAAGGGTCCCGAACTTCTGAATTACGGCATTTCCTTCCCTATCCTGATTGAAACCTTCATCGCGAAGGAACAGGGCAGGCGTCGGATCATGGTGATGAGCTTCGAAGGTGTCACTGACATCACCAAGCTCGTCCCCATGAGTCACATCACTACCCGCGACCGCGTTTACGTGGATCCGCGCACCAGTGCATGGATGCTGGGAAAACTGCTCAAGCTGCTGATCTTCGCCCACGATCAAGGAATTGTGGTGGGTAACCTCGACGGGGACAACATCCTTGTTGAGCGTGATCAGCATTACGTCGTCCTGTTCGATTGGACGACGGCGGTGCGGTACGACTCGGGAATTCCTCCCGACGTTGTAGGCAAGGAGATCGCACATGCTGCTCAGGCAGTGTTGCGTGCTCTCGGTGCGAACCCTAAGACGGGTGCGCTTCCTGAGAGCGACCAGTTGAATGAGGGGGGCTACCAAGCTCACCTGCTTCAATTGATTACAGGCAAGTCGAAGGATGCTGCGCATGCGCATGCAGACTTCTACGGTCTTATTCGTGGTCTTTGGCCACGGAGTTACTACCCCTATACCACCAATCCTCTGTAAAGAACGGGAGAAAGACTATGGGACGTGCTGTCCTCTCTGAAGTTGCCTATCGCGGCGTTGCTGACACCGCAAGGGCCGCCGGTTCGGCGACCCATCGTGGTGAGCAACGCCACCGTGAAGGCAAGGGTCTCGACCCGCTTGTTGATCCGAGTGGATTCGGGGTCATTCGTCGCTCGCTCTCGTGGTATGAACCGCGGGGTGACAAGTTCGAACTTCTTCGCGGCGTTGCGATGCTTGAAGAGACCCGTCTCGATACGACGGGCTCGATGGGCCGCAACGTCGAAATCGCCATGAAGGTTCTGCCGACCACCTACGAGCTTCTCGCCACCGGCGCGAACCCCGTCCTCGGTCGGTACGACACTCAGATGATCACTTCGATCTTCGGCGATGTCTGCGATCACTATGTGCTCAATCGCTCGCAAGCCGAGCTGGACGAGCGCATCGCAGAGCAGATGACGCTGATGGTTCCCGAAGGTGGTGGTGGCGACAATCCTGAAGACCCCCAGTACGGGATTTTCGGCGGCGCCTTCCTCACCCAGACCACCATCAGCGCCTACGACCTGAAGCACTACGACTTCACGATCAGCGATGCACCGGGCCGACACATCATCGACCCGGATACGCTGATCCGTGTCTTCGGGAAGGATGTCTTCGATCGACTGGTCGAGAACGGCCACCAGATCAACAAGAAGAACATCCCCGACCTCAAGGAGACGGTGCAAGCCCTGCTCACGCGGGCCCACGCCTTCTTCCTGCAGGTCGGCGGAGAATCGAACGCGAACCGTTTCTGGACTTCGGTCTATGGTCCGGATCGCGTGATCGTGATTCCGCGGACTGAACTGCTGCCCCAGGTGAAAGCGGCCATCATCGGCCTGACCGAAGGTGTTCTCGATCTTCAATCGGTCGAAGACTATCTTCAGACGGCCGGTCTTGAATCTGCGGACGCCAAGAGCATCGCTCGAAGCGTTTCCAAGATTCCTGTCGGCGCTCAAGCTGAACTGCCCAACTTCGACAAGATTCCCCTTCGCGGGGCTCTCTTCGAGAACAAGGGCGACCTCTGGCCTATTGCGGCGAACGCCGCTGATGAGCCTGGGGACGGAGAACTTGCCGACGCGGTCGAACCCGCGAAAGACGGAATGTGGGCTTGATCCACAACGGAGGGGCGGCTGCAAAGCCGCCCCTCTAACCTGTTCATGGAGGTGATAATGAAGAACCGTAAAAAACTCTTCACTGTCACCGACCTTGGGGGCGGTGATGGTGGCAAAGGGGGCGTCGTGCACAAGCTGTGCGATGTCCTCAAACCGCACACGGTAATAAAAGTAGGCGGCGCCCAAGGAAGTCACGGAGTTCGAACGGCTCGAGGCGAAAGTTATAACTTCAGCCAGTTCGGGTGCGGCACCTTCAACGGCGTCCGTACGTTCCTCTCGCAGAATATGGTAATTGACCCGAACGGGATTCTAAACGAAGGCACTGCACTGAAGTATGAGTGCGGCATTGGCAACGTCTTCGACTCGCTTGCGATCGATGAGGAAGCCCTGTGCATCACTCCCTACCACGGCATCGCCTCTCGTTTGCGCGAGCTTGCTCGCAAGGGCAACCCCAAGGGCACCATTGGAATCGGAGTTGGCGAAGCCTATCTCGATTCTGAGGTTACGCCACAGTTAGCCATTCGTGCACGAGATCTTGCAGATCCTAAGCTTCGAGATACTCTCGAAGCCGTACGGCTCAATAAGCTCACCGAGCTCGAGGAAGTCATTGACGAAAGATTCTGGGATAGTGATCAAGAAGCTGCCAACAGGCAGATCAACCTTCTCCGCGATCCCGGACTCATTGACTGGACTCTCAACCGATTCAGCGAGATGCGTCAACGTGTTCGTGTCGTTGGCCGGGACTATCTTAGTGACCTGCTGGCTCAAGACGGCGCCATTGTTGTCGAAAGCTCGCACGGGATTCTGACCGACCGTTACCACGGCTTCCATCCACACACTACAAAGTTGCGGACCCTTCCCTCTCGTACGCACGACATGCTGCGCGATGCTGGATACGCCGGAGAGGTATACAACCTGGGAGTAACCCGGGGATACCAAATTCGGCACGGAGCTGGACCGATGGTCACATCTTCCCCTGACATGGTTGAGTCGCTCCTTCCGGGGAGCAGCAAAGACGAAAACCGCTTTCAAGGAAAGGTACGAGTAGGACCGCTTGATTTTGTCGCGTTGCGATACGCGATCGAAGTGTGTGGCGGACCTTCAGCGTTTGACGGCATTGCGGTTACTTGGTTCGATCAAATCCAGAAGCTAGGCTCCTGGGAAGTGTGCGATCGATATCAAGGAGCAACCGAACCCGAATTCTTCACCCCAACGGGTGCCATTCGGGTTAGGCGCGGAGACGATTCCACACAGCTTGCTTATCAGGAACGGCTCGGGCATCAGCTTAATCGCTGCCAGCCAATCGTTACTGTCAGGACGATTCCCGAGGAGCAGAGCGGTATCATCCGGCTTTGCTCTGAGGTATTCGTGGAAAAGTTGGGGGTATCGTTACGGATGCTGTCGCTCGGACCAACCGAGAAGGATAAGGTCTGTCTGTGAGTAAAACGAAAATTCAAGGCGGACCCTCGTGGTCCGCCTTTTTCTTTATCTTGACATTAACCTTTAAAAGGTGCATTCTCACGACAGATCCTGATCCCCAGGGTCTTGGAATTCAAGACACCAGGAGCTTTGACAAATGAACGAGACTCTCAGCACCAAGCTGAAAGAGCTTGGTCTCACCGACGAGCAGATCGCTCTGCTGGCCGGTGAAGGCGTTTCCGAGGCGAGCGACATGGCTCTCCTCACCGAGGACCAGATCAAATCGACAACCAACTGCGGCCTCATCGTCGCCAAGAAGATCGTGCAGGAGTTCGCTCCCGCCCCGCCCGAAACGACGACGATGAATGTGTCGCTCGACGTGCTTCCCGCTGTGCCCACCGACGACAACTGGCTTGCGAGCCTGAAGGTCGGCGGCGTGCTCAAGTTCAACCGGGAAACCGTCATCGGCACCGTCAGCGCCGGCCTGGCTCAGCAAGTTGGTCTGTACGACCTCCCGCGCAAGCTGGTCACGGCCATGGAAACGCACGCTCAGTCGCTCGAGGAACCCGTGTCCGCCGAGTTTTACGCCATGCAGCGCACCCTCACGGAGCGTTCGTACGGCGAGATCTTCGCGGCGATTCCCGGCGTCACCGGTCGTTACGCGACCGACGCCAGGAAGAAGGAACTGCTCGAGAAGCTGAACACGCGGCTGTGGCCGTCTCTGATCGGCTTCCATGAACAGCTGACCGGCTGGGTTTCGACCTGGCAGGCCAACCCGAACATGATGGTGGCCGCGCTCGCCTCGATCGCCGGCGGTGGCTCCATGCCCCCGGGCATGATGGCCCCGCCGCCGACCGAAACGCTGCGTGACGCTGCCGAAGGCGTCATCACCAGCATCAACAGCGTGTTCGCTGGCACCGGCGTCGTCGTGGCGATGGCGCTGGCGTATGACGCCCAGCAGATCCGCAGTGCTCTCGAAGATCCGAACCTCCCTTCCCAGGTGGGTGCGGCGAATCGCGAGCAGATGCTTCGTCAACTCGGTGTTGCGGTGTCCTCGGACTATCCGCGTCTCGAGGCGAATCTGAAGCGCTACACGCTCGGTGTGATCGAACTGCCGAACGTGACCGCTGGCAACGAAGAGCTGGCGTTCATCACGGCGCTGTACCAGCTTGGTATGGCGATTCCGTGGGCCAAGCTGAACGGCGGCCGCGCGGGTCTGGGCTCCCAGCTCTGATCTGTCTCGTTCGTCATCTGTACATAGACTAGACAAGAACGTCGCCCGGGTAAGTTACCCGGGCGACTTTTTCTATACGCTACTTAACTACTTCTGGAAGAAGGACTCTGCTCAAAAAGAGTTTCGTTGCTACACGTCGGTAGCCTGAATCCCAGAAAGTGCTATTCCCGTCGATTGCTTCAAGATTGGGTGTAGCAGCTCCCCCTTGCGGTCTGTGAGTACGAGCATACCCCTTGTGCATCAATCGATACTGCAGAAAGTCGCGTTCCATTTCCTCGAGCCATACTTCACGGATCGGTCTTCCATTCACTGTTTTCTCCGTAGGCTGGAGATAGGGAGCCAGAAGCTGCTCGTGCAGCATTTTGATATCTTCTTGCTTACCTGTCCATGCTCCTCCAAACAGCACATGAGTCCATGAGCTATCACTAAGATGTGAATCAGTAGCATCAAAATCTATAACCTCAAGCCCAGTATCGGTATCCTTAAGCCAGAATTCAACCAAACTTCCTTCAACTTTTTCATGAGCGAAATGCTTTTTTGCCAGAGATTGTATATGTTCTCTCTCGCTTAGATCAGTGCCGGGTCTGACAAACAATGCTAAGTCAATATCTGCATCAGTTCCACCATACCCTTTTAGTCTCGAGCCAAAGATTAAAGAAGCAGGATACAAATACTTTGATAGCTCTGCATTGCTCTCTATACCAGTAGCAGCTTTAGAGATCTCCTTAAGCTCACTAGGCATCCGCTCCAAATTCTTAGCAAAGGGACCAGCTAATTCAGGTGGGATTATTCCCCGCTCACGCAGTTCATCCTCCGATACGATCCCGATGGTATGAAGCCGAAGATAGAGCGCTTCTACAGAATCCTTTAGTACATGTCCATCAGATTTCCAAAGACCATCGAGCATTGATTGATAACGAAGAAATAGCGCCTTTCCTTCAGCTTCATTAGTATCAAACGTCATTTCAATAGTCTGCTGCAGACCTGCAACAGCTGCTTCTTGCATGTCGCCGCCTTCCGGAAGAGCTTCTAGCTCTTTGCTCGTGAGCATGTCCCTTGATAGTAAGACTGCTACCTTCTCACCGTATATATGGATAATATTCTTCCGAGCTTCCTTTAGAAGCCATGCGCGTCTCTCGCTACTTATGTCTGTTGGCAATCCGTTCTCAGCATCTCGCATATCCCTTTCGAGAGCACTTTCGATATCTGCAAAGTTCGTAAAAGTAGCACCTGTTGCTTCTTCTTTCTCCACTGTAGATTGCTTGGATCTAGCTAATAAGCCAGCAAGCTCAGCAACAAACATATCCTTTGACTGAGACATACTCTCTACATCTCGTTTTGCCAAAAGTTCCATATCATTTAAAACAAGCACGGCATCAGCAATGCTAGTTCTGAGTACATCGTCATCCGTATCAAGCATGGCGAGCACTTCTTCAGCGGATAGTAGTTTCCGCTCTACTAACTTTGGTATGAGATGCGCAGCTTTTACAACCCGACTCGGGCCATTCTCACGATGTTCCAGTTCCTGTACATCTCCATCAACAAAGTTTGCGCGGACATCTCTAGTCCCAAGAAGTTCATACCATCGAGACATGTATGCATTCGCAAAATCCTTGGAAGCTCGTTGATACTTTGGGGAGAGAGGCTGCCGATCTTGGTTAGGTAATAGTTCAAAAGGAAAATAGAGCGTCAATCGAGAGGAGTCCTCCTTCTTAAAGAACTCACCCATTTTTTCATAGAGACTCACAACATTTTCTTCCCCAAGCTCTCCTGACTCTATTGCCGCTTGAATATCCGTTGCAGCGTTCGGTACCTCATGAAAAATCTGTTCTAGGTTTCCTAGAATTTCAGAGCGCAACTTAATCTCGCTTTCTACGCTTTCACTTTCTCTAACTTCCTCTGGCCATGGAGATTCCGGAGAGTCGAGATGGAAAAAAGACTCAACTGCTGGAGGAGTAACCCGTACAGCGCTATGTGCTTCTTGCTTGCTATGAAGTCTCTCAGGGCCCATGGAATTTGATGTAAAGGTAATAAAACAATACCACTCTTTATGACTTCTTCTCAAACCAGGTCTACATCCTTAAGATAAAGGTCCCCAGGCTGCACGCCCAGCTTATTATTGACATTTACGTACATTAGTGTAGAAATTGTATTAGACACGCAGATCAACAAGGAGTCTATCGATGAACAAGGGATCGCCAGAAGATCCGACCGCCGTGCCGTCTCAGTATGAGGTAGTGGTGCGAGGTCGGGTCATGAGCGTCCAGCATGTCCGGCGCTTTCTGTTTCTGAACTATACGGAGGTGGAGCTCGAGGTCTCAGAACCTGACCGCAAGCGCCTCAGTGAAATGCAGGACATCTCGGGTTTCGACGGTGGCGCGTGGGATGTCAGCCAAACTCTGTTCGTCCGGCTCAACCCGAACCAACGAGTAACAATCGGCGAAGATGCGCACCTGTCCGTCATCGTGAAATCCGAAGCGTCGGCCACAATATGGACCGCCCGAGGATACACCACTCGCTTTGCCCAAGAAAGCGTTCTGTATCCCGAGACTGCAAAACCAGCCGCCTGAAGAAGCGCCCGGAGGATTCCTCCCGCTTCCTTCGGGCGGCTTCTTTTATATACATAAAGAAAAAAGCCCGAATCTTCTGATAGTCAGTGTACCGTTGTGAAAAGCAGCTTACGAGTTTCTAGTCCATTACTTTCACGTAATACGACGTGCTTCCGTAGAGAGTGTACTCGGCATCACCTTCAGTTGAGGGCGCAGCATAGACTTCGCCCTTGGAGCCGATCTCGCTTTCAAGGTCGCTGATAGAATCAACACCTATAAGGCTGCCAACCTCTGGGATTGGCGGGATACGGAATCCGGCGAGAAGGATGACTTCCTTCCCGTCTATAGTTACGCTGCAGATGCCGTCTGCAAAGCACCCGGTGTTAACTGCAGAGATCGTACCGGTAAAGGTCGCGGTAGGTGCCATGGTCGAAAGAATGAACGCACGAGTCTTTGCGCCGAAGTAGCCGAACGCTGGCATGATGCCGTGTGCTTTCTGAAACTCAGTAAGTGCAGCGGCAGTAAGCGAACCAAAGTATCCGGTTGAGCCAACCGCACCAAGGGAGAGGGCGGCCTTCCCTGTTGCTTTCGAGACAAGAAAGTCTTGCAGCCAGGTCACATCCGTACCGCGCATTCCCCTCCAGAGATCCTTTGAAGGAACCTTTGATGCTGTAGCTTTGCATTCGCCGTCATACAGGAACTCTGCTTTCGCTGCACCAAGGGTGCACGAGTTTCCATAGGTCTTAACTGCTCCCGAAGAATCCTTTCCGCAGATAGGCTGATACTGCATGGTGCATACCGTAGGATTAGTGTCTTCCGGAGAGAGTCCGAGATCAGAGAGCGTCTTCTTGGCATCCGCTACTGACGCATACTTTGCATTGGAAGAAACGCTATTTGTCGCGTAGCCGTCAGTATCGTTTCCGTTCGCATAGATTGTCCAGACCGAGCCAACCTTGAAAGAGCCGTATCCGTCGTCATAGCCGCATGCTGCGGAGCTCGACTGAGCACGAACGGTAACAGTCCCATCGACCGATCCCTTATAGGATTCCTCAATCGTAAAGCTAATGCGGTATTCGCCGTGTATGCTCTTATCCTGAGAAATGCCCGTAACCGTACCGATGAACGCAGCATCCTTGTCTCTAATGATTTCAGATCCGGTAAGCGGACGATCTATAGCTAAAACGCTACACGCTTCAGCGACCGGCGCTATGGCGAGCGCAGAAAAGACAGCAAGGACCAGAAGGGCTTTTTTCAT
This sequence comes from Patescibacteria group bacterium, assembly GCA_040384725.1. Taxonomy (GTDB): domain Bacteria; phylum Patescibacteriota; class Minisyncoccia; order Phycocordibacterales; family Phycocordibacteraceae; genus C7867-001. The sequence continues at coordinate 104,926 of JAZKIS010000002.1, read as the reverse complement.
GAAGAGTATTATGTTGTTACTACTGAGGACGAAAAGACCGTCCTACTCTTACCGTTATTCCCCAGCGTACGCTTCCTCCAGCTTTGCTATGTCGAACTTCTTCATCTGTAAGAAGGCTTGGGTAACGCGCGCTTTCTGTTCAGGGGTACCGTTCTCCATCATGGCGTCCATGGCTGTCGGAACAATCTGCCAGGACACGCCAAACGCATCCTTGAGCCATCCGCACTGTTCGGATTCAGGGACTGCCGAAAGCTTCTCCCAGTAGTAGTCGATCTCCTCTTGCGAATCGCAGCGCACCATAAGCGAGACGGCTTCGTTGAAAGCAAACTTGTGATCGTCTCCCGAGCCGTCCATCGCCGTGAACCACTGCCCTTCGAGCTGGAAGTCGGTGAACATAACCGCCCCTTCCTTCTGCGGCTCCATGCCGGCAGGATAATAGGCGAGAGCGCCGCGACGTGAATCCTTGAATACAGAGAGATAATAGTCGCTCGCCTCCTTCGCCTTGCCATTGCTGTCTCCTATGAAGAGAAGAGACGGGATGATGAACGGACGGTCTTCCCCGTCAGGGTTCGTAAGGATGAGCTGCCAGGATACGCCAAACCGGTCCTCGATCCATCCATACCACTTGCTGAACGGATACTCTCCGAGAGCCATGAGCTCTTTGCCGCCTTCGGAGAGAGCCTTCCATAGTTCGTTAAGATCTGCTTCCGCGTCCGCGCCTTTCGAAGGATCGAAATTAAGCATGAACGAGATTGCTGGATTGAGTGTGAAGTACGGTCCTGCGCTAATCGCATTGAACGTGAACCCGTTCAGTTCAAATGCAACGATATCGCAGTCTCCCGACGGCGTATCCTTGATCGTCGAGAAGCTCGTAATCTTAGAATTCTTAAAGGCAGATACATAAAAATCTGCAGCTTCCTTGGCCTGCTTGTCGAACCAGAGGTGAGGGATGATCTTTTGCATACCAATAAGTATACAATCCCTTTCATTAGCCGAAGGTGAAGGTGAAGGCTTTGAGGCCCGGACCCTTCACACGTAGCTCAAGCACGTGGCCACTCGCCTCTCCCTGCTCAATGAACTTGTAGAGTCTTGGTTCCTTCACGAATACGTTACCTGAAGCATCGACGTCGCTTCCCTTTTCGCCAGTTATAGGTACGCCGTCGCGAAGCACCTGTATGGTGACGCCCGCGTCCGAGCTTCCGACGAAGTACACACTCTTTGCGTCATATGAGTAGAAGATGCTTCCGGCAGTACTCGTGTTCTCTGCGTACTCGTTCTCGAAGTTCCAATCGCCTGAAAGATAGAGCTTGTTCGGTGCAAATGATTCTGGGGCAGTAAGAGATTGTACGCCCGGCGTCCTTCCTTTTCCGTTGGCAAGTGTCTCGTTCCTGCTCCATCCGAAGTAGGTCTCAGGACTGTTTGCTTCAATTGAGACGCCGGGCACCGCGGTGCCTCCAGAGACCTCTCCCGCCTCGCCGAGCACCTGCTTACGTTCCTTCAGATACTTCTGGATCATCTTCTCGGTCTCCTCATATCCGCCCTCACCAATATGGTCGTAGATAACGAGACCGTTTATATCGATCAGATACTTGTGCGGCCAGTACCTATTTTGGTACGCATCCCACGTCGCGTAGCCGTTGTCCTGCACGACAGGGTACTTGATATTGAACTGCTCGATAGCTTTTGCAACGTTCTCGCGCTCCTCTTCGAAACCGAACTCAGGCGTGTGCACTCCCACGATCTCAAGGCCCTCATCCGCATACTTGTCGTACCAGGCATTAAGGTACGGCTGCGTGCGCTGGCAGTTGATACAGCTGTAGGTCCAGAAATCTACGAGGATAACCTTCTTTCCAACGAGGGACTGGAGCGTAAAGTCTTCGGCTGTGTTCAAGTATCCATCAGGGTGCACGAGCTCCTGAGCCAGCGGATAGCGGGCCGCACGAACCTCGTAATCCTTTGTCTCGGCAGTCGGATCATGGGTAACGCTATTCTCTGTAAGAGAGATATTCGATCTCTCTGGCTTTAAGCTCTCAAGATAGTAGATGCTACCTCCGATTAGGACGAGAACAGTGAGAAGGATGCCGATATTCTTTGGAGTCATGCTAGGGCTTTAGAAGAAGGCTGTTAACAAAGTCGAAGTTCCCCACAAGCGACAGGCTCTCGGTGAATACGAGCACGCCGATCACGATCAGCAAAAAGCCGAAGAAAATGTTGACGTACCCGAACTTTCCGCCGAACCGCTCAATAAAGGCCGATGCTTGGCCCGTAAAGAGGCCAACGAGAAGGAAGGGGACGCCAAGGCCGAGCGCGTAGGTAAGAAGCAGGAAGAAGGCAGATACGGGTGCTGACGCAGCGAGCCCAAGAATACTGCCAAGTACCGCACCGGCGCACGGAGTCCATCCGACGGCGAATGCGGTGCCGAAGACGAACGAGGTCAGGTAGCGAGACGAGAACTTCTTTTTAACAAGTATCTTGTGATCGCGCTCAAGGAACGAAAGCTTCACGAGTCCCGTGAGGTAGAGACCGAAGAAGATAATGATCATGCCTCCAATACGCGAGAGCCAGATCTGGACGTCTGCGCCCACGCTTGCAAGCACCGTCTGAAGCAGGATGCCAAGGAGCGCAAACACAACCGAGAAGCCTAGTACGAAGAACACGCTGTTTACGAAAATGTCCCGGCGCCGTGTCTTTGAATCTGCTGCAGACGAACCTGCGAGATATGCCAGGAAGCCTGGGATAATCGGAAGCACGCATGGCGCAAGAAAGCTTACGATGCCGGCGAAGAACGCGGTGAAGATAAAGATAAGGTCCATAGGAATTTGAGACTAAGGAGGCGCGCTGGCGTCCTTTGGTACCCGACCGAATGCTCGGTCGGGCGCAAAAGAAACTAGTTCGTTGGCGGCATGAGCACGGTGTCGATAACGAAGGTGACGCCATTGCTGGAGATCACGTCCGCGGTCTCAACCATGGCCGAGCCGTTTACGGTAATCTTCGAGCCACTCTTACCGATGCGGATGGTCTCACCCTGCACAGTAGTAAGTGTCTGTCCGTCACGAAGATCTGCCGAGGTGTAGCGACCCGCTACGACGTGATAGGTCAGGATGTTGGCGAGCATCGCCTTGTTCTCCGGCTTCAAAAGCGTCTCGACGGTTCCTGCAGGAAGCTTCTCGAACGCGCCGTTGTTCGGTGCGAAGACGGTGAACGGACCTGGGCCCTGAAGTGTCTCAACGAGACCTGCAGCAGAGACTGCAGCCACAACAGTAGTGACGTTGTTCGCGTTCATAGCGTTCTCCACGATGTCGCGGTCAGCGGTCATAAGCGCACCTCCGACCATGACACCCTTCGAGTCCATCATGGCTCCATCCTTCTTCTCTTCCATCATCGTGTCCTTCTCCATCATGGACTTAGAGTTAGCCATGACGAGACCTACACCACCGAGAACGATAACTGCCGCTACGATGATCCAGACCGTGTAATTTTTGTGTTCCATAAATGCTGCGTAATTTGCTAGAAGTAAGTGATAACAAGAACGGCTTCCAGATTCTTCGAAAGGCAAAGCTTTTCTAAAAGATCAGAGCCTGTTACCTCTCAGTAACAAGCTCAGTATAGGTATCCTTATATGAATGTAAAGTGAACTTTACATTAGTTATCCCCAACTACTTCCGGTAGGCGCAGTAGATGCGGACGAAAAGCTTTGCAAGAACCATCGAGCAGAGCGCATAGATAAGCCACGGATCAACGATTCCTGACGTGGCTTGTGTGATAATACCTAACAACAGCACGACCGTGCCAGCAACGAACGCCGCCCTGCCTGCATGTACCCTGTGGGAGTTCTCACGCTCATCTCCACCGATCTCGCGCATAAAAAGCGTAAGAAATGCGCCTGAGAATACGATAAATCCGATCAGGGTCGCGGTATGCATCATAGGATCCATCCACAGCCGCAACGGATTAAGAAAGAGTACTGCCGTTACGAGGAAGCAGATCACGATGCCGAGCTCAAGGTTGGTGCGTGTCATAGGGTGATGGTAAATATCTTTTCTACAGGCTTCTTAAAGTACTCAGCTATCCTAAGTGCGAGAACGATAGAGGGAGCGTAGTTCCCTTTCTCTATTGCTATTATAGTCTGCCGGCTCACGCCGAGCGCTCCCGCAAGGTCTTCCTGCGTTATTCCGCGATCAGTACGGAGATCGCTAACAATGTTTGCAACGTGCTCTTTCATGAGTATGGCAACCGTACCTCAGTTGCGTAAGCAAAGTCAATCGTACTCTAGAGACTAGACGGCGTGAACGAGCGCCTTGAACGCTATTGGTACGAAGGTAATTTCAAGCTCATTGCCTAAATCCATGGTCTCCCCGTCAAGAATGACAGGAATGTCCTCGTCTGCCGAAACTTTGATAGTACGGGTCTTGACGGTTGTAACGCGAGCGCTCTCCCGCCACTTCCCGAAGGCTGCGGCGGACGCAAGCTCAAGCACGCCTCCCGCGTTCTCAACATCTATAACCGCAGCCTCCAGAGATTGCTCCGTATCTTCCATTATGTCCGAGATCAATGGACAGATAACGGATACGGCATCGGTTTCTCCGCTCTCAGCCTTAGAGAAAGAATATCGAATCTTGAGCGAGAGCATGTTTTGGAATGCATGCATGCCCTTCTCAACCACTCCAGACAAGTCCCCTTCCCGAAGCGCCTCGCGCGCCTTTGCCCATAGGGTAGGAGCACCGATGATAGCCGCTATAAAGAACTGGCGTCCCTTGATACTGCCCCCTGAGACGTTCCGAACCTTCGGGTTGTGGAGCACTCCCTTGAGCGCGTCCTGCCACGACAGTGCCCCGTACAGAGCCTTCGGGAGCATGTTCATGGTCCCGCCAGGGAGCGGCACCAGAAGCGGCCTCACGCTCGTACAGGCTTCTGCTCCGGCGCGAATGGTCCCGTCTCCGCCCAGCACGATGAGAACGTCCGGATCGTACGCTTTCATTTCCTTGAATGCGATTCCCATATAGCTGCCGTCTCCGCACCACACCCTCGGTTCAGTAACTCCCGCTTCAGTGAGCAGCGTCTGAACCATCTGCTCTGCAGTGGTGTCGCAGCTGCCGCTCGCCGTGTTGAGAATCGCCGCGACGCGCGCCGTAGAGAAATCAATCGGAGCCGGTGCGTGTCCGGGCAGCTCTTCGAAAGAACGGATAACCGGCCACCTCCCGTCGCCTGCACCATCATCCCTGCGGATCTCATACAGTTCGATCTCTGGGCAGACTTCCCCAACCGATTCGAGCTGGAAGTGCGCGTCGTCAACGAATATGAACGGCCCCTCCTTCCCTTCTATGAGACGGCGCAAGGTCCTTCCCTTCTTCCTTGGCGTGTACACGATGTCGCCGAGCGGATAGCTCGTTAACGCGTTCGCTACCTTAGCGGTTATGAACGCGCGGACGCCGTACGTAACGATCGTGCAGTCCTTGCTGTGGGCAGCGAGAAAAGCCGCAGCGTCAGGATACAGGTATTCCTTAAGCTCTTCCGGGAGGAAACCGAACCTGCGATGGCTAAGGAAGGTGCCGAGCATGCGCGTAAAGATTCGGCGCTTCGGTAAGGATGACGAGCTGCTGAAAAACTCCTTAAGGACTACCTTTGCCTGATGGAATAGCTCGTGAGCGGTAGGGCGCTTCGCATACGCACGCTTGAAGGATTCGGTGTCGAATACGGTCCGGTCAAAATCAAAGAAATACTGCATGGAACGGATTATCTCATAATCCTCAGAACGCACTTGTCCTGATCGTCTCGCGTCCCTCTGATATCGAGAGCGCTACAGTATGCTTGCGCCTCATCGTAATCCATAAGCGCGGGCTGGTATCTAGCGTTCAATCGATACGGGAACAGGAATATGCCCGTCGCCTCCTTCTCGAATACGAGTCCCGCTGCGATTCCCGTGTTCATCTCAATGCCGATCTGGTCGAATATGAAGTTTCCGAGAGAATAGAATATCGGACGGTTCTTATATATCTCCACCGGCTGCACGACATGGGGATGGTGTCCGATAACAGCGTCAGCGCCGCTGTCGATCATGCCGTGCGCTAGATCGCGCTGGTCGCTCGACTCGGCCTTGTCGTACTCGATGCCCCAGTGCACCTCGATAACAGTGTACGCATGCTCCTCCTCGAGGGATCGAATATGCGCATACACCGCTTCAGCGGCCACGGGCTGGATAGTTCGGTCAAGGCCCAGTATCGCGATACTCGTGCCGTTTATGGTCTCGGTGCGCGTACTCTCTGTAAGCGAACCGCCGCCGACATGACGAATACCGGCGTCTGCCAGATAGCGCTTGGTATCGACGAGTCCTTCTGTGAAGCAATCAAACGTATGGTTGTTAGAGAGGTTCACGTGAGTAATCGCGTTTCCTTTCAGGTACCTAGCCATGTCTGGCTCGAACGAGAAGACGATAGACTTTTCCTGACATCGACTAGCTGTCGTAATGGGGCCCTCCAGGTTAGCGATGAAGATATCGAATCCTTTCAGGAAATTCCCTTCAACGCCCCTGAACCGCTCAAAAAGGTCGGTGCCCTGTGCATGTTTCTTCGCCACATCCCTTCCGAGCATGGCGTCTCCGATAGCGAGGATGCTGAGTGCCCCTGAACCTTCTTTAGGTCCTTTGGCGAATGTGGCAAAGAGGTAGGACGTCACATCGTCAGAATCGGGAATCCCGAGGAAGCGGGACGAGTTCGTATTCTCGAACTTAGTCGGTCGCATAGCCCCTTTTGATTCGAGATACTTGAGTACCGTCCGCAGCGATGCAGGACTGTCGACTTCAAGACGCGCGAGCGAGGGGTAGTCGAATGCCCGTACCGTTTCGATGCTCTTCGCGTCATGGAAATCTGCAGCGGTTACGCTCAGATGGTGCGAGAAATCGACGCTCGCTATCACGATGCTGTCTTCGGGCAGATTCTTGCGTAGGTGTTCAGCGATAGCGTCGCTCGACGCTGCCGACGTATTGCGCTGCAGCACGATGGGTACGAGCTTCGCGTTCGGAAAATGATATTTCACGAACGGAACAAGGCTCGAGATCGAGTGTTCGATCTCGAAGACGTATTCCTCGGGATTCGCAAGGCGCTCCTCCGTGATCCGATCGATAACCTCAAGGTCCGGCTCCACCCTGCCCCACGGGGTGTCATAGGCATAGCGTGATATGCTCGCCTGCCCTTCATTGCGTGTGAAATGATCGGGCCCGATGATCACGACGGTGCGTACCTCCTCGCTTGCCATCGATGCGAACGTCCGCGCGATGTCGTCTGCCATCAAGAGGTGATGCGATACGATAGCGCCTTCGGTTCCCGTCGTGCGCACGGTGTCGGCGGCTGCCATGTCTCCGTAGAATTCCTTCTGCATATGCGACGCGTAATGGACGCCATGCGCAAGAGGACTCTCCTTCTGGAGCAGAAGGTATCCTGCCGCAATGCATACCGCGAGCACTCCTGCGGCTACGACGAGCCGTCGCATGCTAGTAGAGAAGGGCTCCGCCCCACTCGACGAGCACGAATCCTCCTCGGTACGGCCGTCGCGGAAGTGTCTGCTCCGGGAGCGTCTCCTCGGTATCGGTACCCTGCGCGGTCATCATGACGCGGATCGTGGTGTCAGGCGTCTCAGGCGCGACGCTGAGCGGCGCGAGCTGAGAGAAGACGCGCTCGGGGAGGAACGTGATCTTGTAGTACGGGCGCTCCGAGAGTCGCTCTACCCAGTATTCCTTGAAATCGGCGATCTCCTTCCCTTCGAGACCGAGTCTGTATAGTTTCTCGTCGAGGAAGCTGCTCACGTCCTCCCTAGCTACCACCCATCCTTCCTTGATGGTTGGGTAGTTGATGCCCATGCCTGACCAGTAGAGGTAGGGATACTCTATGCCCGTCGCTATCTCGGTAAGCGTCCCATCAGGGAGCGCACGCACGTCCCATCCGTCCTTGTACTCCGGGATAGTCTTAGTGAAGCCGCCGTTCGGCGCGACCTCTACGTGGAAGTCACCGGGCTTCTCAGGATAGAGGTAGATAACCGGCTTGCACTTCTCGGCAGCGGTCGAGAAGCGCTTGTTCTTGAATTCCACCCACTTGCCCCATGGATCCTTCCAATACAGTAACGGCCGATGCCCGAGAAACTCTTCATAGGTGTACTTGTTCACCGGCTCATGCTCCCAGTTGTCGTCAGGGCGGAAGTACGCCAGCGTATTCTCGTCCTCATAGAGCTCCCGTAGCCTTGCGTCATCATAGGAAGTCGGCGCATAGATCGTCTCTCCCGTTTTAAGGTCCGTCGCTACCGGCTGTGCTCGCGCTGCGAGATTCAGTTCGTTGCCATCGACATATTTCAGGAGACGGCAGCCCGCTCCGCAGCCATAGTCGAAGAACTCGTACTCGCCTTCGAAGAATCTGCCGTCGAGGAGCTTCACCGTGAGCATGCCGCTCTCCTCGATGACGAAGGGGATGTCGAGATCGTATGCTACGGCCGTGTGGTCCGGAAGCTCTGCCATGATGCACTGGCCGTAGCCGTCTGCCCGGTACAGCGGCATGCCTTCGGCAGTGCTGAAGAGATGAGGTGGCTGCGATTCGGTTCCAAACAGATACGTGCCCGAGTCTCCCTTCCGAAGCTTATGGGGAGTGCCCGGTATAGAAATCTCATACGGCATGTCGTATTCGTACGGGAATGAGAACTTCTGTGAGTTCAGGGTAACGACGACTCCATCACGCATGATCGCGCGGCCATAGTATGCGCCTCCCATACCGGGCTCTTCTTCAATATAGAGAGTTTCCCCACGCAGCTCCCCGTTCGTTATTGTCCCAACCTTAAAGAGACGAGGCCCGTACTCGGGTGTCCCACCGGGATACTCTACAGAGATTGCTTCAGGAAGGAACGTCGCCTCTATGGCATAGCCCTTTAAAGCCTCGCTAAGAGCCTGGCGCTTATCCCACATCGCCTGGCGTTCGTCGTCAGTAAGCGAATCGAACAGAGGCGTTTCGATGCCATTGAACCAATCGGTAGGCAGCACTTCCTGTGCGCTGTGCGCCCCCTTTTCCGTGTTCACAGGGTAGAAGAACACTATGCCGATCGCAGCGAGGATAGAACCTAGGATAATAGTCGCCTGAAGCAGCTTTGCACGCGAAGGGTTCGGTTCCATATAGCCTCATTGTAGGCAGTTGCCACATTTCTACAATGTTTTCTAAGGGATAGCGCAGTACGCTGCTCGCTCTCCCTTACGCAACGCTGCCCTGCTCGAGTTCCGTGTAGTACTCGATCTTGATGTCGTCTACCCATTCGGTGCCTGGGATGATTGAAAGCACCTTTCCGAATACCTTCGAATCCTCTTCCCGCACGACGATCGGGTGATACGTGCCGTACTTGTTTTCTGGATTCAGGTAGACCACCTCGTCCACGCGCTCGAAGCGCTTTATGACGGCCATATTGCCGAGAATGGCGACGACGCGGTCACCGTTCTCCACGTTGTCCGTAACCTCGACGATGACGTAGTCGCCGCTGTGGATCCCTGCGTCCTGCATGGAATCCCCTACGGCGCGAACGGCCGCGATATTCGTACTCTCACGACGTCCGCCGATAAGGCTCCGGTCTATAACGATGTACTCCCCGAAACTCTGTTCCGCGTACACGTCCATAGCATCACAGCCGGCAGACGCGATAACCGGCACCTGGATGAGGTCGGACGAGAGCTGAGACTTCACGCCCTCAAGAAGCGCGATGCCGCGATGCTGGAAACGGTTCCTCGTTATGAGCCCCTTCTTCTCAAGGCTTTCGATGCGCTGCGTCACGCTTCTCAATGAGCGGAGCTTCAGGGTGTCGCGCATTTCCGTTATGGTCGGTGCCTTGCCGTGCTTCTCCGTATGCTTCTGGATGAGCGTGAGCGTTTCCTTCTGTGCGGGAGTGAGTGCAACGAGCTTTGTCATAGATGCATCGTACACCCGGCATGTGTGAGGGACAATACACAACATGTGCGTTTTTCCACACAACATACACAAGTTAGAAATATTTAGTAAACTGTACGTAGTACAAGTATGTCGGCACGAACCCTTGAAACCATCGCATGCCTGAAGGACGCAACGTATGCGTTCGTCGATGTCGAGACAACCGGCACGAGCGCCGCGTACGGCAACGTAATCGAGATCGGCATCATTCGCATCGAGGACGGCGTCGTTACGGATACGTATGAGACCCTCATACAGCCGAACCGCCCTCTCCTTCCGGTCATAACGTCTATAACCGGCATAACGGACCAGGATCTCGTGGGCGCACCCACCTTTGAAGAAGTGTCAGGCCGCATCCAGGAGCTCCTCGAAGGCGCCATATTCGTGGCGCATAACGCTCCGTTCGACTATTCCTTCGTGAAGAGCGAGTTCACGAGGCTCGGTATCGCCTGGAACGCGAAATCCCTCTGTACCGTGAAGGTATCGAGGAAGCTCTACGCGCACGAGAAGTCACATAACCTCGATGCGCTTATAGAACGCCACGGGCTCCTGATGAAGAACCGGCATCGTGCGTACGATGACGCGTTCGCACTGGTCGAATTCCTTACGTGTGCCCTCAAGGAGCTTGGTGAAGAGAAAGTCCGAACCGCCATAGCGGACGTGCTTGGCAACCGAGCGCTCCCGGCCGCACTTGATCCAATTCTCGTAAAGAATCTCCCCCATGCTCCCGGGGTCTATATCTTTTACGGGAGCGAGGATGATGTGCTGTATGTCGGGAAGAGCGTCGACATAAAGACACGCGTCATGTCGCACTTCTCCGCGGACAGGCGTACCGGAAAGGAACGAGCGCTCTGCGAAGCAACCACCTATATCGAATACGAAGAGACGAGCGGCGAACTTTCCGCGCTCCTCCTTGAGTCGATCCGCATCAAGGAGCTCATACCGATCTATAACCGGAAGCTCAGGAAAGCGAAGAGGCTCGCGGTTGCAACGAAGAGCACAAGCGATGCAGGCTATAACAGCGCGTCCGTCTCCTATCGAGACGAGCTATCGGAATCGGATTTCGGGAATACCGAAGGCGTGTTCCGTACGGCGTCGCAGGGAAAGACCGCGCTTAAGGAAGCCGTTAAGGAGTATTTGCTTTGCCCGAAGCTTCTCGGGATAGAACTCGGAAGCGGGCCGTGCTTCCAGTATCAGCTCAAGAAATGCCTCGGTGCCTGTATAGGCAAGGAAGACGCCGCCACCTATAACAAGCGTTTTGAGGTGGCGTTCGCGAAGCGGCGCATACGCTCGTGGCCGTTCAAGGGCCCCGTTATGCTGCCGGAAGATCCGACAGCAGAAGAAGGTACGGTCTACGTGTTAGATCAGTGGCGCATCCTAAAGACGCTTTCCTATACCGCTGACGGCTACGACGAAGAGGAGGTCGAAAGCGAGTTCGACTATGACTCCTACAAGATCCTCAGCAAGCATCTGCTACGCGCTGACGTACGCGCGAAGCTCGTCCCCTATAAGAATCTTGAAACGTTCAGCTAGTACTCGATCGTAATCGGGAACGATACGGATCGAGCATTCTCCGGCATGCCTGACGGATTGTCGTTCATGAATACGAGCACCGCCTCGCCGATGTAGTTTGGAGGAATCTGAATGGTCCCGACGAACGGCACGAATTCTGCGGTCATCCAGTCGCTCTGTGCTTCTGCGTATCCTGTAGCGATAACCGCTCCGGCAGCGTTACGCACTTCTAGCGGGAAGGATGCCTCAAAGTACCAGCCGCCACGAGCCTCTCCCATAACCGTGATCGGCTTTCCGGTAACTGAGCCTGGCGCAGGGCTCATGACCTTAATGTTGTCTGCCGTTGCGTTCACATAGGTTGGCTCAGGAGCTGGAAGCTCTTCCGTGTAGGTGCGTCCGTCAGCAGTCCGGCACTGGCGTGGGTAGCTCTCCATAACGGGATAGCCGGCTGCCTCGCAGTCGAGGAACGAAAGAATCTTCGAGTCGTCTATAACGACCATAGGATCCTCCTGTTTGGTCATAAACCAGAGCGCAGCACCAATAGCAGCGATCACGAGCACGGCGAGGATAAGGTTTGCTTTCATAGATATATGTTACCCCAGGTAGCTATCGAAATAGATGGCATGGCAGGTATAGCCGCCCGGGTTCTTCTGGAGGTAGTCCTGATGATAATCCTCTGCCTTATAGAACTGCGTAAAGGGCTCAAGGGTCGTCACGACAGGGTCCGGCCAACGTCCGGACTCATCTACAAGACGTATGAAGTCCCGCGCTTCTTTCAACTCCTCCTCATCTTGATAGAAGATCGCTGACCTATAGGAGGTGCCCCTATCGTTCCCCTGCCTGTTCAAGGTCGTGGGGTCATGTACCTGAAAGAAGAAGTCGAGGATCTCCCGGTACGAAGTCTTCTCCGCGTCATACGCTATCTCAAGCGCCTCGGCGTGTCCCGGATGGTTCTCGAACGTAGGATCCTCATTCTGTCCCCCGGTATACCCGGCTTCAATACTCAGAATTCCCTCCTGCTGTCTAAACAGTTCCTCAAGTCCCCAGAAGCATCCTCCCGCGAGATAGGCCTTCTTCTCCATTAGGGGTTACGGATATCGAGTACCTGCGGGATCGTTTCCTCAACGACGACTACCGGTGCGCTGCGATGCGCATTAACCTCGTCTACGAGTTTCTTGTTCTCCTTCTTCAGGCTCATGATCCGGAAGCTGTCCTTAACCGCAGACGGAATAGACACGAGTAGGCTCACGATAATACCGGCAGCGAACGCCATAAGGATAAGGAGCGCGAGCGAGCTCTCGAACTGCCACCCCATGAAGGACAGCTCAACAACGGCGGTGTTCTGAAGGGCGAATAGAAGCGCGGCTACACCTAAGAGAAACCCGAGAATCAGTGAAAGTATCATACGTACAGTATACGCATGCCCTTCATGAAGAATGCATGTGTGTCTAACAATCCCTCGAACAGAATACGCTCCGTGCGCCGCTGCAGCCTTCACAGACGAGGAAATGGAAGTGGCAGAAATCATTCGCACAGTTGACGTATTTCTCCGTAGGGCCGCTACAGAAATGACAGCGTCCGACGATCTCCCGTTCTCCGCCGAAGTGCATCACCTTCCGATCATCAAAGGTGTACAGTCCTCCGACGAAATCCTTCCCGGGATACTTCTCCATGTATCCGTGTATCCCGTTGTCGAGCTGGTACACGTCGGAGAAGCCGTTCTCAAGAAGGAGTGCGGACATCTTCTCGCAACGCACGCCCCCGGTGCATACGGTTAGAACCGTCTTCTCCTTGAGCGCTTCGAGCTTCGGAAGCGCTGCCGGCAAATCGCGTGAGTTCTCGAGCCCCGGATTGACCGAGTCCTTGAAGTGTCCGGACTGGAACTCGTAATCGTTGCGCATATCGACGATAACGAAGTCTTTCCCCTGCTCGTACCACTGCCTCAGGTCCTCAGGAGCGAGGTGCGTAGCGGTACGAACTCTTGGATCAACCGACGCCGGGAACTGGGTCCCTACGATCTCGGCACGGACCTTGACGACGAGCTTCGGGAACGCCTTCCCTGTACCAACGCTGCGCTTTATCTTCATGTCGCTGAATCGCGCGTCCTCAAGGAGCTCGCTCGCGAACCTCTCCGTGTCCTCAACGATCCCCTCTACGGTGCCGTTAAGGCCCTCCTCAGCCACGAGGATGCGCCCTACGAGCGTATGCTCGGAACAACGGGTACGCAGCCACGACGCCAAGGCTTCCGGGTCCTCAACGGTTACGTATTTGTAGAAAAGCAGTATCTGGGTCTCCATTTTCATGATTCTACAACAAAAGGAAAAAAGGAGGCACTGCCTCCTTTGATTCCTTCTGTATCAGCTCTTTAGTACGTCAGCGTCCAGGTTGTTCCGCGGATCGGGAACGTGCCGCCGAGCTTTGCGCCGCTCGTTATCGAGGCGACGTCGAGCATGAGCGTCTGACCTGCGTAGGCATTGCTGTTCGCGGCTAGGTTCGCCTTGATGGTGAAGATGCGCACCTGGCCAGGGGCCACCGTTGCAGGAAGCCCTACGAACGCAGAGCCGTTCTTGAAGAGGTTCGTGCCTGCGGTCGTGTAGCGGGAGCCGCTCTTATCGTCGTTCGTGAGGAAGCTCACGACAGAGTCGGTAGAGGCAGAGCCGTTCTGCTTCAGGGTGAAGCCGTCGATGTACGCCGTCTCGTTGCTCGGGTTCGATACCTTGATGTACGCGACAGGTACCGAGGCGCCTGTAGCGGCATTCCCTCCGGAAAGGAGCGGAAGCGCGCTCACGGAGAGCTGGCCTCCCTTCTTGCTTGCACTATTTCCCGTTGAGGAACCTTCGCCGACAACGAGCGTGCCGGTAGCGATGATATTTATCTCCGCACCTTTGTCGCCGAAGAGCGTCACGTCGTACGAGCCGTCCTTGAGGGTCTTCGTTACGCGCACGCTCCAGTCGCCGCGCTTCGTACGGATGGTCTTGCTCTTGAATACGGTCTTGCCCTTCTCGTCCGCAATCTCAAGGCGTACCGACTTCGCGCCCGTCGCCTCGCCGGAGATGGTCGGCTTCGCGCTGTCGGTCGCAAGCGTATCCTCGTCTATTGAGGAATCGATAACGACAAGGTCAACCGAACAGGTCGCCTTCTTGGTCCTGTCCGTGAAGGTGTAGGAGAAGGTCTCGTCCTCGTCCGGAGTAACGGTTATGGAATCCTCGAGATCAACCTCGTCTTTATCTCCGTCAACGACTTTCGTTGCGTTCTTCCCTTCCCAGGAGATCGTAACTTCGTCGTCTTTCTGAACGAGCACTTCCTCGCTGCCGTCGAATGAGACCTCGCCGAAGGAGGTTTCAACCGTGAGCTCGCAGGAAACCTTCGAGCTGGCGGCCGATGCGCCAAAGGGAACGAACGCGAGTGCCATAACGGCGAAGATGCTAAGTGTCTTTAGTGGTGTGTGGGTCATGCGTAAGGATCAGGTTACAAGTGTCTATAAACGGTAGCACAGGGAGAAATATGAAGAGGGCTCGCTTCATGAAGTCTGCAACGCAAAACTCCTGAAGCGGTGTGCTTCAGGAGTTAAGACGTAAAGACGGAGAGTGTCTTACTTAACGTTCACAGAGTCGCCAACGACAGGGTCGCCAGTTGTCTCAATGAGCATCACACCGCTGCGAGGATGGATACCAGGAGCGGAAGAGAGAGCCATCGAAGAATTCGACGCGTCCATCGTCATCACCTCACCTGCCGTATTCACGTACGCGTACGTTGCAGCGAGAGAAACGCCAGGGATGGCGACAACTGCTGCGAGCGCGAGCGATCCTAGAAGTAGCTTTTTCATAGCAATCTAATGGGTTAATTAATCGTTAGTACTTGCTACTAACCATGCGCGAATACTACAAACTTCATGATGAAGTCAGCATGAAGCGTTCATGATTGGCCTACTCTCCTACTTCAAGGTGCCTGGTGAAGTGCTGCTTTATGGTGCTATCAAGCGCTTTGCTGAATTCTATGGCGTGCTTCGGCGAGAGGACGATCTCTGAGACGAGCTGTCCCACTTCCGTATTCGGGCGCACATAGGCGAACTGGATGATAACGGCGTCGTCTGAGACAGTTACCTGCGTCGCGTTCACGAAGGTCGCGTTCTTGTTCGGAGCGGCGGCTATAGCGATCTGTTTCTTTTCCATAGGATTATGTGAATACGTCCTTAATAGCGTCGATAAGGCCTGCGATCACGGTCGTTATGATCTCCCAGCCGTCTTTCACGTAATTCCAGACGAACGTGAAGTTATCCTCCCCGGTCGGAGACTGAGCGATATCCCTGATCGAGATGCCGAAATAGGACAAGCCGAGGATCAGTATGATTATGAGGATGATGAACCGTACCATTGCCTCCAGTATACTAGCCTCCATGCCTTCAAAGAAGCCCGATATGCGCGTAACGGCTGCCCTTCTTCATCTGAAGAAGGCGGACCCGCTACTCTACAAGGCAGCCCTTCCTCTGAAGGACCATTTCGTACCTCGCTCAACCGCGCAGCGTCGGTACTCCGGACAGGAGCTCTTCTCCTCTCTTGCGGCGAGCGTAACGGGCCAGCAGCTCTCAACGAAAGCCGCGGACACCATATGGGGACGGTTAGTTCTTGCCTGTAAGGGAGACGTAACTGTCGAAGCGATCCAGAAGCTTCGCCTGCCAACGATGCGCAAGGCCGGGCTCTCTGCGGCGAAATCGAAGACGCTCAAGGAACTGTCGAAAGCCGTGCTCACGGGAGGTCTGGATCTGCTTGCACTTAGAAAGATTCCTGAGGAGGAAGCGATCGCAAAGCTCTCCTCCGTCTGGGGCATAGGACGCTGGACCGCAGAGATGTTTCTGATGTTCGCGCTCGAGCGAGACGATGTCTTTTCGCCTGGGGATCTGGGACTCAGGCGGTCCATGGAGAAGCTCTATGAGCTCCCGAAGGATGTGCCTGTCAAAGAACTCGAGCTCATCGCCCTGAAATGGTCTCCGCACCGGACGTTCGCGTCGAGGGTGCTGTGGAGGGTCAGGGATACGGCGTAGCTCCGCAGTACTTGACAATATGTATACACTGTAGTATTGTCCTGAACGGGAGGACATATAATGCGAAGTTGAAACCAAGACGGTGGCGACACGCTCGCCCTGTCACAAGGTACCCTCACCTTGGAAAGCAAAGCAGGTACAGGTACAAAGTCGTTGCGAAGTCTGTTAGTGGGGCCACAACCCCATTTGCGAGGCAAACCTTGCAGATACGGAAACTAGCATCCCTTAAGGCAAAAAGACTTTGAAGGCGCACCCCCGGGTGCGCCTTCTCATTTGTATACCTAGTGCTTTGGAACGCGAGTTGAAGAGAGATAAGAAAACAGCGCCGTACCTGATGGTCGTGCGCTGAGACTTGTATCCCCTTAGAAACCGGAACAGTCATCCTTGATCTGTGTGAACTCGATGATGCCTGCCAGGACTGCCTTGGCTTCCTCGTTCGAGTCCAAGAGCTCGAAGATGGTATTCAGATGCTCGACCTGAGGAACCGAGAAGCAGGATTTGGAAGGCACCAGCGTTCCGTTGCCTGCCCTGTCCACGCTTTCAGCAACAGGTCCGATATTCCTCTTGTTGACCTCTTTGAGGTCAGCCCATGAGCCTGCCTTCGGAAACAGGCCTTCAAAAAACGCTACGTCTCGCATTGTAGGATCTCCCTCGTTGTCTTGTTGGGTTATATAGCATACTTTCATGCTCGTCAATTTAGATGACCGCTCGTTGCCTGGAACCTTTATGCAATACATGCTAGCCTCTGTCCAGAATCCTTGTGAAGGAATAGAAACATGGACGATGTGGACGATTCAGTCATTCGCTCATGTGGCGGATGCACGGCGTGCTGCTATACGCACGCTGTCGGAGAGCTAAAGAAGTGGGAATTCACCGTGTGTGGTGATTGCGTGGGTGGCGGGTGCAAGATCTATGACACGCGGCCTCGAGCGTGCGGCTCCTACTTCTGCGCCTGGGCAGTGAACGATATCGGTACCGATGACGAACGCCCGGACAAGGTTGGCGTGGTATGCAATACATTGTTCACCCGGTCCACCAAGGATGACCCACCCTCGATCCTCATGATGGAAGCATGGGAGGGCGCACTCTCTGAAGCGCCCGCGCAAGCCCTCCTTGCTCGTGTACTCGCGAGCGGAACGTCAGTAAGAACCGGTACGAAGAACGGAGAACCGCGCTATCAGTACCATGTCTTACGACATCCGAGCATGGAGTCGTACGGGAAAATGCTTGAGAGCAAAAGACTAAGGGTGGTATGGCATGATCCCCTGAACTAGAAGAGTCGCCTGCGGGCGGCTCTTTCCTTTACCTTGCATGAGGGCAGTCTGGGACGATGTTGGAACCTTCGTCTTAAATACAGAACACCACCCATTGAAGCCAACTGCTTCAATGGGTGGTGTGGTTCGGTAAGCTCTGCTCACTGGAGTTTGGGAATCTCCAACCGTTCTCCGTCGACTTCAACGGCACTGAATGCGCTGATTAGGGCCTGACCGAGATGCGAAATGTCCTCGAACTCTAGGTCAGCCAGATCAGTTAAGCCAGGTTTCATCCAGGTCTCGCCGAGCTCATCGATTGCATGCGTCATGCCGATCTGGCTTAACATGCAGAAACGAGGAGTGTCAGGTTGACGAATTTGCGGCACGCCGTCGATGAGGACAGGAGGCATGTGTACGAATCCGCGAGCCCGAAGAATGTCTGAATACTTGCTTGTGGTCATGAGTGACCTCCCTTCTGGGGCAACCGTAGCACAAAGCATGAGTATCTGGCCATACCGTGCAATTCACTGTAGTGCCGGTTGTCTGGGGCGACGTTGGAACTCACGTATAAAGAGACCGCCCAACCCGTGAGAGCTGGTCGGCTCTATAGGTTAGGCGGTTAGCGAAATACAGCTGCAAACAGATCCTCAAGAGAGCATCCGGTCTGGGGTGCCCAAGCTGGGCTGGTCCATGTCAGGCGTCGATATCTCCAGCCATCTGCCCGCTTCCACAGACGGATGGTGTTTGCGATCTCGCCCCAAAACTTTTCGCGAATTTCTGTGGGTTGGAAACGCGACGTGCGGTACTCCTCCGTGAGAACTCGAAGCAGCTCGAGCTCCTCATCCGTTGGCTCGAGGCTTTCGGGCTCAATAGAGAAGAAGGGGTTGAATAGCTGCTTATGTCTGGCGGCCCTGTCATTCGACAAGAAGACACCAATCTCATGTAGTTGCGAACGGACTGCTTCGCCAATCATTACGCTCTCCCTGTTTCTGTATTGAATAAAACATACTTCGTACCAAGCGTCAAAATCCGCGTCTCTTGAAAATATTGCTAGCTATATGAGACGATGCCGCACCCTATTTGACGAATATGCTCGTTCTGGGATAGTTGAAGAGCTGGTACGCCAGCTCACCGCCGAAGTCCCTTTTTACGGAACGGGCCTAGGCAACTTCTACGGAAGGAATAGGAAATGTTGAACCTTGAAAAGACGTTTGCTTCTTCAAGCAGGGCGAGGCCTCTGATAGGGGTAACAACGCCGGCGGCAGTGAGAACGATCTCCCTGCTTGAGCTACTGGGCATAGAACTTATCGCACGGCTACGCCCCGCTGAGCGACTAAAAACTGGCAAGGACGCGTTCCTGCTCCTGGCAAAGAGCCAGAACGATTCTGCAGCAGAGACGGCCCTTGAAGCGGTGTATTTGTATATGGTCCCGACCCAGAATGAGAGCCCTTATTGCCACGGGCTTCCTGTCGAGGACTTCCATGCAAAGCGCCGCGCTGAACAACTGAAGTTCTTCGAGTGGCTCGAATCCGTCTACTGGTCCCTGCCGCTGTATAAAGGCGACTGTTGGGAGGAGCGTACGAATGGTTTCGTAGGCTTTCAGCTCCATGATCCGCTTCGCGGCATGAAGAAGAAGGTCATGAGTATCGTCGCGGAACATGCTTGGAACGGACAGACTGATGAACTCGGGCTTCGCGCATTCGAGTTTCTGCTCGCGTGCACCGATTCGTTCCGTTTCCGCGCGAAAGCAATCGAAACCACGAAGGCCGTTGCGGAGTATAGGGAGCGTTTTAGCTTCGACAAGTTCGCACAGTTCGAGCTTCCAAGGGAGGACATAAAAGCCACACTTGAAGCGATTAGAGCATCTGCGCCTACGAAATCGGACGAGCTCCGGCCGTGGCTTATAAAGAAGGGCGAGATGCCACACGAAGTATGGAAGATTTTCGCCCACGCATTCGTGAATGCCGGCGGAGAAATCAACATCGGAAGCTGAATAGTACCTTTACGGGCCCCAGGAATTAAACCTCCTGGGGCTCTACATTTAGTTTTGACAGTCTAGGACGATATGGAACTCCATATCAACCTATATGTATAGGTAGTTTCCTTATGTTGGATTGACTGCATTGATAATTTGTTGTAATTTCATCCTGAACGATCTTTTCCCGCGGAGAAACACCAATGGACGACAACGTTATTCGGGGGGTGTTCGGAGGAAAGGCAAACCCGCCCTCTGAGCAGCAGGTTGAGCCGAACCAGTACGACGAACCTTCCGACGACTACAAGCACATAGGGCCACTCGAAGGCCTAGCGCTTCTGCGCGCGCAGCAGGATCTTCTGTACATGCTCAAGAACAAAGAGCACGTCAACAAGATTCGCGACAGACTTGAACAGCTCGGCGATACTGTTTTCAGCCTGAGAGATTTTAGTCCGAGCGAGCAGAGTATCGAGCTCCGACGCCAAGGATTACGGTCTGACTCGCTTGAGCAGATCTGCGCCCTCGCTGAAGCCCTGAGTGAACTGCAATGTCGCTCGCAGCCTTCGTACTTGGGCGCCCTAACGCTCGAGCATCACGCTCGAGTACAGATCTCCCTGTCGCTTCTCAACGGAACTGACTCGCCCTAGCGTTTTGCTGTTTAAACGCAGTTGCCAAGCCGCCCCTTTGCTTACACCAAGGGGCGGCTTTTGCTTTGTGTATTGCTGGTTGAAACGTTTCTTAAAAGCTTTCGGTAGTACCTGCTTTCATGTCTCGGAATTCAATACCTGCATCCTTCAGGTTCTCTCCCACGACACGTGGCACTACGTTGTCCCTGTATTTCTCTATGTACATAGCGTCATGCACGGGAATGACAAACTTAGGCTTGAGCTTCTTTGCATAATCAATCGCTTCCGACATCCGCATCCACGGACCGCCACAGGCAAGTGCCAGAATTTCAACCTGCGAATCAGGCACATCATGAAGTGCGTCGCCTGTTACAAAGAGACGGTTAGCAATGAAGTATCCGGTGTTCTGGATCTTCGGCATGTCTCCATAGAAGCATGCATGCTTGGTACCGAAGCTTTTAATACTGACTTCTCGAATCTTAATCTCCTCACCGCTTCTGATTTGCTCGTATGCAATATTAGTCTCATCTAATATCTTCCCTACCGACTCATGGGATATGACGCGCACAGCTGGGTTCTTGCTCAAAACCTCTTGAAGTTGGGGTATGTCGAGATGATCTCCGTGTTCATGTGTAATGAGAATGCAATCTAAATTCTCAACATCAGGAGTCTGGTTCCAGCTTCCTGGATCAGTTAGTGCGCGCAAGCTCCCTTCTTCTATGAGAAGGCAGTTGTGGCCAAACTTCGTTATTTTCATATGCGCACTATATCAAAACTGGTGGCCATCTGGGACGATGTTGGAACCTTTTTGACACGAACCCAACTGCGCCATACTATTTGAAAGGACTCGAGCAACGTCATGGCATTCATTTGCTGTCGGGCTCAGAGGCATCTCTTGCGCAAGCGAGGTCAGGAGACAGTGTGTCGCGCACGGAAAAGGCATCCATGGCCCTATCCCGGCGCGGTCGTTAGTACTGACCTGTGATCATCGAGCTGCTCGAGTCCACCCATTTCGCCGCCATCCTCGTGATGTGCGGCGCTTCTTTTATTGCTGGCCATCTGGGACGATGTTGGAAGCTTTTTGCAGCATATGGTACGTTCTGTT
Source organism: Patescibacteria group bacterium (assembly GCA_040384725.1). GTDB lineage: Bacteria > Patescibacteriota > Minisyncoccia > Phycocordibacterales > Phycocordibacteraceae > C7867-001. The sequence continues at coordinate 83,470 of JAZKIS010000002.1, read as the reverse complement.
TGGGTTAGAGAGGAGATACCAAATGGCCTATGACGACCATGTCGAGGAACATCATCAACGCGAGCAACGCTCCCGCGCTCAACAGGAAGCCGCCGACAAGGAGCTGGCTGTTGATGTGCGGCGCAATCGCAAACAGACCGAACCCGTGCACGATTTCTTCAATATCGTGATCACCGGTACCCGGGGTGCGTGGACCCAGTCCGTCGACTCCGAAGCCGAGCTTAATCGGCTGCTTATGGGTATCAAGGCCGGGGCAGAGATGATGGGCGGCCACGTTACCATGAGCGACATTCCGACCGAGCCGTTCATGATCTGATAGTGTCCTCATGGACTGAGCAGACCTACTGCTCCCCACCGTATTTTCTGCGGTGGGTTTTACTTTATTGCTCGGGGTCTGGGACGATGTTGGAACCTTACTTAAGTGTCAAGAAAAAGAAAAGCCCCGGACACTCGGTCCGGGGCCGCAGCAGATGCTGCTAAGGCTTTGAAACTTCGATTACTTGGTCAGGTCGGGGTACGTCTTGAACCAGGGTTTTTCAGGATCGTACAGCGCCGTCAATTGGCGCAGTTCGTACATGAAGTCCCAGTAGCACGGGCCCGGGATCTTAAACATCGAAGTGACCCTCCAGCGCGTGAACCAGTTCCGACGCATAAGCGCCCGCTTGATGACCTGAGCGAACAGGATGGAGCGCCACAGGGATTCGCGCAGTTGCTGGATGGTGATCCGATCGGTACGGTACCGATCCATCAGCCGACCGTTTTCAGTCTCGAGGAAGTCACGCTGTTGCGTCACGCGGTGCAGTTGCTCACGCTTGATCTTGACCTCCTCGCGCTGTTTGGCGCGACGACGCAGCTGATCGATCGTGATCCTGCCCTCGATGTATTTGAGCATGTCGATGATGTCGACGAGGATGTAGTTACCCTCCTTGCCGACCGGCACCGTTGTGACGTAGGTCCATTTCTGGCCCTGCACCACGAGGCCCATGCCCTTGATCTGCTGGAAAGGGCGCTTCCAGTTGTCCAGCTTGTAGGTCACGATGATCTTGTTGTCATCGGTGGTGGTGAACTGGTGGAAGGTGTACCAGGGTTCTTCCTTGCTACCGATCGAGCGCACATCGTTGAACACGATCACGCCTGATTTTTCCGCCGGCTTGCAGTCGAAATGCCGGTACTGCTGTCCAACCGGCGGATATTCACCAGCAGACGTCGATCCGACAAAGGTGTCGGCGGTCGAAAGCTGGAGCGTGATACGCCCGTTAGCCACTTTGATAGTCATAGTCTATCTCCTGACATCGTCAAGGAACGGGGTTGAGTGCATCGCACTTCCCCTTGGCTGAATAGGTTCCCCAACAGCCCTATGGGAGGAACATCGTTCCGAATGGAACATAACATAATATTCCGTATTAGTCAATGGAACTTTTATTGCTGGAGGTCTGGGACGACGTTAGACCCCTTCTGCAATCAATGGTAGGTTCTGTCTAGAGTGTGAAAGGAGATTCGAATGCACATTCCTGCCGGAACCAGAGTAAAGATCACGCCCAATCCCTTGATGGCATTGATGTACGCGATTCGCCTCAGAACTCTCAAGAAAGACGCCTATGAGGGTCGCGTCTTGAATAGCGAAATCGGGGAAATGAGCGGAAAGCGTCTATACACCATCCAGCTCGAAAATGGAGGCTTCGGCTACCACTTTGAAAATGAGATACATGCCCTTCCGACGAGTGAGGAGGAATCCCCTCAAGTGGAAAGCGTCCACTAACTTCCCGACAAGCTCCAGACTTTTGCAACCGTTTGACCTTAATTACAAGGTTGAGCGGTTTCTTTTTATTGCTGGCAGTCTGGGACGATGTTGGAACCCTTCAGCAACATATGGTACGTTCTGTCTAGAGTCTTGAATTCAACCACAAGCATGGAAGTGAGTCGTCATGAAAGGCACTTTTCTTACCGTATGTGTAGTTGCCCGCAACCCAGCGGGAGGCTTTCATACAAGTTTCAAGAGCGACACGACTCCAGGTCGCTTGAATGAGGCAGAGATCCTGAGACAACTATCGAATCATACGAGCGACCTGCTCAAAAATGTTCCGAAGGATCATGTCGATGTGTCGGTATCGCATTCGGTTGCGATTGTTCCATAACCCACTAGCGGAATTCCCGCTCCGGTGGGTTTTCTGTTTTGTTGCTGGCAGTCTGGGACGATGTTGGAACCTTTCTGCAATCAATGGTACGTTCTGTCTAGACCAGAAATGGAGAAAGCAAGTGAAGTGGATTGGAATTAGTGGAGGCTGGCGGACTGCCAATGAGGTCGTCGAACACGATGTCCGCACCATAGTTCAGAGCATTTTCAATCGAGGCGACGGTATCGTCTCAGGAGGCGCGCTGAACGTGGACTACATTGCTACGGATGAAGCCTTGAAGCTGAATCCCGAAGCAACCCGTATCAAGGTGTTCCTACCCGTTACGCTTGAGCGGTACTCTGCTCATTACAGGAACAGAGCCAAAGAGTGTGTCATTACATCTGCACAGGCCGAAATGCTGATCGAGCAGCTCACGCGTCTCAAATCCGCGAATCCTGATGCACTAATTGAGCACCCGAGAAACACTGTCTGCGACGAGACCACCTACTACGAGCGAAATATGGAAGTTATCAATGCTTCTGACGAGCTTTGTGCTTTTTGGATCAATCGTACTGCCGGTACGAAAGATGCTATTGAGAAGGCGAAGTCTCAGGGCAAGCCTGTTTCGATACACAGCTATGAAGTCCCTTGAAGGTCGCGGAGAGATTCGCGGCCTTTTCTTTTACATTGCTGGGAGACTAGGGATCGAACCTAAAAATACGACATCGGGTTCAGGTACGCGCTCGGAGGAGCAACCGGCATAACGGCACCTCCTGCGGTGCAGCCCGTACCTGTAGGAAGTCCCTGCTCCCTCCTCCATGCGCCGAGGTCCATGATCTTCACGCCGCTCGCTGCATACACGCTGAAGTGGAGATGCGGACCGGTAGCGTAGCCGGTCATACCAGAGAGACCGATAACCTGGCCGGTTGATACGCTCTGCCCTGCAGAGACGCTAATGGTTGAGAGGTGGGAGTAGGAGGTAGCGAGGCCGTTCGCGTGCTTGATGAGCACCCACTTGCCGAACGAATAGCAGCCAGGCACGGAGTCAGTGTTTCCGGTGCCCATAACCGTTCCCGAGAGAGACGCGAGCACGGGCGTGCCACTCGGCATGCCGATATCGATCGCATTGTGTCCGGAGCCGTTATAGATCTGCGAGTTCGCGGTTGCGAACGCGGTGTTCCCGAAGTACTGCGTTATGCAGCGTACGTTCCCGAGCGCGCCAGACTTTCCTGCACAGCTCTGCGCGAAGGTAGCGGAGTACGGCCATGCGAGTACGCCGGTCTGCACGGTCGGCACCTCCGCCTGTCCCACGGCCTTAAGGCTGTTCTCAAGGCTCGAGAGTGCCTGCTCGAAGAGCTTCCGCTCTGCCTGCTTCCTCGTTATGAGATCCTGATACACGCTCTCCTGGTTCTTCGTCTGGGCGAGGAGCCTGTCCTTCTCGCTCTTAGCGACGTCGAGGGAGCGCTTCTGTGTCGTAAGGTCGGTGGCGAGCGAGGTGAGCTCGTTCTTCTTCGCGTCCACGTCCTGCTTCTGGCTTGAAAGCGCATCCTTCGCCTCGGAAAGATTCGCGACGTTCGCACGGAGCGCGGTATTGAGCGACGTCGCGTCATCGATGGCAGTCCAGGCTTCGGTTAGGTTGCCCGCAGCGAAGATCTGCTCAACGAGCGACGCATCGCCCGCTTCGGCCATGTTCCGGATGGATTGCTCTATCGTGCGCTTATCGAGCGCGATGAGCTGCTCGGTGTCCTCGATGTTGTACGAAAGCTCCTCGAGCTTCAGGTTTGTGGAGGAGATCTTGTTCTCCGTAAGGTTTATCTGCGTGCTCGTCTGCGAGCGCGTGATATCGAGCGTCTTAATCGCGGACTGCAAGGTCTGCTTCTGTCCCGAGACTACGTTCAGCTGCTGCTGGTACTGATTGATCTCCTTCTCGAGATCCTTGATCCGCTGGGCGTGCTCGTCTATCTGGCTCTTGATCTGCTCTTCGGTCTGCGCAAGGACCCCGCTCGGCACGAGGGAACCGACGAGCGAGAACGCAATGAGGAAAGAAGAAGCGAGTACGAAGGAGCGCAGTGTCTGCATCCCCTAGAGTATAGCAAGTGCGGCCCGGATACGGGAAGATGCCTCTTCGGTACCGAGAATGGAGATAAGGGTGAAGGGATCAGGAGACTTCTCCTTTCCAGAAAGCGCATAGCGCGTAGGCCATAGAACGCCACCCCTCCCGCCCTTCCCGAGAGCTTCCTGGCTATCCGCGAACGGCATAAGCGCCATCTTAACGGCTTCGGCCGGGAGCTGCGTCGGAAGCGCTTCTAAAAGGCCCAAAACGGCCTCCAGAGCCTCTTTCGTGAGGCCTGCGCGCTCTGCTGGCTCCTTGGCCGTAAGCTGCTCAGGAGACAATTCAGGGGTTGCGAAGAGACAGGAGAGCTCCCCTTCGAGCATCTCTCTGGCTTCAGAGAAGGTGTACGAACGCTCCCTTAGAAGGGGCACTGCCTTGAACAGGCGAACATCGTCCGTTGCGTGGAGCTCCCCGCGCGACACGTACTCCTGGTCCGTAAGGAGCCGCATGTGCTCGCGGTTCAGATGCTTGAGCTTGTCCTCGTCGAACTGCGCGCCGGAGCGCTGGATGCGAGAGATATCGAACGCTTCTATAAGGCCGAAGGGCGTGAAGAACTCCTGGTCCCCGCCAGGGCTCCACCCGAGGAGTGCGAGGAAGTTAACGAGCGTCTCCGGAAGATACCCCTCGCGGCGATAGTCGAGGATATCCTTCGCGCCGTCCCGCTTCGAGAGCTTCTTGTTGCCTCCTTCGCCAAGGATCGGTGGAAGCGTCACGAACACCGGAGGCACTTCCCCAAGTGCCTCGTACAGCGAGAGGAACTTCGGTGTAGATGAGACGAACTCCTGGCCGCGCATCACGTGCGTGATCTTCATCTCAATATCGTCTATCACGTGCGCGAAGTTATAGGTCGGGTACCCGTCGCCCTTGATGAGTATGAAATCGTCGAGCGCTTCCTCTCCTGCAGAGAGTGTTCCCATAACCGCGTCCTCCCATTCGAATCGCTTGATGGTCGGGACCTTGAAGCGGAGCGGCTGCGAGCCGTCCCATGCGGAAAGGGTCTCTGGACGATGGTCACGGAACAGGAACGGACGCTTCTCTGTCTCTGCAGCTTTCCGGAACGCTTCTACCTCTTCCTCGGTGTAGGGGTCCGGGTATGCAAATCCTGCATCGATAAGCCTGAGTGCGCACGTACGATACGAATCCAATCTTCCGGACTGGATGTAGGGCCCGTACGGCCCGCCGATGTCGATGCTCTCGTCCCATTGGATGCCGAGCCACTTCAACGATTCCATCATGTGCCCGATTGCACCCTCCACCTCCCTTCCCTTGTCGGTGTCCTCGATACGCACGACGAACTTCCCGCCATGCTTACGGGCATAGAGCCAGGCATAGAGCGCTGTGCGGGCGCTCCCTACATGCAGGAAGCCAGTTGGGCTCGGGGCGAATCGGGTACGGACGGTCATAGGCAGAGCTTATCCGTTCTTCCCTTCATGGGAAAGGCCGATGCGAAGCGCCTCTTCGGCGATGAGGCGTCCGGCGAGCGGATTCGCGAATCCCTTGGCGGCTTCTCGCATGCGGCTCGCAACCGCAGAATCAGTACTGATACGCTGCGCTTCTGACGCAAGGACGTGCGGGGTGAGGTTCGCTTCCTCAAGGACTACGGCTGCACCGGTGTGCGCATACGCATACGCGTTCGTGCGCTGGTCGTGACTGATGGCTTCAGGGATCGGAATCAGGATAGACGGGACACCCCAGAGCGAGATCTCGGTTATCGAACCAGTGCCCGCACGCGTAATGATCACGTCTGCTGACGCCGCCGCCCTTCGCATCGTTTCTACGTTCATGTAGGGGTACGGATGATACCTCGTCTCGTGTCCGCTTTTCTCGATGATCACTTTTCCGGTCTTCGCGATGTTGTCGAAGTGATCCTTCCCGGTCTGGTGTATCACGTTCGCGAACGAGACGAGGTTCGGAAGCGCATCAAGCACGGTCTCATTGATACGGAGAGAACCAGAGGATCCCCCGATGATGAATACGGTAGGGACCGAAGGGTCGAGAGCTAGGGCTGCAATCGCATCCGCCCTCGCAGGAAGATTAAGAAGTTCCTTACGGACCGGGATACCAACCTTCGCCACCTTGTTCCGAAGCTTCGCAGGGAATCCTTCGATAGCGCTCTCGAACGCAACCGCAATACGTGCGGCATGCTTGGCGCCGAGCAGATTCGCACGTCCGGGCTTCGCATCCGATTCGTGGACGATAATCGGGATACGTAAGAGTGAAGCCGCAAGGACCGTGGGCACGCTCGCATACCCTCCCTTCGAGATGATCGCGTCCGGATAGAGCTTGAGGAGAATGAAGAACGATGTAACCAGGCCCCATGCCGTAACGAAAACGTCCGTTACGTTCGAGAGCGAGAAATAGCGTCGTACCTTTCCGGCAGGAGCCTTAAGGAACACGATATCGTTCGCGAAGAGCGCCTCCTCGTCATAGGGCTTGTCTGCGAGGTAATAAAGCTGTGGCGGGAGTATCTTCTGCTCTGCTACGAGGTCATGCATTGCCTCCGCGATCGCGATTAGAGGATAGAAATGGCCGCCGGTGCCCCCGCCCGTAAGTACGATTTTCATGTGTTGTTTTCGTGATTATACCACTGCCGGCATGGGCGTCATTGAAAAGGGCGACGGATCTGTCCGTCGCCCTTTTGCAGGACCCCCTTACAGGCGCTTGCCAACCTTGAATCCCGTCTCGGGATCTATTTGATAGACGGCTGAACCGATTTTCCCAACGAGGAATCCGAGGGTTCGATCGAAGTAGATATCATGGAATCCGGACTGGTCATCTTGGTGGAGACCGAGCTGCCGTTCGGTAATCCAGTAACAGAGGGCTCCTCGTTCGCCGACGACGCCCGAAACTTGGCCATCATCGAATGAGCGTATCTCATGGAAGAAGGCGACCTGTCTCTCTCCCTTGGTCACCATATTCCCGTCGAATTCATATCCCATGTCGCGTAGGCGCGACTCTACTGTTTGCGGTGTCACGTGTCTTGCCTTTCTATGGTGCGTGTCCTTTAGATACCATACATATTGTATTTGACTCTGTCAATTCTTACTTGACACAAATAAATAGGGTGACACTATCCCTGCAGACATAAGCTCTAGAGAAGGAACCTTGATATGGGCGGTGGTGGTAATAAAGTCAGTCTGGCCGATTACTGGCAACAGGAATTGATCGGCACAGACTTCACGGGTGAGAAACTGGTCGGCGCAAGCTTCAACCAGTGCCGGCTCGATCGTGCAGACTTCAGTAACGCACATCTTTCAGACAGTTCGTTCATGCAGGCGCGTCTGTGGAATACGAAGTTCTGCGGCGCTGAACTGAACGCTGCCAATCTTTCGCATGCCGACGCATGGGAGGTGGATTTCAGAGCGGCTCGTCTCATCGAGGCGAACCTCTTCTGCTTCCATGGCCGTGGCGCGAACTTCCAGGGCACCAACCTTCGGGGAGCGAATCTGCAGCTCGGCCAGTTCTGGCGTGCAGATTTCAGGGGTGCCGACCTCACGGGCGCTAATCTCGCCAACTGTAACCTGAAGGAAGCCCGGTTTGATGCGAGTACGAAGCTCGAGGACGCGGACTTCACGGGCGTACTCGCGTTGCACCTGCCCGATCAGCTGGTATCGAACCAACGGCTCCAATAGTCGTACGAAAGGACCTACATGCGCAGTGCGCATGTAGGTCCTCGTCTTTTTCTATTCAAGAGTCTTCCGTTTGCTCCTGTTCGCAGCGACGTTCAAGATAACGCCAACCGAGGCGAGAGCCGCGAGGAGTGCCGTGCCGCCGTGCGATACGAACGGGAGCGGAAGTCCCGTTAAGGGCACGATGCCGAGCATCGCCCCGATATTCATGAACGCAGATATAGTAAGTAACAGCGTAAGGCCAGTGGCGGCATAGGTGCCGAACGCGTTCGCAGATTGGGCCGCGATAGCGAAGCCGCGCGTTGCGAATGCCGTAAACAGGATAACGAGCAGCACCGTACCGAGGAATCCGAACTCCTCTCCGTATACGGCGAACACTGAGTCCCCTACCGGTTCAGGGAGGTAGTTGTACTTCTGCGCGCTCTGGCCGAAACCGCGTCCGAGCATTCCGCCTGAACCAATAGCTATCAAGGACTGCTGAATCTGATACCCGCTCCCAAGCCCGTCTTGCTCGGGATTAATGAACGTCTTCACGCGCTCAAGCGCATACGGCCTGAAGAAGAGCGCTATAGCAACGAACGCGATGCCGGCGAGGATAATGAGTCCGATATCCCGCCAGCGCGCACCCGCAATGAAGTAGAGCGCCATACTCGTCGCCCCTATAACGAGGATCGTACTGTTGTTCGGCTGGAGCGCGAGCAGGATAACCGGAAGGCCAATGATGAGACCGAACGGAATGAGACCGCTCTTAAGGTCCTTGATCTTCTCCTTCGCGCGCGCAAGGAACAGAGCGAGCATCATGATAACGGCAGGCTTCAGGAACTCCGCCGGCTGCACTGTAACGGGACCGACATCAATCCAGCGGGTTGCGCCTCCCGCGTGCACCCCGAGTCCTGGGATGAATACGAGCGAAGTCAGAATAAGCGCGAGGACATAGAACGGGATAACCGCACGCATGAGAAGCTTCTGCGGCAGGAATCTGATAACCGCGAGCGCGATGAGTCCCGGAATGAGGCCGAGAGCGAGCTGGGTGAGCGCGAGTCTTCCGATCGATGCTCCTTCGCGCGCAAGAAGGCCGAGTGCCGCTGAAAGGAAAATAGCAGCGCCGCCAACAACGAGGATGGCGACGATAAGGGCGAACGCTCTATCTCCGGAAAGACGCATGTGTTCCTATTCTATCTCATGCGTCAGGGGCTATCCCCCAGGTCGAGTGATAGAGAACAAAAAAGAGCCCTCTTGCGAGGACCCTTTCAGTATTTGATTCAAGGCAGCAGCTACACTGCCTGTATCTCTCCAAGAATCATGTCGCCGTAGGGCGAGTGGAGGCGGGAACTGAACCCTGCGTCAGTAAAGAACTGAGTCAGCTCGTCGAACTCCAAGAGCGTCAGAAGCATCTCGTCCGTGTTAAGGACGTTACCAACGCCTCGCGGTGTCGAGATCAGGCCAACGGCGCCCTCCTTAAGGCACGTCCGCAATGAGCGAAGCGCTTTAGGGAGTTTATGACGTGGAATGTGCATAAGCACGCAGCTGCACCAGAACCCATCGAAATGGGCAGGATACTTCTTGCCGACGTCGTAGATGTTCCCAACCTCGAATTTATGAAGCGGATGCAGCTCCTTGGCGAGCCGCACCTGGGCAGGCGAAGGGTCGATGCCAAGATAGCCCTCGTCCTCGATCATCAGATCTCGGAGCAGTGGCACTGCTCTTCCGCTACCGCATCCGATATCAATCAATCGGCCTCCGGCCGGAAAGCCGCGGAAGACGCCCATACTGAAGGCGTCTGCCCATAAACCAGTTGAATCAACTTCTCCCCCATTCGCGTATTTCTCGTAGATGCGAAGGGTCTTCTTTTCAGATTTCGTGAGCATGCGAGCCCCTCGTTGTTTGTCCAAACTCTGTATATATTTAAATATATATACGCACTTTTGTCAAAGTCTTCTTTACTTGAGTAGCGCCAGTGCCAGTCCAAAGATTCCCGCAATGATCGTAATAACCCAGTATCGCATCGTAACCTTGTACGCTGGCCAGCCGATCGCTTCGAAGTGATGGTGGATAGGCGCGATCTGGAAAAGCTTCTTCTTGAGGACCTTCTTAGAGAATACCTGCAGCATGCTCGTGAAGACCGTAACGGTAAGCGGAAGCGCAATAATTGGAAGAACCGCGACCCCAACTCCCTCTCCGAGCACGTCCGTTGAGAACGCGGTTATGGCGAGTGCAACGGTTAATGCCATGGTCCCGGTTTCGGATAAGTAGAACCGAGCGGGCGGAATATTAAACCAAAGGAACGCGAACAAGGCACCGGAGACGCAGGCTGCGAATGCCGCGAGCGATGTCTGTCCTTGCGCGAACGCGATACCCGCGTACGTCATGAAAATAATGGCGAACACCCCGCCCGCTAAGCCGTCGATACCGTCTATAACGCCGCCGGCATACAAGGCGAGCGTAACGAGCATAAAGAACCCTATAAAAAAGACGCCAAGCTCAACGGGGCCGACGAACGGAATACCAACACTTGATACATCAAGCTTGTCGTAGAACCACCAGCCCGCGAACAAACCAAGGAGCGCAACGACGAGAAGTCGCCAACGAAGCCGGAGTCCCCCGTTCGAGCGGGTAATCTCGAAGATATCGTCCACGAGCCCGACACCTGCCCCAACGGCAAGCGCGAACAGCGGGATCCAGGTCTGGCTTCGGCTGATGAAATCGAACGAGACGAACGGCTCTCCGAACACCATCGCGAAGAGCCAGATACCGAGCGCCGTTATGAGGGTCGAGGCCCACACGATGATGCCGCCCATGCGCGGCGTTGAGACCTCGCGCTCCTTATGAAGCTCATCAAAGAGCGGTGTACCGTTCATGTCGCCCATGCTGTTGCCCTTCCCGCTCTTCTTCTTCCAGGCGCGGTGCTTGAAGAGGTAGTGCGTAAGGACCGGCGCGAGCGCGATACCCACCGTGAAGGAGATGACAGACGGGATGAGTACGCGCGCTGCGTCGAAGATCATACGAATTAGCGCTGGTCGTTAACGCCCGCGAAGTACTCGTTGGTGCGGTTCATAAGCATGTTCACGTCCGTGAAGCGTCCGTCCCTGGACGAGCCGAGGACAACGATCGCGATCGGGTGCCCGATACCTGCGTCATAGACAACGGCGAGGTTCCCTCCTGCAAGGTCCGTGAAGCCGGTCTTTGAAAGGAGCGCGTTCGGGATTCGTGCAACGCCGGGATTCGTGTTCGGAAGCGTGTGCACGACACCTTCGCGAGAGCGTATCGAAATGGACTGGTCGATCGTCGCGCGAGCTATCTCGGGCGCTATCTGAAGAAGCTTCCCTGAGAGCGTCGCGATGTCCTTCGCCGAGCCATAGCCGCCAGAGACCGACGTGCTCTCGTCGAGACCGGTGCCGTTCAGCGCATACGTCTGGGCGAGGCCAAGCGCGCTCGCGGCGCTCGCGAGCATGTTCTTGCCGGTTGTTGCTTGCGCAATAGCAGCGGTCTCAGCGATAGCAGCGGTTGCGTCGTTGGACGATGAGACGAGCGCGAGGCGCGCAAGATCCCCGAACGCGAAGGATTCGCCTGCAGAGAACCCGCTCTCTCCTTCGGAAAGGAGCGCGGTGTCACTGATAGTAACGGTTGCGTTGCTATCGATGCTCTCCGCTGCCGCGTATACCGTGAGGAGCTTCGTAAGGGACGCGAGCGGAAGCTGGGAACGGCTGTTCTTCTCGTACAGTGTCTCGCCCGTAACGAGGTCGTAGACAATGGCGGCCTTCCCTTCGAGCCTAACTTCTTCAAAGGCGTCAGACGCAGGCATAACTATCGGCTGCGGCTCAACCGCGATAGGTGCTACCTCCTTCTGGCTAAAGAGCGGAGCAACGAGCACCGTTAACCCGAGTACCGCCGTGCCTGCGATAAGCGCGGTAGCGGCCTGCTTCTTCTGGTGGCGCTTCTCGAGCCTCCGTATGAGCGTCTTCAGGTCTGGAGCGGGTGTGGTCATACGTCGGATGCGGTTGCTTCGTTCGCGGCAAGTGCCTCGTGCAGTTCTGCATAGCGAGGAAGGTCCTCGAGCTTGCCTGCGCCAAGATGCGCGAGCGCATCGACGGTCGGCTTATAGAAGGCACGGCGCTTGTCGTCCTTGTCTTCGGTGCGCTCGATAAGTCCCCGCAAGAGAAGTGCGCGGATAGCCGCTCCTGAATTCACGCCGCGTACCCAGTCGATCTCCCCGCGCGTCGAGCCTCCCTTATAGAGGATGATAGCGAGCGTCTCCAGGCTCGCCTTTCCGAGGTCCCTTGAAAGCTCGCTCTCGCGCAGCTTCTGGATAGTGTCGGCAGCCTCAGGGCTCGTGCGCATCTCGACTGTCTCTCCTGCCTCAACGAGCATGAGTCCTCTATCCTCGAGCGTGATCCTGAGCGCGTTCAGAGCATCCTCGATACCGTCTTGATTCGTATCCAGAAATGCCGCGAGTCGCTTCTTCGTAAGCGGTTCGCCAGAGGCAAAGAGAAGGGCTTCAAGCCGGGATGAGAGCGCGAGCGCCATAGTCCCTAAAGAATACCGTCAAACGCTGGTACGGCAACCCTTTGGGACTGGGGACGAGAAAGCCCTGGTATACTTTTTCCACTATGACTCCGCTCGACAGCGTTATCCTTGGCATTATCGAGGGCATCACCGAATTCCTCCCGATCTCCTCTACGGGCCACCTCATACTCGCAAGCGAGCTCCTCAGCATCCCCCCGAGCGCCTTCCTGTCGTCGTTCCAGATCGCAATACAGCTCGGCGCTATCGCGGCCGTCATCTTCCTCTACTGGAAGTCTTTCCTCGACTTTACGTTCCTGAAGAAGCTCTTCGTAGCCTTCCTGCCCACCGGCCTCGTTGGGTTCCTCGTGTATCCGTATGTGAAAGGGTTCCTGCTCGGGAATTCGTTGGTCGTGGTCACCTCCCTCTTTATCGGTGGCATCATACTGATTCTCTTCGAGCTCATGCATAAGGAGAAGCCGGAATCACTTGAGGGCGCGAAAGAGATAACCTACAGGCAGGCGCTCCTCGTAGGTCTCTTCCAGTCCATCGCGATTATTCCTGGAGTATCCCGATCTGCTGCAACTATCATAGGAGGTCTTGTGGCCGGCATGCGCAGGGTAGCAATCGTCGAGTTCTCGTTCCTGCTTGCGGTGCCAACCATGATAGCGGCTACAGGATACGACCTTCTGAAGTCAGCGGATACGTTCGCAACCGACGACTTCGGTCTCCTCGCACTCGGCTTCGTAACCGCCTTCCTCGTCGCGCTCCTTTCGATGCGCTTCCTGCTGCAGATCGTGCGCCGCTACACTTTCATACCGTTCGGCATCTATCGCATCGTACTCGCGGTGCTCTTCTTCTCTATTGTTCTTTACTAAAGCACGTACTCCCATCCGGGCTGCCACGCCTTCGTCTTGCGCCAATCCTCGGCGAACGCCTCGTCCCAGGACTTACCCTTGAGCAGTACCTCGAGCGCAAGCTGCGGTGCCTTATGCGCAACGATCGCAACATGCTTCCCATCATGTTCCTTCTTGAGCATGTCTAGGAAATCAGCAATGCGCACCTTAACCTCCTCATAGCTCTCCCCGTTTGGCATGGGCGTCGTAATGGCAGTCTCCTGCATCGGCTCTACCGCACCTGACGGCAATCCGTTCATGTCTCCGTAGTTGCACTCGCGCAGTCGGGAATCCTCTATGATCGGATAGATGCCTCCGAACGCAAGGCTCGCGGAGCGGACTGCACGCTTAAGATCAGAGCAGAATACGACGTCGAACGAGCTATCAGCAAGGAGGCTTGGCAATTCCTTCGACTGCTCAATACCGCGCGCCGAAAGATCTACGTCATTCCATCCGGAAGATAGACCGTTCTCGTTATCGGTCGTGGTCCCGTGTACAAAATAAGTGATGCGTACAGTCATAACTAATAGCGTGGTACCCCCGCTGACGTGTTCGTGATCCTGATGTCGGTAAAGGGATCGTGCTGTGCTGCCTCAACGGCGCCTTGCTTAACGAGCTCAAGCAGCGCGAGGAATGAGACGATAACCTCGACCTTCTCGGTATTGCCGGCCGAGAATTCCTTGAAGGAGAGCGTCATGGCGCGCTGCACGCGAGAGAGGAGCGTATCCATCATCTCCTCTATGGTAACCAAAGGGCGTACGCGAGCCTCTGGAAGCTTCTCTTCAGCCTTCTCGAGAGTGGCGAGCGCGGTCGCCAATGCGTCTGAAAGGTTCTTAAGCGTAAGATCGCGGGCGGGCGCGAACATCGGGGTGGGCGCGCGCTCGCCCGCGGACACCATGACGTTCCTCCCGAATATCCGTGAGAGTTCCGAGCGTGCCTCGCGTACCTTCTCGTACATCGCGAGTCTCCTTTTTAGATCGTCGACATCCTCCTCTTCTTCCATGGAGAGCTCGAGCTCCGGAATGAGCGACTTCGACTTGATAAGAAGAAGCGTCGCGGCGACGCCGATGAACTGAGCGGCCTCTTCCATCGGGAATGCCTCGTGCCCGCGCACGAACGCGATGTAGTCGTCGGTAACCTGCGTAAGCGACAGTTCGTTCACCGAGAGCTTCCGCTTGTCGATGAGGTCGAGGATGAGGTCGTAGGGCCCCTCAAACGAGCCGGTGCGTATCGTGAACCCCGTGTATGCGGTTACGCCTTCCATGATTCGATAAACGCTATGAGAAGCCGCACCGGCGCTCCTGCAGCGCCTTTCGCGAGCTCCTCGCCACGCGCTGATGTCATTCTCGGGGCGATATCAAGATGGGCCCATGGGCAGTTCAGCTCGCGTGCGAACTGCCACAAGAATATGGCTCCGTTCGTAGCGCCTCCGTAACGCCCGCCTGCAATCGAGTGGTTCTGTATGTCAGCGAAGTCGCTCTTGATAACCGTCTCGTACTCGTCCCAGAGCGGCAGGCGCCATACATAGTCTCCGGACTCTTCGCCAAGCGCGAGAAGCTGGTTCGCGAGCGTATCGTCCTTGGTCATGAGGCCTGATGCATGGAAACCGAGCGCAACCATAGCTGCGCCCGTCAACGTCGCGACATCGACAACCACACCCGGCTTTAAGCGCTTCGCGTAGGTGATTGCGTCAGCGAGCACGAGCCGTCCTTCCGCATCGGTATCGGTTACCTCGACGGTCTTTCCGGAAAGGGACGTAAGGATGTCGCCGGGACGCGTCGCGTCGTTCCCGAGCATGTTCTCGGCTGCAGGCACCAGCGCGATGACGTTCTTCTTCAGTTTGAGTCTTGCTGCAAGGGCCACTGCATAGATAACGCTCGCCGCGCCCGACATATCGAGATGCATCTCATAGATGCTGTTCGACGGCTTGATGTTAAGGCCACCCGAATCAAAGGTTATGCCTTTCCCGGCGAGCACGATCGGCTTCTCGGAAGGCTTACCGCCCTTGTACGTCATAACGGTGAACGTAGGCTCGTCGGAAGAGCCGGCACCCACGCCTGCAAGGAGTCCCATGCCGAGCTTCTTGAGCGCTGCACGGTCCAAGGTGGCAACCGTTACCGGAAGCCCTGCTACGGCAGCTTTCGCTGCTTTCGCAAGCCCTTTCGGGGTCATGGAGCCGCCAGGAGTGTTCGAGAGTTCCCTCGTCGCGTTTACGGCCTCTCCGATGATGAGGCCTTTCTTGATGCCTGCACGCATCGCGGGCGTTGCAGCGTCGCAGATAAGGATCTCCTGAACGTCCTTCCACCCATCCTTGGGTGCGGTCTTGAAGGTGCGGAACTCGAAGTTCGCCATAACAACGTTCTCCGCGAACGATTGCGCACCGCGCTCTTCCGACGCGAACGAGATGTTCTCCCACAGCTGTGGGGTTGCCTCGAAGGAGACGGCGATCTTGCGCGCTCCCTGCTGCTTCGCCGCCTGCACGAGAGAGCGGATGAGGATAGTGAACTTGCGATTGGTGAGGTCCTTTGCTTTTCCAATCCCGAGCTCAAGCCATTCAGTGCCGTCTTCCCGAACGAATTTCTTCGTGCCTCTCGGTTCCTCGGTAAAGCGCATCCGAAGATATCCCTTCGGTGCAGAGCCTATAGCAGTCTTCGCGAATGATATCTTCATAGGTCCTATCCTTCAGGCTGCGCCTCTGAGAGAAGCAGGTCGATACGGTTCATATCGCGCGGGAACGTCGACGCCTCCTTAACGTTCTGTAGTTCCAGCATACGCGCGGTTATGCGCTCGAGTCCTGTCGAGCAGCCGCCGTGCGGCGGGATGCCGTACTTGAAAGCCTGGAGGTAATACGAGAATTTTTCCGGGTCCATGCCGCGGCTCTTCATCTTCGCTACGAGCTCCTCATAGTCATGGATGCGCTGAGCGCCGCTATTGATCTCAAGTCCGCGGAACAGGAGGTCGAACGAGAGCGAGCGCTCCGGGTCCTCAGGATCGGCCATGGTGTAGAACGCACGCTTGGTGGTCGGGAAATGCGTCACGAATACGAAGTCAGAACCGAGCTCCCTCTTCGCATACTCGCAAATCTGTCGCTCGTGCTCCGGCTCAAGGTCCGGCTCGCCGATGCATTTAGTGCCGAACTCGCGCTCGATGATCTCTTGCGCTTCTTTAAGAGTGAAGCGGGGGAACGTCCCTTCTGGAAGGAGCGCTGGGACTACCTTGAATCTTTCGAGCACGTCCGCGTGTGCGTCTGCAACCGCTTGGGAAATTGAGCGTGCTACTGATTCGAGCACGTCCATTACATCTTCGTGCGACTTCACGAATCCCAGCTCGAACTCGAGCTGTACGATTTCCGAGAGGTGGCGCGTCGTAGCGCTCTTCTCGGCACGGAACGTCTTCGCGATCGTCATCACGCGCTCGAAGGGCCCTACCATGATCTGCTTGTAGAGCTGACCGGAGGTCGCGAGGAATGCGCGCTTGCCGTAGTAATCAGGAATCTCGAATACGGCCGCGCCGCCTTCGGCGTCTCCGCCTACGAGCACGGGTGCCTGGAATTCAGTGAAGCTCTGCTCTGCGAGCGAGTTCCTGAACGCGGTAAGGACGGTCGACTGCACGCGGAATATGTCTCGGTCTCGCTGGCTTCGAAGTGTGAACGGCCGGTAATCAAAACGCGTCTCGATAGTCAGGTCGTCTGCGTCCTTGTCGAAGGGAACCTCCTCTGGAGCAACGAGTGTCTCGATACCCTTGATCTCGAGTTCTATATCTCCGTTCACTTTCCCTTCCTGCACGTTCTTCTCAGGACGCTTATTAACGATTCCTTCGACCGATACGACGAACTCGTGGCGGACGCTCTTCGCCGCTTCCATGAGAGCTTCGTCCCCGGGCAGCACGACTCCTTGAACGGTTCCTGACCTATCGCGGAAGTCGAAGAAGACGAGCTTGCCCTGGTCACGTCTGACGTCTACCCAACCTTTTATCGTTACTGATTCCCCTGCCTTTGCGGCAAGGTCCCCTATCATCGTGCGGTCCTGCATATAGGCCTAAAATACCACGCCCGGGCACATTCCGCGCGCAGGTATGACTATTGTTCCCCTCGTAAGACATCAATCCTATCCTCTTCTTCCTGGATGTCTTTTATTAGTTGGGGCTCGATAACTGAGTGCGCCTCGTGCTCAAAGCTTCCCGGGTGTTGGTACTGGCCCTGGTGGCTAATGCTCAGAGTTCCTTTGCCGCTCAATGCGAGCATAACGGTACTCGCGTAACTCGAGATGCCGTGTGCGTAGGAGAGGATGGGGCGCTCATTGAACTGAAGCGAGTGTGCGTCTTCTGATGCGAGAGCGTTGATTGAGTAATGTGGCGCGAGATACACCGTGTTCGTTACAGGATTGTAAAAGGAGTTCCCGTCACCTGCATGATGCGCCATGAAGCTCGCGAGGCCATCCTCACCTTCTGCAGCCCATCTGATTCTCGGGGCGCCAACGCGTTGCTGGAGTTCCCAGATGAGTTGTGCATATTCGGGGTCGTTCTCCATTGGAGACTCCACGGCTTCTTTGAATATCTCCTCAACGCGATCGCTAGAATACACTCTCCTCCCACGTCCTCCACTCCTGTGCTCAGGAAATATTTTCTTCATGTGCTCCTCTACCGCTTCAAAACGCGTAAGAAGGAGCGTGCGGAGAGCGGCCTCGTCTAGAGATTCAAAATCCTCAGGAATGCCAGGAAGACTCGCCTCGATCTCGGCATTGTATGTTCCAAACTCAGCCCGGACTGCCTCTCGTATGAACATCGTGCGGTCTTCAGGAGGAAGCTCGCCGGCGCCGGTTAGGAAACGCATAATCTGCGTGGTCCGCTCATCTTCATGCTCGTACACCACCCCTCCCTCGGCGCTCGCTGTCTCTGTTATTTCGTAACGGGTGCGTGCATGGTTCATGGTTGCGGCAAGCGACATCGTAAGTGCGGTGTAGCTCACCGCCTTCACCATCCGGCGTGCCGCCCCGTACATTCGATCCATCGATCCTGGACTCACACTATCCTTCCCGGCCTTTTGCAGGGCGTCGATGAAAGAATTCACGCGATTACCTAGCCTCTCAGCCGGTGTTGGTACCTGTTCAAGCGACCTGGCGTTAGGTTCATGCTCCATAGCGTAGTTCAGCCTCTGCGAGCGTTAGTTGATGCTCGAGTTCCTGTGCAGCCGTATCAATCTTCTCACGAGCACGCAACTCGATCGCAGCGAGTAGTTCTTCTGTACCTGTATCAGAACCCATGGTATCAGCTAACACCTACAGCCCTTCGCACCTGCTCAATCTTCGCGTTCGCCCGCTCGCGCGCCAGCTGACCGCCCTTCTCCAGCACGTCCTCTACGGTGCGTGGATCTGATGCGAGCTCGTGATACTTCTCGCGAAGCGGCTTGATGAATGCATCGAGGTCTTCGACAAGAGCCTCCTTGAGCGCCTTGTACCGTCCTTGGTGCTCGTCATAGAGCGCATCGAGCTCGCGCTCGGTCTTAAGGAGCCTGTGGATGGCATAGACATTCTCCGGTCTGTCTCCCGAGGAGTCCGTAACGATGCTCATCACGAGGTCTTCGATCTCATGGCGCGTGGAGAAGAGCGGGATGGTGTTGCTGTAGCTCTTGCTCATCTTGCGGCCGTTGACGCCGGGCACGGTAGCCACTTCCGGAATGATGAACTCCTCAGGAAGGGTGAACGTGTCCCCGTAGATACGGTTGAACTTCTCCGCGGTATCGCGGGCATACTCGATGTGCTGCTTCTGGTCCTGGCCAACGGGAACGCGAGCCGCGTCATAGAGCAGGATGTCCGCTGCCATGAGCATCGGATAGTTGAAAGTGCCTACCGATACTTCCTTGCCCTTCGCTTCTGCGTCCTTATACGCATGCGCCCGCTCGAGGTACGGCATCGTGGTGATGGTGTCGAATATCCACGCGAGCTCGGTGTGCGCCGGCACGTCAGACTGCTTGAAAAGGACCACTTTCTCGGGATTGATGCCCGCGGCGAGATAGGTGAGGACAAGGTCGCGCGTGAGGTCGCGCATATCGCCTGCGCTCTGCACGAAATTGAGCGCATGATAGTCGGCGATCATGAAGTAGCACTGATGAGAGCCTACCGTCTGGAATTCCTTCCACTGCTTGATAGCGCCGAAGTAATTTCCGATATGAGCGGCTCCGGTCGGCTTGATGCCGGAAAGGAGGATGGGCTTGTCTGATTCCATACCGCTACGATACCACGCCAAGGAGACGCGAAAAGGCCTCCAAGGAGGCCTTTTCTATGGTGCGCCGGGTTGGATTCGAACCAACGAAGGCCGAAGCCGACAGGTTTACAGCCTGTTGTAATTGACCACTCTACCACCGACGCAATACGCCCGAGTATACGATATGCCGTATCTATTTCAAAACGAGGATGCACATCTCCCGCTTTCCTTTCTTAAGGAGCCCGAGCCCGCCCGAGAAATCGCCTTCAGCAAGCTTCTGATCGGTCGAGTCGACACTTATGCCGTTCAGGCTCACGCCCTTGCCTTCGATAAGCCGCCGGGCATCTGATTTAGAGGAGCTGAGCGGGCTCGTCGCGAGAGCGTCAAGGACGGTGAGGCCATGCGCGAGATCCCTCTTCAGCACTGAAAGCGTCGGAGCCTCTTTCAGTACTATAGAGCGCGCGCTTTGATCGAGCTCAGAGAGTGCCATCTCGCCAAAGAGCGCGCTCGAGGCCGACGCTGCAGCGTCAGCGGCACGGACGCCATGCACGAGCTCGGTTACGGCGTGCGCGAGCGTTCTCTGCGCCTTTCGTGCCTGTGCATTGTCCTTATGCCAGTCGAGAAGCGTATCGATTTCCTCGATAGGAAGGAACGTAAACATCTTCAGGTACGTTCCCACCATGTCGTCCGGCTGATTGAGCCAGAACTGGTAGAACGCGTAGGGCGAGGTCTTCTCGGCATCGAGCCAGATAGCATTCCCTTCCGATTTGCCGAACTTCTTTCCGGTCGAGTCCGTAACAAGCGGTGTACAGAGCGCGTATGCGGTCTTTCCTTCCTTGCGTCGAATAAGTTCTACGCCAGAAAGGATGTTAGTCCACTGATCACTCGCCCCTACCTGGAGATCAACACCCTTTTCCTTGTTAAGGACGAGGTAGTCGTACCCCTGCAGCAAGGAGTAGGCGAACTCGGTATAGGAGATGCTGTCGTCTGGATTCTCGAGCCTGCGTTTTATGATGTCGCGCTTCACGAGCTCGTTCACCGTGAAGTGCTTCCCGATGTCCCGGAGGAAATCGATGAGGTGCACCTTGAGGAGCCAGTCAGCATTGTCGACAACGGTCACGTTCGTGCCCACGATCCTTTGCATCTGAGCCTTCAGTGCCTTCTTGTTCCTCTCGACGACCTTCCTATCGGAAAGCACGCGCTCTCCGCTCTCGCGCGGATCGCCGATCATACCGGTCCCTCCGCCGACGAGGAGCATGATCTTATGCCCCGCGAGCGCGAGCCGCTTCATCATCAGCACCACGAGCAGGTTCCCTGCGTGCATCGAATCCGCAGACGGATCGACCCCGAGATATACCGTGCGCTTCTCCTTAAGGATGGTCTCAAGTGGTGCTGAAACGTGCTCTATAAGGCCGCGTGCTTCGAGTTCATCCGCCAGGTTCATGAAGCGAGTATAGCAGAGGGAAAAGAAAAATCCGCGAGGGAAGCCGTAGCTTCTCCTCGCGGATGTGTTGTCTGCCGCGCGTTCTACGCGGCCTTGGTTTCGGCGCCGCCGGTCGCTGGCTGTGCCGGCTCCCTCGGGCTTTCAGCATCGAGGATGCTGTCGCCCTTCCAGTCGGCGTCGAAGTTCTGCTTCTCGAGACGGGCCTTCTCTTCGTCTTCGAGCCTCTTGTGCCGAGCCTGCACTTCCCTCACGTCTCGATCGTTGAGTTTGTCCAGGAACCAGGCAGGCGCCACAGACGGGATGAAGAAGCCGAACGCCTTCTTGTCGGACAGGAAGATCGCCGCGTCCAAGCGCCGGAGCGCTTTCTCCACCACCCGAAGGTGGTCCTTTTCGTCGTCTTGGCTGACGAAAAGGAAAGAGCTCTTGTTCCAGAGCCCTTGAACGGCGCCTTTCTCGAGATTGAGACCCTCGGGCAACTCCATGTTGTAGCTGACGACATGGATGCCCGTGTCCATATCGTAGCTGTTGCGAAGCCGCGACGGACTCGGACGTACCTGGATGGAACGGTTTCCGATGCCGGTAAGCTTCGCGGAATCCATCCCTTCTCCGAGGGAGCGTTGGCCGGTAATCCCGAACGCATCCTGGATTTTCTCAATCCCCCTACGCTGAGAGGAATCGCCGCCGTCGAAGGCCATGCCCCACAACGTACCGTCGTCGTGGGTGAAGGGACTCATATTGCTGAGCCGCGGCTGCACCCGTTTGCCCGGGAACAGCTCAACGACTCTCCCCGCCACAGCAGTAGCGGTCTCTCTCACGTCTTTCATCCTGCTTCCTCTCAGCTATCAATGCACGAAATGCACATCTCGGCGCAGAATAACAGTATTTCAGCTACTAGTCAAAATATTTCTTGACATAAGCGCACTTTCTTATATTCTATGTGCATGATGAACAACCGCGGATATGCAGAGCAGATCATGTCGAAGGTCCTCACCGACCTCGCCTTTTCTGTTGCTTATGCATAGCCGCGATTCTTCTTTCCCCACGTTTCCGTAAAGAAAAACCTCGGCTCTGCAGAAGCCGAGGTTTTCTCGTTTTTGGAGCAGAGCACGTTCTTTGAAAGGAACACACGATGGCTACGCATATCATCGCGTATGAAGGCATAACCATGTCGCTGGCCCTTATGCAGCGCATGTACGGCCCGGAGTACCTTCCGTGGCCCAACCGGCGCACCGCGATCAGCGGAACGCTCCAGCGCCCGCCCTACTACCCCGAAGACTTCGACGAATGGATCGAAAAGCTCCGTAAGGGCAAAGGCGTGCACGAAGTCTTCGCGGTCCTCGCGCACGAGGACACGGAGACGGGTCGGGAGTACCGCTATCTCGGACACGCGGGCATCCACGATGTGGAGTGGCCCTCGGGACATGCTACAACCGGATCCGTGCTCGGCGCTGATAACGCGCGCGAGAAAGGATACGGTACTGAAGCGAAGCTCTGGATGCAGTATCACGCGTTCAAGATCCTCGGGCTGCGCAAGCTCTTGTCCGAGGTGAAGGCGTTCAATGCGCCGAGCCTCGGACACCTCTTGAAGTGCGGTTATAAGATCATCGGTCGCAGGAAGGCCCATGATTTTCACGAAGGCGCCTACGTCGACGTGCTCGTCCTCGAGTGCTTCCGCGAGGATTGGGAGCGTGTCTGGGGGAAGTACCAATCCTCAAGAACGCTCCCGAAACTCACGGCGCTGCAACGCAAGCGCGTAACGAAAGAAACTAACCAACAACCCTGATGAATTCAAACTGAAAGCCGCTCCCTAGGGAGCGGCTTCTTCTATCTATACCGGAAGCTCAACGATGAATCGGGAACCCTTGCCCTCCCCGTCTGATTCCGCCCAGACCTTGCCGTTATGCGCCTCGACGATGTTCTTCACGATGTAGAGACCGAAGCCTGTGGACTCAACGTTTATTTTCGCTGAGTTCGCTCCGTGACCGCCCTCGGTAAAGAGATGCGCCATATCCTCGGGAGTGATACCGACACCGGTGTCCTCTACGGTGAAGCGAGCCTTGCCGGCCTCTTGTGCAAGCGTAACGCGAACCTCACCCTGCATGGTGTACTTGATCGAGTTGTCGATAAGGTTCTTAAGCGCGTTCGTGAGCTGCGCCTTATCTCCTGGGTACATGAGAGGCGTATCGCCGGTGTTTGTCTGGAGGACGAGACCTTTAGCGTCGGCGGCGGCTTTGAGATCTTGGAGAATCTCATCGATAAGCGCCTTCAGATCGAACGGCTCCTTGCTGTAGGTCACCTTCCCGCTCTTGATGTTAGCGGCGTTGAGGATCTCCTGAATAGTCGTCACGCCCTTCGTATCAGAGCGGAATCCTTCCTCGATCATAGGCTTCATCGCTTCAGGGATCGGACCGAGATCACCTTCACGCATAAGCGAGAATATGTTGCGTGACTTAGTAACGAAGCCCTTGATCTGGTGCGTGATGAAGTGGATAAGGGTGACCTGCTGCTTGTTTGCCTTCTCAAGATCTGCGGCAAGCACCTGAATTCGTTCGCGCTGCTGGACCTCCCTGCGCACGCCCTTTATAAGGAAATACCCGATGATACTGAAGAGCACCAGATTCACGCCGATGATGAGTCGCATGTTCTCGACAGACCTTACGAAAAGCTGGAAGAACGTAACGAGCCAGAGTGACACCACGAGCGCCTGCGCTCCAAGGATCTTAACGTTGAATGTCCTAAACCTAACCGTTGTGTAGGCGAGGAATCCGATGAATATAGGCATTCCCAGAAGACCGGCCTGAGCCAGCTCCCAGTCATCCGTAATGCTTCCGATGATATTGCCCGAAGAGAACGCGATCAGGAAGATGATCATGCCTGCAGCAAAGAGCTGTATGGGTAGCGCGCGGCCCTGCGAACGGGCCGACTCTCTAAAGGTTAGGAACAGGATGGAAAGCGCGATCAGTATCTGCACCGCATAGGTGTAGAAAATAATGAATGGCGTCTCAAGCGCATTGCAGTATGCAATATCTATCCCTTCCAGCGCATGGCCCGTCGGTATAACGGCAATGATAGGCAGAACCAGGACGGCCAGAAGTGACACGTTAATCGCTCCCGGATCCTTGTTGGTAATGAATGCGTAGGATAAGCAGAATGCAGAAGCGTAGAAGAGTGCTTCGAGCAGTATCTGTGTATTCCAAAGGAATAGAACCAGGTCAGGCCTGTTGGATGCCCACAGCAGCGTGTCGATCGCCGTCCAGATAGAGAAGAGGAAGATTGTAACGAAGAGCCAGCGCACGGTGCTGCTTTCTCGGAAGCGACCGATGAGTGCGAATGCGAACACTACCGCCGCAAGAATGGCGACCAGGTGAGAATAGTAATGGAGCGTAGGAATATTTGACGAGAAGATCAAATATTGCGGAGCTTCCCAAGGACACAATAAATCCATTGAAAAAAGTATACCCTATAGTTTGCGGACCTGAACGCTGAAGTTGCGGAAACCGCCGCCAAAACTGTAATTGATCGCAACCTCGAGCGAATCGCCCTTTTCAACCTCAATATCCTTCTCGAGCGGCCACACCACCGGTGCGTTAAGGGCAGCCGTATCACCGACCTCGGTCTCTTCGTCGAGTATGGTCTTGCTCGTAATATAGACACTGTTGACCGTTCCTGCCTTTTCCGCCGTAAAGACCGTAATCGTATTGGAAGATAGTGAATTCGTAGTATTGAACGCAATCGAATTCAATAGCTCCGTCTTCGTAAGAATGCTCAAATCGATCGTGCTGTGCGGCTCCCAGATGTGGCGCACCATACGCATGGTGAGGCCGTAGTTAGTGAAGTCCGCGTTAGCGAGAGAGATATACGTATCCTGTCTCTGCGGTATGAGACGCGTCTCCTTAGTTATGTATCCCTTCGCATGGAGATTATTCATGGTCCACACCTGGTACTCATCAATCATGCCGGTGGTGAGCATTTCCATGATAACGACATCGAAGACCGTATCCTTCGGGAAATTAACGTTCCTCACGTCACCGACCACGATGTCGACAACATCAGAGAAGCCGTTCAGGAGAACGCTTTGCGCTGCGAGCTTCGCAATATAGGGGTCGTACTCAATCGCGAAAACTTTCTTAGCTCCAGCCCTCGCCGCCATGAGGGCAAGCACACCTGAACCCGTGCCGGAGTCGAGCACTACATCTCCCGGCTTTACGACCCGATCGATAACCGTTTGAAACTTATCCGTACGCTTCTTGTCGGTAAGACACTGCGTTACAAGATCTATGGAGCTAAATGCTTCGTCCATGTCCATATGCGTCGAAATTAATATCGTAAGTCTCTAGGGCGGATAAACTTTTGTTGGCCGAATGATACCACACGGCCTGAACCGGAGTTCGGTTAGAAGTAGGACTTCAGGATACCCTTACGGCGGACATCGAGGGTTGCGCAGTGTACCGATCCTCCGAAGGGGTAGAAGTTCCTAAACGGCACAGGAATCGGTTCAAATCCCCACCCCTTGAGCGCCTCAATGAGCGGCGTTTCCTGTTCTTCAACGATGATACGCTTCTCGTCAACGCTAAGCGTGTTAATCGTAAGCCAGTCGCTAGAGAAATAGAGGGCCTTATCCTCAGACTTGGTTGGAGGCGGCGCAACGAGCACATCCCACGAATCAAATATAGGCGGAAGCTTCTTAACCCACTCAGGGTTGATGAGGATCTTTCCAGGCGCGAGGGGGACGATAGTCGTGTCTATATGCATCGGATGCGAGTCGCCGAACTCCACTTCATGGATCGTAAATTCTGAGCCGGCATGCCGACGCACCCACTCGATGCCCTTCTCGTTCGTCACGTTGCTCTTCTGAACAAACACATCCTTTCCGCAGCGAATGAAATCTGCCGCGTCGAACGCTATCTCGTTCTCTGTAATAACAAAGCGCTTCTTGCCGTCCTTAGTGGTTGGGTTGTTTGAATCATACGACTCATCGTAGAACCCGGCACCCATGGTTGACTTAGGAGCAACAAGCCAGCGGCCGCCCTTATCGAAGTACTCGTTCATGAGTGTTCGGTACGAGAAATGCTCGAAGTAGCGGCTCCTCCATGCCATCGGGGCTTCAATGATCGTATCCCCGAAGACCATAAACACGTCACGAGGCATGGCAGCATAGAGGCCGTAGCTTTTCCACCACGGCGTCTTGTATTCTTCTGAGAACGCCATTGGCTCAGGCCGCCTGACCGTTACGCCAAGATCAGAAAGAACGTTCGAGAGGTTGTCGAGCTCGACCGTCGCCTTTTGAATCATGTCCTCGGGAAAGGGCTTTCCTCCATACTCCCTGAAGAACCATTCTGCATGCTCGGGCATGATGGCATCCACTGCCTCATCCAGCTCAGGCACAATCGCTCCCTCGACGCTGCCAACGATCACTTCCTCGAGAGGATCCCATTCGTTGCAAGACCAAACTGGAGAAGAATCTTTCATATTGTCGTGATCGGGCTATTCTTCGATCTCGCTAATCTCGGCTTGTAACATTTCCTCTTCTTCAGGAACGACTTCCTCTGGTGCCAGTTCCTCTTCCACAGAAGCTTCTTCGGAATTCACTACTTCAAAGTCACGGGTCACGAAGGATCGCTCGTACATAAAGTACATCGAGATGCAGATTGCCAGGAACAAACCAATGTAAATAAAGGTCGATTTCATTGAAAATCACTTAATGTCGTTATTATACCATGCCGTATGCAGAAACCCCTCCGCCAATTAGGTGCGGAGGGGCTTGATAGCAGCAAACGCGATTGCGGCTACCAGCGCGTGGGTAAGAAGTCCCACGACCGGATATGCCACTTCTTCGACAGTGCTGAAGGTGGATACGGACGAGATGCAGAACAGTACGAAGGCGGAGGTCCACAGGACCCACGGCAACGCATGTTCACGCTCCCTTCCGGTCAGTAGGCCTCGATACATCGGAATGAAGGCGATCACCGCCGTTGCCTGGAGCGCCAGGTTTGCCGCCGCGGGCGGGGCAAACTCGTACGATCCGATGCTGAACGGCATCCCTCTCGTCTCGGACCACGACCAGACGCCGATGATGGCCACATCGAGTAGAACGATGAACCAGTCATAGCCGTCGGGCCACGAGAAACGTCTCCGGATGCACCCAATCCCGAAGGTGAGGATGCTTCCCAAGGCGAAGGCGGCGGGAACGATGGATTTCCACCACTCGTCGGTCATTTCGAAGTACGACGCGAGGTCGAGCGAATCTCCAAACGCGAGGATGATCCAGGTGCCGGTGCTGATCTTGGCGTCTTTGAGGTTGTAGACCGCAAACGCGACGAGAACAAGCAGACCAGCTGCAAGGTTGCAGCCGATCGCAATATCTTCGGCCATGCGGCCCTCCTAAGGTTCATGTAATGGCGCACCCATTACGGCTATAAAACTATAGCACAATCATTATAAATTGCAAGTCCTTCGCTCGGTCTACTGGTTGTAGAAGAAGGGCGGCCTGGAGATTCCAAGACCGCCCTCATACCTAGTTTCTTCGCAATTTGCGTCACTGTCTTGTTACGGACTCGTGAATCTGGATCCAGGACGGTTCGTTCCTGAAAACCAGGCCGATTCCTACGTCCCTTAGAAGCGGACGATTCTCGTACAGATCCCCGAGCTCGTCGAACGAAATGCTTCCGGCCCCTGCCTCCCTGGATACTCTCAGGAAAGGCATGGTCCCGCGTTCCCCACGAACCCGGAGATACGCGCCTTCACAGTGCTCCTGACGTGCAAGGCACTGCTCGATTTCTACGCGAAGCCGTTCAATCCTTCCGTTTCGTCCAGACGCTTCTGCGCTCGAAGACATCAGAGCCGAACCGATTAAAGCGGCAAGAACAATCTTACGCATGTACCTCTCCTCTCTATGTTGTTAGCACCATGCTTTCGCTAACGTGGATTTACGATACTTCTTTTATTAGAATAGTCAATATCGTTAAACCAAAGTATCTAACCAGTCTAGGTGAAGGGATTATCCATCCCAAATATAAGAATAGGAGTCTCGTCGTTTACTGTCTTCTCCGGTACACCGTACTTTTCAGTATAGAGCCGTGAGGCTGAGCAGACACGTGCTGATGCGTAATCAAAACCAAGCTTCTCCGTTACAGCCTTAACCGATGCTTCTGAAGGCCCTTCAACTTCGAGATACGCTTCGAGGAATGGCCACTCATCTATTACCACTTCACAATCGTCCACACGCCATATTTCCCTTTTCTTTTCCTGTTCGGCTTTCTGTGTAGCGCCCATGAGCTCAAGGAACCCTCTCGCTTCTTCCATGCTGCTCGCTACAAGACGGTATTCGAATTGATCCTCTATGCGGTCGCTCGCGATTATCTTAAGGCTCATCGCTATGCATCCGTTCTCGTTCCTGATGCGAAGCCATCCTCCCTCGATCTCCCTTCCTGGGGGAAGGTGATAGGCGAGATTGTGCTGTACATGCTCCGCGTTCTCTAGTGTGCCGGTTCGCGCGAGCACTTCTCTTACAGATGCCTTGTCTAGGCCAGTGAGCTTTACCTCGTATTCATTCATATAATCAAGTTATCACGATTTCTAAAGTTCACCCTCCGATACTCTTCGGAGGGTGAAAGTTGTTATGGATTCGCATGAAGCGCGTCTCCAATACGTTTTGGTGCATAGCACCCAAGGGTTGCCACGATGCTTTCATGCAAGACTTCCTCAGTGAGCGAAGCGTCCAACTCATGGATTCTGCGGCGCACATCAGGGGGTACTAGTGCGGACGCTATGGCGTACTTACCAGCGTTCCGCTCGATCAGCCCCTTTCTGAAGTCATGCTTCGGATCGTCAGGTGCTAACCGAGGGAGCAAGGCCGCTGCTGGGGCAATGAAGTTAAAGATAAGATCAGGGCACACTAGCTCGCCGGAGATCTCAGTACCTCTTGGTCCTGCATGGGGCGGATACAGCTTTCTCCAGTCCGTGTCGCCATTTTCAAGTAGCAACATGAACGCAGATAGGACAGTCCTGTCCACTAGGATAATCCCGTCGGTGTTACCAGTGCGCTCGAGAAAGCGCGGAAAGATATACTCGCGCCATGCCAGGTATTCACGCGCGAGCCTAACGCTCGCGCGCACCCACCACCCTGCGTCAAACATCTCATCCCGGAGGTCGTTAGCCTTATCCCACCAAGCAGAGAGCGGATCACCTTTGTGACTTCCCTGTGCTTCGCGCGATCCATTACCCCGTAGTACGAGTGTGGGGATCGATTGGAGCTCCAGCTTAGTGCGGAGCAGACCAATCTGAGTCCCTTTTCCTGTGCGGTTTACGCCTTCAAATCCAACTGTAAAGATCATCGTCTCCTCCTTTCTTTTGATGCTGTTGCCTGGCGAAGTTACATAGTAGTTGCCAGGCTATACAGTTTGTAAGGTAACCAAGGGGTTCTCAGTCCCCAGCCTCTTGCATGCTGATTCATATACTGCACTAAGCAGATGTGCAGACGTGCGGTGATCTTCAAGGGAGGAGTTCGAGTTTAGATTTCCGGTGTGCACCTGCTCAAAGAAATTCTTGATGCACAGGCGTCTGGCATCCTCCTGATGGCCTTGTGATGCACCGCCACTCTCTACTGCGGAGATATCTTTGAACGTATACGTTCTCCGGGCCTCCCAGTCAGGAAATAGCGAGTCATTCCTGAATACATGCACATCGAGGTGGTGCTCCCCTCCCATGCCGTATATATCATTCCGCGACTGGCCGTATTCCTTGCTCTGGTACGAGACAAAGGATATTGCCTGAAAAGGCCCTTGAACGATGTAGTGGGATTCATGACGAATTCTGCCGTTTCCCTTGTAGAGGTCTCTATCTTTAGAATTAACCCATCCGCGTTGTGAAGTGCCGTTATGGAGGAGGCTTATGGATGCTAACGTCATCGGTACTCCTTTCTTCTTGAAGGTTAGTGAGAGGAGAGCATCGATCTCCCCCATGCCCGTGAACTTAGTTTGCAGCTTCCTATCAGACCTTACAGAGACTGAGCTGTAGTCAGGAAATATTTTCTGATAATCATTTCGTGTTAGCTGCTTGTAGAACGATTGCGGGCGCATGAAGTTGCTGAAAACATCTATCGCATCGGGCCTTTTCGAATCCGGTGTGGTCGTCTCAATGAGCCAAGAGAGTATGTCGAGTGAATGATATCCGGAATGGGAACACTTCCCGTATCCCTGGTTGTAGGAATGGTAGTCGATATCAATAATCTCATCAGGCATGCGCCATTGTCCGTCACTATGGACCGACGACACTGATGATATGGGCATGCCTGTCCGCTCCGCTACTTCTGTCACAAGACTCTGCAGCAGTAAAAAGGCAGGATGGAATCTGCGCTGCGCAACAAGATCAAACACTAAGGAAGGGTTCTGAAGCCTAGAGCGCTTAAGAAGTGCGAGCAAGTCATCATAATCTTTAGCTATTTCGCGTGCAGCGGCTATATCACAAGACGCATTCTTCTTCGTCGAGATCGGTTTGTCCATGAGAACATGAAGACCTTTCTTAAGTGCCCAGCGTGCATACGGAATGTGCGCGAGAGGCTCGGTAGCAATGATAACTGCAGAGATACCCAAAGTCTGTACATAAAGGTCGAGCTTACTTCTGAATGCTTGACTAAGTTCAGACCCTGCCTGGCTA
The DNA here is from genome assembly GCA_040384725.1 of Patescibacteria group bacterium. GTDB lineage: Bacteria > Patescibacteriota > Minisyncoccia > Phycocordibacterales > Phycocordibacteraceae > C7867-001. The sequence goes on along the minus strand of JAZKIS010000002.1, from coordinate 52,919 downwards.
TCTGGTAGAAACAGAAGCTCTGGCTCCACTGCTAATGACAGGCCTGCTATATACGACCGTACATCCTCCTCCTTTGACTGAAGCTCAACGATCGCAGCTACGTATGCATTGAATTCTGCTCCATTCTTTTGAATGGCTGGGAAATGGATACGCTGTGCGTGCGGGCCAAACCCGACCATAAGGACAGCTACTGCCTCCCCAGTTCCTAGGTTTTTGCGGCCAGTAACCCTACGTCTGCCTTTAAGGTTCATAAGTATGTATGGTATACACACTTACATATATACACAATATTGCATATGATACACACTTGTGTTATAAAAACAGCATGAAAGTCCACTTCGCCTGCTCAACTTCCGAGCTGGAAACCTACAAGGATGACTATAGGCAGATATGCTCCCTTATTAAGGAGATGGGGCATAGTATCAGTCGTGATTGGCTCGAAGAAGCAATCAAGCTTGTAGAGCAGAAGGCGGTCAGTACTCTTGATCGCGAAGAGGTTTACAACAGCGTCGTCGCCTCCATTCTCGCCTCAGATGTGGTCATAATCGAAGGAACGGTTACGAGCTTTAGTGTTGGACATCAGGTTACGCTCGGGCTTTCGAAGAATAAGCCTACCCTCTTCCTCGTTAAGAAGGCTCCAGGTCCAAAGAAAGGCGGCAAGCCGAAGGACTCCTTCCTTGCAGGCCTAACCTCTCCTCTCCTCAAGGTGGTCGAGTATGACGATTCCAACCTCGCGGATATTCTCAATGACTTCCTGAATAACAACGGTGCAAGGCCGGTCGTGAAGTTCAATATCGTACTCACAAAGGAGATAGAAAACTATTTGGATTGGGCAAGCTTCACGTATAAAATTAATAGGTCCGAATTTATTCGTAACCTTATCCTCCGCCATATGCGCGACGAGGATAAGCAGTACCGAAAGTACCTAGACCATAGCTAAGCATGAAATCTTCAAATGCCGTTAAGAATACCCTTGAGGGTGCTTGGCTTCAGGCTATCCGTACTGCAATTCAAGGAAACAAGGTCGATGATAGCGAGCCTTTTCTCGAGATTCGCAACCTAGAAATATCATACGCAAACGCATTTGAGATCGAAACTCCCCAGTACATCGACCTTTTCGGCAGCGAGTATCTTGACTACATGCGCAGGATCTACTCGCCTTCCGGAGATCCTGCAACAGGGCGCAACTATTATGCGCTCATGCGTGCCATGAACGGCATTGATCAGGTATCGCGTGTGATCGAGAGGCTGCAGGCAGAGCCACTGACTAGGTCAGCGACGATAATCCTTGCTGATCCAAACTCGCGTAAGCAGCCATGTGTGAGCGAGATAAACTTCGCTGTAAGAAACGGTCAGATTTCAATGAACGTTATATTCAAGAGTAGCGACCTTGCAAAGAAGTTCATACCCGACATGGTAGAGCTCTCTGCTGTCCATGCAGAGATAGCTCGTTCGCTGCAAATTTCAAGGGGTCAGGTGACCGCGTTCATCCTCAGTGCGCAGCTCTATGATGCGGACCTGCCAAAGATCACTGACGCCATAAAGCGTCTGAAGGAATCAAGCTATTTCAAAGCCAGCGAAGTAAGAGATAACTGGGATAAAGAAGCTGAAACCTGGGACACTGTGATTAAGGACCCGTCTCATTACGTGAATATCGAGGATGGATATTCACGTTTCCTTGATTTTATAGAAGCGCAGGTGCCAGATACTAAGAGCGGTAACTCTGAGCTCGCATTAGATTCCGGTTGTGGGACTGGCGTAATTGCAAAGCAGCTTAATACCAAGGGCTATCAGGTAGTGGCGGTGGATATCTCTCCTCGAATGCTCGAGCACGCCGATAAAGACTCATCGATGAGGCACTACATCCTCGCAAATAGTCTCGATCTTCCTTATGAGGATGAGTATTTCAATCTCGTCTGTTCCCGGGGTGTCCTCATTTCTCATGTCGGGAAGGCGTACGTAAATCTTTTCATCAAGGAACACTCCCGTGTCCTCAAAAACAACGGTCTCTTCATATTCGATTTCATCACCCACTTTGAGCCCGATGAGGCAAGACAGCGAAGGCGCAAGGCATATATGACCTATGGGCGCATGGTCCAGAACCTAAAAAAAGAAGGCTTTGAAGTTATTGCGCGCGCCGGAGACGATTCACATAGGGTTAACGCTGTCGTGTGTAGGAAGTCGAATGCTACTATCTAGCGTATGTACGAGATAGAACACCGCACGCTGTTAACCGAGGATAGCTATACTGCTCTCCTCGAAAAGCTGACACAGGAAGGGACACTGATCGGCCAAGATGATAAAGAAGTAGAATATATCATCTTCCCCGATAAGCTCTTGAAAGTAGTTAACAATCTTTCAAAGAACACGGGTGTACTCTCCCTCAAGCTGAACGCGCTCGGAGAAGGCTCGTCTTTTCAGGAGTTCGAAGTGCCCTTTCCTGCAGATCAGTATGAGACCATGCGATCAATATGCCATGCCATCAGCGAGCCTCAGCAGATCATAGCGGGTACGCAGAAGAGAACTAATTTTAAGTATGGAGAGGTAGAAATTGCGCTCAAGTGGAGCGAGGACTGGAAGTATCATGCAGAACTCGAGATAGTCGTTGCAGACCTCAGTGAAAAGGATGAGGCCGATAAGAAGATAATGCAGGCCGCCGAGAATCTCTCAATCACCTTGATGTCGCAAGAGGAGATTGCAGAGTTTGCAGCAAAAGTACGTGCCAGTAAGCAATAGCTTACACAAGTTAATCCCTTGGCCGCATCAGCGGAAACAGCTGCGTCTCCCGCACATCCTTATTCATGAGGAAGCTGAAGAGTCTCTCGGATACCCCGAATCCGAACGCGGGCGGCATGCCGTACTCGAGCGCCTCGACGAAGTCCATGTCGGCCATCTGCGCCTCGTCGTCCCCGGCGTCCCGAAGCGCCTGCTGCGCGAGGAAGCGGTCTTTCTGATCAATCGGGTTGTTGAGTTCAGAGAAGCCCTTGCCCATCTCGCTTCCTGCAAGAAGCACCTGGAATCGCTCTACAACCTCCCCGTTCTTCTCGCTCCTCTTCGCGAGCGGTTCGAGATATACCGGTACGCCGATGAGGAATCCGGGACCTGCAATACCCTTCCGGATGCGCTTCCAGAGGAGATCGACGCCGCGCCCGATGCTCATAGAGTCAGCATCCTTCTCGATCCCAGCATCCTTGAGTGCAGCCTTTACCTCATCTAAGGTGGCGGTAAGGGGATCCAGGCCGTACTCTTTCTTAAGAACCTCACAGAAGTCATAGACCTCCCATTCCTTCCCGAGATCAACCTCGTGTTCGCCGATAGTGAACGCAAGGGTGCCGAAGGTCTCCTGCGCAACGAAACGGTACATATCCGTAACCATGCGCATGCCCTCCTCGTAATCCGAATAGGCCTGGTAGAACTCGAGCTGCGTGTAATCCTGGAGATGCTCTCTCGACATTCCCTCGTTCCTAAAGATGCGACCTATCTCGAAGGTCTTCGGAAGCCCTCCAACGAGCAGCATCTTCTGCCAGAGCTCTCCTGCCGAGATACGGAGGAATACGTCGATATTGAGCGCATTATGATGCGTTATGAAAGGGCGTGCCTCAGCACCTCCCGTTGTGTTCTCGAGCACGGGAGTCTCTACCTCTACGAATTCGCGCGTAAGGAGGTACGTACGGAACGCGTTCCAGAAGACCGAGCGCTTCTTTGCGTTCTCGAGCACCTCCTTGTTAAGGAGCATGTCGAGATACCGGCGCCGGAACCGCTCGTCCTCGTCAGAGAATCCGTACCATTCGTCTGGAATCGGACGAAGGGCCTTCGAGAGTATGCGCCAGTCAGAGACAAGCAGGCTCTCTTGCCCGCTCTTAGTGCGCATAGGTACGCCCGTTGCTTCGACGAAGTCCCCGACATCAATGGTGTCGATAAAGAGCGTGAATGCTTCCTCGCCGATCTCATCCTTCTTAAGGAAGAGCTGCATCTTTTCTGTCCCATCATCGATATCGATGAAAGATGAGCCGCCGTGGGTACGGATGGAACGGATCCTGCCGTCAGCTACAAGGCTGCCGCCTTCAGTTTCTAGCACGCTGAAGCCTCCTAAGATCTGACCGATCTCATGGGTGCGGCGGGAATTGTTCGGATACGGATTCTTGCCTGCCGCTTCAAGGAGCGACAGTTTGCGAAGCTTCTCAGCGCGTATCTCATCGAATGCTGACATGGTGTGAATATCGTATCACGGAGCAACTCTACAGAGACTTGCTATCGTCGAGAAACCCTCCAGCCTGAATACTCCAGAGCTTCTGGTATAGGCCTCCCTTGTGCGTCACGAGCTCGTCATGAGTTCCTTCGGCAGCGATCTTCCCGCCTTCGATAACGATAATGCGATCCATAGTCATGATGGTTGAGAGCCGGTGCGCGATAACGATAACCGTCTTCCCTTGCATGAGAACGCGTAGTGCATCCTGGATGAGGGCTTCCGATTCGGAATCGAGCGCAGACGTCGCCTCGTCCAGAATGAGAACCGGTGCGTTCTTAAGGATGGCACGCGCGATAGCGACACGCTGACGCTCGCCCCCAGAGAGCTTCACGCCCCGCTCCCCAACATGAGTCTCATAGCCTTCCTTAAGGCTCTCGATAAACTCATGGCAGTGCGCCTTCTTTGCAGCGTCGATAACCTCGTCGTCGGTAGCCTCGGGACGCCCGTAGCGGATATTGTCTCGTAGCGAGCGATGGAAGAGGATGGGCTCCTGCGGAACGAATGAGATGGCATCGCGCAAGCTCGTCTGCGTAACCTCTGCGATATTCTGTCCGTCTACGCGAATGCTTCCCGACGTTACGTCATACATGCGCAGAAGGAGTTTCGTAACCGTGGACTTGCCGGCTCCGGACGGCCCTACGAGCGCTATCTTCTCGCCAGGTGCGACAACCAGATTGAAGTCAGAGAGGATAACGCGCTCCTCGCTGAACCCGAACGACACCTTCTCAAGGCTGATCTGCCCCTTATCAACGATAAGCGGACGAGCATCAGGAGCGTCCATGACCGAGTGCGGCGTATCGAAGATCTCGATCATCTCGTTCGCATCGGCGAACGCGGTGAACATGCGACGCATGGACCCGCCGATGCCCCACACGCGGTCAATAAGGCCGAGGATGTATACCTGGATGAGCACGAAGTCTCCGACCGTAATAAGGCCCTCCTGCCAGAGGAGTACCGCTCCGCCAAGGAGCGCGAGCTCGATAGCGATAGCGAGGATGCCTTGTATGGCCATGATCCACACGTCAGCCGTCCACGACTTCATCGTGGCCTTGTACCACTTAGTGAGCGCGTCTCCGAGAATGCCGCGCTCGTGCGTGTCTGCGGCAAAGAGGCTAATGGTGGACTGGTTGCTCACGGAATCAGAAAGCACGCCCGTAACGTTGCTTTCCTCTGCGGCGCGCGCAACTCGAAGCGGCTGGCGCCACTTGGTCATGAGGATCTGTATCCAGATGAAGACAATCGTCCAGCCGAGGATGCCGAGGCCGATATAGACATTTCGTTGGATGAGTACGATAACGACACCCACGGCGAATACAGCCGTTGAGAAGAAGTTGAACGTGAAGATGTCGATAACCGACTCGAAGGACTGCGCATAGCGACTCACGCGCCTCTGCAGGGACCCGGCGAAGTTCTTCGAGAAGAAGTCATGCGAATGGCCGATGAGGTACGCGAATGCGCGGTTATACAGGTCAACCATGACCTTCGCCTCAAGGTACATAAGCGAGAGCATCTGTATGCGGCGTCCCGTCCATCCGAGGAGTGCTGAGCCTCCATACATTACAAGAACGCCGAAGAGCCCCATCACGACCGCATCAGAGATATCGCCCGCAGAGATGCGATCGATGAACTGCTTTATGAAGAGCGGGGAGATGATGCTCGCCAACTCAATGATGAAGCTGCCGACGAATACCAGTATCAAAAGCCACGGATACTTCTTCGCGGCCGTAAAATAGTCACGGATAACCGGCATCGAGCGTCTCGGTATCTTTGTCGTTTCTACAGGAGGCGTCATAAGTTCGTGATTATACCACGAACTTCATAAAGCCGCACGTGGCCTAATTAACGGGCCGTAAGGTAGACGCCCGCGAGCGGTGCCAGGAACCACCAGAAGAAGTACTTGTCCGGAGCGAACAACGCATCGAGGGACGGTGTGAGCGGGATAACAGCTGCGATATCGAGCACGTGGTACCCGAGCGCGAGCACGAAGCCGCCTGTAACGAGCGCGAGTGCTGAAAGTACGACCGGATTGATCTGCATCGAGCCGGAGGTCGCTACACGCCTGAGCAGTATGTATGGAAAGAACGTGAACACGGCAAAGAGTGCAATGCCGGCAACCGCACGCACGAGCGCCGAATCCCCCACGAGGAACATCTCCTTGTACGGGAATACCGTAAAGAGCGCGAAGCCTACATAGAGGGCAAGTATGAGCGATATGAGCATCGCTCGTCCCGCCCTGAGTGCGAAGAAGAACAGCAATGCCGCGATAACGACGAGAACGAGAAAGTTGCCGAAGAACGTTACGATCGATCCGAACCCTCCTGTCGCAAACTGATTAAGTGCATCCATAGCATCAGCATAGCAGACGCACGCCATGCCTCGGCATGCGAACTGTGAACTCTAGAGCCCTTCGCTCTTCAGTTCCTCGATCGCCTTCTTCGCCTTCGCGGAAATCTTCTTCGGCAGGGTCGCGGTGAGACGAATGAGAAGGTCGCCCTCATGCCCGTCGATCGAGACACCCTTTCCTTTGAGGCGGAGTGTCTGCTGCGCCTCGGCCATGGCGGGTATCTTCACCTCGAGCTTCTTCTCATCGATGGTCGTTATCGTAGCAGTAGTACCAAGAAGCGCGTCCGTGAGCTTCATGGGCATGTTCATCACGAGATTCATGCCCTCCTTCTTGAACACTGCATGCGGCTTCACATGCACCTTTACGTACAAGTCCCCTGACGTGCCACCCTTTATCGCCTCGCCTTGACCCGGCATCCGGATCATCTCTCCGCCATCGATGCCCTTAGGGATCTGAATCTTGATCTCCTCCTCACGACGCTGCACTCCGTGCCCTGAGCACGTTGCGCACTTCTCTTTCGGAATCTTCCCCGAGCCTTCACAGATAGAGCAAGTCCGCACGCTCGTAAAGGCGCCAAGTGGCGAGTTGCGGGTCTCATGCATCTTCCCCTGCCCGTTACAGGTCTTGCAGGTCTCAAGCTCGGTCCCCGGCTTCGCGCCGGAGCCTTCGCAGGTGTCACAGGTGCCTACTTTCGTAAGCAGTACGGAGCGGCTGCCGCCAAGGATCGACTCCTTGAATGAGGCTTCGATATCTATGGAGATATCCCGCCCGCGCTTCGCACGAGAGCGCCCGCCTCGCCCACCAAATATATCCCCGAACCCTTCGAAGAGATCGTTCAGATCGAATTCCACCCCGCCCTGTCCGAAGCCGCCGAACTGAGACGGATCGAAGCCCCCGTACCCTCCCGCACCTCCGCCCTGGAAGGTCTGTCCGTATGAATCGTATTCGCGACGCTTCTTCTCGTCCGATAGCGTGCTATAGGCTTCCGTTATCTCCTTGAACTTCGACTCGTCTCCTCCCTTGTCAGGATGGTGCTTCTGCGCGAGCTTACGGAACGCCTTCTTGACGTCGTCTTGCGTGGCCTTCTTGTCGACGCCGAGGATGTCGTAATAGTTCTTTGCCATGTGTACCTACTATACGCTTCCGCGTTTAGAGAGGCAAAGTAACCTACTGGTTCTGTATAGAAAATGAAAAGGGCGGTCTTCGTTCGAAGACCGCCCTCCTTTCAGTTGCCGAATCGGCGCTGTTCGCGCCAGCTGATGCACGTTTCGGCCTCATACACGGGTGTTCCCGTATAGGGGCCGTAACAGTGAACGACATTGCGTCGTCGCCAGCGTGCGTCGTCGCATCGTTGCGTGTTGCGCTCGATCATGACGCCGCATTCGGGCGGAACGTATCCGTACACCGCCGAACGCTGCCGCGCGCTGTCCAGATAGATCAGGCGTTGCGCCTCCTCGCGACTGACTTCGGGAATCAGTCGCAGGCTGAGCAGGCCGTTCACCCGCTGCCACTCGTAGCGATGTTCGCCGCATCGAGCGACGATTGCGCCATGAGAGACCTCGGGACTACAGGACCTGGGGTCCACGCCTCCGGTGTCGATCTTGACGATGATGCGACCCGAGCTCAGGTTGAGCATCTGGTACAGACCGTCGGGACATGCGAGAACCATCTCCCCCATGGCCTCGCGGTCACGGCAGGACGGAGCTTCTTGCGCCTTTGAGAGCGACGGGAAGCTGGTGAGACCCACCACTATGCCCACGAGGCACAGCAGCAAGAACGGCAACTTCTCTTTGACATAGGCAACCATGGAAGGAACTCCGTATCCGTGCCCGAAGGCTGATTAAACGTTGTTCTAACAATACACCATTTAGTACTAAAAGTCAATAGCCACGACAAGGTCATGGCTATTGCAACATCCCTTATGCCTTACTCTTTTGGCTTCTCCTCTTCGCTGAACTCTGCATCGGTTGCCGAAGTGTCAGGCGCTGCTTCGCCTTCCGGAGCCGCTTGTCCCTGATCCTTCATCATTGCTTCGCCGATCTTTGAGAGCGAGCCGGAGAGAGCCTCAGAAGCATTCTTGATTGCTTCCATGTCGTCTCCGTCACGTGCCGTACGGAGCGCTGCAACCTTCTCGTTCACCTCGGTAACAACCTCGGCAGGAGCCTTCTCACCTGCATCCTTCACCGCTTTCTCTGCCGTGTAGATCATCTGCTCAGCGAGGTTCTTCGCTTCTACAAGCTCCTTTCGCTTCGCGTCTTCTCCTGCGTGCGTCTCAGCGTCAGCCTTCATCTTCTCGATGTCAGTTTCAGAGAGTCCTGTAGAACCTTCGATGCGGATGGACTGTTCCTTGCCGGTTGTCTTCTCTACCGCCTTAACGGTAAGGATGCCGTTCGTGTCGAGGTCGAAGGAGACTTCTACCTGCGGGAGTCCGCGAGGAGCCGGCGGTATGCCGTCGAGCATGAAGCGGCCGAGCGACTTGTTGTCGGCTGCCATGGCGCGCTCGCCCTGCGTGACATGGATCTCTACGCTCGTCTGGTTATCTGACGCTGTCGAGAACGTCTGGCTGCGCGAGGTAGGCACGGCTGTATTGCGCTCGATGAGCTTCGTCGCGACGCCTCCCATGGTCTCGATCGAGAGCGAGAGCGGAATAACATCCACGAGAAGGATGTCCTTCACGTCGCCCTGGAGGATACCTGCCTGGATAGCAGCACCGATAGCAACTACCTCGTCCGGGTTCACGTCGCGGTGCGGCTTCTTGCCGAAGAGCTTCTCGACCTCTTCCTGGATCTTTGGCATGCGGGTCTGGCCGCCCACGAGGATGACCTCGTTCACGTCAGACGCCTTGATACCGGACACTTCGAGCGCACGCTTCGTTATATCGATCGAGCGTGAGATGTACTCGTCTGAAAGGGACTCAAGGTTCGCACACGTAAGCTTAACGAGAAGATGCTGCGGATTCCCGTCAGAACCAACGGTGATGAACGGGATGTTCACTTCGGTCTCTGAAGACGTAGATAGCTCGTGCTTCGCTTTCTCTGCACCTTCGTCGAGGCGTTGGAGCGCGAGTGGATCCTTCGTGACATCGATACCCGACTCTTTCTTAAACTCGTCCGCGAGGTACCGGACGATCTTCTGGTCGATATCGCGGCCGCCCATGTGGCTGTCGCCATCGGTAGACTTCACTTCGATAACATCGTCGCCAACCTCGAGTACGGATACGTCGAACGTACCTCCTCCGAAGTCGTAGACCACGATCTTCTCTTCCTTCTTCTTGTTGAAGCCGTAGGCGAGCGCCGCTGCTGTCGGCTCATTGATGATGCGAAGAACCTCGAGACCCGCCACCTGTCCGGCTGCCTTCGTTGCCGCGCGCTGCGCGTCATCGAAGTACGCAGGTACCGTGATAACCGCCTGCGTGATGGTCTCGCCGAGCTTCTTCTCGGCGTCCGCTTTCATCTTAGAGAGAATCATCGCGGAAACCTCCTCAGGACGATAGTCCTTGTCGCTAAGGCGCACCTCAACGCCACCGTTCGGTCCGCTTTTGATCTCGTACGGCACCACGTCCTTGTCCTTCTGCACCACATCATCCTTGAAGGCATGACCCATGAAGCGCTTGATACCGTAGATGGTGTTCTTCGGATTTGTAACGGCCTGGCGCTTCGCGAGCGTACCCACGAGGCGCTCGCCGTTCTTCGCGATAGCAACAACCGAAGGGGTCGTGCGCGTCCCCTCTGCGTTCTCAAGAACGCGCGGCTCGCCGCCCTCCATGATAGCCATGGCGGAGTTGGTCGTGCCGAGATCGATACCGAGAATCTTTCCCATAGTGAAATTAGTTAGGTTGTTAGAGAAACCCTTACAAAAACGCCCATGCGCCCAAGTGCCTCTATTTTACGCTTCCTGCAGCTGGGTTCAAGTCCCTAGCCTTCGAAGCTTCCGACGCGAACCTTGGCTGGACGCACCACATGATCCCCTGCCTTCCATCCTGGCTCAAGCACGGCCGTTACGGTATCGTCCTTCTCCTGCGCGTCTACCGGGTCCTGGCCAAGGGCCTCATGCAGCATCGGATCGAATGCTTCTCCACTTGCTCCGAAGGTCTCGAGTCCGAGCGAATTCGCGGCATCGTGGAGCTGCTTTGCGATCGCCTGGAAGGATGCTGGGATCTCCCCTGCAGACTCGGCGCGCGCAAGAGAGTCCATGGCGGTTATGAATGCACGCGACGCCTTAACGGTACCGAGCTTTACGGCCTCCATGCGTTCCTCTTCGAAGCGCTTCAGAGCGTTCACATAGTCCGCCTTTGCACGCTGCCATCCGTCGAGGTGTTCCTGGCGCTCCTGCTTGCAGGTATCAAGTTCTTTCTTGATCTTTGAGAGCTTCGTGTCAGCGCGGGACTCGCGTTCCTCGAGCTCAACCTCGCTCATGCCGTCTTCTTCAGAGCCGTCGCGCTCTATCGTTAGGTCTTCGTTCTCATCCATATACAAAGACTATGCCCGAAACGGACAGGACCGTCAAAGAGATTAGAAGAATCCCCTGAACCAGGCAGTGATAGCCCTCCAGATCCCGAAGAAGAATCCCGGGTCGGTCTCAACCGTTGTTGTAGCCTCTACCGCTACGTCTGTCTCAACGGTTTCAGCAGGGGTAACGATGCCGCTCGATCCATTGCCTTTAGGAGGTGCTGGAGGTCCTTCGGTCTGTGTCTCTCCATACGCTCTACAGTACCCAGCCTTAGGCTCTCCCATGCATGCCATGAGCGTACACATGCTCTGGCCGTTCGCGTTCCTGCTGCAGCTGTTGCAACCGTCAAACCATGCGGTGCAGTGTGCGGGCGGCGTATAGGTTCCCTCCTGCTCTCCATTAAGTTCCGTCGCTGTGCATTCGCCCTCGTGCTGATAGGTAGCGCCTTCTGCACCAAGCACGCATCCGTTCCCGTAGGTCTTATAGACACCCTTTTCCGTGCCACAGACCGGATCGTACTGCATGGTGCACATCATCGGACTCTCCGCCTTGGTTATGGCGGGAATTGCGAACATTGCCAGAGCTATCGCTAGGAATACGAATGGGTTTTTCATACTACTAGTATAGACGCCATATAGGAGAAGTCCTTACCGGGTCTGGGACGATGTTGAAACTTTTCTAATTCTCTAAGTCCTTATCTGTTCCATAACGTCAGAAAGATACTGACCTGGTTTCAGAACCACGTGCTTACATCCCTCTTGAGTCATAAGTTCTGTAACCCATGATTCATAATTATTCCGTAACAATTCAATAAATTTCTCATCACTCCCTCGGTCTATATACCGTTGTATATATTCTTCTTTCATCTCGAGTGATGGGTAGACCAGGACAAATGGGATGTTGGAGGACTTGAGCGCATCACGAGTTTCTTTATGAGTCGAAACGAATAAAGCATCGTTTTTAGAAGTATTTGACCTAATGTGATCAATATAGTTTTTCGGCCATTCCGGGTTACGCTCCTGCTTGCTGGAATCTTTCCACGAAAAATTGGTTGAGTCGCTATCTGAGTACGAACACTCGCCCGAGTTTTCGAACAGGGTACTTTTTCCAATTCCAGGAAATCCGCTGATTACAAGTGGAGCGCTTATTCTCTCCCTACTTTCTGGTCGACCCATGTGTTCGCTCATGACCTGAATTATAGCAGTGCTGGGAGGCTAGGAATCGAACCCTTCCTTATTCGGTCGTATCCCCGAGGAACTCTTCCTCATCCTTCTCCGCATCAGCTTTCGTCTTATGCACGACGTCATCCTTGTGATGCGGTGTCGCGTATATCGAATAGAGCTTTAGGTCCTCGTGTCCGCCGTTTACGATATTGTGCTTGGTGCCCGCCGGTATAACGATAGCTGAGCCGTCCGCGATATCGTGCGAGACATCGTCTAGGATTGCTTGCCCGCTCCCGGCCTCTATACGGATGAACTGGTCCTGGCCGTGCACTTCCTCTCCGATGTCTTCTCCGACCGGAATGCTCATCAACACGAGCTGCATGTACGACGCGGTGTAGAGCACCTTACGGAAATTCTTGTTCTCTAGGGTCTCCGCTTCGATGTCGTTTATGAATCCTTTCATGCTTGTTTGGGTTAGTCCTGTAAGGATACCCCGACACTTCCTTAGGAAGCTATGAAGAAGGGGGCCTTGCAAACGCAAGGCCCCCTTTCGAAATCACCGGCGCAGATTCATTCCTAGGGCTGACATAATGCCACGGAAGAATTCCTGGGCCTTTCTCGCGAAGGACGCCAACAGGGCATCCCAGCATTTCTGGCAGAGATCATGGTTCTTGTCCGGAGCGGGCACCATGCCCTTGCCCCGTTGGAACACCATGATGCGCCTTCCGCACTCGCAGTCTCTTGCTGTGGCCATCTCTGGTCCTCCTCTAGGAAAATCATACCCTTCCTTAGGATCCTGGCAAGGAAAATGCCGCAGACCAGAAGTCTGCGGCATCGTCGTCAAGAGCTAGTCGCCCGGAAGCGCTGTGACCTGCTCGCGCAGAGTCTTCAGCTGGGCCTCGAGCCCGGCAAGCGTCGCAAGCATGGCCTGCTCCGGTGTGCCTTGCTGTTGAGCACCTTGGCCGGAAGGTCCGGTCTCCGTGCCCCGCAGCCAGGCCTCGAAATCAGCCCTCCTGGTGAACACCCGCACGTCATCAGGTCTCGAAGCGTTCGCAACCGCAGTTGCGGAGATGCCCGAGTGGTCCAGATTGGTGATGGTGAACTTCCAGTACAAGGTCGGATCGTGCTGGCGAACGATATACACCGGCTCGATCGCCTCCATCACCCCGGTGTCCCCGTGTCGCCACTGGTAGCCCGGGATATTGGTGATGCGGTCAAGCGACGCGCCCACGCCGTACACGACCTCGTGCGAGCCGAACTGATGATAGGTCGTCCGGCCCGTCGTGGCGTCAGTGAAATACATCCGGAACAGGCCTTTGGCCGACCCTTCCCCTTTGGTCGCGGTGACGAGATAGGTTCTCCCATCGGCGCCGCGCGTCAGAAGCGGGAACTCGTTATTCCCCGGGATGTCTTCGATCTGGAACTTCCCGACGAGACGGACGAACGGCGTCATAATGCCGTGGCCCGCCGCGTAGTTCTGAAGCTTCACATACCGCCGCGCGAGGCTGAGCGGATAGATCCACTTCCCGGCGAGCCGGGGATCCTTCATCGCCTCGTCCGCCGACAGGTTCTCGACGCGCCCATCCGAATGGATGAGCACGACGCCGCCCCAGTACGGGAATCGGAAATACCGATACTTGATCTTCGGAACGACCAGCGTGAGAACGTCGGGCGTCGTCGGATCGAGCGCGAGGAAATGCGGCGTATCGTAGCTGGCGAAGAAGTCGGTGCGAGCGAGCACATACTTCACGTCATCGAACCAGTGCATGCCTTGGCCGACTTCTTGGCGTTCGTCGATCCGAACCAGTCGCCTGGTCGGATCGCCGTTCACCGATGCTGCGTCGTCGAGCCTGAGGAAGCCCGGGTTCTTCGACAGGAATGTATTGATTATCCCTGACGGAGTGATGGGCGCGACGTAGCCGAAGCCGTGATCAGTGATCATGGGTTGGACATACTTGCAGTCCACATGCTCGCCGGTCGCCGACACTGAGTTGCTCATGTCAGTGCAGGCGTTTGCGCGAGGTGTGAACCTCGTCGCCTCCACCGACGCTGGAATGAGCCCCTGACGGGGTGCGAACCTCCCGACCTCGAGCCGGTAAGCCATGAGGTCGAAGGTCGCGAACACCCCAATGTTTGCGATCGCGGCAAGGACCACGAGCGTCACCAGGACCGCGAGCGGCCGTCGGTGCTCCGCGACGTTGTGCGGCCCGATGCCCGGATGATTCCGGTAATAGCTCAGGGCGACCGCGCCGACGATGAGCCAGGGCAGCACATACCACCCTTTCCGAATGCCCAGGTCGAAGACCAGGTCCTGCAGGATGCTCGGAAACAGGAAATACATGCCGACGAGGACGACACCGGTAACCGCAAGGTTCACCAGTGCCACCTTCGCCTTCCCGTGATGGCGAGTTGAGTGGGTAGTCATTGCTTCTCCTTAAGCAGTGGTGAGGGATCTGAGGGACGCGATACGTTCCTCAAGACCGGGATGAGCGAGCATAAGCTCTTCGAACATGGGTCTCTCGGACTCGTCCCTTCGTGCGTGCGAAGCATCGAGCTTCGTCAGCGCGCGTATGAGCGGTTCCGGCGTATCCATGTAATAGGCACTTAACGCATCGGCTGCGAGTTCGCGTTCCTGCGAGACAGAGAATCGAGACACGTAGGTCGCGATCTTGCCGAGCAGGTATACGACCCAACCCAGCACGAACAACAAGGGATTCTGAAGCAAGAGGGCCGTTCGGACCTTCAGTGCTCCATGCAGCTTGTTTATGAGTCCTAAGATAAGGCTTATGATCGCGAGGATGCCGGTATCCCGACACCTGATGTGCCCGAACTCGTGCGCGAGCACGGCTTCGAGCTCTTCCTGATCGAGCATGTCGATCAGCTCACGGCTCACGCCGATCGCTGCCATGAACGGCAGGCCGGGGCCGTAGGCCATCGCGTTCGGCTTGCCTCCGATGGAGACGATCCATGCGCGAGGACGGATCAGCATGCGCGCCTTTCGAGACACGCTCCTGACCGCGTCCAGATACCGCTTATCCCTGATTGGGTGCGGCGTCTCGGCGTTCATGTAGAAGTTCACGACCACCTCGCCCAGCATGAACGTAGCGAACATGAGTGCGAGGGCAGGCATGAGCAGCAGCATGATCGCCTCGGGCCCGATGACCCGAGACGCTATGACCGTAGCCAGCACGCACATGAACAGGATGTTGAACATGCCCATGAGCGTGTATCCCCAACTAGTGAGGACCGCCGCCCAAAGCTTCTTTCGATTTATCACGGGGAAGTCCTCCAATTGACAGAGTACAGAGTCTATGGGGAGATTACATGGCTCCCGGCATGCCGTCAACAAACGATCAAAGGCTCCATATCTGGAGCCTTTGATCGACGTTCGATAGGAAAACTAACGCTTGGACCACTGAGGACTCTTGCGTGCCTTACGAAGACCTGGCTTCTTGCGCTCCACAGCACGAGGATCGCGCTTGAGGAAGCCTGCAGCCTTAAGAGCGGGACGGCTACCCTCCTCGATGAGAGTGAGCGCGCGCGAGATCGCGTGACGAACCGCTACGGCCTGAGCGCTCTTGCCGCCACCCTGGACGCGCGCCATAACCTCGTAGTTGTTCTTATGCTCCTCGACGCGGAAGGCGTCTCCGGTAACGGACTCGCGCTCTGCGGTATTGAAATACTCACGCGCATCCATGCCGTTAACTGTAACTGAGTTCTTGTCCGCGGGAGTCAGCTTCACGCGTGCGGATGCCGTTTTGCGGCGTCCGACGGCGGTGACGTAGTTCTGGGTGTTCTCGGGCATATTAATCAGTTATGGTAAGACGCTTCATGCGCTCCTTGCGAAGCTTGTTGCGTGGGATCATCCCGTCAACAGCCTTCCAGAGTGCCTCGCCGACACCCTTCTTCTGAAGGAGGTTTGCGAGCGAAGTAATGCGAAGGCCGCCTGGGTAGCCCGTGTAGCGGGTGTACTCCTTGCCAGCGATGCGCTTCTCCGTCATGACGAGCTTCGACGCGTTCACGATCTCAACCTCAACCGGCATGACCTCGTTCTGCATGTAGTTCGCAGACTTCTTTCCGAGAAGTACGGAAGCCGCTTCAGACGCGACGCGTCCGAGTGCGCCTCCTGTGGCGTCGATGGTGTAGAGCGTGCGCTCTCCTTTCTGGGTCTTAGTGGTAGTCATGATGTTATACGAATGCGATGTAGGCCTGCTTACGTCCGTCGGTCGCGGTTGCAGCACGCTTCACGATACGGGTGTAGCCACCAGGACGCTCGGTATAGCGAGGAGCGATCGTCGCGAAGAGCTTCGCGGTCGACTCGTCATCGTTGCCGAGGCGTGCAGCCACGAGGCGGCGGTTAGCCACCGAGTCCACGCGGGCGTGGGATACGAGCTTCTCGATGATCGGGCGGAGCTCCTTAGCCTTTGCCTCGGTCGTCGAGATGCGCTCGTGGATGATGAGGGAACGCATCAGGGAACGCATCAACGCTACGCGCTGGTCATGCGGTCGTCCGAACGTCCTTCCTTTGTGATGATGGCGCATATATCTTTTTTAACACGAATTCCTTACGGCGTCCAAATTACTCGCCTTTAAGCTCGAGTCCGAGCTTGTCGAGGGCCTCAGAGATATCAACGACGGCCTTCTCGCCGACGCCGTCAAGCTCAAGGAGCTGAGCGGACGTCTTCTTAACGAGGCCGGCAACGCTCTTGATACCTGCGTCCTGAAGGGCGGTTGTTACGCGGCCCCCGAGCTCTAGCTCCTCAACCTTCACCTTCGCAGGATCCTTTCCTGCCGACTTGTCGTCAGCGACAGCCTTCGAAGAGGAATCTGCAGACTCTTCACGGGAGTCCTGGAATCCGATAACCGCGGAAAGCTGCTGGATCATGGTCTCGATAGAGCGCTCGAGCGCCTCGCGAGGAGAGATCGTACCGTTCGTCTCGATGAGCATGCGGAGACGGTTGAAGTCCGTACGGTCGCCAACGCGCATGTTCTCTACCTCGTAGTTAACGCGGCGGATAGGGGTGAACGTGGCATCGAGCGCGATGGTGCCGATATCAACCTTCTCCTTCGTAAGAGTCTCGCGCGGTACGTAGCCGAGGCCGCGCTCGATGGTTGCCTCGAGCTCGAATGCTACCTTTCCGGAGATGTCCGCGATGTGCATGTCAGGGTTCGCGATCTCTACCTGAGACGGAAGCTTGAAATCAGCAGCGGTAACCTGCTTCGGTCCCTTAACCGAGAGCGAAATGGTCTGCGCCTCATCGCCGTGAAGCGAGAAGTGCACGCGCTTCAAGTTAAGAAGCACCTCCATGACGGACTCGCGCACGCCGTCCATGGTAGCGAACTCGTGCGAGACGCCCTCGATCTTAACGGAGGTAACTGCAGCGCCCGGAAGCGATGCGTGGATGATGCGGCGAAGCGAGTTGCCGAGGGTATGGCCGTAGCCTGGGTACAGAGAATCGATCTCATAAACGCCCTGAACGCCTTCTTCTGAGACGACACGGGGCTTCGACGGGAGCGTGATGTGGTATTCCATAACTCAATCAGATTAAACCAACAATAAAGCTGAAAAACGTATAAAGACTAGCGGCTGTAGAACGAGAGCACCGCAACGAGATCGCCTGCAGGAGACGCTGCCTCCTCGGTCGGAACCTCGTTCACACTGCCCTCCATCGCCTTAGGATTCCATGAAAGCCACGGCGACAGGGTCGGGCGCTCTAGGAACTTCTCGGCGAAATTCTCGAACAGCACCGCACTCTTCGAACCTTCGCGAACCGCGATCTTGTCACCGATCTTCATCGCACGCGACGGAATCGTGGTCTTCACGCCGTTCACCGTGAGGTGACCGTGCGAGACCATCTGGCGAGCAGCACGGCGCGTCGGGGCCAACCCGAGGCGATACGCGATGTTGTCGAGACGGAGCTCAAGAAGGCGGTGGAGGGTCTGAGCCGGAGGGGCCGAGTGGGTGGACGTTGCGGTCGCGACGTAGTTCGAGAACTGGCGCTCAGAAAGGCCGTAAGTCATGCGTACCTTCTGCTTCTCAAGGAGCTGCTTGCCGAACTCAGTCTGGTTCTGGCGACGTCCCTTCTTGTTACGCGCAGCGCGCTCTTCCGCGATAGCGAACTTCTGGGTCTGGGTCTTCTCGAAGACGGATGCGCCGAGGCGCTTCGCGATCTTGTACTTAGGTCCGATTTTCATAGGTAGAGAGGATGAGAAAGACTATACGCGACGAGCCTTCTTAGGGCGGGGGCCGTTATGCGGGACCGGAGTCGCGTCCTTGATGGAACGGATAGCGATGCCCTTGGTCGAGAAGCCGCGGAGCGCGGACTCGCGTCCTGCACCGATGCCACGGATAACCACGGAAGCCTCCTTGAGGCCGATGAGGATCGCCTTGTCGCCGATGAGCTCGCCGACCTTGGTAGCGGCGTACGGAGTGGACTTGCGAGCACCAGAGAAGCCGAGGGCGCCTGCAGAAGAAGACATGATCGCGTTCCCAGCCTCGTCCGTGAGCACGACCTTCGTGTTGTTGAAGGTTGCCTCGACGTGAAGTACGCCGCGCTCGAGACGCTTCTTGACGGCCTTGGACATCGCACGGTCCTTGCGGCCCTGGTCCATGCCCTTGCCCGACTTCTTGATGATTCGTTTCTTTCCCATAGTGAATTAAAAGTGTATGTCCGCGGATTATGTCTTCTCGAGCGTACGGCGACCAGAACCCATCGTCTTACGAGTGTTGCCACGGACGGTGCGGGAGTTCGTCTTGGTGCGCTGTGCGCGGACCGGGAGACGGCGCTCATGGCGGATACCGCGTGCGGAACGGATGTCCTTCAAGCGCTTTACGTTCTGTCCCTCCTCGCGGCGGAGCTCTCCTTCGATGGTGTAGGCCTCCGCAAGAGTACGGATCGTCTGCTCCTCGTCAGCAGAGAGGTCGCTTCCCTTGCGGGTAGGCTCAACCTTTGCAGCCTTGAGGATGTCGAGCGCACGCGTCGGTCCGATACCAAAGATAAGAGGCAGCGCGTAGGCGAGCTGCTTGTCGTCTGGAAGGGTTACACCGGCGATACGCATGGGATACGAGAATTAAGTAAGGTAAAAGAAAGTAAGACGGCTCTAGCCCTGACGTGCCTTGCGGCGAGGGTTGCGCTTGTTGATACGGTACAAGCGTCCGCGACGGCGGACGATGATATCTCCAGGCTGCTGGACTTTAATGGATGCGCGTACCTTCATCGTTAGGATATTTAGCTAAGCCGCCTCACGATGCGTGCCCGGCCGCCATACGGGTCGATAACCAGTTCTACCTGGTCACCTACCAGAACGCGTATCCGGTGCAGGCGCATCTTTCCTGCAAGGTAAGCAAGCTGGAGCTCTCCCGTCGGCATCCTAACCCTGAAAAGGGAATTAGGAAGCACCTCCTCTACGGAGCCGGTTGCTGCGCCTTCTTTACTTACCTCCATGTGAAGCTTCATTATCCTACCAAGGACTGGCAGGAGCGTCAACCGCGTTATCCCTAGTTTACTTGGGTTTCGGAGCGTTCTCGACCTTTACGTCGATCTTGGCCGGGTCTGCCGGGAAGGAACGGTTCCAGAAAGGGCGCAAGACGAGCGCCGCGCGCTCCACTTCAGGGTATCCCGCGAGTACGGTTTCAGCCTGATCCGCAGTCTTTCCGGCCACCGCGCTTGCGATCTTTGACGGGTCTACGCTCCACAAGACCTTGGTATTCCCCGCGAGGGAGAACGCGAATTCCTCGGTTCCTGGGACAGGTAGGTCCCCTACGGGCGCCAAGGTAAGGCCTGATGCGTCCTCGATGGTGATAGGCTGGCCGCTATAGGAACCCACGACCTGGTACGCGATAGCGCGTGCGAGCGCTTCCTTCGGGAAGACTACGACCGAAGCGATCGCCTTCTCTGAAAGCTGCACGGAGTTCCCTGCCGCTGCCTGGTCCGGCTGAGGCTCGTACGTCACGCGGCTTCCGCCGGGAACGAGGATGTACCCTTCAGGAACAGCATCCCTGATCGCTGCTTCGATATCAGAGCCGAGCTTCGTGCGAATCTCCTGTCCTTTCGCCTCACGGGTCGCTGCCTTAACGCTCGGGCGAGGTCCGGCGAATCCGCCCTTCATGGATTCGGTGGAGCGTCCGGTTACCTGCGTGAAGGTCGCGCCGCCCTTAAGACCCGGAAGCGTGAAAGTGGTTGCGCCTACGTTATAGCTTTCTCCGGTCGCGTCCGCGTAGACGGTCGTGACGAGGGTGCCGGGTGCGCCGCCTTTGGCGGCTGGCACCGTTACGGAGTCACGGATACGGAATATGAGGCCGTCCGGCGTCTCGAAGCGGGTGTTCTTGATGAGCTGCTGCGGAACGTCCTGCTTGTTCTCGATGGTGAGAGTGCCCTGGGCGGACTGGTTAACCGTTTCGGTTCCCTCGCTCTCAACCTCGACGCTCGCTATCTTCTCGACGGTGAGGATCTCGAACGGGAGATCGCCTCCGGAACCGGTGGCAAGGAACTCGCCTGATACGGCAGTCTGATTCTCGGTTGCCGTTACCTTTACCTCAGCGCCTGAGAACGCAAACAGCGCGCCGATAGAGCCGAGGATAACGATCGCTGCAACGATGGCGGTCCCAACGGGGAACGAGCGCTTCGGACGCGGCGCAAGAGGACGCGCGTAGGCAGGTCGCTCGGGAGGAACGGGCGGCGGGACTGCAGATGAGGTGTATGCCGGAGCGTCCTCGCTGCCTTCCATAGCACGTCTCCGTGATGGAGGGATGATGTCATTCAGATTCTTTTGCATATCTACGTAGAAAAGCCTCGATATGAGTAGTACCGGGTAAGTATACACCCGCACAAGGAGCCCTTCGTTCTCGAAGGGTATAACGCCTAGACCGATTCAGGCACCGCCTCTGGAAGACTGGTGCCTCTGGCGGCATAGAGCGCAAGGAGAGCAAGGAAAAGGTCCCCGTCCCCGAGCCCCCTCGTCTTCACTCTCGCGGCAAGGTGCGACGGCGTGATCGGTATAACGGACAGGGGTTCGTCCGAAAGCCAGAGCGTACGCAGTCCACTCTCTTCAAGGGTGCGCTTCAGGTAGTCACGCGCTTCGGTGTCTGCAAGCAGAAGGAGGGTGCGCGGAAGCGCCTGCACGCTCGCGACGCTCGCGAACGCTCCATGCAATCCGTCGAGCCAGATGCGCTCTGCCTCCTCGGATTCCTTCGCGAAGGATTCGTTCGCAACCGGATCGATCATATCAACGGAAGACAGGTGCGCCCGCTGCCCTGCTTTGCGTGCAGCGATAAGGAGGTCCTGCGTGCCGTAGGCAACGCTCCGGACCTCTACGAGGAGCCCGCGCTTCACGAATGCCGCGTCAGTCCCGGTTCCGGACACGTCGAGCACTACGAAATCCTTCTGGTGTGGGTACAGATCCCTGAAGACCGTATACGCAACGGGCGCGAATGCGGTTAGCTCGATCTCATTCGTATGGAATGCTTTTCGCAAAGATGCTTCTATAGCGTGCGCCGCCTCCTTCTCAAGCGTCGACGCGAGAATCACGAGCTCTGCACGAGTTACGCGCTTTCCGAAGGGACTCGGCGTTTCGTATCCGTTCAGGATGGTTGCGATGACGGTGTGTCCTGAGCTTACCCGGTCTTTGGGTACCACCGAGGTCTTCTTAACCGCATCCGCAAGATGCATGTGCGTGAACGTGAACGTGAAAGGATTCTTCTGCTGGATATTAGTCGTTGAAACGAGCGTGTCCTGCCAGGGAGCCGCTACGGACACGAGCACTTTCTCAATAACCGCACTCCCCGTCTCACGTCGGAGCGCAGGAGCCCCTTCTTCGATGAGGAGCCGCTCGAGGAAGGCGAGTGAGCGGAGCATGCCGTCCCTGATGGTCTCGCCTTCGCGCACCTCAACGTCAACGCGCGCGGTGTAGTAGATTATCGGTGGCTTCCCTTCCTCGTAGTGCACATACGCGCCGCCTACCGACGCTGAACCGATATCAATCAGCGCGACGGAGCGCGCCTTCTTCTTTCCGAACGGAAAAAGAGCCATACGGGCCAGTATACCAGGATGACCAAGGGCACCCTTGTGTTGTACTCTAGGGACATGCATAGGAATAGGAAGATTCTCCTCATCGCGCTCGGGATCGTCATGCTCGCTGTTGCGGTCCTTGCGTTCCTATTCCTTAACGGCAAGAGCGTCACGCTTGAGGAAGCAGCTACTGCGGTTTCGGAGCTCGTGTCTGCGGAGGAACCTAAGATAGAGCTCCCTACGTACATTGAAGTGCTCGACGGGTGCGGCGCTGATTTCTCCGGCAGCTGCGTGAACATCCGTATGGAGGCAACTACCTCGGCTCCGGCGATCGGAAAGTTGCGCACGGGAACGGTACTTCCTATAGCAAAAGAGACCGAGACGGACGCATCTGGTCGTGTCTGGTACAAGGTGGAGTTCAGTGAGTGGATTCGCTACAAGGACCGCGTTGCGAAAGACTGGTACGTCGCGAGCGATCAGGTACGGGCGTTCTATGATCCAGGCACGACGCTTTTGCTGCCAGGAGACGAGACGACGACGAAGCGTATCGTTGTCGATCGTTCCGAGCAGATGCTCTATGCCTATGACGGTGAGGAGCTCGCTCTCAAGACGACGATCTCAACGGGACACGACCTGACACCAACGCCCCGAGGAAGCTTCAGAGTCTTCAAGAAGACGCCGAGCCGCTACATGCAGGGGCCGCTTCCCGACGTCTCCGAGGACTACTATGACCTCCCCGGGGTTCCGTGGAATATGTACTTCACCAAGGAAGGCGGCGCCATACACGGCGCGTACTGGCATACCAAGTTCGGGCAGCAGTGGTCGCACGGCTGCGTGAACGTGCCGCTTGCTATGGCGAGGGAGCTCTATGAATGGGCGCCACTGGGCACCGCTATTACCGTTCAGGACTAAGTAGCTTCGAACGAGTTTCGAACCAATAGGCAAAAGGGCCGCTTCGCGATGAAGCGGCCCTTCAACGTATACCTGAGCCCTAGAGATCATTGAGGCCGATACTAGTCTCTGCGCCGCAGGCACATGAGACTTTTTTCATCACGCCGACATCCGTTGGACTGAAGCTGTAGGTCAAACGGCCTCCAACTGCTCCTTGGCCTGAACGTGCCTTGAACATGCAGGTTTTGTCATGCCTCTCGAGCCAGGATTTGATTTCAACTTCATTGTGCTGAGTAATCTCGAACGCAATCATTCGCCTCTCCTTATACGGTTCCTTAGTCTGGCCTCATCTAAGCATCGCCAGTGTCTTTAGTCCAACACCGCTTTGATCCTCCGAACGCCACTCGCAACGGCTTCCTCTTTCTGGATCCGAAACGTACGTCCGTCTGCATGTATCTCGCTCGTGTTTGAAACATGCGGACCTCCGCAGAATTCAAGCGAGAAGGCGTTCGGAATATCCGGTGTCGCTTCTGTGGCATGGATAGGTCCGACCGAATACACGGACACCATGTCCGGATACTTAACACCGAACTCCATCTCAGCTCCGAGCTTCTCAGCCTCTTCGCGTGGCATAACGGTGCGCGTAACCGGAAGATCCTGGTATATGGTCTCGTTCACGATTCTCTCAACCTCAGCCTTCTGCTCGTCCGACATCTTGCCGGGAGATGCGAAGTCTATACGAAGACGTTCTGAGGTTATGTTTGAGCCTCGCTGCTTAACTTCAGATCCCAGCACCATCTGAAGCGCCTTCAAAAGAATATGGTGCGTGGTGTGATACCGGACGGTCTGCTCCGCATGGTCTGCAAGCCCTCCCGCGAAGCGCTGTGCACCTCCTGCGCGTGAGGTCTCCTGATGCTGCCTCATCAGTGCTACGACTGCCGTAAGGTCTATCTCAATCTCACGCTCGTTCGCGATCTCTTCGGTAAGCTCGACAGGGAAGCCGAAGGTAGTGAAAAGGGTGAATACGTTCTCAGCACTGATAGTTCCGTTCGAAGAAAGCTTCTCGAGCTCGCGCATGCCGCTCGTAAGGGTCTTCCTGAACTTCTCCTCTTCCTTCGCTATCTCTTCACGGATCTTGTCTGCGTTCTCTAGTACATGTGGATACTGATCCGCATAGACCTGGCCATAGCCCTTCGCGACGTCTGCGAGGACCGCGTCCTTGATACCGAGGCGATCTGATTCGCGTATGGCCCGGCGCAGGAGCCTGCGCAACACGTAGCCGGCCTCGGTGTTCGACGGCAGGATGCCTTCCGCGAGCATGAACGCACTCGCACGCATGTGATCCATGATGATACGGAACGCACGGGTGCTCGCCTCGTCCTCGAGGTATTTCTTGCCGGTACGAGCCTCCAGAACAGCGCGGGCGGAATCGAAGACGTCGATAAGGAAGACATCGGACTCCCCCATGCTCGTGGCGACGATACGCTCGAGACCTCCACCGAAATCAACGTTCTGCTTCGGAAGCTCGGAGAAGCTGCCGTCCTCGTTCTTAAGGAACTGCATGAATACGGAGTTGCAGATCTCAACGAATCGCCCGCAATCGCAGTTCACGTGGCAGTGTTCGCCCCACTTCGTGTCGTGCGGCGTACCAAAGTCGTAGAACATCTCGGAATCAGGGCCTCCTGGCTCTCCTGCCGTCATCTTGGACGGCGCGCCAACCCTGCTCCACCAGTTCTTGTCGCCATAGGCAAAGATTCGCTCTCCAGGATTCATGCCGCGTGCGTACCCCTCCTCCTCGGTGCCAATGGATGCGAATCCTGCATCGATTCCCTTTTCTTTAAAGAGTCCTTTCCAGAGCTCAACCGCTTCGGTGTCCGCATCAACACCCGTACTCGGGTCTCCGGCGAAGACTGTTACGTACACCCGCTCAGGATCGAATCCCAACCCCACTTCCTTGGAGGTAAGGAACTCGAAGATCCACGGGAGCTGTTCTCTCTTGAAATAGTCGCCAAGAGACCAGTTCCCGAGCATCTCGAAGAACGTCGTATGACGATTGTCTCCCACCTCTTCGATGTCGCCTGCACGGAAGGACAGCTGCGCGTCCGCAATGCGCGTACCCGCTGGATGCGGCTCGCCAAGAAGATACGGCACCAACGGCTGCATACCGCTCGAGGTAAAGAGGGTTGTCGGGTCGTTTCCGGGAACGATCGGAGCGGACGGCACGATAGCGTGGCTCCTTGCCTCGTAGAACGCGAGGAATCGCTTGCGGACTTCAGATACGGTCATAGTGCTATGACGATACCATTATTTGATAAGCCGCTCGAGCTGCGCCACGTCCTTCTCAATAGCCTTCAGCCCCTCAAGGAAGATGTCTGGCTTCTTCGTGTTCAGGCCGCACCTCTTGAAGATATCCTCGGGAGACATGCTCTCGCCTGCTGACAGGAACCCGTCCACTTTCTTAATGAATGCAGGATCCTTCTCGAGCTTCGCATGCAGGCCCTTGCTGATGAGCTGGCCGTACGCATACGAGTACACGTAGAAGAATCGGCGTATATGGCTCCAGTTAACGAAGAAGTATCCGTCCCCGCGCGTAAGCTTGAACGCAGGGCCAAGATACGCTTGCATGCGCTCGTTCATGAGGTCGGCGATGCGTTCCTTCGGCACGTAGCCTTCTTTGCGTATGAGCGCGTGAAGCGAGCGCTCGAAGCTGAAGCAGGCAATCTGCCTGAAGACCGTGCTTATATCGTCCTGAATGACGTTATGGAGCGCGATAATGCGTTCTTCCTTAGGAAGGTTCGCAACGAGGCGCTTTAATGCCGCGTACTCGAAGAATGTGCTTGCGGTCTCAGCGGTTGAGATTGGGTGCCCTTCATACAGTGGGCGCTGGTCTTTGGAGCGTTCCGCGTGTACGGCATGCCCCATCTCGTGCGCGAGCGTCTTCACCGAATCGAACGTGTCCGTGTGGTTCAAAAGCACGAAGGTCGGTACGCCAGGGCCCGATGCGCAGTAAGCGCCTCCAGCCTTTCCTTTCTTCGGGTGGACGTCTACCTGTCCGTTCTCGATTAGGCGGTCAAAGATTTGAGCGTATGCTGGATCGAGCTCTTCGAATACTTCGCGGACGATAGGTACTGCCTTCTCGAAAGGCATCTTCGTCTTCAACTCGCCGATAGAGGCGCTGCGGTCCGCATACGTGAGATGGCTGAGCTTCAGAAGCTTCCTCTTCGCCTCGTAGAAGCGATGGGAGATCTTTGCGCTTTTTTCAACAGCCTCGACGAGCGCGAGCACGCTCTTCACGTCGTTCTGGTAACCACGGATCGTCGCCTCGTACGGTTCTTTCATCCCGCGAAGCTCGTCCTCGATCTTCTTGTCAGTGTAGATCGCATTGATTTCGCCTTCCGCTACGTCCGCGACGCTCTCGTACGCCTCGTTAAGGAGCGTACCGAGCTTGCGGCGCTTCGCTGTAGGCTGGTTCGCAAGGATGCCAACTGCCTCAGGGAGCGGAAGCATCGTATCGTTAAACTCCACTGTCTTCTTGTTGAGCACGTTATCCGTGAGCTGCACCCACCGCCCGTGCGACACGTCCTCCTTGAGGGAAAGTATCTTCTCCTCGGCTTCTGAGAGGTCGTACCGAGCGTTCTCGAATACCTGCTCGAGCCAGTACTTGAAAGGCGCGAGCGCTGTTGCCTTCAAGAACTCGCGTTGCTTTTCCAATGAGATCTTTCCGAGCTCGAGCGTAAAGAAAAGAATCTGATTCCCGCGCCTTGTGCCTCGCTCCTCAAGGCGCGCTGCGAGCGCCTCGGCCTCCTTATCCTCGATATTGAGATCCTTCCGATAGAAGACGTAGTAGCTGGCACGCGCGGCGGGAAGCGCTATGAGCCCTTCGTAAGCGGTGAGCGCTTCCGCGAGTGCCTTCGCATTCTTCAAGTGCCGTTTGTCCTCGCGATACTTTTTCGCGAACGCTGCCATAGCCTTGTCAGCCATCTTTTGATCCTGTTCGATCGCAGGATCAGTAACACCCTTATAAAACACGGATAGGTCCCACTCGGTTTTAAGTGCAGTCATAGGTAGACGATACCAGCGCCCAAGAAGAGCGGCAAATCAAAGCCAGTCTATTGCTTGCAACCCCTGCTTAGTAAGATACTCATTCGCCTTGCTGAATGGCCTTGAACCGAAGAATCCGTTGCTCGCTGAAAACGGAGACGGGTGTGGCGATTCGATAACCAAATGCTTCGTTCGATCAATATGAGCACCTTTCGAACGCGCATAATTGCCCCACAGTATGAACACGAGATGCTCTCGTTCTTCTGAAAGAGCTCGTATAGCTGCATCGGTGAACTCTTCCCAGCCCTTTCCCTGATGCGAGCCAGCAGAGCTCGCACGAACGGTGAGGGTAGCGTTTAGAAGAAGCACTCCCTGCGTTGCCCATCGTGATAGATCTCCGTTTGGCTTGGGCTTCTCTCCGAGATCGCTCTCGATCTCTTTGTATATATTGCGAAGGGAAGGCGGAAGGGCAATTCCGTCTTCAACCGCGAACGATAGGCCGATCGCCTGTTTCGGTCCGTGATACGGATCCTGACCAAGGATCACGACCCTGACTGCATCGAAGGGCGTTAACTCAAACGCTCGAAATATGTTCTTCGGATGCGGATAGACCGTGCCATTCTCATATTCTTCCTTTACAAGCTTCGTAAGCTCCAGAAAGTAAGGCTTTTCAAATTCTTCCTTCAGTCTATTCTTCCAAGATTCTTCGATGCGAACCTCCATAAGTTATTTTTTCTTTGCTTGGTGCATTGCGAGAAGCTTCTTTCCCGCAGCCTCGCGGTATGGGCAGAACTCACACGCTTCTCCAATAGCCGGTATCGCATCGCTCTCGAGTGTCTCCTTTATCTTCGGCAGAATCTCATCTATCCATTCCGACTGTCCTTCGCATTCAACGATCGTTACCTCGAACTCGAGCCTGCCATCGAATGCCTCCTTGTCCGCGCTCGCGTTCGCATAGACCAGGTATCCCATCGAAGAGACCTCGAATCCGTTATTCCGGAGAAGCCACTGGTACACGCCCATCTGACGCTTGTACTGCTCGTTCCAGCTCGAATCTCCGAGCGTCTCTATGGTGCCCGGCTTTGACGTTGCCTTGTAGTCAACAACGATGAGTTCCCCTGCCTTGTTTATCCAAATATCGTCTACGGCTCCCGAGATAACGAATCCTGTAGAAGGATGCTTGAACTCAACGCCCTCGAAGTTCTCCCGCCATGTATCCATCTTCGCGTGCACGAACGGGACCGCATCGATGCCGTACTGCTGCATAAGCGGGTGCGCCGTTGCGGCTTTCCGATGCGCATCGAATTCTTTCTTGAAAAGCGCGTCCACCGCCTTGTTGAGCGTGAATTCAGGATACCCAGGGCGCTTGGTTCCGAGCTTATTGTCTACATAGAAGCAACGCGGGCACTCTACGAAGAACTCAATCTTTGAGCGCGACAAGCGCCACTTCTTGCCGCCATAGTTCCAGTCCGGACTCCGATTCGGGTTGTATCGCTTGAAGTCAGTCATATTAATCTTTCGCGCATAGCGTATTAACCTCAGCCACTACCGTCCCGATGCGCTCAGGCGTAAGGCCGACGCTTCGCAGAACATCGCGGTTCTCGCGCACCTGGTCGCAGGTAACGATACCCTTGTCGATAAGGAGCCGCTTCTCCGCTTTCTTGAGCGTGGTGAGTGCCGTTACGGGGAACAAGCTGTTCGCGATGATGCGGTCATAGAGATTCCCCTCGTGAGGATAGCTCCAGCCAAGGAGACCCATGCCGGAACAAGTTGCGTAATCGATCGCCTGGCGCGTGAACTTCGTGTTCGTGATGAGATACCCGAGATCAACCGGGCACGTCTTCGCATCATCCTCCTTGCACTGCCAGATATCGTCGAAACGCGCCTTTACATAAAGCGCTACCTTCACGTCAGTCTTATAGCCAGGGCTGTTGTGGTACTTGAGCTCTGCAGCGAGGTGCTCGTTTCCGCGCTTCGCGTATACGTCTACCTCGTGCGGTACGCACTTTCCTGGAATCATTCTCCTTCCCTCAACGGTCCATCCCTCCTTCTTGAAGAGCTCCGCAACGAAGTCTTCGAACGGGTGCCCTGACGGACCGAGATCGAAGAGCGCACGCCGTAGACTATAGCGAGCGGCTACGGGACGAGCCTCCTGGCGAAGCATCTGGAATGCGCGGCGATATATCTCTGCACTCTCCGCCGAGTTGCCCATTGAGGACTCGATGGTGTGGCGAATGCGCTCAGCGGTCGACTGGGTTGCTCCGGCACGCACGAGCGAAGCCTCGAGCTTTACGCCGTCGAATATCTCTACGGTCCCGTCTGCTTTGATGATCTCAGGCTTCATTTACCCGTATCATAGCATCCTCGATTTTAAGGCTCTTAGGCAATGATGCCGCCTCCGACAACTGCGTCGCCTCTATAGATAACAAGGGATTGGCCGCTGGCGAGCGGCTCGGGGAGCGGCGCGTCCAGCAGGAACAGAGACCGGTCTTCAGAAAGAGAACCGCTGATACGGGAGCCGTGATATCTGAACTGAGCGGAGAATCGCTCATCGGGTTCCGGTTCCTGGAACCAGTTGGTATCGGTAAGGTTGATTCCCTGGGTTGATTCAGTCGTGTGACGTTCCTCTGATACAACGAGGAGGTTTCTCTCGATATCTTTCCGTACGACATACCAAGGACCCGCATCAGCGTCCCTAAGTGCGATGCGTTCGCCAAGCGTGTGCAGTATGGCGCCGTCGTGGAGCCCCACTTGATTTCCCTGTGCGTCCTGTGCCACACCGGGTTCGCTACCGAACTCTGAGACGAGGAACTCCTCTATGGAGATAGAGCCCAGGAAGCATATGCCCTGACTATCCTTCTTCGCAGCATTCGGAAGATGGAAGCGCTTCGCGAGTCCGCGCGTATCGACCTTTCGCGTCCCTCCGAGCGGAAAGAGCGTCATGGACATAGCATCCTTAGGCACCGCCCAGAGGAAATAGCTCTGATCCTTGCTTGCATCGATGCCCCGATACAAGTGTCCGTTCTCGGCACGTGCGTAGTGCCCCGTTGCGATGTAGTCTGCACCGCGCTCCTTCGCGTAGCGATAGAATGCTCCGAACTTAACCTCTCGGTTACACATGACGTCCGGGTTCGGGGTTCGTCCTCGCTTATATTCTGCGAGCAGATAGTCTATGACGCCCTGCTTGTACTCGCTCGAAGCGTCCAGTGTCTCGAACGGTATATGGAGTCTGGCCGCGACACGCATCGCGTCTCTCCGATCTTGTGTCCAGGTGCAGGGCATGCCGGGCGGATACCAGCCCTTGATGAATACGCCGACGACATCAGCACCGTCCTTTTTCAAGAGGGCCGCCGTTACGGCAGAGTCAACGCCGCCTGATAGACCGACGAATACGCGCGCTCCTTTCATGCATGAAGGTATACCACGGAAGTGGATTGGGCGGTTTTCTTTTGCTGCGAGCAGTCGGGAACGATGTCAGAGCTATTCTTTCTCAGCAAGGATGAAGCGCGGGCGCACAACACCATCAGGCCACTCGATTTCTTCTGTAAACTCGTCAAAGTCTCGGTGCTTGATCTTGCCATATGTATGAGAGACATATACAACTCCACCCGCATTACCCTTCCGAGCATTTGTAGTCTCTTCAGTAACGAAAAGGACCGTGTAGCGCCCACCCTTGTAGTGCTCGTATGTTTTCCCTGATTGAACGGCTTCTCTTTTATTCATAGCTAAACTGTAGCACTTATCGCTGGCAGTCTAGGACGATGTTGGAACCTTTCTGCAATGCGTGCTAGCTTCTGTCTAGATGAAAGGAGGTTGCCATGGATATGGTGACAAGAATCGTGGTCGAAGAGCGCCAACCCAGAGAACCGGGAGAACAGCCTAGGTTCTTCGGCCAGAAGCATGATCCGGACCTGCTGCTGGTTATTTATGACACGGCCGTTATCGAACGCCTGAACAACAAGCGAGATGCCGAACCAGGCATGGAGAAATTTAAGATGAGGATGCCTCCGGGCAAATACGCCTTGAGTTTCGAAGAAGGCTTTACTGATTCCGGCATTTTCGGCCAGGTGATGCTCACCAACGACGAGTATCGGGACATCGCGGTTTGGTTCGATCGCTTCACCGATCTTCCGTTTGCGATCAAGGCGCTTCAGGAACGACACCCCGGCGTGAAGCTTCCAGATCAGGTCAGCTATATCATTGACTGGCCGGTCAACCGAGAGGACCATGCTCCCGGAGCAACGGTGGTCGTCACGAAAACTGGACAGGTTCTTAAACCGGCCGCATAGCCGAACGGCACAGCCGCCCGAGTCCATCGGGCGGCTGTTTCAATTGCTGACGGAGTAGGCTTGAAACCCGCTCGACTACGTAGGAAGATTGCTCGGCGCCTCGCTCGTCGTCGACTGGATGCGCGGCAAGGATGGCGTCGTAACCGAGCTCGATGGCACATGGTACATGGTTGCGAGCTCTTCGATGCTCATGACGTTGTACTCGCCGATATACGGTGGATGGAAGAACGCACGCATGCGATAGAACTCAAGCACGCCATGATTAGCGTGCGCAGCATGATGCCCGTGCTTGTCCTCCCAAGGATAATCATTGAAATGGTTTGACCAGCGGCCGTTACTCGGCATGAGGGAGTTGAACTGCTCTGAGTTGTACGGCTTGAAGAGGTTAACGAGCACGCCGCCCATGGTGCCGTACGCAGAATCCTTCGGCGCACAATAGATACCGCGGATGCCGACGTCGTACGCCTGCTTGCCGGTATTCTTCTCGATAGCCTCGATGCGGCTCGCCATGGCGCGCGTTGGGTTCGGGTAGCTAACGCTCGTCTTCTTTACGCCATTCGCATCAACGTACTCGTTCGTAACGGCGTCTTCCTCCTTCAGCTCAGAGAGAACCTCCTTCGCTTCGTCCTTCCAGGTGCGCTTCTGGTCCTCGCCATACTTCTCTCCCTTATGGATACGCACCACGAACTGCAGCCAGAGCTGCTCCTTGGGTCCGAGGGATCCCATAACCTCGAGCATCTGCGCGAGCGGATCAACCTGCTCCTCCGGCTTCTGCACCTTGTCGAGTCCGTACTCGACATACGTCTTTATGGGATACGGGGCCGGCTTCGTTTTCATGAACTCGAACGCCGTCATGGTATACGGCTCATGCGACGGATCAATGAGGCGGGAGTAGTCCATGGCTTCGATAACCTCGACGCCAGGATACTGCGCGTAGATATAGCTCTCGAACGGACGCCGCCAGCCGGCACGCATCCAGACGAAGTAGTGCACACGCCCTCCGATGGAGGCTATCTCGTAGGAGTACCAAGGGCGTGACCGCCCCTCGATGATGCGCTTGTACCAGGTCGTCTCGCCGCCGCCGATATGCATGCTCGAGAATACCGTCTCCATAGCCAAGGGCGTACGACGCGTATCACGCGGCATCTTAATCTCGAGCAGCACGTGATCCTGTTTCGCGATGAATGCGAGCTTGTTCGCATCGATATACCGCTTCAGCGTGAACGGGTACAAGACGATCGGTATCCAGAGCGGGGCAGCGAACAGCAGGAACTGGAAGTTCGTAACGGATTGCGCAGGCGCCACGAAGAAGAACGCTATGATCTCGGCGGCAAACGCGATCAGGAGCGGCTTGAGCTGAACCGCTGTACCTCCTTCCTCATGCACGCCATGCACCCAGTTCTCGATAATATCGAGGAACGGTAGTCCCCCTCCGCCGTGTCCGCCTGATGACATGTTCGAAGTATAGCAACAAAACAAGAACGCCTCGCAGTGAGCGAGGCGTTCTGTGTGTACGGAATGTGTTTACACCGCTGTGTAAGTGCCGTCCTTGCTGCGCTTGAAGTACCGCGTGTCGCCGAGGTTCACGAGGATGGTGTTGTCCTTCACGTAGCGGACCTTCTTCACCTCCTTGATGATCTCGTCACGATTGAGAGGACCCTTCTCAAGCGCGTTCTTGATCACGTCGCGCACAACGCCTGGAGAGAAGCCCCATTCAGCGAGCGCGTAGAGGCCGCGACCGACGAGTACGAAGCGGGAATCCTTGATGAGCTCGTTATGAGTCGTTGCGACATGCGCCTTCTTGTTGAAGACCTCGACGATAGACTTCGCCACGTCACCGAAGTGCATAGGCTCGCCCTTCTGCTTGATCACGAGGTACGCGTAGTCGCGGATACCCTTCGTGCGGATCGCAGGCGCGTGCGCCTTACCCCACTCTGAAAGCGGGTTCTTCGCGATGGTCTTCGAGATGGTGAGCCAGCGCTTAAGAATCTCCTCGTTGCGGTACGCGCTGTTCACGTCCTTCAGTTCCTCGAGGAAGCGGTTGATGATATCGCCCTCAGCGAGCACCTCAGCGTCGTCGAGTGTCTCATAGAGGCGAGAGAGTGCGCCATGCACCGCTTCGGCGGTTTTCTGATCAACATGCCATCGTGCATAGAAATCGTCGGTCTCGCGCTCGCGGAAGAAGGAGCTTCCAACGACGAGGAGAAAACGGAAGCGGTTCCTGGACTTCTCATCCGTTGCGAGGCCCTCGAGAAGCTCGTCCTCAGGGATGATGCTGCCGAGCGCGGTCATGTACTGGCAGAGCTCGTCAAAGGAGTCCTGAGAGTCCTTGAAGGCCTTGCTGTTGCGGATAGACTCGATGCCTGCAGCTTCGATCTGGCGTACGCGCTCGCGCGTGATGCTCCAGCGCTCGCCGATAGCCTCGAGGGTGTCACGGCTCGACTTAGCGCCGAGACCGAAGCGGAATACGAGCACCTCGCGAGCACGCTCAGGCACCTCAGCGAGAAGACGCTTTACGAGCGTAGTTGTATCAAATGAGATAGACGCTACGGCCTTCTTCTTGGCTGCGGGAGCCTTCTTTGGGGCCGGAGCCGCCTTCTTTGTTGATTTTGCCATACGATTAGTGTGGTATTCTTATACCAGATTGAGCTTTTAAAGTCAACTTCATGTTATCACCAGGTTCAGGATCCGGCCTGGAACGTAGACCACCTTGTCCAGGACGCCTTCATGAAGGAGGCGGCCAATGGTCTCATCGGCTTTCGCCGCCTCCATGGCCTTCTCCTCTGAGGCGCCCTTAGCAAGGCTGATCTCCCCCCTTCGCTTCCCGTTCACCTGTACCCCTATAACGACGGTATCCTCCTCAACAGCGATCTCTTCCGGCCATGAAGCAGTATGCACGCTACCCTCGCCCCCCATCCGCTCCCATAGATGCTCTGCAAGGTGCGGAGCGAACGGCGCCATAAGCGATACGAGAGCGAGGTACGCTTCCTTTGAGACGACGTCAGCATTCTCGAGCTCGCGAACCAACACCATGTGTCCTGATATGGCCGTATTGAACTTAAAGCGCTCGGTATCTCCCGTTATCTTCTTTATGGCCTTTGCGAGCGACACTCGCTCGCTCTCGGTCATTGCTTCGTCCGCAACCTTCTCTGAGAGCTGGAAGACGCGGTCGAGGAACTTTCGCATCGCCACCGCACCATCAAGCTTCCACGGATAGCTCCCCGGTTCGTTATATGGACCGATGAAGGCGAGATACATGCGCACCGCATCGGAACCGAATTTCTGGACCATCTCGTCCGGATTGACGATGTTGCCCCAGCGCTTCGACATCTTCTGCCCATCGGTGCCGAGGATGAGTCCGCGATTGAAGCGTTCTTCGAACGGCTCGGGCGTCGGCACGAGCGCGAGGTCGTAGAGCGCCTTATGGAAGAAGCGCGAATACAGCAGGTGCATGGTCGTGTGCTCGCTGCCCCCTGAGTACCGATTAACCGGGAGCCACTTCTTCAGAAGCGACTGGTCCGAGAAGTCGTTCTCGTCGTTTGCGTCGAGATAGCGTAGGAAATACCACGAAGAATCGACGAAGGTATCGAGCGTATCGTATTCAGGGGTCCATCCTTCGCCGAAGATGCGCTCGACGCGCTCCTTGAGCTCCTTCGAGGTCGCGAGCGGAGACTCTGCTGACGGCGAGAAGTCGACATCCGTTGGCAGGGTCCACGGGAGATGCTCGGACGGGATCAGGTGTACGGCGCCTTCAGGGTCGTAGACGACCGGTATCGGGCAGCCCCAGTAGCGCTGACGAGAGACGAGCCAGTCACGGAGCCGATAGTTCGTGACGCGTTCGCCTCCGACGAAGTCGACGATCTCGCTCATCGCTTCGCGGTTATCCCTGCCATCGAACTGGCCGGAATTCCGTAGGAGGCCGTCTCCTACGTAGGCACCTGGCTTCATAAAGCGCGCGAGCGCATAGAGATGCTGGTCGTCATGGATCTCGCGTTCCGCCTCTTCGACCGTAACCCACTCGACCTCGAACTTTCCTTTCTCGTTGTCTTCGAGCTTCTGCTCGTCACACGCGTCGCTGTTCAACCTGAAGTGGAGGAGCGTGGTATGCGCGAGGGTCGCCTGATTCTTCGAGAAGGCGAAATACCCGTGATGCACCATCTCCTCGGCACGCTCCACGAGCTCGAGATCGGTATAGCCGGTCTCTTCCGTAATCTCCCGTGCAGCCGTTACGGCAGGGTCCTCGTCTTCTTCGACCGTGCCGCCCACGAGAAGCCGGCCGCCGAGCTCTGGCTTCCAGTGTATCGAGAGCACCCTCCCTTCATGCTCAACGACAGCGACGATCTTTCCTTTATGGAGCGGGTCCTCCTGCTCGTCCCCGGTGACCGGATCGATAACAGGCGTAACAGGGAGGTTGAACCTCTTCGCGAACGCATAATCGCGCTCGTCATGGGCCGGTACTGCCATAACCGCACCCGTTCCATAGGACGCAAGCACGTAGTCAGCGATATAGACCGGGATTTCTTCCTTGGTTGCTGGGTTAACGGCACGGACGCCTTCGAGCTTCACGCCGGTCTTCTCCTTGTTCTCGAGGCGCTCACGCTCGGTCTTCTTCGACGTCTCCTGTATATACGCACGGACCTCTTCCTCGTTTGAAAATACGTCAGTGCCGTGCTCAAGCGCTCCCGCTACCCATGGATGCTCGGGAGCGAGCACGACATACGTTGCTCCGAAGGTGGTATCAGGCCTCGTAGTGAATACGGCAACCTGAGCCGGATTTCCCTCCTCGTCACGCCACTCGTTCTTCTGGTCGTCTGCAAAGAGGACACGGAAGGAGAGCTTCGCGCCTTCTGACTTTCCTATCCATGCGCGCTGTGCGTCCTTGATCTCTTCGCGCCACGGAAGCGGATCGAGGTCCGTAAGGAGGCGCTCCGCATACTTTGTGATTCCCATGAACCACTGGGTGAGGAACTTCTCCTCAACCTCAGAATCGCAGCGCTCGCACCTGCCGTCGATTACCTGCTCGTTCGCGAGCACGGTCTGGTCCTTCGGGCACCACTTAACGGCCGCTTCCTTGCGGTACGTGAGTCCGTGGTCATAG
Organism: Patescibacteria group bacterium; assembly: GCA_040384725.1. Lineage (GTDB taxonomy): Bacteria > Patescibacteriota > Minisyncoccia > Phycocordibacterales > Phycocordibacteraceae > C7867-001. The sequence goes on along the minus strand of JAZKIS010000002.1, from coordinate 16,388 downwards.
AGCTTCGAGAAGAGCCACTGGGTCCACTTGTAGTACTCAGGGCTCGACGTCACGACTTCCTTGGACCAATCTACCGAGGTTCCCATCGTCCGTACCTGCGCGCGCATGCGCTCCATGTTCGCCTCGGTCCACACGGCCGGATCCGCACCGTTCTTTATGGCGGCGTTCTCGGCCGGAAGACCGAAGGAATCGAATCCCATCGGGAAGAATATGTTCTTCCCTTGCATGCGCTTGAAGCGCGCGAATATGTCCGTAAGGGCAAACGCGAACCAGTGGCCGATATGGAGATCTCCCGAAGGGTACGGGAACTCGAACAGTAGGTAATACGATTCTTTTTCGGAGTCGGTTAGATCCGTTGCGTAGATATCGAGCGCCTCCCATTTCTCCTGGGCGGACTTCTCAATCGCAATGTGATCGAACCGTTCTTTCGCCATATACCGTTTCTACTGGAGAGGCTTCTCGAAGGCCGGGTAGCGCTCAGGATCGATGGTGCGCGTGAAGCAGGTATCGCCCGCCTCATGCAGCCAGTTCTCATCGACTCCCATGCCCATGGACGGGTAGCTCATATCGCGAGCCGGGTACCCTCCTTGGCCGCGGGTGTCCGGTGTCGGCTTATTGAATGCCGCGCAGAGCTCGAACGTGAGCGCGCTCGTTACGCGATACTGGTATGCCGCTCCAGATTGAGGATCAACCGGCGTCATGAAGCTTGAGATAGGATCGTTGAGTGCCGCAAGGGACTCAGGGAGCTCCTCTTTCTGCTGGTAGTAGTTCATCACCTGGTACTGGATGCTCTGGAGGTCCATTACTTTCTGCTCGTCAAAGCGCATCATGCGGATCTCGCCTGGCGTACCGATGATGAAGAAGCCGGCGACAACCGAGACGAGCGCCATTGCGAGTATCGAAGACGATACGAGCCCTGCCTTCTTAACGTTCTCGAGCCAGTACCCCTTCAGGTCCGCGAGGAAATGCAGGAACATGAATGCCGCTACCAGGAGCACCACCGACACCTTAAGACCGAAGCGGATCGTTATCTCGCCCCCGAGGAACGTCATGATGAGCGTGATGAGGTCCGTGAGGATAGTTAAGGTCGCGACGAAGAGTATGAGACCGAGTGCCCAGCGACGAACCCAGATGTTCGCCTTGCCAGCCTCCTTCACGATGGTCTGCCTGATCAGATGCGCGAGGATGAGCGCCGTCGGGATGAATACGATCACGGACGCCATCGCGACACGTACTTCGCCGCCGTACGGATCGCCGTAGTACGCGAGCGGATCAGGGAACGCAAAGTTTATATAGGAGAAGAGAAGCGTCGTGAGCGAGATGACGCTTCCGATGAGCGCTACAAGGAGCCCTGCCCAGAAGAAGAAGTCACGCGGTGTCGTCTTCGATGCGGAGGGCGCTGCAGCGGGGGTGTTTTCCATATGCGCGGATTATACCACGCCTCTAGACTTTTATTCCTCGTGCTTCTCTTCGTGCAGGCTCGGGATGCGCGGTACGAGCGCGATAACGAGCGCCGCAAGAATCGCAACGATGTAGAAGCCGAAACCGAGCGCCATGCCGATAGCAGCTGCGAACCAGACGCTCGCAGCCGTCGTGAGGTTCTTAACGCTCGTCCCCTCCCTGAGGATGAGGCCGGCTCCGAGGAATCCGATACCAACTACGATCTGGGACGCGATGCGGGAGGTTGAAAGCGGATCAACCACGTTCGAAAGAAGCGTGAAAAGCATCGAGCCCGCGATAACCATTATGTGCGTGCTGATGCCTGCATCCTTGCGACGCATCTCACGCTCGGCGCCGACAAGGTAGCCGAGGATAAGGGAGAGCCCGAGACCGATAACAAACTGTATTTCTACAGGACCCATGAGATTGCTTAGTTCCATATGCGAGAAGTATAGCAGGCAGTCTGGGACGATAGAGGAACCTACCTTACTGTTGACAAACATAGTTTGTAGTGTATTATTCATACTGAAAGTTCAGGGAGAAAAGCATGTATTGGTTCTGGTACTTTGTCTTTGCCGCCAATCCCGCGTTCCTTCTTCTAGGGATAACGGGAATCCTGGGGGAGGAAGCAAGGGAAGCTGCAAATGACTTGGCCGAAATACTGGGAATAGTGTTCTTGGTAATCCTCGCCTGTGTTGCAGTCTACTTTCTTCTAAAATTCATGGGGCTCGTCTGAATATGACGAGCCCTTTAGTATTTCTGGCAGACAGGGACGAAGCGCGGACCTTTTATGCATCAAATCATACTTGACAAATATACTTATATAGAGTATAACTATATAGAATCAAACCGTTCCTTGGGAGAAAGCATGTCTACTTCATCGTTTGTCTGGGGTGCTCTCTTTGGAGGCACCCTGGCTCTACTGTCGGTCACGGTCACGAGCAACACTCATACCGAACCGACACAGGTCACCTACCAGACCGGCCGTATAGGGTACGAGCCTTCGCGGACTGGTTCCGCGCGTGGCGATCGTGAGATCGTTTGGGATGGCGACCTACGCACTGCAGCGGAACGAATGTGCAGTCCGGTTCCTGACAGGAACAGAGATTTGCGCACCGCTCCAGAGAAGGATTACACCTTCTATTCATGTGTCAGTGCCGCCGAAGGGCTCCTGACAGAACAGAGCCGCTAAGTCGCTCGAGGCAGCCCGGAGGAATTACTTCCCCGCCGCTCCTCCGGGCGGCTTTTCTTTTTATACAAATATTGCTGGCAGTCTGAGGGATCGAACCTTTTGGACGCAGTGCACTGCCGTGTCCTCTATTGCTGTGATCTAACTATGCAAAAACACCATCACGTCCCCATCATTCACGATGTACGTTTTCCCTTCGGTTCGTATATCACCCTTATCCCTGGCAGCGCTCCATGAGCCGTCTGCAACGAGCGTATCGCATCCAACAACCTCGGCCCTAATAAACTTGTCCTTAAAGTCGTTATGGATGGCTGCTCCTGCCTCAGGCGCAGATGCTCCGCGCGTAATGGTCCAGGCCCGTGTCTCCTTAGGGCCCGTCGTAAAGAAAGTGATGAGGCCGAGCGTATCGTACGCGCCACGGATGAGCGCCTCGAGCCCGTCTACCTGCACCCCGAGCTCGGAACGGAACATATCCTTGTCCTCCGAGGCAACGTCGTTCAGCTCATGCTCGGTACGCGCATCAACCTCTACATAACGCCCGCCCAAGGACTCAACGAGGTCGTACGCAGCCTGCGCACGCCCGTCATTCATCTCGGAGAGATTGTGTCCGCCTGCCTTTCCGTTGAAGGAGTAGAGGATTGGTTTCAAGGTAAGGAGGTTCAGTGACTTGATGCGCTTCGCGTCCTCGTCCGAGAGCTCTACCGTTCGTGCCAGCTTTCCGGAGAGGAGCGCCTGCTCGATCTGGGTGAGCACAGCATCCTCGGCAACTGCATCCTTGTTCCCAGCCTTAACATCACGCACTAAGCGCTCGCGGCGTCCAGATACGGACTGCTGGTCCGCGAGGATGAGCTCGAGATTGATGATCTCGATGTCGCGAACCGGATCAACGTCCCCATGCACATGGATAACGTCAGGATCGTCGAAGAAACGGACCATCTGGAGAATGGCATCCACCTCGCGGATGTGAGAGAGGAACTGGTTTCCGAGACCCTCGCCCTCTGACGCGCCCTTAACGAGTCCTGCGATATCAACGAACTCGATTGCTGCGGGGATGGTCTTCTCTGACTTCGAAAGCTCAGCGAGGCGCGTTAGGCGCTCGTCCGGAACACCCACGACACCAACAGACGGGTCTATGGTGCAGAACGGATAATTCTCCGCGGGGACCGCGGCCTTGGTGAGCGCATTAAAGAGAGTGGACTTCCCGACGTTCGGAAGTCCTACGATGCCGATTTTCATACGTTCACCTTACGCGGTTATGTATAAAAATAAAAGTCCCCGGGTCGCAGCTGCTGCGCCTCGCGGGGACTTGGGTCTGCAGAAGACTATCTTTCCGTTCCCACGTGCTGGGTTTCTTTCGGTGAAGAAGTCCTTGGCTTATTTCGCCGTCTGCTTTCCTGGAATGAATATAGCGCTTCTTATATAAATTGTCAAGGGCTCGTTTGACATGCATGCATGCGGGTGGTATTACTCACCCGTACCTTAGCGAAAGGAGTTTTCAATGCTCAAGGTTACGAACAAGTACATTCTCGTCGGACTGGTAAGTCTCGCGGTCGGCCTCATTCTTTGGCCACTCGCAGGGATGCATATCTTCACGACCTTTGCCTGGTGGCAGATACTCGTGTTCTATATGATCTCGAACATACCGGCCCTCATAGGCCTCTTGGTACTCGTTAACGTCTGGGGAACGTTCGAAATCAAGGAGGTCACTAAGAAGTAACAACTTCTTCAGAGCCTCAAATCTACACGTACATACGCCCGCTAGAATTGGGGCTCTGTTAGTTTCTATACTTATCGTCCCCTCCGTCCGAGCGAACGTACCTCTCGCTTCCAACGTTCCTGCGTCTTCTCTGACGCGTGCTCGCTATGTCCGAACGCGGATACCCAGGTCCTGAATCCTGCAAACTGAAGCAACGACCTTTTGATCGAAGACGTGAAGTCGCCGAACGCGAGATGGTCGAGAATTGCTGGATTTCCGCAGGTTATGAGGACGCGCGCCGTGCGCCCCTTCAGAAGCGCGTCCCAGCCGAACCGGTTCTTCCACATACGAAACGCGAAGCGCGGCAGGAACATGCGATCCCACATGCCCTTAAGTTGCGCGGGCATGCCGCCCCACCAGTTCGGATACACGAGTACGAAATGCTCGGACCACGTTATGTTCTCTTGCACCGTCTTCAGGTCCGGCTCGAGTTCCTGAATCGCGCGATATCCTTTATGCAAGACCGGATCGAACGAGAGGTCGAAGATATTTATTCTTCGAACTTCGTGTCCAGCGTCCTTTGCAGCCTGCTCATAGGTATCAGCTAGAGTACGAGACATCGGCTCCATCCCGGAATCCGGATGGCCGAGAAGAATGAATATGCGCTTCGCTTTCATAGAGACTACTACTGAGGACCCACGAGTCCCGAGAGCTCTGTGCGGTACTTCTTCATAACCTCCATGGAGGCCTTCATCTGGTTCTCGCCTCCCTTCACGCGGCGATCCACTTCTTCGCCGATCTTCTTGAAGAGTTCCGGATCCTTCTCGACGAGTGTTAGGATCTGCTCCCGCTGCGCTTCGGGCATATCCTTCATCTTCATCTTAAGAGCCTGGCGTACGAGGAATTTCTGAATCATATGTACCCTATTTTATCACAACCAGAAAAAGCCTCGCTTGGGGATGCGTAGACGAAACTAGTCTTCGGAAGGCATGTGGATGTGCGGCACGGAGAGTCCGCGTACGGTACGCGTTGCGAAATACAATGTCGCAAGGAACACGAGCGCAATTATAACCACGAGACCTGCTCCAGAGAACAGGGCTTCGGGAGTTTCAATGCGTGAGAACGCAAGGCCGCTGAACGTAAGGACGCCCGCAATGGAGACGAGCATGTTGGCGTAATGAATCATTTTCTGTGCTGGATTCGTCAGTCCTGCCAAGATAACGAGCGTAAGGATAAGAAGCATCTGAGCTCCCGACGAGAACGGCAGCTCAGCGCCAATGAACCTCGTTATAAAGATGAGTACGGCCGCAATAAGAAAATAGGCACGCACCGTGTCGCCATGGTAATGCGAAGGCGCCTTAGGAACTGGATCGAACTCGCCGTCTTCATTCATATGTGGGTAAGTATGGTACGTACCTGTGTAAAGTAAAGCACCGCCCGGGGAGAACCCGGGCGGTGCTTTACTTATTTCTTATAGAAGAACGGTCGCCTGCCCGCCCGAAACTTCTGCGATGCCACCTGGGTGAAGCGTGTAGGAGGTCTCGGCGCCGTCGGTGGTCTTCACGAGCGCGACGCCTGCCTTAAGCGGCGTAACGAAGGCCTCATGTCCTGCCATAACGGTGAACATTCCTTCGGCTCCCGGAAGGGTAACCGACAGCGCCTCACCATCGAAGAGATTCTCTCCGACGTTCGCGATAGTGAGGTGGAAGGTCTTCGCCATACTTAGCCTACCTGATCGATCGTACCCTTCATGTAGAAGGCGCTCTCCGGCTTGTCGTCATGCTTGCCTTCGACGATCTCCTTGAAGCCGCGTACGGTCTCCTCACGAGATACGTACTGTCCCGGGGTACCCGTGAAGGCCTCACCCACGAAGAACGGCTGCGAGAGGAAGCGCTCGAGCTTACGCGCGCGAGCAACGGTCAAGCGGTCCTCGTCGGAGAGCTCCTCGATACCCAGGATCGCGATGATGTCCTGAAGATCCTTGTAGCGCTGGAGCACCTGCTTCACCTGGTTCGCCACCTTGTAGTGCTCGTCACCCACGATCTCAGGCGCAAGCGCGATCGAAGAGGATGCGAGCGGATCGATAGCCGGGTAGATACCAAGGGACGCGAGCTGGCGACTAAGCACAACTGTACCGTCGAGGTGCGCGAAGGTAGTAGCCGGCGCCGGGTCGGTGAAGTCGTCCGCTGGCACGTACACCGCCTGGATGGAGGTGATGGACCCCTTCTTCGTCGATGTGATGCGCTCCTGGAGCTTACCCATCTCTTCAGCGAGTGTCGGCTGGTATCCCACGGCAGACGGCACGCGTCCGAGAAGCGAGGACACCTCGGAACCTGCCTGGATAAAGCGGAAGATGTTGTCCATGAAGAAGAGGACGTCCTTTCCTCCTTCGTCGCGGAAGTACTCAGCCTGCGTGAGGCCCGTGAGCGCCACACGCGCACGAGCACCTGGCACCTCGTTCATCTGGCCGAACACGAGCGCGGTCTTGTCGAGCACGCCCGACTCAGCCATCTCGTGATAGAGGTCGTTACCCTCGCGCACGCGCTCTCCCACGCCCGCGAACACCGAGTATCCTCCGTGCTCCTGCGCAACGTTGCGGATGAGCTCCTGGATGGTGACGGTCTTTCCCACACCGGCTCCACCGAAGAGACCGATCTTTCCTCCCTTGATGAACGGAATCATGAGGTCGATCGCCTTGATACCGGTCTCGAAGATCTCTGCCTTCGTGGTCTGCTCGTCAAATGCTGGCGGCTGGCGATGGATCGGAAGACGCTCGACGGAGGCCGGAATCTCGCCCTTGCCGTCGATCGGCTCGCCGAGCACGTTGAAGAGGCGGCCGAGCGCACTTTGCCCCACAGGAACGGAGATCGCGGCACCCGTAGCGGTTGCGATCTCTCCACGCGAGAGACCTGCCGTCTCGTTCATGGAGATGGTGCGTACGCGATCGAGACCGAGGTGGCTGGCTACCTCGAGTACGATCTTGCCGTGCGTGTCGTTAGCCTCGATAACGAGAGCTTCCTCGATAGCCGGCCTGTCCTTCTCGAAATAGACGTCTACGACGGGCCCGATGATCTCTTTGATGATTCCTGTGTTCATAATGGTTTGGTTATAAGTTTCTTTCGCCCAGTACGCAAATCTATACGGATAATGCCTCACGTCCGGAAACGATCTCCGAGACCTCTCGGGTGATCGCTGCCTGACGCACCTTGTTAAACTGCCTCGTCAGGTCCCGCACCACGTCTTTCGACTTGTCCGACGCGTTCTTCATCGCCACCATACGTGCCGAATGCTCGGAAGCCTTCGACTCGAGCAGCATGTGATAGAGCGCTACCGCGACGAGCTTCGGGATGAGTATCCCGAGCACCTCGCCGTCAGACGGCTCTACCTCGTAGCTCGCGGGCGCTTCGATCTTCTCCTCGTTCGACCACTTGCCCTTAACCGGGATGATCCCGCCCACGATGTCGTTCAACGCCGGAAGCGAGAGCGGCAACAAGCGGCGCATGGTTGGCACCTGCTCGAAGGTGGACTTGAAGTTGCTATATACTGCGACGACCTTGTCGTGCTTGCGAGCGAGGAATCCTTCCGTGATCTCCGTAACGAGGTCCTCCATGATCGCGAGCGGAATCTCGTCCTGCTTATTCTCAACGGAACGAGCAATGGTATACCCGCGGCGATTGAAGAACTCCTGACCCTTCTTGCCGTACGCATAGATCGTCACGTCTTCGATCTTCCTTCCCTCAATCGCCTCAACCGCGCGCTTGAGAACGCCCGAGTTGAGCGCTCCCGCAAGTCCCTTGTCGCTCGTGATAACGACAAGCGCGAGCTTGCTGCCTTCGCGGTCCTGGCCGAGCGGATGCTCTTTCACATGGCGGGTGCCCGCGAGACGGGTGAGCAAGGAAAGCGCTGCACGAGCATACGCACGGCCATCAAGCGCCGCCGCCTGCGTCTTGCGCATCTTTACGGCGGACACGGCTTCCATAGCGCGTGTCACCTTGTGCATGCGTTCGGTCGCCTTGATCTTCGTCTTGATGTCCTTCAGTGCCATGGATGATGCTATGCAGAACGCTCTACGAACTTATCGAGTGCAGTGCGGAGATCCTTCTCCGTTGCCTCGCCGATCTCCTTGGTGGTGCGGATCGCTGCAAGGACGCCCATCGCCTCGCGATTGAGGAAGTCCTGAAGACGTATCTCCGCGCCGGCGGTCTCCTCAGGCGCGAAGCCATCGAAGTAGCCGTTAGTCGCGGCGAAGATGATCGCAGACTCCATCTCGAACGCGATCGGCTTGCCGTTGCCCTGCTTGAGCATCTCCGTCATGCGCTGTCCTGCCTCGATCTGCTTCTTGGTGTTCGCATCGAGGTCAGACGAGAACTGCATGAAAGCCTCGAGCTCACGGAACTGGGCGAGCTCGAGCTTGATCTTGCCTGACACCTTCTTCATGGCCTTGGTCTGAGCTGCCGAACCTACGCGCGACACCGAGATACCGACGTTCATAGCCGGGCGGAAGCCCTTGTTGAAGAGGTCGGACTCGAGGAAGATCTGTCCGTCCGTGATCGAGATCACGTTCGTCGGGATGTACGCGGACACGTCGTTCTCCTGCGTCTCGATGATAGGGAGCGCGGTGATCGAGCCTCCGCCTTTCTCCTTAGAGAGCTTTGCGGCACGCTCGAGAAGACGGGAGTGCAAGTAGAACACGTCTCCCGGGTACGCCTCGCGTCCTGGGGGACGACGAAGGAGCAGCGACATCTGACGATACGCCACCGCCTGCTTCGAGAGATCGTCGTAGACAACGAGTGCGTCCTTGCCCTGCTCCATGAAGTGCTCCGCGATCGCGGCACCTGCGAACGGTGCAAGGAACTGGAACGCAGCAGGGCTTGAAGCAGGAGCTGTAACGACGATCGTGTAGTCCATCGCACCGGCTTCCGTGAGCTGACCCACGATACGCGCGGTCTTTGATTCCTTCTGGCCGATAGCCACGTACACGCAGATAGGACGAGACTCTGGAGACTCTGACTTCTGGTTCAAGATGGTGTCGATAGCGATGGTTGTCTTTCCGGTACCGCGATCGCCGATGATGAGCTGGCGCTGTCCGCGACCGATCGGCGTCATGGCGTCGATCGCCTTGATACCGGTGTGAAGCGGGGTGTTGACCGGTGCACGGTCGATAACGCCGTACGCTTCCTTCTCGATAGGACGGAAGGTATCAGCTTTCGTCGGACCCTTGCCGTCTACCGGCTCGCCGAGCGGGTTCACGACGCGTCCCACGAGCGAATCACCTACCGGGATGGAGAGGAGGCGACCCACACGACGCACTAGCATGCCCTCGTAGACCTTCGAGGCATTCCCGAGGATAACGGCGCGGACGCCGTCCTCCTCGAGGTTAAGCACGAGACCGTAGACCGGGTCTGCATCCTTGAGCGCATCTTCGAGAGAACGGTCGAAGGTCGGGTCGAAGAGCACCATCTCGGACATGATGGCGTTCTCGAGGCCATCGATCTCTGCGATGCCGTCTCCCGTTGCCCGGACGATGCCGGTCTCTGTCTTGCCGCCCGCCTTGGCTCCTTCGATGCCTGCGATCTCGGACTCGATGCGCTTGATGATGCTTTCCATACCCTAGTTCGTAATCTTTTGATAAAGGTCTACTAATGCCTGCTTTGCAGAGCGGTCTACGAGCACGCTTCCTGAACGGGCACGCCAGCCACGAATGAGACTCGGATTAACCGTAACGTCGCTTGCGGTGATGCCGGCTTCCTTGGCACCTGCTACGGCGGACGCACGGTCTGCCTCGCTCGCTATCTCAAGGGAAGGCAGAAGCTTGCCGTTCTCTGTCTGAAGCCGCTTCAGTTCGCGCAGGATACCCGGGAGGAGCTTCATGCGGCCCTCTTCTTTGAGGTGCTTCATGAGGCCGTCTACGAGCTTCGCCTCGTCGGTTCCCCGACCGAGACTCTCCTGCAGTGCCTGTGCGTACTCCCGTTCCATGCTTATTTGGACTCCCGAAGCACCTTCTCTGCCGCAAGTACGGCGAGACGTGCCACTTCCTTCTCAGAGTCGCGAAGTGCCTTTGCAGCGGTCTCTGCGGCACGTGCGTCAGCGTCTGCAGCGACCTGCGCCGCACGCGCTTCTGCTTCCTTCATGATGCGAGACTTCTCAGTGCCTGCGAGGTCGCGTGCGCTTGAGACGATGCCTTCGGCCTCGGTCTCAGCGCCCTTCACGACCTTCGCGGCATTCTCATCTGCCTGCGCGGCCTTCTCAGACGCGGTTTCCGCATCCTCGACGCCTTGTGCGATCTTCGCCGCACGCTCGTCGAGCGTCTTCATAACCGGCTTATAGAGAAGCCAGGTGAGCGCGACGAAGAGCACGCCGAAGTTGACGAGCTGTGCGAGGAGCAGCTTTCCGTCTATGCCGAATGCGTCGAGAAGGGATTCCATAATAAGAGAGCGCTAGTACTTATCCGACGAAGCGGATGATGAACGAGACGACGAGTGCGAGGATACCGAGCGCCTCCGCGAATACGATCGCGAGGATCATGTTCGAGACGACCTTGCCGGATGCCTCTGGATTGCGGCCGATAGCCTCCATAGCCTTGCCTCCGATGAGACCGATACCGATGCCCGGGCCCAGCACACCGAGACCTGCGGCGATCGCCATTGCGATCAACTGTGCTCCTTCAACTGATTCCATAGTAATTAAGTTACCTAAATGCTAAATAATTGCTCCATCCCGGAGCCACATCGAGAGGAGGCTAATGCGCCTCATCCCCATGTGGATCCATGATCGATAGCTTGATGAAGAACAGCGTCAACATCGCGAACACCACTGCCTGGATAAATGCCACGAAGACCTCGAAGGCCATGAGCGGCACCGGTAGCAGGTACGCGACGAAGAAGAGGGCGACCGCGATCATCACCTCGCCTGCGAAGACGTTCCCGAAGAGACGGAACGAGAAGGAGATGAGGCGGCCGATGTTCGAGAGAAGCTCGATGATGCCCACGACGAAGTTCACCGGTGAGCTAAAATTAACATATTTCCCGGCGTACTTGAAAAAGCCCAGCACCACGACCCCTGTTATCTCGATAACGAGGAACGCGATAATCGCGAGCGCGAGCGTCATATTGAGGTCGGCTGCTGGCGCACGAAGAAGCGGCACCATAGCGCCTGCGTGGTCAACGAGGATCGATCCCACGCCCGGAAGGAACGCGAGCTGGTTGGCAACGAGCACGAACAGGAAGATCGTCATGATGAGCGGGAAGAACTTCCGAGCGAGCTCCTTGCTCTCAAGGGTCTCTGCCATGTAGTCGAGAACTCCCTGGAAGAGCATCTCGACACCGGTCTGGAGCTTCCCTGGGATCATGGCGAGCTTGCTGCGTACGGCGTAGGCAAATGCAATCAAAAGCACGCTCGTTATGAGCGTCATAATGAGTGAGTTCGTTATAGGGAATCCGGCGAGGTTGAAGACTTCCTCAGCCTTAAGGACCACGTGGATGCCTGGAGCGTGCGCAGCCTCAGCAGCATGTCCTGCTTCTTCCGCGTGCTCAACAGCCTCCGTCGCTGCGAAAGCCACGTTGGTGCCAAAAAGCATATTGAAAAAAGACCCGAGTTGGGTCAGTGCCCCTGTCATGAGGTTAGTGTAGCAGACAGCAGTTATATAGACAAAAGGGGACGGAATGATCCGTCCCCCATTTATTCTTAATGGTCACACCCGCTCTTTCAGAGCTTCGTAACCACCGTCGCGGCATACGGCACAGGGCGATGCACCCCCTCCACCCGGACAGTGATGGTGCCAGTTCGCTTATTTGCGTCAGTCACCTTGCCAACACCGCCAGGTGTCTGGACGCGCATGCCGTCACGGAAGGCCTGAGCCGCCTTTACTCTGGCAGCTCTGTCCAGAGCATCTTGAGCGCGGATGTCCGCGGATTTGTCCACTCCGGACTCTGTCGTTCCCTGTCCCATAGCAAGACAGTTCTGACGAGCTAGCTTGAAACGTTTTTGATGAGCCACTATTTCCCTCCCTCAATCCTTTATTACTATACGAAGAAATTATGTTAAGACAAAGATGCTACTCAGTGTGGACCCAAGGAGACTCGAACTCCTCACCTCTTCCATGCCATGGAAGCGCTCTACCAGATGAGCTATGGGCCCGTCCCGCTACTCTACTTCGTTCCCTTGAGTGCCTCAAGGTCTGCGAGCACTCTTTGCACGTCCTGTGTCAACTGCTCGAGCGTCTCGGCCTTGGTTGGCTTCTTGCCCTTCGGCTTCTCTTTCGGCTCGTCCTCTTCTTCGTTGAGCTCCTCAACGTCCTCCTGAATCTCTTCGATGTCCTCAGAGATCTCTTCGAGGTCTTCCTGGATGTCTTCCATGTCCTCGCCGAGCTCTTCGATATCTTCAGAGATCTCTTCGATGTCTTCCTCGACCTCCTTGAGAGACTGTGTGTGACGGTTAACCGTTATCTGGATGAGGAGCGAGAGGTAGATGGCTTCGAGGGAGACGAGCGTCGTGAGGACAAGGAGCATGATCTCCCATTCAACGATACCGAGAAGCGCGATCAGGAACGAAGACGCGAACACGATCGTGTGGATCAAAAGGGACTTCACCGATCCGATGTAGACCACGATACGCTCAAGCGTGGTAGGAGGAATGGGCGTCGTGTCTTTCATACGACTGACCGTACCACTCGCTTGCTCATGCTGTCGAGCACGAGTTGTTCTTAACCTCTGGATTTTCACTTTCGGAATGAGATACACTAGGTACAAATGGCACCGACACCGAGGAAACCCCTCATGCCGCATACGCTTCCTATATACCGGAAGCAAAAGCGGAATGCACCCATAGACTTGCGCGCAGCAGGCTCTGGCATTGTTGCGCTCCTCTTGGTGGGACTCGGACTCTTTTCTCTTCCAGGAATGCTCGAGAGCGATATCAAGCTCGCGGCAACCGAGGCACCGAAGCCGCCCTTTCCCGTTAACGTCGATCCTATCAACGAGACCATAACCGAGGATCCTGCGGTCGATGCGCTCTTTGGCGAATCGAGCCAGACGCTCGGTGCAGCCGCTTCCCTTGCGAGCACCGCTATAACCTGGATCGCGAATGCCGTTACCAAGGTGCCAGGATACGAGCAGATCGCAGGAAGCGATATCGTGTTCGTCGATATCAAGTCCGGATATCGCCAGGAAGAGGTTGCCCGCGCATTCGGCATGGCACTCGGATGGACCAGAGCCGAACAGGATGCCTTCCTGAAGCAGGTGAACAACACCGATCCGGAACTCCTCGAGGGCGAGTTCGTGCCGGGTACCTATATGGTGTCGTCCGCCGCAAGCGCCTCCTACGTGCAGGAGCTCCTTGCAGACCGGTACGAGCGCGATATCGCTTCTCGGTATAGCCCTGAAGCAGAGCAGGTGCTCCCGCTCGAAGACGTCCTGACCATCGCATCTCTTCTTCAGCGCGAGACACGCGACCCATCCGAGATGCGCCTCATCTCCGGCATCATCTGGAACCGTCTCTGGTCCGGCATGAACCTCCAGATCGATGCCACGCTCCAGTACGCGAAGGCGTCTAAGGGAGGAACGAAAACCTGGTGGCCGGTACCGAAGCCTGCAGACAAGTACATCAAGTCTGAATACAACACCTATCAGAATGAGGGACTTCCTCCGGGCCCCATCTCAAATCCCTCGACGGAAGCTATCCTCGCGGCCCTCAACCCGAAGAAGACCGACTGCATCTTCTATTTCCATGACCGAAAGGGCGAGATGTTCTGCTCTCCTGACTATGCAGGGCACGTGAGGGCGCTCAAGAAGAGCTACGGACAAGGCAAATAGCAAAAAGCGCCTCAATGAGGCGCTTTTTGCTATTCCCTAGTTAAGAACCAGGAATCCGAGGTTCAGTGTTGAGGCGTAGGCTACCCAGAGGAGATACGGGACCATGAGGTACACCGCAAGGCGCGAGTGGACTCTATACATACGCATAAGCGCGATTATGAGCCCGAGCAGCACCACTATAACGATCATCGAAAGCAGAAGCTCGTGCATACCGAAGAATGCTATGGACCAGAAGAGGTTAGCGAGGAGATGCACGAGGAACAGCCAGAGCGCAAGATACTTACCTATCTTCTTTGAGCGCCATACCAGGAACGCGCTCGTTCCCATAAGCACGTAGAGCACGGTCCACACCGGCCCGAATACCCAGTTCGGAGGCGTCCACGAGGGGCGGTTAAGCGTTGCATACCAGCCCTGGATGCTGTCCATCGTTGCGAACGATCCGATGAATCCCGCAAGGAGCGATACGCCAACGAAGAAGACGAATGCAAGGACGGAACCGAGGCGCATACTAGTAGCCAAGGAACTTCGTTGCGATGAGATAGGTCGCTACCGACGTAACGGTTGTTACGATCACGCCCCACGCAAGGTCAACGAACGTGAGCGGGAGAGGCCAGCCGGTTATGGTGGCGAGGTTTGTGAGGTCATAGGCTGCGTACGCCGCAAGCCCGAAGAATGCAGCCGTGAGAACTACGCGCATGAGCGAGTGCACGCCGATAGCAGGTGCTATAACGAAGAACGCAATGGCAAGCGTGTAAATCACGTAGAACGCGAGCGCCGCAGGCCATACCACGTCAGGGCGAAGCATAGAACCGAGCTGCGAACGATAGAAACTGCTTCCAACCACCCCGATCCATAGAAGGTCGAGTACGAACATGATAGGAAACGCGATGGCAGCGAGTATGAGTGTCTGCATAGAAGTACTTAAAGGGTAAGTGCCATAAGTATACCCTCCTCTAAAGCAAGCAGGGAGCCTTGTTGAAGGCGCTTACGTAAAGAATCTATCCAACGTCAGGAGTTGCCTTGTTCTTAATTCTTGGACATACTGCCCTGCTTTCGGTGTCGATTTATTTCATCAATGAAATATTCCTTTACCGTTCTGTCTCCTGAGACCTTAAACTTGTCTGGCATAACGAAGAAAGCGATGAGGGTGCGTATAGCATCCTTACGAATTCTTCCACTTTCACTCAGCAGCTCTTGCACTTGCTCCTTGGATAACGATTTGAGTACCTCATCTATCTCTACAACAGTCCGATTATCCGGCAGCTTAAAAGAAGCATACCTTCCTTCGGATTCCTTATACGTTACGTACGGTTCTTTTAGCATGTCCTGCTTTTTGAGGAACTCATAGAAAGTAACCGTTCGAAACCTCTTGCTTTCAATAATACTGACAAGCTGTCTTCGAGACCGGGCATCAACGTCTTCTGCCACCGGGAGGCCTTCGGGAGTAAGCGAACCAATTAGCGAACCGGCGTCCGACCATGATTCCGTAACAGACTTCGAATCTTTATGATCGATACCTGCCTTTCGCTCAAGAATATGATCTGCAACATGCATTACATAATCTGGATTCGGATCGATATAGTCACGTCCTTCTGGACCAAGGATTTTTGCAATCTTCTCTCTCGTCGTCGCGGACCCGTCATATCCTTCTGCAAGTAGCGTGTAGGCGAGCCTGCTCGCTCTACCATTCCCATCCGCAAAGGGGTGTACCGCATTAATGCCAGCAGCTATAAGCAGCGCGGCATCCTGAGTATCGAGCTTCTTTGCAGAAGCGAGGATTTCTTTTAATAGTTGCTCCTTATCAGCCTCATCAGGCGGGATATATTCAACCGATGATGAGCCCATACCATGCAATTGAATTTGAACATCTTCGCCATCAAAATCTTCCGTACCTTTTTTCCCGCGCGAAAAATCATTTGCCAAAATACCCAGCTGCTTGAGCTGGTCATACGTTATACCCTTCAGGAATTCAGCCCTATGCTCAGAAGTATCAAATGTTTTGTCAGCATGCAGCTTATCAAGCAACTTAATAACGCGTTCTGCATTCTCTTCGCGCCCTTCGCTACCCGGGTCTACACCCTCACTTGGAGTCTTGGTGTGGGGTATCTTCTCGGTCATGCATCCAATAGTACCATCGGATAGATTTTGATTAGAGCCTCCAGTAACAAAGCGTTTGAACGCCAAAAGTCCCTCTCGGGACTTTTGTGAATCTGGGTGGACCGTACAGGATTCGAACCTGCGACCCTCTCATTGC
>JAZKIS010000001.1:0-56222 GCA_040384725.1 Patescibacteria group bacterium | reverse complement strand
GTCGTAACAAGGCACGGCTAGCGGAAGCTGGTCGTGGAACATATCCAATCGGAATGAGAAGTCAGAAATGACTCTCTCCGGTCGATTATCGCTCTTCGGAGAGATAGGGAGATGGCGCTGCGTCCCTAAACGCGCGCACGGACGCCGGAAAAACGCACCGGTAGTTTGGTAGGAGCGCTCAATTGACGCTCGTACCGGGCTGAATAGGCGGAACACAAGAGTACGTCATGTTCAACATTTCATTCTAACTATTGTGAAAAACCCCGTGCGGAACGATTCTCCTTGGAGTATCGTTCCGCACGGGGTTTTTCTTTTTGACGTACTAGTGAAAATGAATTATAATGCTGCCTCCCCCAAATGAAGGAGTTCACATGTTCGGGTTACGTTCTTTGAGCGACAATCGCCGCAAAAGGAATCACGCGATGCGCAGGGCAAGCGGCAAGGTGTGGCTCAAGGTTGAGCGGAAGACCATGTTGGGGAAGAGGATCCTCTGGATTTTGCCGGAGGATGAAATGGCAGGGGATGTCGTTCTCAACGAGAAAGACTATCGCACCAAAAAGGCACATCAACCCCATGAGCCTACTGTGCTCGCGCCCACTGGGCCTCAAACCCACTCATAAACCTGCCCATAAGAAGGCGGAACCCAGGCCTCGTCTGTAGAAGACGAGGCCTGAAATCTTATGGCGCAGCAAGCTTCGCGACGCATCGTCGCCAGATGCGCATCTTATTCTTATGCCGCTTCTGCTTCTGAAGGGGAGTAGAGACCCGATCCTCTCGGATTCTCTTGGATTCACGCGTGGTGCCGCGATGTACCATTCGTGCCTTGAGTATACGTGCTCCTTCCGTGAAAGCTGGAAGGAACCTGGGGATTCTGGTAGTATCCTTTAGTTCAGGGATTCGGAAGAAACAGGCAAGTGTAGCTCAGTTGGTAGAGCACTCGACTGATACTCGAGCGGTCGTAGGTTCGAATCCTACCACTTGCACCATGAGAAGAAGCCGGCCACGAAGGGCCGGCTTCTTCTATACCCAGCCTCGCATAAGAGATGGATGCGTATCCCGGTATACTGCATCTATATGCGACACATGCTCATCGTGCTCGGGATCTGCCTCGCTGCCATCGTGGTTGGCGCGGGCCTCTATTTCTACGGACCGTCCGAATTGCGCGAGACCCCGGCACTCAACGGGACGGAAGCTTCGGCACTCGGGGCCGACCAGGCCGTTCCGGTCTCGTTCACGGTACTCGCGGAGGGAACGAATGCGTCAGGCGTATCAGAGCGGAAGAACTATGCGGTGTACACCCAGGAAGATTTCGTGCGTCTGTGGACCATGGCGTATGGCACCGACGGGGAAGCGATGCCCGCGATCGATTTCGACAGCCAGTACGTGATCGGGGTATTTGCCGGAGAGAAGCCGTCCGGGGGACACACTATCGACGTGGCGAGCATCACGGACGCGAGCTCTATCCGGACGGTGTCCATGGCTCTCACGCGCCCTGGAGAAGGCTGCATGGTCTCGCAGGCTCTCACAAGCCCGTTCCAGCTGATCATGGTGCCGGTATCAGACCGGGAGCTCGCACGCACCGAGACCGAGGTAGTGGCAGCCTGCCAGTAGCCGTATCCCAGGAATGCGTTAGGATTCCAGAGTGGAACTTCAGAGCCATTTCTCCGGGAAGAGGATAACCGTCATGGGGCTCGGCCTTTTGGGTCGAGGCGTCGGCGATGCCCGGTATCTCGCGTCCCAGGGGGCGGAGCTCATCGTTACAGACCTCAAGTCCGCTGAGGATCTCGCGACCTCGGTTGACGCGCTCTCCGGCTTTCCGAACGTAACCTTCGTGCTGGGCGAGCATAGGCTTGAGGATTTTCGGGACCGGGATTTCATGCTGAAAGCGGCAGGCGTGCCGCTCGATTCGATCTATATAGAGGAGGCGAGGAAGGCAGGGGTGCCGATCAAGATGAGCGCTTCCTGGTTCAAGGAGCTCTCCGGCGTCCCGCTCATAGGCATCACGGGAACGCGTGGCAAGTCTACCGTTACGCACATGCTTCACGACATACTCTCGGCTGCCGGCGGGAAGATCCTTCTCGGCGGAAACGTGCGCGGCGTCTCGACGCTCGCACTCCTTGAGGAGGCGACGCCTGAGCACACGGCGCTCTTCGAGCTCGACTCCTGGCAGCTCCAGGGATTCGGCGAGGACCGGATGAGTCCGGAGCTCGCTTTGTTCACCACCTTCTATCCGGATCATCTTTCGTACTACAAGGATGACATCGATGCGTACCTCGCTGACAAGGCGAACATATTCCTGTACCAGAAGCCAGAGGACACGCTTATCCTTGGAGAGCAGATGGCGCTTACGGTTATCGATAAGTACGAGAGCCAGATTGCATCGAAGGTTGTCGTCGCTGGGGAGAAGACGCTTCCCGAAGGACTCGAGCTCCTGGTGCCGGGCGAGCACAACCGCTACGACGCGGCGCTCGCCTTAGCTGCAGCGCGGGCGCTCGGCGTTGACGACCGCATAAGCGTGAAGGCGCTCGAGGCGTTCCTCGGGATTCCCGGCAGGCTGGAGCTCGTTGCGCTCAAGGACGGCGTTTCCTTTTATAACGATACGAACTCTACGACGCCCGAGGCGACGATCGTGGCGCTCCATGCTCTTGCGGAAGAGGGAGGCGCGCGCATCAATCTCATCATGGGCGGGCACGACAAGGGGCTCGAGATGAAGAACCTCCTCGAGCTTATCGGGGAGAGTACGAAGCACGTGTCCTTGCTTTCAGGAAGCGGTACTGACCGCATCAAGGACTCTCTTCCGGACGCGCCAGTTTTCGATTCCCTTAAAGAGGCGATTAGCGACGCGAGGAGCCATGCAGAACCAAGCGACACGGTGCTCCTTTCTCCAGCGTTCGCATCCTTCGGTATGTTCAAGAACGAATACGACCGAGGCGACCAGTTTACTGCTATCGTTAAGGGTCTATGACAAAGCGCGGGGACGTAAAGAAAGCTCACTTCGTCGGCATCGGCGGTATCGGCATGTCTGCGCTGGCACAGTATCTCGTTGATCTCGGCATTGACGTTACCGGCTCTGATCGCGATGCAAGTCCCGTTACCGATCTCTTAGAGAGCCGAGGCATTCCTGTGGTGCTGACCCAGGTTGCAGAAAACGTACCAGAAGACGCTGACCTGATCGTCTACTCGGAAGCGGTATGGCCAGACAATCCTGAACGCGCGCGCGCGGCTGAGCTCGGCATCCCGCAGAAGTCGTACTTTGAGGCGCTTGGGGACGCGTCTGAAGCGAAGCGTACGGTTGCCGTTTCTGGGACGCATGGGAAGACCACCACCACCGGCATGCTGGCACGGATCCTTCGCGATGCTAATGTTTCTCCGACGGCTATCGTTGGAAGCCTGGTACGGGACTTCGGCTCGAACTATCTCCTGGGCACGTCCGAATGGCTCGTTGTCGAGGCGTGCGAGTATAAGCGCGATTTTCTCACGCTCGCCCCGGAGATTTTGATCATAACGAATATCGAGCTCGACCACACCGATTACTACAAGGACCTCGAGGACGTACAGAACGCGTTCAGGACTCTTGCAGAGAAAGTGCCTACGCACGGCACCATAATTGCGGACGCTACACACCCGAACATCGCGCCAGTACTCGAAGGTCTCTCCGCTACGATCGTCGACTATAGCCTCGAGCCGTCATTTGAGACGCGCTTCCCGGGCGAGTACAACAAGATGAACGCACGTGCCGCAGCCGCAGCCGCTCGTATTGTCCTTCCTGAGATTATCGAGTCACAGATTGCTGGCTCTCTCGCGGCTTTTGAAGGTACCTGGCGCAGGTTCGAATACAAGGGGGTAACGAAGAAGGGTGCGGGAGTGTATGACGACTACGCGCATCATCCCACTGCAGTCCGCAAGACCATTACCGAGCTACGCGCAAAGACCGCCGGACGGGTGTTCGTAGCGTTCCATCCGCATCTCTTCAGCCGTACGCGCGACCTGCTCGAGGATTTCGCCACCGCGTTCGAAGGAGCGGATAGGGTACTTATCGCGCCAATCTTTGCCGCTCGGGAGATCGACGACGGTACCGTATCAAGCGCTATACTCGCAGCGCGCATTCGGGAGAGCGGGGTTTCGGCTGATGCGATGAGTCTCGAAGAGATCCATGACGTTCTCGAGAGCGAGCCGGGAGACCAAGACCTCATCATGACCATGGGGGCAGGGAACATATACAAGATTGCAGACCAAATAGTGAAGCACTAGGGTTCCGAGCGTATTCTGGTACAGTCTTTCCATGCAGGGTACTCTCTCCGTTGTCGCAACCCCTATCGGCAATCTCGCCGATATCACGCTTCGCGCGCTCGATACCCTGAAGCTAGCCGACGCTATAGCCTGCGAGGATACGCGCGTAACCGCGAAGCTCCTCGCGCGCTATGACATACAGAAGCCACTTTTAATATTCCATGCACAGAGCGGCCGGCATGCCTCGACCCGCATCCTCCAGATGCTCGCGGAAGGGAAGCACATCGCGCTCGTTACGGATGCCGGGACTCCGGGAATCTCGGATCCGGGAAGCGCTTTGGTGCGTGAGGTGCGCGACACCCTTCGCGAGGACGCCAGGATCGAGGTTATCCCAGGACCTGCCGCCGTTACGGCCGCGCTCTCGATCGCGGGCGTACCGACCGACGAGTTCACCTTCCTTGGGTTCCTCCCGCACAAGAAGGG
Source organism: Patescibacteria group bacterium (assembly GCA_040384725.1). GTDB lineage: Bacteria > Patescibacteriota > Minisyncoccia > Phycocordibacterales > Phycocordibacteraceae > C7867-001. The sequence continues at coordinate 51,509 of JAZKIS010000001.1, read as the reverse complement.
CAGGCAGACCTTGTTCAAGGAGATCGCTGATTCAGAGCGGACCATGGTGTTCTACGAGTCTCCGCACCGGATCGAGAAGGCGCTCGCGTCCCTTTCGGAGGTTCTCGAGGAAGATCGGAGGGTTATCGTGCTCAGGGAGCTCACGAAGATGTTCGAGTCCTTCGTGGAGGGTACCGCTAGTGAGGTTGCGGCTCATTTCGCCGAAAGACAGGACCAGGTACGCGGCGAATTCGTCGTTATCGTCACCCCTGCGTAGCGCTCTCTTTAGGGCAGGGTATACTGTCCTCAATGTCTCGAAGCCTCATGCTCATTGTGCTCGGCGCGCTCACCCTCCTGTCGCCCTTTTCAGGACTCCCTATGAGTATCCTTACCTGGATACTGCCGCTCTTCGGCCTCGCGATTGTCGCGGTCGGCGTGTCATACCGCAGACAGCCTGCCCGAGCCTCGCATGAAGCATCTCTCTCCACATCTTCGTAATCCGTTCGTCCTCATCGTCGGACTCGGTGTCCTGATACTCCTGTTCGGCCTTGTGGTCATGCCGCATGCGGCAGCGACGCGCTTTGATCGGAGCGCTGAGACTGCGACGTCTACGCTCGATGCGCTCTTCAGCAAGGAACCGGAGAAGCCGGTCTTCGATAACGCGGCATACGACGCGAAGATGCTGTCGATGGCGAACTATGCCTCGACGACCTCGACCACTACCGAACGCATCTGGCCCGTAAAGGCGGCCTACCCGAAGGCGGGCGCACTTCTGCCGTTCAACCGCATCATCGCGTACTACGGGAACTTCTACTCAACCAGGATGGGCGTCCTTGGCGAGTATCCCGAAGCACAGATGCTCCAGATGCTCGCTAGTGAACAGAAGAGGTGGGAGACGGCTGACCCGGAGACTCCGACGGTCCCTGCCATAAACTACATCGCCATAACGGCACAGGAACTTCCCGGAAAGGAAGGGAAGTACCTGCTTCGCATGCCGGACACCGAGATAGACAAGGCGGTAGAGCTCGCGAACAAGATCGACGGCATCGTTATCCTCGATATCCAGATCGGCTTCTCAACCTTAGAGCATGAGCTGCCGATGCTCGAGAAGTACCTCGCGATGCCGAACGTGCATCTCGGGCTCGATCCCGAGTTCCACATGATCGGCGAGGATCCGCCCGGTCATGTCATCGGTTCGTTCGACGCGCGCGATATCAATTACGCGGCCGAGTATATGGCAGAGCTAGTGCGTAAGCATGACTTGCCGCCGAAAGTGCTCATCGTGCATCGCTTTACGCAGCGCATGGTTACGAACTACCAGAACATCACGCCGCTCCCTGAGGTGCAGGTGGTAATCGATATGGACGGATGGGGCCCGCCTCTGAAGAAGATCAATACCTATAAAGCGTTCGTGGCGCCGGAGCCGGTGCAGTTCACGGGATTCAAGATCTTCTACAAGAACGACCTGAAGCCGCCTTCAGAGCGCCTCCTCACGCCGGGTGACCTCCTGAAGCTCACGCCGCAGCCGATGTTCATCCAGTATCAGTAATTCGCGCGGTATAATCCTTCTATGGAGAATCCGGATCGCGTCACCTATTTCGCCGCAACGGATGCGCGCGGCAAGCGCGTGCCGTTCGGCATAAAGGCGAAGGACCGCGCCCGGCACATGTACGTGATCGGGAAGACGGGTATGGGTAAGTCGACCCTGCTCGAGAACATGGCCATCCAGGATATCCGGAACGGAGAGGGCATGGCCTTTATCGATCCGCACGGCTCGGCCGTTGAGAAGCTGCTCGATTTCATACCTGCTGATCGCGTGAAGGACGTGGTCTATTTCGCGCCGTTCGACCTCGACAATCCGATCGCCTTCAACGTGATGGAGGACGTCGGCTACGACAAGCGCCACCTCGTGGTGTCGGGCCTCATGGCTACCTTCAAGAAAATCTGGGTGGACGCGTGGTCCGCGCGTATGGAGTACATCCTCTCGAACACGCTCCTCGCGCTTCTCGAGTATCCGGGCGCGACCCTGCTCGGCGTGAACCGGATGTATACCGACAAGAACTACCGCAAGAAGGTAGTGGAGAACATCAAGGACCCGGTGGTGAAGGACTTCTGGGTAAGCGAGTTCGCGAACTATGGCGACCGTTATACGCAGGAAGCGACCCCGGCCATCCAGAACAAGATCGGACAGTTTACGAGTAACCCTCTCATCCGTAACATCATCGGCCAGCCGCACTCGTCATTCGACATCCGTGACCTCATGGATAACCGGAAGATTCTCATCATGAACCTTTCGAAGGGATTGGTAGGCGACACGAACATGCGCCTCCTCGGCTCCATGCTTACCACCCGTATCTTCCTCGGCGCGATGTCGAGAGCCGACTTGCCGGCACACGAGCTCGCGAAAGCCTCGAACTTCTACTTCTACGTAGACGAGTTCCAGAACTTCGCGAACGAGAGCTTCTCGGAGATCCTCTCTGAGGCCCGTAAGTACCATCTGAACCTTCTCATCGCGCACCAGTACGTCGCGCAGATGGATGAGGAAGTGCAGGCAGCAGTCTTCGGCAACGTCGGAACCACGGTCTCGTTCCGCGTCGGTCCGCTCGACGCCGAACTCATGGAGAAGGTGTTCACGCCTGAGTTCCTGCAGGAAGACCTCGTTAACCTCGGATTCGCGCAGGTGTACCTCTCGCTCATGATCGATGGCATCGGCTCGCGTCCGTTCTCGGCCGTCACCATTCCGCCGATCGAGCCGCCTCCGCGCTCGTACCGAGAAGAGGTGCTCGCGAACTCCCGCCAGCAGTTCGCCACGAAGCGCGCTGGCATCGAGAATGCCATCCTCACGGAGCTCTCGCAGGCAGCGGAAGAAGCGGCACAGAACCATAAGGCTGCATCGGCGGGCCCTGCCTACAAGAAGACAGGCATGACACCGCCTCGCCGTGATGAGCGTCCGGCTCCGCGAGAACCACAACCACAACCACAACCACAAACGCAACCGCGACAGGAACAGCGCCCGGCGCCAAAGCCAGAGCGTGTAGAGCGTCCGGCCCCGCCCGCAGCGAGCAAGACCGCGGACGATCTTAAGGCGATCCTGCGCGCAACGGTTGCTAACGTCGAGAAGGATAAGCAGAAGAAACAGGGAGGGAAGCAGGAGTCCTTGAAGGATGCGCTCCGTTCAACGATAGGAAATACACCGCCTCCTCCTCCGGTGCCTCCTGCTCCTGCAGGCCCTCCGCAAGAGCCGAAGCCTGTGTTCGAGGTCCCGGAAGAGACGCTCCGCTCTCTCTTTAAAGATGTATAAGATACTCGCCGCGTGCCTTGTTTGCATAGGAGCCTTGGCTCCTATGCAAACGCATGCGGCCGTTACTATAAGCGAGGTCGCGTGGATGGGGACTTCCGTTGATAACGGAAGTTTTTGCGAATGGGTAGAACTCGCGAACGACGGCCTCGAGTCTGTATCACTTTCCGGGTGGACACTGAAGACCCAGGATGCTGGCATGTCTGTATCGCTCTCCGGAAGCATCGAAGCAGGAGGCTTCTATCTGATCGAACGAAGCACGCCGTCCGCGTGCCCCGACCCTGTTCCCGGGATAAGTGCTGATCTTAGCCGTACGTTTGGCAGCGGCCTCTCGAACGCGGGGGAAGTACTCACCCTCGCTTCAGGCAGCACCGACATCGATCGCATCGACGCGTCCGGAGGGTGGGAGGGATCGGTCGGGGGCGATAGCGCGCTCAAGTACACCCCGCAGCGCACGGGTAGCGAGTGGGTAACGGCGGTACCGACGCCACGCGCCGTGAATGCCATGGAGTCGGTTTCCGTAGCTACGTCGTCTTCCGGGACTACGTCTACGGCTGCGAAGAAGACAGCGGGGAATCCGGTACCCACGCTTCTTATTGAAACGGGCGGAGATCGAATCGTCTCGACGAAAGCCCATACCAAGTATCAGCCGATTGTGTACGACAGTACGGGTCGCCATGTGCGATACCCCTACATAACCTGGGCATTCGGAGACGGCGGACGGCATGTAGGCACCGACGTGCAGCATGCGTATCGCGAGCCAGGGGAATACTTAGTCGTCGTTCGCGCGCAGGAACGCTATAGCCAAGGCACATCCTCGTTCATCGTTACGGCAGATCCTGCCGACGTAAGCATCACAGATCTTTCGGAGAAGGGCGTCACGCTCAAGAATAGCGATACGCGCATTCTTGATCTTTCCCGGTACCAGCTCGTGTCAGGGAAGGAGCGCTTCAGGATTCCTGACGATACGCAGATCCTTCCCGGACGATCCGTTATCTTTCCGCCAGAAGCGACGAGTCTTTCAACGACGACATCCGTTATGAGCCTTCTGTATCCGAGCGGAGAGATGGCATTTATGTATGCACCTCCTATAGAGACACCCGCGACGCTACTTCAAGTACCAGCCCCTGGTTCTAGTCTATTGAGAGCGGTCGAGATACCAGCCAAGCAAGCCCCTCAGCATGATTCGACGATGATAGTCCCTGCCCAGACAGCTGAACCTGTCGGGGCAGGGACGCTTTCTGCGCTCCGGGCCTTCCTGGCCCCGCTCTGGCCACCGGTCCCGGAATATCGTAGGCTTTCCGTACATCTCCCATGAGCAAACTCATTCTCGTTACCGGGGGCGCCGGCTTCGTCGGCTCGCATCTCTGCGAGCGCCTCGTTAGCGAAGGACATAGGGTCATTTCACTTGATAACTACTTTACCGGGAGTAAAGACAATCATGTAGAGGGCGTCGAGTACCGGGAAGGGCATACGAAGGATATAGAGCGCCACGTGCCAGAGACTCCTGACGTCATCTATCATCTCGGGGAGTATTCGCGCGTCGCGAAGAGCCTCGAAGAGCCGGAGGTCGTATTCGATATGAATATTGTTGGAACCTCAGCGGTGCTCGAGTTCTGGCGCGCCAAGAAGTGCAAGCTCGTATACGCCGGTTCGTCGACCAAGTTTGTTGCGGAACGAGCGGATGGTACGGCAGGTCGAGACCTTTCTCCGTATACCTGGGGCAAGGCCGTGAACTCCGAGCTCGTAGCGAATTATGGCCGGTGGTACGACCTGCCGTATTCGATCGCGTACTTCTACAACGTGTATGGTCCGGGTGAGCGTACGATTGAGGAGTACGGGACTCTCGTAGAGACCTTGCGTCAGAACAGGATCGCTGGCCGACCGCACCAAATCCGGTCACCCGGAACGCAGACGCGCGCATTCACGCATGTGCTCGATACGGTTAACGGTCTTGTTGCGATTGGCGAATACGGCGAGAGAGACGAATATCCTATAAGCTCGAACGACGTATACTCGCTGCTCGATCTCGCTAATCTTTTTGGTGGCGAAATTGTCATGCTGCCCGCGACCGCATCAACACGTTCTTCGGGAGCGGAAGATACGAGCAAGCTTGAGGCATTGGGTTGGACGCAGGAACATCATCTTGTTGACTATGTGCAGAATGCCTAGCGTATGAAGAAGGTCCTCATTTTCTCGCTCGCATACTACCCGAGCTTCGTGTCGGGCGCTGAAGCGGCGATAAAGGAGATAACGGACCGTATCGACCCGAAGGACATCGAGTTCCATCTGATCACGCTCCTCTTTGATACAAGCGCTCCTCGGGAAGAGCGTATAGGGAACACGCTCGTGCACCGTGTGGGGTTCGGTGGAGCCTACCTCTCGAAAATACTCTTCATACCGCTCGCTGCCGTGAAAGCGAGGGAACTCGACCAGGCGCATCATTTCGACGCCGTGTGGTCGATGATGACGTACATGCTTCTGCCCGCGGTGCTCGCTCGGTTCCTCGGCGTCAGGGCTCCGCGCGTGCTCACGCTCCAAGACGGAGATTCGTACGAGAAGGTATTCGAGCGTCCGTTCATACTCCCCCTTACGCCACTCCTCGATTACGGATTCAGAACGTCAAAGATTGTTCAGGTGATCTCTTCGTATCTAGGAACGTGGCCGGGTAAGCGCGGCTACACGGGTACCATTGAGCTGATCTACAACGGGGCGAACCCAAAGAATCTTAAGGATGAGTATTCAAAAGAGAAAGCTCAGGCAGCAGCAGCGGAACTCGGAAAGAAGCCAGGAGATGTGTACCTTCTGAACGCGTCAAGGCTCGTGCATCAGAAGGCAAATGATCAGACGCTTCGCGCCCTGACCCATCTTCCAGAAAACGTGCATCTCGTACTTATCGGAGAAGGAGAAGACCGTGCAATGCTGGAGTCGCTCGCGGAAGAACTCAACCTTACCCACCGTGTCCACTTGCTTGGGCAGATAGAGCGCACAGAGGTGCCAAACTATCGAAACCCGATCTTCGCAGACATCTACGTAACGCCGAGCCGCACGGAAGGCCTCCAGCTCTCATCGCTTTCGGCAATGGCCGGCCGACTGCCGCTTATCGCTACGCAGGCAGGCGGCCTCGCGGATTACGTGTGGGATCCTCGACATAACCCCGACAAGCCCCAGACAGCATGGGTAGTAGATACGGATGCTCCCGAGCAGATCGCATCTGCGGTGAAGGAGATAGTGGGAAATCCAAGCGCGACACAGGAGGTCGTCCGAACCGCACGAAAGATGGTGGAGGAGAAGTACGACTGGGACATGATCGCGCGCCAGATGCAGGAGCGAGTCTTTTCGAAGGTTTTCTAGGTACTTGAGGAATCGGTATTTTTGTAGCATAGTGCTTTCAGAAAGCACATCGCTTCGGTCAGCCTGAGGAGGGCACAATGTCGAACAACGGGATTGCGCTTCCGGACCTTCCGGAAAGCGTTACCTTGAGCGCCAAGGAGATGGAGAGCGGCGAGGTTCGCGTGAGAATCGCGCACGCGGCGTCCGGACTCTCGGCCTGCATCACGAGTAACGCAGAGCATCATGGCGCGGAAGGATGGCAGAACAGCCACCGGCATCTGACGGATATGAAGGAAACCTACGTCGTCCAGGAAGGATGGCTCGTGGTCGTCACGCTCGATGAGATCACGACGACCCCGCTCTTCGAGAAATATGAAGCGGGATCAGTCTTCACTCTCTCGGGAGGGGCTGCTCACAACGTCTATGTCTCTGCGGGCACTGTCTTTGCAACCATGAAGCATGGAAGCCGAGAAGGTCGCAACGACTGGAAATCGGCGCCAGAGCTCGATGCGCTGCTCGTGGATGTTGGTCCGGAGGATTTCGAACACTTGCGTCCTCGGAAGCCGATTCCGAGCTGGGCATAGCCTTGGTCGTGAGTCAGGCGCGCGGCTTCGGTCGCGCGCTTTTCTGTATGTGGACGCTCCAACAGCGACGAGGCATACTTATGGGTATGGAAAATCTCATGCTACTCGACCGTGCGACGCGCCTTGCGGTCTCCGGTCACGCGACCCAGGTCCGCAAGGATGATCAGTCTCCCTATATCACGCATCCCGTGATGATTGCGCTTATCGTCGCTAAGGCCGGGTACGGGGAAGCGGTCATCGCTGCCGCTCTAACGCATGATCTCGTTGAAGACACTGACATGACGCTTGAAGAATTGCGGCGTGAGCTCGGGGACGAGGTGGCCGACATTGTGGCCAGCGTCTCGAATGATGACTCGCTCTCCTGGGAGGAGAAGAAGCTGAAGTATATAGAGACTGTCCGTGAAGGCTCTGAAGGCGCGAAAGCGGTAGCAACCGCAGATAAGATCCATAATGCGGAAAGCCTTATCGCCGCGCATGCGCGCCTGGGTCCTGCGCTCTGGGACCATTTCAACGCAGGACGGGACAAGAAGATCTGGTTCGAAGAGAAGATGCTCGAGATGCTCAAGGAATCCTGGCAGCATCCGCTCGTCGACGAGTACGAGGCACTCGTACGGAAGATGCAGGCCCTAGTGTAGGCCTATCTGCCGCTGCTTTTCCTCGTCGCTTCGTAGGGAATCCCGCACGGTTCTATAGTTCTCCACGATATCGTCTCCAACCGTTCTCCCTTCGAGGGTTGCTGCGAGTACCTCGGTCCAGAACGCGATGCGCGCTTCGTTTAGGGCAAGCAGCGACCCCTCGCTCTTCGGGAGGGTGCGCGTGTAGTAGCAGATGATCTCTCCGAGACGGTACACGCGCATGAGCCTAAGCGACGCCGATTCCTCCGGGGTGCGGTTTGCGTGCACATACTCGAGCAGCGCCGCTTCGAGCGGCCGGTTATGCAGGGTCATGAAGTTCAGGAACCGCGCCCATCCTTCGTACTTGTTTCCGAACCGAAGGGAAGAGTGATCAAGAAGATAGATTGCGTTGCCGAGGACCCGGAAGTTATGGGGAACGAAGTCGGTGTGGGTGAGGAACCCGCCATACTGCTCGATTGTGTGCCGTCCGTTATAGAGCTCGTCGTGCGCCTTCTGGAGCAGCTCGCCGGCGCCGTGCGGGCATGCCATGAAGCGCTCGAAGCCTCGCAGGTATCCTGTCGCTTCCATGGAGCCAAAGGTTTTTCGTACGAGCCGTGCGTGCTCATAGGTAGCAGCGTGCGCGCTCTCCTGGGCCTTGAAGGATCTGAGGGCGAGCTCAAACTGTTCTTCGATCGATCGGTCGAGGAACGGCTTCTCTTGCTCGATAAAGGCCTGTACGGAGATGCAGTACGGTCCCGTGCGTACGAAGAGGAGTTCCTTCGGAGACAGAAAGCTCTGATAGGAGAACCCGATCTCTGCAAGAACTCTGCGGCAGGTGCGCTCATGCTCAAGCTCGCGTATGCCGTCGGGACTGCTCGTGACCTTTATGACGACGCGTCCGTCCGTTTCCGTGTCTCTGCCGAGCAGTATGAGCTTCTTGCCGCTCTCGGTGGTAACGGCCTGCATGAGGTAGCGCTCGCCCTTCGTGTGCGGCTGCGCCTCGTCGAGCACGTATCCGAGGTCCGTGAGGATAGGGGTGACACGAGCTATCTCGGTATCGCGGTAGTTTTCCCAGGACGTGCGGTTCTCGTTAGACATAGAGTAGTGCTGCCTCAAGTTCTTCGAGATGAGCCTTCCAGGAACGGTTGAATGCTTCCATCTTTTCGTTCGGGTAGGGAGAGAAGGGAAGTATCTCAGGATGCTGCAAGGGCGTATGGGAGACCGTCGTGCACGCGCGTCGCAAGAACGTCTCTTCGAGGTGCTTGAGCGCGCTTCTCTGTTGCGCACGTGCATGGGCAGACGCGTCGCCAAGGAACGCAATGAGAGGCGTCCTCGTTAGGAACGATGCGATGCTCGCAGGCAGCTCTACCGACGGGCCGTTCAGGGCGTAGATGACGTCGGTTCTTGAGCCAACGCTGAGAAGCGCAAAGGTATAGAGCGCGAGCCTGATAGGCAGCGGACGCTGCTTGCTCACGGCAACGATGCGAACGCCCGGAATTTCCTCTGGAAAACGGCCATAGGTCACAATCGTAATCTCGTGCTTCCCTGAAAGCCGGGCTGCAAGTTCCTTGACGTAGGGTGCCGGCTCAGCGATGTCTGGCGGATATAGGGGTGTCGCGATGGCGATTCTCATGTAAATACAATCTAGCACGCATGATTGTTAGCTCGCCGGGGCAGGGTAGAATGGCAGAAAGTAAGGGTCCCATCTATGAAAGTCCTCCTCATCTCAAGCGATCACACTATCCTCGACAAGGGCAGCTCGGGTCACGAACGTGCCAAGGAGAATGCCGTGGCGCTCGGGGAACTTCATGTCCTTCTCGACGGTCTGGTGCCCGAAGAACGGGACGAAGGAAGCCTACGCATACACGTAGTGAGGAAGGGCGGACTCTTCGGTGCTAGCGCACTCTACGGGCGCGCGCTGACGTATACGGCGACGTGCGGGATCCAGGCGATATGGGCACAGGATGCGTTCGAGCGCGGGATACTCGCCGCGAGGATCGCGAAGAAAGCGAAGCTCCCGCTCTACGTGAATGTCGATACCGACTTCCTGTCGCCATGGTATTCCATGACCGGCATGTTCCGTTCTTCGCATGTCCGCTTGCCGAAGATAAACAAGAAACGCCGTGCGATGGCTGATCGCGTCCTCCCGCAGGCAACCGGCATACGCGTTATGACCGAGCGCGTGAAATCGTCGCTCGTAAAGGAGTACGGGGACCGCATACCGGTACCAGTAGTAATTCCCATGCCGGTCCATGCCGCAGTACCTGAGAAGGTCGCGTTTCCGGTGACCCCGTTCCCGTTCTCCTTGATGGTCGCGGGAAGGCTTGATACGGCACGTCGGGTCATCGACGTGCTCGATGCGCTGGCACGGATCAAAGACCAGTATCCAGGCGTCGGCCTGTTCGTGGTCGGCGACGGTCCCGAGCGTGCTGAACTCGAGCATCACGCAAGGAAACTCAGGCTCACTGACCGGGTCGTGTTCCTAGGAGACCGGCGCGACACTTGGGGCCTCATGCAGAGCGCCCAGGTGTTCGTTCAGGCGAGCGCCTATGAAGGCTACGGACGCAGACTGCTCCAAGCGGCACTGGCACGCGTTCCGATCATCACGACCGACGTGGGCATCGTCGGCGAAGTCTTTAAGGGCTATGACGACGTTCTGGCATTTCCGCCAGGCGATCCAGCGGCACTCGCTATACATATCGTGGGCCTCATGGAAGACGGGCAGGCCCGCCAGCTCCTTGCGATAAACGCCGATGCCGCAGCGAGGCGCTATATCCATGGCGCGGGAGATATCCCGAAGCGGGTAGCGGCATTCATCTCCGGCGGGGCGACAGAGGCCGCTTCAACCGCTACTATTCCTGCATGACGAAGATCGTGACCATCGGAGGCGGAACCGGAACGTTCGTAGTGCTGACGGGACTGAAGCGCTTTCCGGACGTGTCCCTCTCAGCTATCGTTACCTCCGCTGATGACGGAGGATCAACGGGGAACCTGCGCGACGCGTACGGCTTCTTGCCAGCAGGTGACGCACGGCAAGCACTCGTGGCGCTCGCTGAAGACGGGAACGTGCTCCGCGACCTGTTCGCGTATCGATTCGCGAAGAGCGAGGTCAAGGGTCATAACCTTGGCAATCTTTTCATCACCGCGCTTACCGATCTCCTAGGCTCTGATGTCGCGGCGCTCGAAGAGGCCTCGAGGATCCTGCGCATCTCCGGACGCGTGATCCCGGCAACCGAAGAGCCGGGAACCCTTGTCGCGACACTTACGGACGGGAGCGTTATTCGAAACGAACGCACTATCGACGAACGAACCGTTGGAAGAGCGCGTATCGAGACGCTCGCGCTCGAGACTCCCTCGCCGGTATCGCAGGCTGCAAGAGGCGCTATCGAAGACGCAGACCTCATCATCCTCGGACCGGGCGACCTCTACACGTCGAGCATCGCGGCGCTCCTCCCGGACGGCATGAAGGGATCGATCGCAAGCAGCAAGGCGCGGCTCGTCTTCGTTATGAACCTGTTCACCAAGAGCGGACAGACCGAAGGGTTCACCGTGAGTGACCATGTCGCCGAGATCAGCCGGTATGCAGGAAGGGAACCTGATGTGATATTCCTGAACGAGGAGAGCCTCGCCTCAGAGCTCTTAGGGCGCTATGCCGAAGAAGGGGAGCATCCTCCTGAAGACGATCTTCCTTCGAGTGATGCCAGAGTCCGGAGGCTCCCCCTCGTGTCGGTCTCGTCGGTCCCTGCTGTGCCGGGAGATCCGCTCCCGCGTTCCCTCGTGCGCCATGACTCGGCTAAGCTTGCCGCCGCTATCGTCAGCCTTTTTGCATGATCTACTTCCTTGATTTTGATCGGACCATGTTCGATACCGATGCGTTCATCCGCGACATGCGATCGAAGGACGCGAGCCTTGATTCGTGCACGCCTCCAGAGCTAACAACTCTCTTAGAGGAAAGAGTTAAAGAAGGGGTGCTCTCGTTTCAGCCGGGCGAGCTTGCCACATATGTCTATCCTGACGCAGCGCAGTTCCTGCGTGACAAGGAGAATGCCGTTACCGTCATCACCTACGGACCCCGCGCGCTCCAGGAAGCAAAGACGAAGAGCGCGTTCCATGGCATTCCTCGGGTATCGGTTATGTATACCGACCTCGTTCGCAAAGGGCCGTTCCTGGCGCCGCACACGCACCTGCATCGGGACGCCGTACTTGCTGACGACACTCCTGAAGAGCTCGCACTCCTTACGGAAGCATGTCCTACTATCCGATTGTTCGAGATGCGCCGAGACGGAGGACCTGGTGACGGGCGGTGGCCGACAATCCGTACGCTTGCGGAACTGCCGTAGCCTTCCACTAAGGTTTAAGGCTGGCCTGCAACTGACCGGTACCCAGCAGAGTTATAAGCATCATGCACGTAAGAGTGGCACAGAAGGCCGTGTTGTATGATGCTAGCAAGAAGCAGGGAGCCCTAATCCACTAACTCAAGAGCTATCGTATGGCGCGTCCTCGCCCCTCTAAGAATCAGGCAGTCATAATGGTGCACGGCGGGGTGGGGGATTTTCTTTTCCAGCTCGACCTAGCGAAGCGCTTAGGCATGACTGGCATCAATACGCTCATCCTCGCTCGCAAGAATCATGCCTTCTTCCGCGAAATCATTGCCGAGAGCAATGTTTCGGGGATTGAGCTCGCGCGCGCGGACGGCCTGCGGTACCTCACGGCAACGCTACGCGTGTTCGTACGCGCCCTGATCGAGAAGGTAGTAATCGTAAATTCTTTCAATCCGACCCGTCTGCGTCTCCCGACTCGAGTGTTCTATGCCATTGCGAGACTCCTTTCAGCGCGCGTGATCATCTGCCTGCACGAGTGCAAGAGAGATCTTCCGTACGAGCAGATCCTCTACAAGGACAGAGAGATGATATGGGAGCGTAACAACAGGATAGTGGAGCATCTCGTTCACGCTCCGCAGACGTCCGGGTTTCCTATACTTTCCTTTACGATTGAGCCGATGCCCCTTACGGGCGAGTACCTGCATATCCATATGGTCGCGTCCGCACTCCAGAAATCCTATCCGCCAGAGAAGCTCCTCACGGCCCTCACTATATTAGGTCCGAGCTATCCGATACTCCTCACCATGACCCCAAAGGAGGAGGTGTGGTATATGACCGACGAGCTGCGGGCATACGTCGCGAATAGTGCGCATATTACATTCATCAGTAAGCGATTCTCGTTCGTCGAGATATGCAGCTACATCGCTCATGCGAAGGTTTTCTGTACCGTGAATACGGGCCTCCTCTGGGTAGCTCTTCTCCTTAAAAAGAAGGTGATCGTATGCGATACCTACACCGACTACGAGTGGAATCCTGTGCCGTACGGGAGCGTGACCAGGCTCGCGCATGATCATGACGAGCACGGGAACTCGCTCCATCTGGCTCTCGGCGAGCATGAGGACGGCACCTTCTTCGAGTCCATGTATCGCGTTACAGGAGAAGAATTAGCAGAGGCGTTAGCTACTAACTTCGGTTAAGGTATGCGACTCCTTTTAATCGGCATGGACCGTACGGTCTTCAAGGAAGGCAGTGCGACGCGAGAGCGTATCGCGCGCCTCGGGAGGGAGGTCGAAAGGCTCGATGTGATCATCTTCTCGACGCGAGCGCACCAGATTGCGGACAGGCAGGAATTGGTACCCGGTGTCCACGTCTATCCGACGAATTCGTATTCGCGGCTTCTCTATGGGTGGGACGCCCTTCGTATCGCGTTACGGCTTCCGCGCCCGGATATCGTCTCGACGCAGGATCCGTTCGAGATCGGACTCGCAGGGCTCCTCTTCAGCTGGCTCTCGAAGGTTCCGCTCGCGGTCGAGATGCATACCGACTTCCTATCGCACTCATTCGCTCAGCATTCCTTTCTGAACAGGATCCGCGTACTGCTCGCCAGATTCGTGGTGCAAGGCGCTGCGGGCGGATATGCCGTCTCGGAGCGTTTGCAAGACAAGATCATGCGCGCCTGGGCCCCCGCTAAGGAGATTGGCGTCGTACCCATCTATGTCGATACAAAGACGTATTCCTCTATTGCGAGGACGAAGCATCTGCGCTTCAGGAACACGCTCCTCTGGGTAGGGCGTTTCGAGGCAGAGAAGAATCCCCAGGTGGCGCTCGAGGCGCTCGCCTTCGCGAGAGCCAAGGGTCACGATGCCGGCCTTGTTATGGTCGGGAACGGAAGGCTCGAGGGTCTGCTCCGGCAGCAAGCACAGGACCTGGGCGTTACAGAGTGGGTTGAGTTTGCAGGGTACCAGAGCGATGTGCGGCCGTACTATGCATACGCTGACGTCCTTCTCGTCACGTCTTCCTATGAGGGATACGGGATGGTGATCGTGGAGGCGCTCTCTGCAGAAGTGCCTGTCCTGTCGACGAACGTCGGAATCGCACGTGAGGCCGGAGCTCTTGTAGTGAAGGGAGATTTCCCAACGGCACTCCTTCTGTGGCTTTCCGGACCAAGAGAACGAGGGAAACTCCTCATGCCTACCTATAAGGATGCGGACGAGTATTACCGTAAGGTCGTACGCTGCTATGAGGCGATACTAGACTCGAAGAAGGTGCGACGCCTCCTCATCCTTACGCAGACCGTTGACCTCGATGAGCCGCTCCTGGGCTTCTTCCATCAGTGGATCATCGCGCTCTCGTCGCAGTACGATTCGCTCGAGGTCATCTGCCTCAAGGAAGGCCGCCATAATCTGCCAGAGAACGTACGCGTGCATTCGCTCGGCAAAGAGAGCGGACAATCCCGCTTCAAGTATGTGTGGAGATTCTTTATGTACATCTGGTCGCTTCGGAACCGGTACGACTCGGTCTTCGTGCACATGAACCAGGAGTACGTGCTCCTCGGCGGCCTGTTCTGGCGAGCGCTCGGGAAGCATGCGTACCTCTGGCGCAACTATCATCACGGGACATTCCTCACACGCATCGCCATGCATCTGGCAAAGGGCGCGTTCTGCACGTCAGAGTCTTCCTATACGGCGCGTTTCAAGAAGACGAAGATTATGCCGATCGGCGTCGATACGAGCCGTTTTGGGAATGCGCAAAGCCTGCGAGCGCGCTCATCGATCTTGTCGCTCGGGCGCGTTACTCCGGATAAGCGTCTCGACGTGCTCGTGAACGCACTCTACGAGCTCTCTAGGGACGAAGTGTCCTTCAAGGCGAGTATCTACGGGAACGCGTCTGAGGGAAGCGCCTATGCATCGGTTATTAAGGGACTGGTAGAGCAGTACGGCATGAAAGAGCGCGTATCGTTCAGCCCGGGCGTCCCTAATCACGAGACACCGGAGATCTATGCAGCGCACGAGCTGTTCGTGAATACGAGCCCCTCGGGCATGTATGACAAGACCCTCATAGAGGCGGCAGCGGCAGGCTGCCTGGTATTGACCTCGATCCACGACTTCAAGGACGCGGCTGGCGAGGATTTCTGGTTCGATGGCACTGCTCCGGGGCTTGCGGCAGGCATGAGACGGCTCCTCTCGGCCTCAGACGAGCAAAAGGCTGCCTGGCAGGAGCGTCTTGGGGTCACGGCGGCTTCCCATAGCCTCGGGCAGCTTGTTGGACGGCTTACCACTGAGATACAGTAGGGTATATGAAATCCACTCCCTCGCTCCTGCGCGAAGCAGAACACCAGGCACTCTCTCGGATCACGCTCTCAGGAAGCGTGCTTGATCTCGGGGGGGAGAAGGGAAGCGAGTACCTCTCCTACCTGCAAGGAGACTTCACGGTTACGGCACTCAATCTCGACGAGGCGGCAGTGCCGGATATCTTTCACGATCTTGAGAAACCGCTCCCGATTCCGGACGAGTCTTACGACCACGTGCTTCTCATAAACGTGCTCGAGCATATCTTCGACTATCGGCAGCTCTTAACAGAGGCGGTGCGCGTGGTCCGTCCGGGCGGCTCCATCGTTATCGTCGTCCCGTTCCTGTTCCCGATACATCCCTCCCCGAGCGACTTCTGGCGCTTCTCAGGACAGACGCTCGAGCGCCTCCTAACCTCACTTGATCTCGAAAAGGTTTCGGTGCATGCGCTCGGTTCGGGCGTCTTCTCTGCGCGCTACGTTATGCTCGACCGGCTCCTTCCAACGGTCTTCAGATTTGTTGGATTCTACACGCTGCGACCTCTTACGGTATTCGCAGACAGGCTATTCGTGCATGTCGCGCGCATGCTCGGGAAGAAATATCGCACGGAAGATTATGCGCTTGGGTACTGTGCCGTCGCGCGCCGATAAGGACATGGACGAGCGCATCAAGATCGTATTCGGCGTCAATGACTTCCTGGTAGGAGGGATGCAGCGCCAACTGACTGAGCAGCTCAAGCACTTCGATACTGCTCGTTTTGACATACAGGTCGTCACGCTCTTCGATTTTCCCGACCAGCAGACCCTGTACCATTGCGTACCGTCTGGGTTTCCGGTGCATCGTCTCAGCTTTAGCGGCTGGTGGGACATAGGAAGCTGGCTGGAGCTGTACGACCTCATGCGAGGACTCTCTCCGGACATCGTCGTCTCGAGCCTTTTCTTCAGCAATACGGTATTCAGGATACTCAAGCCCTTCTTCCCGTACGTTTCTATCGCACGCGAGCACAATACCTATACTGACAAGCCAGCATCCCAACGCCTCCTGGATCGCATGCTCGCACGTATCTCCTATAGGATCGTGGCTGTCTCCCGTACCGTCGCTGACTTCACGGCCCGCCAGGAGCGCATCCCAAGGGAGAAGTTCCTGGTTATCCATAATGGAGTGGATACGGCAGCGGCGCGGGAACGATTGAGTTCGCTCCCGCTCGCCGAGGAGACACGAAGGAGCCTCGGCTTCTCGTCCTCCGACCGTATCCTGCTCTCTGTTTCTCGCCTTACGCCTCAGAAGAATCTCTCGCTTCTCGTGCGGAGTTTCGCACGCTTCCGCGCTACGCACCCCGGGTTCCGTCTCGCGTTCGTAAGCGACGGTCCGCTCCGTGCCGAACTCGAGAGAGAGGTCGAGAGCCTGGGGCAAACGGAAGCCGTACGGTTCTTCGGCTATCAGGAGGACGTGTGGCCGTTCTACCAGGTTGCCGATGCGCTCGTCTCGACCTCTTCCATCGAAGGACTAAGCAATGCGATGCTCGAAGCGCTCGCAGCAGGCGTACCGCTCGTCGCGACGAAAACCGCAGGCACTGACGAGCTGATCGAGGAAGGGAAGAACGGCTACTTCATTAAGGATGCATCCGAAGACCGTGCGGTTGAGACACTCACCGCCTATGCGGCAGCTAGCAGGGATGCGCTCTCTGAAGCAGCAGCGGAGACTGCAGAGCGCTTCTCGATTCAGGCCACGGTACGTGCTTACGAAGCATTATTCACAGAGTGCAAGGAAGGTGTACGATAACGATCATTCCCATCCATGAATCTCCTGGCCCAGCTCAAGACACTCGCCCGCATACCCTGGAACGCTCCGGGCGTGATAGCGGTGCGTGCCATGCTCTTTGAAGCGTACGAGCGGGCTGCAGGGTATCCCATCGAGAAGGATAGGTTTGAGCACAAGCTCGGGTACCGTCTGAATCTTAAGAATCCGAGGAGTTTGAACGAGAAGATAGTCTGGAAGAAGCTGTTCGATCGCAATCCGCTCCTCCCATACACGTCAGATAAATATCGGGTGCGCCAGTATGTCCGCGACACGCTCGGCGAGGAAGAGGCAAGTCAGGTCTTGATCCCGCTTCTCCACGAGGGACGCAACCCTGAAGCCATACCGTTCGATACGCTGCCGGAGGAATACATCGTGAAGACCAACCATGACTCCGGGGGACATCACATCGTGCAACGCGGGGATGGTGTTGATCGCGCGGCGATCATCGCGAAGTTCAAGAATCTTCTTTCACGCTCGTACGGCGTGTTCAAGCATGAGTGGGCGTACTGGTCTATTCCGCGGACGCTTATCGTAGAAGCGCTTCTGCGCGGGGAAGACGGCGATCTGGCGCAAGACTACAAGTTCCATGTATTCCATGGCACCTGCCGCTTCATACACACAACGCCGAAGGTAAACGGCCAGCGAAGCGGGAAGCGGAGCCTCTTCACGCCTGCGTGGGAGCAGCTCCAGGTCGGCTGGAAGCATGCCCAGGGCCCAAATGTGGCGCCTCCGGCAGGGCTCGAGCGGATGGTGCGTCTCGCTGAGCGGCTTGCGGCGCCATTCGATTATGTGCGCGTTGACTTATATACTGTATCCGGCCGTATCTATTTCGGTGAGCTCACGCACTACCATGGCAATGGAAGGGAGCGATTCGATCCCGAATCCTTCGATTTCGAAGCTGGTAGCTGGTGGAACATCGTACCTAACTATTGGCTCAAAGACTCTCATGCAACCTAACGAATTCATCAAGCGCCTGAAAGAATACCCCCTCGCGTCTCACGCGGCATGGGAAGCACCGAACCCGCACGAGGTGCTTAAGATGGACTGGAACGAGCCTGATCTCATGCTCCCGGCCCAGGTTAAGAGGGCCGTCATAGACTTCGTGGAGAACGGTCCGACCCAATGGTATCCGGACATCGCGAACAAGGCGCTGCTCCAGGGTCTCGCGCGCTATGCAGGAGTACCGGTCGATCATGTGCAGTACTTTGCCGGCGAAGATAGCGCGCTCGACTATGCAGTGCGCGCATTCGTCACGCCCGGAGACACTGTTGGGCTCGTTGCGCCGACCTATGACAATTTCAGGGTATTCGTTGAGTCTGTCGGTGCAGAGCCGGTTTTTATCGCGCTCGACGATCCGTTCAGCGCGGATATAGAGGCGCTCATCGAGCGCATCCCGCGAGATGCAAAGCTTGTGTATCTGGTTAATCCAAACAATCCAACAGGCGTTCTGTATTCCGTAGAGGAAGTCGAGCGCCTGCTTACGGCATTCCCAGAGACCTTGTTCTTCGTAGACGAAGCGTATATCGAGTTCGGAGGCGCTACCTGCGTACCGCTTGCGACAAGATATCCGAACATCATCGTCGGACGCAGTACCTCGAAGTCCTTCGGACTCGCATCTTTCCGTCTCGGCTACCTGATCGCGTCTCCTGAGAACCTGGTCCACATCAACAAGATCCGTAACGGCAAGAACGTGTCGGCGCTCGCCCAGGTTGCCGCGGTCGCAGCGCTTCGTGATACGTCCTACGTGCATGAGTACGTGAAGAGCGTCCAAGAGTCCCGCCTGATGATGCAGGAGGGTCTTACGAGGCTCGGCTATGCGCCAATCATGACGCCCGCAAACTTTATCCTTCTTCCGGTTTCCGATCCCAAGGCGCTTACGAGCGCACTAACGAACGAGCGAGTATTTATCCGTACGCTCGGACACCTTGCTGGCATGGAGCAGTATGTGCGGATAACGGTAGGGACTCCTGAGAACACGCGCAGATTCCTTGCGATCGTAGAAGACCTGCTCTCCCATGGAAAAATATCCCTCTCCTAGCACGAGAGTAGCGCTCTTCGATGTCTGTAAGACACTCGTTAACCTGACGACGGTCACTGATTTCACGGATTCCGTTCTTCTTTCGAGGCAGGCTAATCCTAGGTTCCAACTTGGAACATTTCTTGTGCATCAGGTCATCAAGTTCGGGCGGTACAGGCTCCGTCTTGTTGGCTCGGATACGTATCGTCGCCACCTCGTTTCATTGTATAGAGGATATAGCGAGCAAGAGATTGACGGTCTCGCGCGCGCCTACATGCCGCGCCTCATCAATGCCATACATCCAGGAATGCTAGAACGGCTAGAAACGCTAAGGAGGGAGGGATACCGGATTTTCTTAGTGAGTGGCGGTCTCGAGCCGTATCTGAAGCCATTTGCAGAACACCTTAGAGCGGAGCTCGTCGCTTCCACGCTTACGTGTACTAAGGAAGGGATCTACATCGGCACCATAGCAGGTACTGATTGCCTCGGAGAAGGCAAGGTTACTAAACTGAAGAGGGGATTGCGCGAGTTCGACTCGATTGATTGGACCGCGAGCACAGCATTCGGCGATAGTGCTACGGACATCCCTATACTTTCTCTGGTAGGGCACCCGGTTGCAGTTAATCCTGACCAGGTGCTCGAAGACCATGCTCGCGCAAACGAATGGGAGATCGTGCGCACCCTGTAGCTATGACGGTATCTCTCGTTACTTTCGCGAATCTCGGCAAGAAGGAGAACCTAAAGACCCCGGACATTCTCCCGGTCATAGAAGCTCTCCTGCGCGAGAAGGAGCTCGCGCAAGCGCTCTGCCAGCTCTCTTCAGGATTCGGGTCCTCACATGTCACCTCAGCGATTGCATGGCCTGTATGGTATGCGGTCCGATTGTTCGAGAAGACGACCGGGCGCTCGTTTGCGCGCGATACGATGGAGGGCCTCTTCGACTTCTTCGCATCGCTAAAGCTTCGCAAGAGCGAGGTCACCATCCTCCATGGCGCGTACTTCCTCCCGAGAACAACCAAGCGTGCTCGCGCCTTCGGTTCGCTGATTATCGATATCCCGGTTTCTGCGCACATCGCAACCAACGCGACGCTCGAGGCCGAGGAGCTCAAGCGCCTCGGCCTACCGGATCACGATGGCTGGTATATGAAGCTCGCGAGAACGAGCACCCATGCTGATGACGTCGATTATGTGATAGCGCTCTCCGAGTTCGTTCGAGATTCTTATATACAGGCAGGATTCCCCGAGGACAGGATGTACGTCGCGTCCCCTGATATCGCTCCAGGGCGCTTTGCTCCGGGAGAAGGTGCCACGGACGGGAAGTTCAGGGTTGTGTACGCGGCGTTCACCGCCCAGCTTAAGGGACTTCATTATCTACTCGACGCCTGGCAGTCGCTCGCTCTTCCCGACGCGGAACTGGTTATCGTCGGCGGGTACGGCCTCATGCCAGAAGAACTCAGGCGCAGGTATGATTCGGGTATCACCGCCGATCCGAGTATCGTGTGGGCAGGAGCTACCAGTATGCCCGAGACCTGGTATCAAAGGTCCTCAGTCTTAGTCTTTCCGTCGCTGACGGAAGGATTCGGCAGGGTTACGCTCGAGGCGATGGCCTGCGGTATCCCCGTTATCACTACCGAGAACGCGCGCGGCATCGTTGAAGATGGGAAGACCGGATTTGTGGTTCCGATTCGTGACGCTGCTGCGTTACGAGAGAAGATAGAATATCTGTATACTCACAAGGACGTTGCGAGCAGGATGGGGGAAGAGGCGCGACGAGCTGCCGAAGCCAAGAAGCCGTTCGGAGAAGCGGTATATGCAATCTACAGGGATATTTTGAAGCGAGAAGGTAACGTATGAAATTCGTAATCAGAGACGACGATCTAAATTATTTCAGCACCCCTGAGGATATTACCCGTTGGTATGAGGATGTGTTCTTGCAGGGCATACCCGTTGGCTTTTCTGCCATACCGTACGTAACACCCATGAGCGACGTGTATACAGCCGATGCGGTTCCCGAAGATACGGAATACGCGATTGGCAGCAACACGAATCTCGTCTCGTACGTGACGCAGAATCCGCTCATTGAGGTACTTCAGCACGGCACGACTCATGAGACTATAGGCGGTGCTTTTGAATATGCGCGTCCAGTGTCACGTACCGAAACCTTGCGAGGAAGGGAAGAGCTCGAGCGTGCGTTCGGCTCCTCTGTTACGGTGTTCGTTCCGCCGCATGACTGGATAGGGAGTAGCGGCATCCGTTCGGTAGAGCACGCGAAGATGAATATCATCCGCGGCAGGGGGGCGGGCCTGCGCAATCTCATACTCCGGTTCGAGTATGTATCTATCTTTTTACGGATGCTCTGGTACAAGGCACGGCATGCGGTGCATGGGAAAGTGCCTGCGTATCCCCATGTGCTCGATTTTGGCCTTCATAAGGAAGCGTGCTCGTACCGGCTTGAGGATACCGACGTGTTCGAGGGACTCGAGTATGCGCACAAGAAAGACGGGATCTTCGTCGTCGTCACACACGTGCACACCCTGGACGAAGAGAGGAAGAAGCTGCTCATGGAGCTTATAGAGAAAGCGAAGGGGCAGGGCGCAGAGTTCGTGCGTCCGAGCGCGCTGTTCGAGCAGCCTACGGCTTCTTGAATATAAAGTTGTCGCCTCCGGTCAAGGACGAGACCATGGACAGGTCGCCGTCGATCTTCTCGAAGTTTCCTTCAAGATCGATGCTGTACGAAACGTAGCCAAGGTCTCGGAGCCGTTCTACAGCGCGCATCGATATCTCTCCGCCATTATCAGCGCCCCAGATCTCCATGGCGACTATAGGCGCGTTCTCGCGTAGGAAGCGGGCACCGCCGATGAGCACCTGCTCTTCTGCGCCCTCTACGTCGATCTTAAGAACCGTAGGTTTTGTATGGTTTGCCACGTGCCCATCGAGTGTCTGGGTCTTTACGCGGATCTTCTTCGCCTCGTCATAGGTATATGAGTGGATCTCGGTCGTAGAGGCATTTATGGTGCTGAGCCCGAAGGATTCGGATATGTGCAAGTCTACTTCTCCTGAGGTGTCCGAAAGCGCCATCTCGTTCAGGGACATGTTTGAGCCAGGCGTGATATTCCTGCGAACCACGTCCGCGATCTGCGGTATAGGCTCGAATGCCTGTACTTCCTTGCAGAGCTCTGAAGCCAGGTACGAATAGAATCCGTAGTTGGCGCCGATATCGTAGAAGACATCCTCGGGGTCGAGGTTCTTTACGAAGTAGCGCGTGAGCTTGAGTTCGGCGTCGGTGCCGCCTGCGAATCCGAATGCGCGCAATGCGAGAGAATCGTAATCTTGGAGCGGGATATCGATAGTGCGGCCCCAGAAGAGCCGTGCGCGTACGGATTCTTTCCGATAGAGACGTCCTCGCACCATGAGGAGGTAGGGGATATAGATCTCAGGCGTAAGGAGGAGCCGTTTGATTTTCTTTACGATGCCGCCCCCCGAAAGGCTTTCCGTTAGGTGTGCCTTATGGAGAACCTTTTTGAATTCCGGGCTTTCTAATTCCTGTGCGAGTGCGTCGCGGGCGTGTGGCTGCATGATAGGGACACGATATCACGAGATCGCGCGTACCGTCCGGAAGAGATGCCATTGCAGCAGCGCGGCGTAGAGCTCGGTTATGAGGATCGCGGCGATAGCGCCCCAGATGCCCCAGATCCAGAGGAAGAGCGCGAGGAGCGCGACACGCACCATCGGGGTGCTTATATTCATGATATAGAGCTCCCGCTTCTTCTGGTGGGCGAGGAAGGCCTGGCCGATCAAGGTGCGCGGTATCGCAAGGACTGAGAGCGCGAGGATCTGCGAGTAGAGCGCTGACTCTGGGTAGGCAGGGAAGAGGAGTCCGAACAGGAAGGGAGCAGCGAGCACGTACGCGCCCACAACCAGGAGCGCCATGAGCGAATAGAGACGAATCTTCTCTGGCAGGATCTGGATGATCTCAGAGAAGTCTTTCTGGGCAAGCTTCGGGAACATGAGGATGCGCATGAATCCGAACAGGTTCTGCAGGTGCATGACGGGCAACTGCGCTATTACGTACGCCGCGAGCGGTGCCGCGCCGAGGAACACCCATACCAAGACCTTGTCGATAACGTTCGCGACTTCCGCGAACGATTCCATAACGCTCAGATGCTTGCCGTAATTCTTGAGTGCAGGATCCGCAGAAAGAGGAGCGGCATACTTCCGCACGACAAAGAGATAGGTAAGTGACAGAGAGGCAGCGTTCGAAAGCAGATAGACGCTGACGAGCACGAGCGGATCATTTGTCGTAAAGAGCGCAGCAAGAAGGACGATGAACGAAACGAGGCGCTGTGTCGTCTCGAGGATCACGCTCTCGCGGAAGAGCTGCTTCCCTTGGAGGAACGACTTGTACAGGGAGAATCCCGTGATGAACGGCTGGAGTGCGCCGACGATGAGGAAGCCGTTCCCGAGGAGCGCGTTCCCGTTTATGTGGTAATAGAGCGAGCCGATGGCAGCAGCGAGCACGATGCCTGAGCTCCAGATAATCTGGGTCCTGAATCCGTAGCGCAATGATCCTTCGGAACCGTTCGCGGCGGCGCGCGCGATAGCGCCGCCCATGCCGGTGAGCGTGAAGACGCTCACGATCGCAGCTCCGGAGAGGATGAACTGGTACGTGCCGAACACTTCCTTGGGTAGGAGGTTGGCAAAGGCGATGGCGAGACCTAGCCCGCTCACGATCTGCACCATATACCCAAACAGGATCCATGACCCGCCTGAGGCGAGGTAGACCATGTCGGTCTTGGTGTACTGTTCGCTCCAGCGCAGAAGGCTAACGAAGCGTGCTTTTACGGCGTTCATGGGAAGGGGTAGGGGAATCGTACCACTGATTACAACGGTACCTACAGCCTATAACGGAGCCTCCGACCAGGGCGTTGCGTCCCCGTCCCCTGAGGAGCCATGTTACTCGGATGCGAGCTCGGGTATACTGGCCGCATTATGAAACATGCTGCCCGCTGGACTGCGATCATCGCACTCTTCGCCATCCCGTTCCTTCCGTTATACGTCTCGAATGACCTCTACTTCCCATTCATAACCGGGAAAGGGTTCGCATTCCGGGTTCTTGTTGAGATCGCCCTCGTTTCCTATGTCGTGCTCGCATTCCTCGATAGGCGGTATCGTCCCCGATTCTCGTGGACGCTGGCACTCTTCACCGGACTGGTTGCCTGGATGGCGGTTGCTAACCTGCTTGGCGTGAATCCGCATAAGGCGTTCTGGAGCAACTTCGAGCGCATGGACGGATGGGTGATGCTCGTCCATGTCTACGCGCTCTTTATCGTCGCGAGTTCCGTGCTCTCGGTTGAGAAGCTCTGGCGGCGCTGGTGGCAGTACTTCATAGGCATCGCTGCTTTCGTGTGCGGGTACGGTTTGCTGCAGCTCATCGGCGGCGCGGAGATACATCAGGGAGGGGTACGCGTCGATGCATCCTTCGGGAACGCGATCTATCTCGCGGTCTACCTGATGTTCTCGATTCTCGTTGCGGGATGGCTCATGATCGAGTCTCGTGGATGGTACCGCTATGCGCTCGGTGCGTTCTCGGTGCTCGCGTTCATCGTGCTCTTCTTCACCGCGTCTCGTGGTGCGCTCATCGGTCTCGTGGCAGGCGCAGGCGCCGCAAGCGTGCTTTGGATTGTCCTGTCCCTGCGAGGCGGCGCTAAGGGCGCAGGGACGCTCGGGCTCCGTATCGCCGGCGGGAGCCTCATCGTCCTCGTAGTGCTCGTGAGCTCGTTCTTCCTTGCGCGGGATTCGGCGTTCGTGCAGAACGAGCCGGCGCTCGCTCGTCTCGCGACCGTGTTCTCCTTGAACGAGGAACTCAAGGTCCGCTCGACGATCTGGGGCATCGCCTTCAAGGGCGTACAGGAAGACCCTGTAACCGGCTGGGGGCAGGAGGGATTCAATCAGGTGTTCAACAAGCACTACGTCCCGTCCTTGTTCGAGCAGGAGACCTGGTTCGATCGGGCGCACAGCACCTACCTCGACTGGCTCATCGCAGGAGGCTTCCCGGCCTTGATCCTGTTCATCGCGCTCCTCCTGGCCGCGTTCATCGCGCTCCTTCGAGCGCCCGACCTCTCGCGGGCTGAACGGGTGCTTCTGATCGGCGCGCTTGCCGCGTACGCGGTGCAGGCGCTCGTGGTGTTCGATAACCTCTTCAGCTACGTGCCGTTCGCTATCCTGCTTGCGATGGCACACCGTGCCTCTGAGAAGCCGATCAATGTGCTCGAGCGAGCTCCTGAGCTCTCGGGCCAGACGGGCGTGAGTGCTCTCGGTACGGTAGCTGCTGTCGCTGCTATCGCGCTTGTATGGGTGGTTAACGTGCCGGGCATGAGTGCTGCGCATCATCTGGTATATGCGGTATCACCGCTTCCGCAGGGAGCGCAACAGAATCTCGAGTACTTCAAGAAAGCGCTCGCAGACAATTCCTTCGCCACGCAGGAGATACGCGAGCAGATCGTCATTAACACAATGAAGTTTGTTTCCGACGAGAAGGTTCCGGAAGGCGTACGGCAGGAGTATGCGACACTCGCTCTCCTAGAGATGGGCAAGGAGATCGAGCGTTCGCCGAACGATGCACGTCTTCGCGTGCAGTATGCGAGCGCGTACGAGGCCGCGGGAGACAAGGAGTCATCCTTGCTTGAGGTCGAGAAGGCTATTGAGCTCTCGCCGAAGAAGCAGGCGCTCCATATCAATCGGGGCTTCAAACTTTTCGAGCTCGGACGGCTCGAAGAGGCGCGCGAAGCGTTCCGCTATGCGTATGACCTCGATCCTTCGTTCGAGCAGGTTGCCGTGTCGGCTGCCTCAGGGTACGTGCTCGCAGGAGACCTGGCAGGGGCGAAGGCGCTTCTCATGGAGGCGCTCGGCACGACCACGGCTGATAGCGACAGTCTCTTCTATGCGTACTACCAGACAAAGCAGTGGGACGACATGATCGCCGTCGCGCGCGCCCGGGTTGCTGCGGCAAACGGCTCCGCTGATAGCAGACTGCGTCTCGGACAAGCCCTCGCGGCAGCAGGACGCTTCGCTGAAGCTCGTGCAGAAATCCTGGCGACCATTACCGCGTTCCCTGAGGCACGTGAATCAGGACAGGCACTACTCAATCAGATTCCTGGAGCGTGATGATCATACGCGAGAACGTTACCCTCGCTTCACTAACCACGCTTCGCGTAGGAGGAGATGCTCACTTCGTTATCGAGTGCATACGCCCTGAAGACATTGTGTCGGGTATACAGTTCGCCAAGGAGCGTAGTCTCCCGTGGAGCGTGCTCGGAAGCGGAAGCAACGTGCTTGCAAAGGATGAACAGTACGATGGCGTCGTGCTTCTAGTGCGTATACCAGGCATCGCTGCGGTCGAGTCGGAAGATACGGTTACGCTTTCCGTTGGCGCAGGGGTCGAATGGGATACGCTCGTCCGGGAGGCTGCTGCGCGTGAGCTCTGGGGGCTCGAGAATCTCGCAGGGATCCCAGGAACCGTCGGCGCCGCTCCCGTGCAGAATATCGGCGCATACGGCGCTGAGGTAAAGGACACCATACGTTCAGTTGACGTTTTCGATACTGAAAAAGGGGAGACCTACAGCATGGATGCAGAGGACTGTGCATTTGCGTATCGAGATAGCCGCTTTAAGCGCGATTCGCGGTTCGTAATACTCGGTGTCTCGTTCTCTCTTATCCGGTTTGCTGCGCCAAATATCGAGTATAAAGACCTGCAGGCAGCCAGAGAGCAGGGTAGAGACCTGAGTACGCCTGGAGCAATCGGCGACGCGGTCCGTGCGATACGCGCACGGAAGTTCCCGGACCTGTCAGTGGCAGGTACTGCTGGCTCATTCTTCAAGAACCCAACCATTCCTCAGAAGTCTTTTGATGTACTGAAAGAACGATACGAAGCACTGCCCGGATTCCCGAACGAGCAGGGCGTAAAGATTCCGCTCGCCTTTATCCTTGACCAGGTGCTCAATCTTCGCGGGTACGCAGAAGGGAACGTATCGCTCTTTGAGAATCAGCCGCTCGTGCTCGTTACGGAAAGCGGCGCAACGCAAAAGGAGATAGATGTCTTTGTTGCGGGTATTGCAGCGCGTGTGCATGATGCTACGGGCGTCACGATTGAACGTGAAGTGAGAAACTTTCCTGCATAGAAATATTTCAAGCAGATTAGTTGATGAAGTTTTTAAAAAACTTATCCACACATAAATTATTTTTCGTTACAAATTATTTTTTATGCGCGCATAATATTTTATAGCGCGCATACGAAAGAAATTTTTCGTAAGAAAAGATTCTTCTATGCGGGTCGACAATACTAGTCATAGAAAATTTTCATTGACCTATGGCCGCAAAGAAGAAGTCTGCAAAGAAGGCAGTTCGCAAGCCAGCTAAGAAGGCAGCTCCAAAGAGGAAGGTAGCTAAGAAGGCTGCACCGAAGAGGAAGCCAGCTAAGAAGGCTGCGAAGAAGACCGTCAAGAAAGTAGCTAAGAAGGCTCCTGCAAAGAAGCGCAAGGCTGCGAAGCGCAAGTAGTCCTTAGGACTTCTTGTAGTAAAAGCCTCCCGTATGGGAGGCTTTTACGTTAGGGTCCCTGACTGTTATAGAAAGGGCGAATGCGGTATAGTGCCGATACCTATATATAGATACGTATGGCTACTATCCTCGGCAAGCTCTTCTCTAAAAACCAGTCACAAGGCTTCGTAAAGCAGGCTCAGCCGGTGGTGGATCATGCCAACAGCCTTGCGGCTGAGTTCGAGGGCCTTTCTGGCGAGGAACTCAAGTCGCGTCTTGAGGACGTGCGAAATCGCACCAACGGCGTGCCTACCGATACGGCGGACATCGCGGAAGTATTCGCGCTCGTGCGCGAGGCCGCACGGCGTACCCTTAATGAGCGGCACTACGATGTGCAGCTTATCGGAGGGCTCGTGCTCGGGAAAAGAAAGATCGCCGAAATGCGCACCGGAGAGGGAAAGACGCTCGTTGCGACGCTTCCCGTCACGCTCTATGCCCTTGCAGGGAAGGGTGTGCATGTAGTGACAGTCAACGACTACCTCGCACGGCGTGATGCCGCATGGATGGGGCAGGTGTACGCCGCGCTCGGCCTGTCAATCGGTGTGGTGACGAGCGGAGGCGCGTACGTCTACGACGCGTCGCATGTCGAGACCGAAGAGGATAAGGCGCGTGACGAGGAGGGTTCGTTCCGGGTCTTCTATGACTTCCTGCGCCCGGCTACGAAGCAGGAGGCGTATGCGGCCGACATTACCTATGCTACGAACAACGAGCTCGGCTTCGATTACCTTCGCGACAATACTGCCTACGATGTCTCGCAGATCGTACAGCGTGGGCACCATTACGCGATTGTCGATGAGATTGACTCCATCCTTATCGACGAGGCACGCACGCCGCTTATCATATCCGGGCCTGCGGGGGACGCTGAGGGCCTTTACGAGCGCTTCGCCTCTATCGTGCGCAATTACGTGCAGGAGGAAGATTACACCGTCGACGAGAAGCAGCGTGCCGTGCAGATAACGGAGGAGGGAATCCGGAAGGCGGAGAAAGCGCTCGGTATCGAGAATCTGTATGCCGAGGGCGGCATGAAGTACGCGCATCATCTTGATACGGCGGTACGGGCGAAAGCGCTTTTCAGGGGCGATAAGGAGTATGTCGTGAAGGAAGGGGAGATCGTCATCGTTGACGAGTTCACGGGACGTCTGCAGCCGGGACGTCGCTGGAGCGAAGGTCTCCATCAGGCTATCGAAGCCAAGGAAGGCGTACCGATCCAGAAAGAGACGCGCACCTACGCATCGGTTACGTTCCAGAACTATTTCCGCATGTACGAGGCGGTTGCCGGCATGACGGGTACCGGCCTCTCCTCGGAGGAGGAGTTTTATACGGTGTACGGGCTTGAGGTCGTGCAGGTGCCTACGCATCGTCCGATCGCACGTAAGGACTACGACGACCTTATATTCCAGAACGCGCGCGGGAAGTACACCGCGCTTGCCGCTCACGTGAAAGAAGTGCACGGGAACGGACAGCCGGTCCTTATCGGTACCGTTTCGATCGAGGATAACGAGGTGGTGAGCGAAGCCTTGCGAGAAGTTGGTATTCCGCACGAGGTCCTGAATGCGAAGAATCATGAGCGCGAGGGAGAGATTATCGCGAGTGCCGGACGGAAAGGAGGCGTAACGGTCGCGACAAACCTCGCGGGACGCGGTGTCGATATCAAGCTCGGCGGCATCGGCGCATCCGAAGAGATGCGCGAAGAGGTGCGATCACTCGGCGGCCTTGCCGTTATCGGTACCGAGCGTCATGAGGCGCGTCGCATCGATGACCAGCTCCGCGGCCGTTCCGGTCGTCAGGGCGATCCGGGCGAGACGCGGTTCTTCGTATCCCTCGACGACAAGCTCATGCGCGTGTTCGCCTCTGACATGGTCAAGAACGTTATGGGGTCCTTCAAGATCCCTGAGGACGAGCCTATACAGAGCTCTCTGATCACGAAGGCTCTCGAGACCGCACAGAAGCGCATCGAAGGGTTCAACTTCGATTCTCGTAAGCAGGTGCTTTCATACGACGACGTGCTCAATACGCAGCGCCTCTCGGTGTACCGCGAGCGCATGACCGCCCTTAGGGGGACGAACGAGGAGATCGAAGAGCTCGTGCGCATGCTGATTGCTGGAAGTCCTGAAGCGCTGACGGCCTTCGAGCAGAAGCGGGAGGAATTCGGTCCTGAGGCGGTGGCGATGCTCATGCGTCGTCTCGTGCTCCAGGTTACGGACACCTTCTGGCTCGAGCACCTCGAGACGATGGACTACCTTCGCCGTTCGGTCTCGCTCCGAGCCTACGGACAGCGTGATCCGTTGATCGAGTATCGAAAAGAAGGCCTTGGCCGTTTCCAGGCCATGCAAGGAAGCGTCGCTACCGCGGTTGCCGAGGCGATCCCGCGCATACGGCCGGCAGATGACGCGCGCATCCGTGCCGAGGAAGCGAAGACGCGCGCGAAGCTCGTTGCCGCGTCCGAAGGGAGCGATACCAGTGCGGAAGCCCCAGAGCCGGTCCGGAATGACAATGTCTACAACAGGAACGACGAGGTAACGATCAAGAAGGGAGAGGAAACGCAGACTCTGAAGTATAAGAAAGCAGAACCGTTTCTTTCAGAGGGTTGGACTATCGTATCCAACTAAGGGTTCGTGTAGAAGAAAGGCCGTCCCGGGGAACCGGGGCGGCCTTTTTGTCACAGGTGATTGCGAAGTATGTACTCATAGATCGTACCGACCGTTTCTCGTAGGCGTACCTGCGCAACGCCGATGATAAGGTTGGTGCGGCTTCCACCGAGTTCATAGAATATAGGCTCTATGCCTCGTACCGCGAGCGCGTTCAGGATATGCGTCACTTTCACGAAGCTTCTCCCGAGATCCTGGCCGACGACGCACACGATGCCGATTTCGGACGTTAGAGTCACTTCGGCGGAGCATGAATTCCTGATCGCTTGCGCAATCGTCTCACGCTGGTCGCCGATGTTCTTGTCAGGAACGATGATATCCAAGGCGCCGAGCCCGGTTGTTATGTGACAGTTTCCGAGTCCGAACCCTGAAAGCGCAGAGAGTGCGTCATGGGTGGTTCGATAGTCTGCGTTCATCCCAGGCCTCGCGACGGTGTACATCGTGAATCCTGCTTTCTCGGCAATACCCGTAAGGCAGTGGTTGCTGGCGGCTCGCTTGTCGCCATCAGGGTACACATACGTCCCGGGATTGTTCGGGGTCTCGAGACCGAAGAGTCTCATGGGAATCCCGGACTTTCGAACAGGGTCGACCGCTTCGTAACCGGGTACGGTCGTGTCGCGGTAGGCCATCTCCAGCATCTGCGAGTACGACATACGATCAATCAGGCTCGGTGTCATAGGAAGCATGATTGGATTAGCCATATACACACCTGGCACGTCCGTTGCGTACTCGTAGAGCTCAGCTTCGATCATTGCGGCGACAATCGCCCCGGTGCTAGCGGAGCTGTCTTGCGAGAAGGTATGAATCTTTCCGCGCGAGTCGCTCGCGTAGTATCCAGGAATAACGACATTGCCAGAGAGCTGAGCTCTCCGGAATGCACGCTTGGTCAGAACGGCGTCATATCGGCCCGAAGCGTCGAACCGAATCAGCTTTGCAGCATCGATGCAGTGCCACCCCGGCCCGAGGACCTTCGCGAGCATGAGCGCGCTCAGATACATGCCACGGCTTTCGATGTAGTCGAATCGATTCTCGCACCGAAGCTTAGTGAAGTTGCTTTCCGCGGTATCGAGGCTTGCGGAGAGTATGTCAGCGAATTCTTTCTCAACTCCAAGATTCTTTTCGATCTCCATGAAGCGCTCTTTCACCGCACGCATCGTTTCGATCGGATGCTGGGTTTGACGCAAGCTCTGGAGAAGCTCGGTAACACTCGTGTCGTGCTCAAGGCGCTTTCCGGGGGCCGACACGACGACGTACCGGCGCTTCGAATCGCTGCGAATGACTTTGGCGGCCTGCTTGAAACCTTCAGCAGATGCCAGGGAGGAGTCGCCAATTTCGAGTACCGTGTCGCCCATAGCGACCTCCTGTTCTGATGTGAGTGGATACGTTCTCAAGGAACGCCTGTTCGCATCATGCCTATAATACTAGGTAAAGTCAACGTCCTGTGGTATCATGCATAAAATGGCTTTCGTCGATGAGATGCACGTACACGCAGTAGCCGGACATGGAGGTCCGGGTGTTGTGCGATGGCTCCATATGAAAGGGAAAGACAAAGGTGGTCCTGCCGGAGGTGATGGAGGACGCGGTGGCGACATTGTCGTCGAGACGGTCCGTGATCTCGGAGCGCTTGCTGCGTATCGCTACACGAAGCGCATCAAAGCAGAGAACGGAGGGCCGGGCGAAGGCAACGACCGTCATGGGAAGGATGGTGAACCGGTGGTGCTCAAGCTTCCGGTCGGGAGTACCGTCGCGGTCTCTTCAACGGGCGACGTATTCGACCTCCTGAAGGAAGGTGAGCGCATCATCGTTCTGAAGGGCGGGCCTGGCGGCTACGGCAACGCGCACTACAAGGGTCCTACAAACCAGAATCCGATGAACTCCATGCCGGGCCGAAACGGCCAGACTGGGGATATCCATATCACCCTGAAGCTCATCGCTGACGCGGGCCTCATCGGCTTCCCGAACGCGGGGAAGTCCTCGCTTCTGAACGAGCTCACCCGCGCCCGTTCGCGCGTTGGTGCTTACCCGTTCACGACACTCGATCCCCATCTCGGAGACTTCTACGGGCGTATTCTTGCTGATATTCCAGGACTTATTGAAGGCGCCTCGGAAGGGCGAGGTCTCGGTTCTCGGTTCCTCAAGCACATAGAACGCACCAAGTTTCTTGTACATCTCGTCTCGGTTGAGCAAGAAGACGTGGTTTCAGCCTATAGGGCGATACGGGACGAGCTAAAGGCATTTGGTAATGGGCTCGACGAGAAGGAAGAGCTCGTGGTGCTTTCGAAAGTGGACCTTTTATCCTCTGAAGAGGCTGAAAAGCTCCGAATCGACCTCGAGGGAGCAGCAGGGAAGCGGGTGCTCGCACTCTCCATTGCAGACGAGAACCTCCTGAAGGCATTCTCCGATCAGCTCACAAAAGAGCTTACCAAGGACGAGGCGTAGGTGGCAGGGAAACTTGAGCCTGTGCTAGCATCACTGATATGAGCGAATACCGACCGACCATAGGTCTTGAGGTCCATGCGGAGCTGAACACCTCAACCAAGATGTTCTGTTCCTGCAGGAACGAGCCTGAGGGTTCGGAGCCAAACGTCCATGTCTGCCCGGTGTGCCTTGCGCACCCCGGCGCGCTGCCGGTTGCAAACAAAGAAGCGGTACGGAAAGTACTCCAGGTCGGAACAGCTCTCGGAAGCACCCTCGCTGATTTCACTGAGTTCGATCGCAAGAGCTATTTCTATCCAGACATCCCGAAGGGATACCAGATCAGTCAGTATGAGCACCCGCTCGTTTCCGGAGGAGAGCTCGCTGGCGTCGCGATCACACGCGTACATCTTGAAGAAGATACTGCACGTTCCTCACACACGACGAGTGAAGGAGTGAGTCTCGTCGATTTTAACCGAGCAGGGGTGCCACTGATGGAACTCGTAACCGAACCGGTTATTCATGATGCAGAGACAGCGGGTGCCTTCGCGCGTGAGCTCCAGCTCCTGCTTCGAACTATCGGGGCATCGCATGCAAACCTGGAGAAGGGAGAGATGCGCGTCGAGGCGAATATTTCTGTTTCAAAAGATGAGACATTCGGAACAAAAGTTGAAGTTAAAAACCTAAACTCATTCCGTTCGGTTGAGCGTGCAATCGCGTTCGAGGTAGCGCGACAGTCGAAGCTCCTCGATGAGGGCGGTGTCGTTTTGCAAGAGACAAGAGGATGGGACGAAGGGGGTCAGAAGACGTTCTCTCAGCGCCTTAAGGAAGGCAGCGCTGACTACCGATACTTCCCAGAACCGGATCTCCCTAAACTCGTTCTCTCTGAGATTCCTGAGTTCGCCCCTGAAGCACTACGTTCGTCTCTTCCAGAGCTTCCGTGGGAGCGGAGGGCACGATATCGAGAGCTCGGCCTCAAGGAAAGCGACGTAACATTCCTCGCAGGTTCGAAAGAACGAGGTGAATTTTTCGATGCTGTCATCACAGACGTGGATGGCGACACTGCGCTGCTCCTCGCATGCGCGAATTACCTCATCTCAGATGTAGCAGGCTGGTATACAAAGAGTGACAAGCAAGAGTACGAAGGACTCGTTCCGGCATCGTTCGTCCCACTGATTCGTCTCGTATCTAAGGGCGACCTCTCTTCTCGTGGCGCAAAGGACGTGCTCGCAATACTCTTAGAGGAGGGAGGGGATCCAGAGAGTATCGCCAAGGACCGAGGACTTATCCAAGTCAGTGACGAAGGATCTCTCCGCGAGACGGTCCTCGGAGTTCTTAAGAACCACGAAGGCCCTGTTGCTGAATATCGATCAGGAAAGGAGTCGTCGCTCCAGTTCCTCATAGGCATGAGCATGAAGGCGACCCAGGGTGCTGGAAATCCGGGCACGCTCAGGAAACTGCTTCTCGAGGAGCTTAATAAGGGGGTCTAGCCCAACCCTAGATACGAAATACTCAGGATTACTTCTGAGTATTTTCTGTTTTACCGGCAAGGAGGGGATGAGCTACTGGGTGTTTATAACCTATCTGAAACGAGGCAAGAAAGTATTATAATTCTTGCATGGATGAGATAACTATTGGTGACAAGACATACGTCTCGTCAAAGCAAGCGGCAAAAATTACTGGTTATGCGAAAGACTATGTCGGTCAGCTTTGTCGAGAAGGAAGGGTAGAAGCACGATTGGTTGGCCGTAACTGGTATGTTCTCGATACAGCCATTAGGGAGCATCGCTTTGGAAAGGACGATAAGCCGGAGCCCGTTGTCGAAGAAGCTGAACCAGCTACTGATCGAGTATCTACATGGCAAAAGCCTCAATACGTGGCAGAAACACCTGTTTTGGTGCCCGAATTTGCTAACAAGCCTGTTGAAAACATCGGATCAGCAGCGGTAGCTGATATGCAGTCTGCTTGGAGGGAGTGGTTTGACGAGAAAAAGCTTCCCCAGGCAGCCCTTCCGGATGGGTCAGATGATTTTAAGGACGAGTATCTACCTGTAATCATCCCTGAGAACTCGCCAGAGCCCGTCCTAGAGGTTCCTGAAGCACCCGTGATACAAGGTCTTGACCGCGAGGAAATGGTGGTTATTTCACGAATTCGGCACTCTGAACCAGAATCAATAGATGTTGTAGAAGAAACAGGGCCAATTGAAGAGGAAGTCGAGTTGCATCGATCGTACACAACCACAAATAGCCCTCGTAGGGAGTACGAAGAAGTTTATCCTGAGCAGCGCTCTGCAGTGCGAATGCCAAAGCCCCTTGCTCAACAGGCTGTTACAAAGGCTAAGTCATCCAGCGTGTTAGCACGAGCACTTCTGATTGTCGTGTCCGTCGTTGCGATGCTGACAGCTCTTATAGGAACAGGGAACGCAGAGAGACTTCTTGCCGGAACCAGTCTTGATTACGGAGTACAGAAAAGCATTGTAGACTTTCTCGGAGGAAAAAGTGAGTACAAAAGCAGCTTGTAATATAAGATTATCTCGTCTCGTATATACAAGATTCTTTAGCTAAATCTTAAAGACATACTAAGATACTTAATATTCGAAAACCGCAGATAAAGAGATTTTAACGCAGATAAAACGCTCATTTGAGCGTTTTATCTGTATTTTACTCAAAATGCAGTACCAACTTATACAAATTTAGTAGTAGAAGTTATATGTAACCTAAAGCTCAATCATGCTTTAACTGGTGAAAATGCCAAAATGCGAGAAATTTTTGCTCCTATACCTATATATAACGTATCTCACGTTTACGAATAGTTATCTTTTCTATCCGACCTAGCAGTTAATTACTAACTATTACGGATTACCGACTATAGATAGCTATTTAGTGTCTGAGCCGGATAATATTTCAATATTTTTAACCAGAGTTCGGTCTTGAGTAAACAGTTCGAAGTTTTGACGATTGTAGATGGGTAATAAGGCACTGAATCTTGATTAGAAACTCTTTGTCTTCAGTCTTAAAAATTTCTTTAGTTGGTAAAGAAAGAAATTCATGAACTCTTGCTTAAGGCTATCCACAAATGGGTATGTAAGAAATGCTAAATAACAAGCTAAACTGTAGTTAATTCGGATATCCGACCTACTGCACCTTGAACCCTCTTCTACAGAAAAATTTCATTTCAACGAAAGAGGCTTCTGCACTTTCTGGATACAACGCTGATTACTTGTCGCGACTTTGTCGTGAGAAGAAAATTGCGAGTTCACAAGTTGGGCGTACGTGGTTGATCGAACGAGCCTCGCTTGAAGTCTTTATGGAGACTCAGGTTGATAGAAAGATCCAACTTGCTGAGAATCTCGCTCGGGAGCGCGAGCTTGAATATCGAAAAGCTAATAGTCCAACTGCTCAGGTATCTAAGGTGACTGATGGCCTCGAGAATAGAATGCGACTAACAGCAAGTTCGATGCTCGGGGCATTTACCGCTGTGCGTATGCCGCGTCCTGTGCCGCTCCTGGGTGGCCAAGCATTCGCTGCTGGACTTACTGCAGTGATTCTCGGTACAAGCGTGTTGCTTGCAGGTAGCGGGGTTGTGGCACGCGCAGGTGAGATGATCCTCGCCTCTGCATTCGAGGCTCGTGCGCTTGCGATCAATTCGATGCTTTCTTCAAACTCGTTCGCATTCACGAATACCGCAGAGCTTTCAAGAATTGCAAAAGATGAAATTGAAAAGTTGGACACGACTCTTACCGATGCGGTTGATACTCGAGTTGAATTACTTCCAGTAACTCTACGTGAGGTCATTGAGAAAACACATGAGCCTGTGGAGATGACTGAACTCGCATACGCTCGTGCAGAGGAAATTTCAGAAACGTATCCTCGTTCACTTACGTTCGTGCAGGTGGCTATGGCAGTCACTGACGCTGCAACACATCCTCAGGAAGTACTCGCAACAATCGCTCGTGAGACGATGCTTGCATACAGCCGCGGTGGAGCGTATGTACTGAACGACATCGAAACCGTTCTTGCACTTCATGTGGGTGGAATAGAAATTGCATCGAACGGCCTCCTGTCGGTTAGTGCTACTGCGCGAGATTTCGCACGCCATGCACCGCTAGCACTCGGAAATGTGTTCGTGCAAGCATCAGTCGCGGCACTATCTTCCTACGAGCACGGACTCTATGCATACGTTGAAAACGTCGAGGTTGTTCCGAGCGTTATTGCAGGCACTATCTATGAGCTTGGGAATGATATCAGCAGATCAGTGGCTACAGGCGTGCAGTTCGCTCCCGCTGCCTACGAAGAGGGTATCGTGGCATTCGTAGAAGAGTCTGCTTCAGCCGGATCGCTAGTCTCAGAAAGCTCGCTAGCCTTTGGAAAGGAAGCAAACAAAACGGTCTCAGGTCTCTTGGAATCTGAAGACCGAGCTCTCGCACTCTCGGTAGAGACAGCAAAGCTTGCCTTTACAAGCGTTGAGGATGGGGCGATGAGAACCGCAGCTGCCGTCCAATCTCTCCCCTCAGGTACCGCAGACACGGTTCTTGGTCTGGCAGGCGGCATCGCGCTCCGTATCGAGACGGCTGACACGAGCATGCTCTCGGCATCACCACTCGCGTCTCTCGACATAGATCGCTTCATCCCAAGTTTCCTTAGGAACGTAACAGCGATTCTCGCGCGTGCGGCCGGCAGCGCCTTCCATGGAATCTTCGGTCCGCTCGCCGGTTTCTTCGGCGCGTCAGAGGAAGTTGGACTCGCCATCATCCCAAACGATGAAAGTTCGTTCCCTGGACCTGAGGGGGCAGGTACCGAAGAGACGGTAAAGGGAAACACAACGGTTTATAACGGACCCGTGACAATCGTGCGTAATGAGTATCCGACAGTGAATTACGGCGGGGTATCGCAGACGTATGTCGACGACCGTATCAATCTCCTTCGTCGTACGCTGTACAACCGCATCGAGGATGTCTCTGATCAAACTACCTTCCGTGGCGACATACATGACAGTTCGATCACCGATAGCAGCATCACCAATTCAACATTTAGTAACGGGGCGATCACAGACTCATCTTTTACCGGAGGATCAATCACAGGCACCACACTTGATGTCGCCTCTACGACCGTTACGGGATCACTTACGGTTACTGGAGAAGTTACGACCAACGGTGTCGTATCGGTGAATTCAACAAGCACGAACGCGACCTCGACGAATCTCTTCGCAACCAATCTCAATGCTGGCAACGCGACGACGACTAATTTCTATTCCGCGCTCGCGACTATCGTTGACGGGTTCTTCACGAACCTCACCGCGACACTCGCGAACATCACGACTGCCGTCATTGCGAACCTAACGGCAACGAATGCGACCCTCACGAACGCGACCTCGACAAATGCAACCTCGACGAATCTCTTCGCGGCCAATCTAAATGCAACGAATGCGACCTCGACAAACCTTTTCGTGTCGAGCGCACGCATCACGACAGGTATCATTGACGCGCTCACCTCGCCGCTTGCGAACCTCACGACCGCGGTCATCGCGAACCTTTCGGCGACGGACGCGACTCTCACGAACGCTACCTCAACCAACGCGTTCGCGCTTACGTACGTCACGCCGTCGAGACTCCTGTCGGTTGGGTCAAACGGAGTCGCAACCTCAACCAGCCTCTCCTCGTGGGTGACAGGCACCCTGAACCAGCTCACGGTAACAGATAACGGCATCGGGGGAGTTACGCTATCACTCCCGTCGACCATTGCGATCGGTAGTACACAGCCAACGACCATCCGGAGCGACGGCGCCACCTCGACCTTTGGGGGAGGTATCCAGGCTTCGATCGTCGAAGGAGGGCAGTATATCGCTGGCCCATACGTCCTTGCCACCTCAACAACCGCTACCTCAGCATTCTCAGGCAATATCGCGGTTGGCAGGAATGCGACGTTTGGCACGAGCGCCTCAGATCTCCTCACGGTTAACAGCTCCATAAGCTCTAACCTCATTCCGTCAGCGAATAACACCTACGATCTCGGGTCGGTAGGGAACAACTGGAATCGCGTGTACGTCGACGAGATCGTTGCGAACAACATCTCCGCAGCCTCAACGTCGATCTCCGGCACCGTATCCGAATCCTTCTCGATTAACTCTGACAATGCGTCGGCAGACACCGAAGATAGCAGCCTCGTCTTCAACCGCGGGAGCGCTTCGCCTCATGCGCTTTTGACCTGGAACGCGACTTCGGACCAGTTCGAGTTCAATATGCCGGTCTTCTCCGCAACCGGCCTCTTCACCAGTGCGACAACGACGAACTTCGGCACAACGAACTTCACTCTCAATAGCAACACCTTCACGAGCTTACTTGGTACCGGTCTCTCAAACGTCGGTGGGGCGCTTACCGTTAGCTATGCGGATCTTGCGACCGACTTCTTTCGTCAGGCAGGGAACTCGTTTGGGACAACAGCAACGCTCGGTACCAACGACGCGCAAAGTCTCGCGTTCGAGACCAGTGGCACGACGAAGATGACGATCCTTTCAGGAGGTAACGTGGGTATCGGTGCTGCGAGCCCTGGCGCTAAGCTGGACGTTCTTTCGGGTGCAAGTGGTGCCTGGGCGATACGAGCACTCGCCTCAGATAGCGGAACACTCGGCGGAATCTTCGAGGGAGCGACAAGTGCTGCGGACTTCTATCTATACGCAGCAGATGGAATCACGGCATCGGTGCGGCTTAACGCGGTTACAGGTGGTAACGGCTACTTCAGTACGGGTGGTAACTTTGGTATCGGTACGACCTCTCCAGCTGCGCTTCTGTCCATCGCTGGCAATGGGTATTTCACAGGCAATGTGGGTGTCGGAATTTCGAATCCGCTGCCGAACTCATTCTTCAGTGGAGGGAAGACACTGCAGATTCATGACACAGGCAATCTTGCGAACATAAGGCTCACAACCGCTAACGGCAATGATTTTACAATAGGGGCTGACGCAAACAGCACCTACTTCTATACGGCAGGGGCTAAGACCTTCCGTTTCTATACGAACGCCACAGAGCGTATGCAGATCAGCCCCACCGGAACCGTCGGTATCGGCACCACAACCCCGGGCGCGCTCTTCTCTGTCGCCGGCAGCTCCTTAATCTCGGGTACCGGTACCTTTGGCGAAATCATCGACCTCGGCCTAAGTGCTAACACCCTCACGTACGCGAACGCTTCCAAACAGCTCGCGAGCGTAATCCTTGGCAACGGCCTTACGCTCACGAGCGGCACCCTCGATATCTCTACATCTTCGCTCGCATCAGGATTCTTCTTGCAGGGAGGGAACTCCTTCGGAACAACAGCAACGCTCGGTACCAACGACGCGGAGAGCCTGGCGTTCGAGACCAATGGCACGACACAGATGACGATACTCTCGGGAGGGAACATTGGTATCGGCACGACTACGCCAGGTGCAACACTTGATATTCAGTCAACTTACTCTACGACCGGATATCCTCTTCGAGTACAGAGTTCTGGTTATTACAGCGCGTATTTCCAAGGCACTGATGCAAACGATCAAGCATCGTTCTATATGGAGAATAATCGTGGATCGTTCGCTTCGTATGGCGGATTCCTTTATGGAGGCTCGACATCGAGTCTTGGTAACATTTTCGGCACCTCAAGAGCAGACCGACTCCTCATGTTCGCTGACGGAGCATCGAATCTTGGGATGTATGTAGGAACGCTTCAGGCACAGCCGTTTGTTGTAGGAACAAATAACACTGAGCGCATGCGGGTCGATGGTTCTGGCAATGTCGGCGTTGGAACCACTACTCCTATTGCACGACTGAGCGTCCTTGGAGCAGGCGGTGCCAGCTCACCAGCAGCATCCTTCACAAGCGACATTACTCATGCTCCATTTGTTTTGCAAACCTACGCAGGTGGCTATAGCCAGCTCCAAGCGAACACCTACTACAATGGCTCCGGATATGTGCGCATGACGACCGGCTACGTTACGGCCCTCCGGCTCATGGATAACCTGGGTGGCATCACGTTTGGTACCGGCGCAACCGGCGCTGCGGGGACTACGCTATCCAGTCTGACTGACCGCATGACACTAACAAATGCAGGAAATCTCGGTATCGGGTCGAGCACTCCGTACGCGAGGCTCTCCGTCAAAGGGGCTGGCACTACGACAGGCGTGAACTTCCAGACCACTAACTCAAGCGACTCGCCGTTGCTCACCGTCCTTGATTCAGGGAAAGTGGGAGTGGGTACAGATTCACCTTCATGGCGTTTCGTAGCGTCAGAGTCCAGCGATATTACAGTGGCTCAGATTGGCGCTGGAAGTCCTCTTTATTTCCTTCGCAGTTACCCGGCAATTGGATTCAATAACTACTACAGTGGCTCGTGGAAGTACGGTGCGAATAGTGGTACATCGTTTGCTGCAAACCTAACATTCAATAACGCGGCAGGTACTCTTACGTTCTCGAACACCGCCGCCGCGGGTGCTGCAGACGCGACAGCGACCATGGCGACGCGCTTCACCATAGACAAGGACGGCAACACCGGTATCGGCTCCACCACTCCGTACGCAAAGCTCTCCGTTAAGGGCGCTGGCACTACGACAGGCGTGAACTTCCAGACCACGAACTCGTCTGACTCACCACTCTTTACGATTCTTGACTCAGGAAACGTCGGTATCGGTGCGACAGACCCAACCGCAAAGTTCGTGGTGCGCGGAGGCTCGCTTGCAACGGCAGGGAGCGGCATGTCGTTCTCGAGTAATCTCGCAACCGGCAGGCTCACCACAGGCCAGGTCGGCTCGATCCATACGTTTGCAGACAATGAGAGCGTTGAGATAAGTGCAGGATCGTCACAGCCAACCGGCTTCGCTATAGACGGCCAGACAACCACACTTGGCTCGACCATCCGTGCCATAACGGGCGGCAGCGAGCGTCTCCGGATTACGTCGGCGGGTAATATCGGCATCGGCACTACAACCCCTGATCGCAAGCTCGTTATAAGCGGTGGATCGTCAGGATTGAATACGGGCATCTTCGCGATCCAGAACAGCGTCAGCTCAGCTGCAAACTCCGGTGCCTCGGTGGAATTTAATGGCGTGAATGCCTCTTCGATCATTACAAGCATGGCCAAGATCGGCACGCTTCTTCAGGATGGAACAAATGCTGCAGAAAGGTCCGATCTCGCGTTCTCGACAAAAGGTTCAGGCACTCTTGCTGAAAGGATGAGAATAACGGGTGCGGGCAACGTCGGTATTGGAATGACAGTGCCAGATGCAGCATTAGCTGTTGACGTCGGAACAGATAACAATTACATCGCACGATTTAAGACTTCGGATAATGTAAGCGGAGCGTTCGATATCTTCTCCACGTCCGCTGAATCTGTCCAAGCTTGGCTCAGGGGAGCTGATAACGTAGTCGATGTCCAACTCGCATCGGATGGCGTATCGTACTTTAACGGTGGCAACGTGGGTATCGGTACGACACTACCTGCACTGCAAAGTGGAGGAACCGGCTTGCACATAAACGCAACAGCATCCTCAGAATTAAAGTTTACAAATAGTACGAGCGGGACTTTGAGTACTGACGGCACCGCTTTGGTTGCAACTGGTCTTGGCTTCACTATCAACAATCGAGAAGCAGGCGTACTGTCGTTCGGTACCTCAAATACAGAGCGTATGACGATAGATGCGAGCGGCAACGTCGGTATCGGAACAACAGGTCCAGTCGCCAAGCTTCACGTTTCAGATGGGACAGTAAATGCTGCGGCTGGACTCCCAACCGCTATTGTTACTGCTGCAAATACCACCCTTATATCTGAAGCAAGTATTTTCTCTGTTCAATCGACATCTGTCCAAGCTGCTGATATGGGAGGCTCAATAAATCTTGG
This sequence comes from Patescibacteria group bacterium, assembly GCA_040384725.1. Lineage (GTDB taxonomy): Bacteria > Patescibacteriota > Minisyncoccia > Phycocordibacterales > Phycocordibacteraceae > C7867-001. The sequence continues at coordinate 8,759 of JAZKIS010000001.1, read as the reverse complement.
AGGTAGGGGCACCGATGCGGCTACAGGCGCCATATCCTTTGCACATATCGCTGGTAGAAAAGAAAACGCTATATCAGCAAACTTTGCTGGGTACTTGCAGTTCGGCACAAGTGATTCTGCTAGTGATTTAACGGAGAGAATGAGAATCACGAGTACTGGAAACGTCGGTATTGGTACGACCACACCTACAGAAAAACTGGGCATCGCGGGCAATATTATGCTCAGTGGCGGCATAACGTCATATTCTACGGGAGGCGTGCCTTTCCAGGCCCTGAACGGCGGAACAGCTCCTTCAGCTATACGGTTCCAGAACACCGGCAATGATGCGTACTTCGGTACGGAAGGATCGAGTGCAGGTGGATTTTTCACTGGCTCACTTTCATACTCAACGGTTGTATACAGCACCGCCGCGATACAGCACATTATTGGCGGCAGCTCACGCATGATAATAACGACAGCAGGCAACGTCGGTATCGGCACAACTACACCGTCAAGCTTGATGCATGTAGCGGGATCAACAGGTTCAACCCTTAATTACATCCTCGAGCCAACTGGTTGGTTAGGATTGAAACATCGACTCGGCGTCCAGTACTCAGGAGATACGTCGGTGCTTTCGAATAACGCACTCCTCACCTCAGCAACGGCAGGAACGCTCGACAACACCGCACAGACAGGATCGGCCCTTATCCTTGGAAGCAGCGGTACCCTTAACTACGTACAGGCATCTGCAGGCTCCGGCTCCCGTACCTTTACGTCAAGACTGTATGTAGACAGTGCCGGCAGCGTCGGTATCGGAACTACAACCCCTGGCCGTCTTCTCCATGTTGAGGCAAACACCGCTGCATCGATCGGCATACGTATCCAGAACTACAGTACAAGCGCGAGTGCATTCGCAGTACTCGATTTCGCCAACTCGGTTAGTAACACGGCGGCACAGATATTCCTGAACAGCTCGGGCGCCTCGAGCTTTGGTGGGGCGTCTGCGCTTAATATCTACCAGTCGCAGAATGCGCCAATAGCGTTCTCAACGAACGCTATTGAGTACATGCGTATTACTGGGGCAGGCAACGTTGGAATCGGCACAACGTCCCCAACAGCGAAGCTCCAGGTCCAATCAGGAACTAACCTCAATACACAGATAGGAAATACTGCAGGTAACTACACGAATGCGACGCAGTTCATCGATTTCAGCTCACTTAATAACGCCATAAACTTGTCTCGTGCTAATGATGGCGCGTATACCGAGTCTGTATTCAACTATCTCAGTACCTCGGGATTAACGAACCTCGGGCTCGCGTCCCGCGGAGATATCCGCCTTATCGCCGGCTCATCGCAGGCAAGCGTCATGACCCTCACGGAAACAGGTAACGTCGGCATCGGCATCGGATCGGGTATGGGAACAGTCGACTACAAGCTCGACGTCCGGGGAAGTGCCAACAACTCAACATCAGCAGGTATTCAGATTCGAAACCTCGCTGCAGCAGGGAACACGCTCGCTTCTGCAAGCCTTAACCTCAAGACCCCAACCGCAAGCGGCGGTCTTTATGCGCTCCCGAGCGATTACGTAGATACAGCCGTTGCAGATCGCATTGCTGTTGTTACAAACTCTGATGCTTCGGGTATAGTGCTCAGCGCACAAACGGCAGGACAGGACATCCGCTTCTTCTCAGGCGGCACTTCAGAATCAATGCGTATTAGTTCAGCAAGTAACGTCGCTATCGGCGCAACATCCTTCACTGGCGCCACCCCAAAGTTTGGTGTAAAGAGCACTGCTGCTGACTGGGTTGCGCAGCTTGAGGCCAATACAACCACTGGCGCTTCCTATGGTTTGCGAGTTCTTGGAGGTACTAACTCATCTGACTACTCGATGCTTGTGGGCAATGCAGGAGCTAGTGCAACACACTTTGCGATACGGGGTGATGGAAACATTGGTATCGGCACCACAAACCCAAACACAGCAAGACTGCAGGTCCACGGCACATCCGGCAACTGGAGCTCGTATCTTCAAGGACACAGCAACACAAGTAATTCGTACGGCCTTCTCATTGATGCAGGAACCAACACTTCCGATGTCGCTCTTCGTGTCCGGAGCTACTCAGGCTCTGAGTACCTCTATGTTCGAGGCGATGGAAACGTCGGTATCGGCACGAGTAACCCTCAGTCTAAGCTAGATATAGAGGCGACCGCGAGTACGGTAACCGTACGAAGTACTGCAGATGCCCAACTTAGCCTCACTAGTACCAATACGTGGGCTGGCATGGCTTTCTATGACGTAAACGGAAACGATTTCCTCTGGTACAGCGGATTAGGTGACGGGTTTTCGATTGGCGGCGGCGGTTCTACTGTGAACCGACTCAGCGTACACGGCAACGCGACGGTGGGTACTGGTTTCTACGGCACCGTTGCTCCTACCAACGGCTTGCTCGTGGAGGGTAATCTTGGTGTCGGTACTACAACCGCTGGAAGACCGGTCAGTATTGCCAGCTCTGCAGCACAAGGAGTACTTGGTCTCGATAGTACTGCAGGTGGAGGAACCTATATCGGATTCACCAATGCTGGAGCAAGTAAGGGCTCAATAGGATGGAGTAATCAGGGAACAACCGGACTCGCGTTCCTAGACTCTGCTGGAAGCGGCGTTAACATGTTGATAACGAACGCAGGTAACGTCGGTATCGGTCCCACGGCCCCTCTCTCCAAGCTTCATGTTACAGCGACCGCCGCCGCAAGCATGACGCTCGGTTCGCCAACCGGCGTCGGCCTTACGGTGGCTCCTACGGGCGGAGGCTACGGTCTTAATATGGGAGCAAACAGCGATGGAAAATCTTGGATCCAGGGAGGTCGTATCGACGGAAGCGCCACTACATACGACATAAGCCTTCAGGCTGCAGGAGGCAATGTTGGTATCGGCATGACTAATGCATCCGTCGCCCTCGACGTAACCGGCGATATCGAGTACACCGGCTCCATAACCGACGTCTCAGACCGCCGCCTCAAGGAGAATATCCAGGATATTGAGAACCCGTTCTCCGTACTCTCCGCAATTAACGGAAAGACGTACAACATGATCGGCAGCAACCGTCCTGAGGTTGGATTCCTCGCACAGGACGTACAGGCCGTGCTCCCGAACTCAGCGAAGATCGTTGATGCTGAAAGGGGATACCTCGGCGTCTCGTACCTCGACTTCATACCGTACCTCGTTGAAGGCGTGAACGAGCTCAATGTGCGTACGCTCTCTATTGCGCCGGCGGCACAAAACCAAGAAGCACACTCGCTCGCTGTCTCAAGCGACGCATCAATCGCTGGCATGCTCACCGTTACCGGCACGGGAACCTTCAACGACTCCCTCACAGCAGCAAGCATTCTCTCAGAAGGTTCCGTCTCTGCAGCATCTTTCCTCACCAGCATTACTGAGACGCTCCCGAGCGAAGTCCTTTCGAACGGGAGTGCGGACCTCTATAAGATGGCGAGCTATGCGATTACGAATCTCCAGGCCCTGTCTGAGCGTACTGACCTCCTTGCGACCCGTATCGACGACGTTGAGGCGCGTGTTGCGGCACTTGAGAGCAGCAGCAGCGCCGCCGATGAGATCTCAGGAGCGGTTGGGTTCTCTGTAGCAACCCTGAAGAGCGCGCTTCAGACCCTCGGCATCTACCTTGAGAACGGTGTCGCGCAATTCGAGACCCTGGTCTTCCGCCAGCTGGCGGTAGCCAAAGACACGAACGGTGACTCCTCGGTAGGAAGTGAGTCTATCCTCGCGGGCAATACCGTTATAGAAGTACAGAACCCGTATGTTCTCCCAACCTCAAAGATCTTCGTTACCTTCACGGGACCTATCCAGGGCGCGTGGTACATAAGCAACAAGGAGGCAGGGAAGTTCCGTGTGACGCTTGCTAGTGGCCAGTCAGCAGATGTATCCTTCGATTACTTCATCCTGCAGACCGAAGGGCAGCTCGCAAGCCCTGGTGCCGCTGGCCCAACACAAACACAGAACGTGCCGACGCCGAGCCCGTCGAACGATCCTCTTCCACCAGTCTTCCCGGGCGAGGGAGCAGGCACCACCACGCCGGTTGTTGGGTCAGGTGATACCACGCCGCCTTCAATTACGCTGAACGGCCCTGCAGCCCGTGAAATCGATCAGGGTGCTACTTGGATCGACCAGGGTGCTACCGCGAGTGACGAGACCGATGGAGACCTCACGAGTGCTATACAGACTGAAGGGACAGTAGATACGAGTACTCCAGGACTCTACACGGTTACGTACTCAGTCTCAGATGCGGGAGGGAATGAAGCTCATGTATCACGAATAGTGACCGTACAGGCAAATGTAGTCCCACCACCTGCCCCTGAGCCTGCTCCAGAGCCAATAGTTGAACCACCACCAGTAGTGCCTGCTGAATAAGTAAAACGCATACGAGATATATAATGGCGTAAATACTAGATTTTCTATCTCGGATATACAAGATTTATTTAAAGTAAATATCTAAATCAGGGTATCTGAACGATATCTTACGCTTACATAAGCAGAATCGAAGCATCATTAACGCCTTTTACATATATACCTATATATATAGAGACCGGTTGAAGCTACCACCTTGGTATCTCCAAGCGCTCCAGATTGAGCGTTCTGGATCTCAATGGATGGTTCGCAACAATCCATGTAATAAGTGCCAGATTCGGCGTTAGAAAGAATAAATATATAGGACCAATAGATTTCATCCGATATATCTAGTAAATAGAACACATTCAGTATTGAATCGCCTCCAAACTCTCGATGCAATAGAAAATAATTTCGTGCATAGATGATTTAGGGGCATTCGGGTACTTGAGAAGGCTCATTCTCTGTCGTCTTTTGGTTACTAAACGTCTATAGATAAAGAATAAAGCTAGCTTAGATGAGTTGGCTACTCCAGTACGACATATTTTGACTTCGTAAGTAGCCTTGCAGCACGAACAGGGCGCACTGGTAGTGTCGAAAATTTAGAAGAAACACTCATTGGCATAGTGCGCTCATTTGAAATTAAATTCGTAGTTCACGAGCGCGTCATCTTATCAACACATGATGCGTAGGTATGCGTGGAATCTCTAGGTATTATATAGATATTCCATTCCTCCTCGCATGAACGCTCCTTTAAAAAAACAGACACTCCTCTCATCAGTTGAGGCTGCTGAAATAGCAGGCGTAACGAGCGGATATATCACGCGCCTTTGCCGTGAAGAAAAAATAGAAGGCGTACGAAAGGACGGCCTTTGGTTCGTCGAGCATGCAGTGCTCGTCCGCTACTTGAAACTGGTGGAGGCGGAGAAGGACGCACGTGCTGAGAAGCTCGCACGCGAGCGTCTTGCCGAGTACCGACAGCACAGTGGGAAGAAGCCGATGTTCCGATCTGCGGTTTTGACCCGTGTTGCTCTCGCATCCGTCGTGGCTGTAGTTCTTCTCGGAAGTGTCGCATGGGCGGGAGGAGGCATCATCAGCCTCAGTGCACAGAAGCGCATCGTCGCGGCACAGGAGGAAGGGATCATTGCGCACGCCGACGACCAGACCGCATCAGTACTCGCCGCAGCCCCACCCTTCACCGAGTTAGAGCAGTTTGCTGTGAGTGCACACAAGATGATCAACGAGTGGTTCTGGGGTCCAGTACGCGCACTCGCAACACTCATCGCTCCTCCAGGTGTTCCGCAGATCCTGACAACCGTTACTCCTGGTACGCATTCGACGACGACCGTCATGTCGCTCGTCACTGAACGTGTGATAGAACGATCGCCGGTGTACGTATCTCGCTACGTCACCGAGACCATCTTCACCAACGGCATCACCGAAAGCTATCTTCGCGAGCAGCTCGTCGCCTGGAGGAACGCAACGACGGAAGACATACTCGAAGAGATAAACGATCGCAACGACGGAAGCGGCAGTAGTGACGCATCATCGTTTGACGGAAACGTCGACAACGGCACGATAACGAATTCCACCTTCGAAGGCCCGTCGGTCGAAACCGATACGCTTCTTGCGGGTAACGCGACGACGACAAGTTTGTATACGAGTCTGCTGGGACTCGGCAGCGACTATGTCAGCGACGTTACTGGGTACGGTCTCGCGGTCGTTAATGGCGAGCTCACCGTTACCCTTGCAGCGAGCCCGTTCGCCACGACAACGGCAGACTTCTGGTTCTCAACGAAGGATACCGATGATCTTGCAGAGGGCTCATCGAATCTCTACTACACCAGCGCACGCTTCAATACGGCCTTCGGTACGAAGACAACAAGTGATCTCGCCGAAGGAACGAACCAGTACTTCACGCTCTCTCGCTTCGCTACAGCGCTCGCGGGCACCACGACCGATGCGCTCACTGAAGGCTCAACCAACCTATACTTCTCGAACGCTCGCGCCCGCAGCGCGCTCTCTGCAGGCTCTGGTATTACGTACGCAACTTCAACCGGCGTTATTGCACTGAACGCAACCGGCGACTGGACAGGCTTGTTCGACGGACAGGAGGGAAGCTATTACCTCGACCGCGCGAACCACAGCGGCACCCAGCTCGCTTCAACCATCAGCGACTTCTCGGCAACCGCCCGCGGCTTGTTCTCCTCAACTGCTCCTGGTGTCGCATATGACAGCAACACCGGTGTCTTCTCACTTGCAGCTGGGTATTCGATCCCGCTCACTGCTTCGACGACGAATTGGCAGACTGCCTACAGCTGGGGCAATCATGCATCGGCAGGATACATAACAGACGGCAACACCGGCTGGGATAACTCGTACAACCTTTTCGATAAGGATACAGATGATACCGACGACATCGCACAGGGCTCAACGAATCTGTTCTTTACCAACGGCCGCGTACAGACCTACCTCGACACCGTCGACAAGGGATACTTCTTCTCAACCACCTCCGCGCAGTACTACGCTTCACAGAACCCAACGAGCAGCTTCGCAACAACATCGGCTGACTATTGGCTCTCGGGCAAGACAACAAGCAATCTCGCAGAAGGCTCGAACCAGTACTTCACGCTCTCTCGCTTCGCTACAGCGCTCGCGGGCACCACTACCGATGCGCTCACTGAAGGCATCGCGAACCGCTACTTCACGGATGCTCGAGCTCGAGGCGTCCTCTCCTCATCCGCATCAGGACTCTCGTACAACAATGCGACGGGAGTCTTCACAACGACGTCTGGATACTCCATCCCGCTCACAGCCTCAACGACGGAATGGAATACTGCCTACGCAAATCGCATAACCTCCGCAACCTCGCCACTCTCAATCTCAAACAACGTCATATCGCTCTCAACCGCAGGCGACTGGACCGGAACGCTGGATGGGCAGGAGGGAAGCTACTATCTCGCTCGCGCGAATCACACGGGTACGCAGCTTGCTTCAACGATCTCTAACTTCGCCAGCACCGTTGCAAGCATCATCGCCGGCACAACAACCGACGCCCTCGCAGAAGGATCAACCAACCAGTACTACACCAATACCCGCGCACGCGCTGCCATATCCGAGACCATAACCGGCATCGACTACGTCGCTGGCGTCTTCTCCCTCACGAGCGGCTACTCCATCCCCCTCACCGCGTCACAGACTGACTGGAACACCGCATTCTCCTGGGGCAATCACGCGGTACAGAACTACTTCGACAAGGACACAGATGATACCGACGACATCGCACAGGGCTCAACGAATCTGTTCTTTACCAACGGCCGCGTACAGACCTACCTCGACACCGTCGACAAGGGATACTTCTTCTCAACCACCTCCGCGCAGTACTACGCTTCACAGAACCCAACGAGCAGCTTTGCAACAACCTCCGCTGACTATTGGCTAACAACCAAGAGCACCACGAACCTCGCTGAAGGAAGCAACCTCTACTACACCGATGGTCGCGTGAATGCGTTCATCGCTGCCTCGACCACAATCCCGAAGACCTTCGCGAATAACGTATGGAGCGGCGCCAACTCATTCGCGGCAGCCAATCTTACCGTTACCGGCGTTACAGATGGCTGCGTAGAGTTCGTTTCCGGGAAGTTCACCTCAACCGGAGCGAATTGTGGTTCCGGCTCCGGAGGCATCACGTCCTTGAACGGCATTACGACAAGCTCCCAGACCTTCGCCACCTCGAGCGATACGAACATCGGCATTACTGTTGTCTCCACGGGATCGACGCATACCTTCACGCCAACCTGGACCGGTACGCTCGTGGGCGCACGGGGAGGAACCGGCCTCTCGAGCGTAAGCGCGAACCAGCTCCTTATTGGTGGTCCCGGGAATACCTGGACGCAGGTTGCAACCTCGTCTCTCGGGTTTCCGACCTATAGCGATCTCGGCAACTATCTTTCGCTCGCGAGCTGGTATGCAACGACAACTGATGCGCTCGACGAGGGATCAACGAACCAGTACTTCACTACGGCACGGGTGCAGACATTCCTCGATAGTATCTCAAAGGGATACTTCTTCTCAACAACCTCCGCAAACGCCTGGTTCGGTACCAAATCAACATCCGACCTCGCCGAAGGATCGAACCAGTACTACACCCTCGCGCGCTTCGCTTCAGCGCTCGCAGGCACAACAACCGACGCCCTCGCAGAAGGATCAACCAACCAGTACTACACGAATGCTCGCGCTCGCAGCGCACTCTCTGCTGGTTCTGGCATAACCTACTCAACAAGCACAGGAGCAATTGCCCTCAACGCTTCGGGAGACTGGACCGGCACCTTCGACGGACAGGAGGGAAGCTATTACCTCGACCGCGCGAACCACAGCGGCACCC